>CAXSBN010000040.1:15222-35202 GCA_964236135.1 uncultured Phycisphaerae bacterium
TACAGCGCCGGCGTGAGCAACTCGTTGGCGGGCCCGTCATCCGACATGCGGAGATCGGGATCGAACGTCACCTCGTCGGCCGCGCGGTTGTAGTAGAAGCGCGGATCTTCCCACCCGCCGCGAAGCAGCTCTTTGAGGCGATCGCGCGTGCAGATCATGTAGGTGAGCGGCGGCTCGATATCGATCAGCTTCCGCACGGCACTGAGCAGCTTCTGATCATAAAATTGATCGATGACGGCCGGATCGTTAATCGCGACATCAGACGCGAGCCGCCCTTTAAACAGATCGCGTTTCTCGATAAGCCGTGCGACTAAATCCACCGGCATGGTGGTCGGCCGCGTGGTGGGCGGGGCGATGTTCAGCACGTCCGTCACCCACGCCTGATCGGCCGCCTCGCAAAGCGCGGTGCGCTGGCCGGCGCGAACCGTGAGAAAGTGATCCGGCACAACGACCGCGCGCGGCGTGCGACGGGTGGCAGGCTGCGTCGCTGCCTCAAGAGTTGACGCCGTGGAAGTTGCGGGCATCGAAGTTGGAACCGACGGCTCCAACCGTGCGCCGGTCACCCGCGCGGACAGGGCCGCGGCGATGAACGCGGCCCCACGCCATCTTCGTTTTGATCGCATAAAAGTGCGGCTAGTCATTGTTGTCGCCGAGCCCGATCGTTTCGCATCGGAGGATTGAATCAGTGCGCAATCGAAAAAATTTCATTAAAAGGGCAAAGTTTTTGCAGCACCTTAAAAATGTGTCAGCGAACCGATTTTACCGAACGATCCGCCGACCTCTCAACACCACTTAAGAACAGATCTGTCGTAATATCGGCACATTTCTTCCAAATTCGATGTTGCAATTTTCCGCGGTACCCATAAGTTTCCGTCATCTTCCGTAGACTTACCGGCAAGGGGCTTGCCGGCAGCGCGAGATCGATTTGGGGACTGGACACCGGTTTGGCTTTCGTCGTCATGACGCGGCCGATCGGCACTCTACCAAATTTGCTGTTGAATCATACGACCTGACGCGGCTCCGATGCCGCTGTGAGGCTCGATCGATTCGTGTCAACAACTGCGTTGTTCCATCGAGTTATTCCATGGGGTGGAATCCAAGAAATCGAGAGGGTTCAGGCTCGGCTGAATGTGCCGACGCGATCGGGACCATGCCGCGCGCGATCGACAGACCAGCGCGGCCGCGCGGAATCGCTCGGCCGCTCGTGGGCGGATCATCGTCGTTCACGGCCGTTAAGGAAATCGCCGAGTCGATCGCCACCCGCCGCAGCACCGTCATGATTCTCGGCGAGACCGGCAGCGGCAAGGAAATGCTGGCCAGGCACATTCACGCGCAGTCCGACCGGGTGAACGCGCCATTCATTCCCGTCGACTGCTCCGCGTTGTCGGACACACTCTTCGAGAGCGAGCTGTTCGGGCACGTGAAAGGCGCATTCACCGGCGCGATGCGCGACAGCCTCGGCTTCATTCGCGCCGCCGACGGCGGCACGCTCTTCCTCGACGAAATCGGCGAGCTCTCGCCTCAACTTCAGGCCAAGCTGCTGCGCGTGATTCAGGAACGGCAGGTTGTTCCCGTCGGCGATACGAAACCGCGCGCTGTCGATGTGCGCATCGTCTGCGCAACGCACCGCGATCTCCCGACGATGGTGCGCGACGGAACGTTCCGACAGGATTTATATTTCCGGCTCAACATCGTCGTCTTGACCTTGCCGCCGTTACGCGAACGGCCGGAAGACGTTCGACTGCTGGCCCGGCATTTCCTGGACGCGCAGGCCGCGATCTATCGCGAAACGCCCAAGCAATTGAGCGATGAGGCACTGCACACGCTGCAACGACACAGCTGGCCGGGCAATATCCGCGAGCTGGCCAACGTGATCGAACACGCCCACGTCCTGGCCGGCGATGCCATCATCGGACGAGACGATTTGCCCGAGCGCCTCCGCCACACATCACCCACGGGCTCCGCCAGCGAGCTCTCCCTGAACGACGTCGAACGCCGCACGATCGTCGAAGCGCTGCGACGAACGAACAACCGCAAAATCGCCGCCTGCCGATTGCTGGGGATCAACATTCAGCGATTGAATCGGCGGATGGTGAAGTTGAAGATCGCTTGAGTGTGAATTTGCGATTTTGCGATTGAACAGAAAACACCCGGCGCCACCGCACGCTCTCCTTCTCCTCTCTCCGTACTCGGAGGAAGGAGGAAATGCCGGATCGTCGAGAATGCGATCGCCCTGGAAAGCACCACGCCTGATTGGATGCAAATCGTAAATTCGCAAAATCGTAAATTCGTAAATTCCTCCTCCCTTTCGATGTCCGCATCGCGGGGTTACGTTCGCATGTCGCGATGCGAATCGTCCACATCATCACACGCCTGATCATCGGCGGGGCGCAGGAGAACACGTTGCTTTCGTGCGAGGGACAGCGCGCGCGTGGGCATGACGTGACGCTCATGACCGGGCCGACCGCGGGGCCGGAAGGGACGTTGATGGATCGGGCGATGGCCGGCGGGTATCGCGTGATCGAGCTGCCGTCGATGGTTCGCGCCATTCAGCCGTGGAATGAATGGCGCGCATATCGCGCGCTCATCGAGCGGCTGCGCGAACTGAAGCCCGACATCGTTCACACGCACTCCAGCAAGGCCGGCATCCTCGGGCGCTGGGCCGCGAATGCCGCGAATGTGCCGCGCATCGTTCACACGATTCATGGCCTGGCGTTCACGGCGTCGACGTCGGCGGCGGTGAACGGCGTCTACAAATTTCTCGAACGCAAGACCGCCCGCATTACCGACAAAATCGTCTGCGTGGCCGATGCGATGAGCGAACAGTCGCTGGCGGCCAACATCGGGTATCGCGAGCAGTATGTGACCGTTTACAGCGGCATGGACGTGACGCCGTTTCTGTCGCCCGCCGTCCCGCGCGCAGAGGCACGGGCGTCGGTTGGAGTGACGGATGATTCGCTGATTCTAGTCGGCACGATCGCGAGATTGTTCGACCTGAAAGGGCACGACGATTTGATCGATCTTGCGCCCGCGCTATGCGCGACGTTCCCGCGGCTGCGATTTTTATGGGTTGGTGACGGCGCGCTGCGGGCAGCTTTTGAAGCACGCATCGCGCAACTCGGATTAACCGACCGCTTCATCTTTACCGGCCTCGTCCCGCCGGCGCGGATTCCGGAACTGGCCGGCACCATGGACATTCTCGTGCATCCCTCGCGCCGCGAAGGATTAGCCCGCGCGCTACCGCAGGGGGCGCTGGCCGGCAAGCCGGTCGTGACGTACGACATCGACGGCGCCAAAGAAGCGGTCATCGATGGACAGACCGGCTTCGTCATCCCGCCGTTCGACAAGCCTAAACTTGGCGACGCTTTAGCGACGCTGCTAGGCAATGCGGCGTTGCGACAAACGATGGGCGCGCATGGCCGACAACTGGCCGTGTCGCGCTTCGACGCGCCGGTGATGATCGATGGATTGGAACGTATGTATAGCGAACTAATGGCCATGCCGATCGCGCCGCGGAAGAGCAAAAGCTGACGCGTGATGAGTAATACGTGAAGAGAATTGATCTTCGTCACGCATCAGTCATCGCGCATCATTTCGCAAAGGAATTTCAATGTCATCATTTCTCGTGATAGGCCCGCACCCCGACGATCAGGAGCTCGGCATGGGCGGCTCGATCGCGCTGCTCAAGTCGCAGGGCCATCGCGTTCACATCGTCGACGTGACCAACGGCGAGCCGACGCCGCACGGATCGATCGAAACCCGCGCCGCCGAAAGCGCGGCGGCCGCGAAGGTGCTCGGCGTTGAACGCACGCTTCTCGGTCTGAAGAACCGCGAGGTGACGCATAACCTCGAATCGCGTCACAAGCTGGCCGCGCTCATCCGCGTGCATCGGCCGGATGCGTTGTTCGTGCCGTATCCGACCGACGCACATCCCGATCACGTCGCCGTCACTAAAATCGCCGAGGATGCGCGCTTTGATGCGAAGCTGACGAAATCCAACATTCCCGGCGAGCCGTGGCATCCGAAGCGCATCATCTATTATTTCTGTACGCACCTGCGCATGAGCTTTCAACCGACGTTTTGCCTGGATATCTCCGATCACATCGAAACGAAGATGAAGGCTTGCGCGTGCTATGAATCGCAGGGGCTGGGCGCCGAAGGCGGCCTGGGGGAAATGGTGCGGACGATTTCCGGCTACTTCGGCACGCGTATTGGCACAAGACATGCCGAGCCGTTTTTCAGCTACGAAGTGCTTGGCTTTTCCGGATTGGACCAGTTGGTGATCGCGGGAAGATAAATTCGGGTATGATCCCGTCGCCATGGGCGAGCTGCTACCCACGATTCTGTTTCTGCTGAACCGCTACATTCATATCGTGGCCGGCACGTTCCTGGTTGGGGGCACGCTTTTCTACGAGATGGTGCTGCCGATCGCGATCGCCGATTTAAGGAGCGAGCACCAGCTGGCCGTCATCGGTCGAGCACGGTGGGTGTTTCGGCGGATCGTAATGTGGTGTGCCGCGCTCCTGATGCTTTCCGGCATTTTTGCGACCGCGCGCAACTGGGACGCCTACAGCGGCGATGAGCGTTCGATGTTCGGCGAGGTGATCGCGACCGCGCGGTCAGTCAAAATCGAAGGGCTGGCACCCTGGCAGAATCCGCGAACGTGGGTCATTGGGCATGAACTGCTGGGCGTGCTCGGCTTGGTCATCGCAGTCAGCCTGGTGGTCGGCCAGCGACCGCCGGAGAAGCCAATTCGCTGGATGCGGCTGGGCCTGATGATTCTGCTGATCGCGATCTTCATGGGCAGCGCCACTCGGAATGCGCGGCTTCGCGCCATGGAAATGGTGGCGGGAATTAGCTCCGACATGTCTTTTCTCCGCATGCCGTTTTTCGGCGGCGACAGCGAGCCGGCAACGTCCGCGCCGATAAACGCGCCCGCGACCCTGCCCACCACAATGCGGACGAACGATCTGCCGACGACCCGGCCGTAAATCACTTGCGATGCCTGACGACGCGACTGATCCGAATTTCACACGGCCCGAAGCGGGAATCGAAATCGCGCCGAACGTGCGCGTGGATTCGGCCGACCTGCGATTTCAATTCTCGCGCGGGTCCGGGCCGGGCGGGCAAAATGTCAATAAGGTCAACACCAAGGCCGAACTGCGTATCGCGCTGCCGACGCTGGCCTCGCAATTGACAGGCAACGCGATGCAGCGCTTACGCCTCGCCGCCGGCAGCAAGATCACCAGCCGTGATGAATTGCTGCTGGTCAGCGACGAGCACCGTTCGCAGGAACAGAACCGGCAGGAAACACTCGCGCGCCTTCGCGATCTGTTGATCGGCGCGATGCGTGAGCCCAAACGCCGCAAGAAAACCAAGCCGTCGCGCGGCGCGCGCGAGCGGCGGCTCGACGGCAAGCGAATCCGGTCGAAGGTAAAAGCGCGCAGGCAGGGTCGCGGCGATCAGTAATTTCTTTGCCTATTAAAACCCAGGCCGGCGGCCTGGGCTTGGGGCGGCCGCACGCGCGGTCATTCCGCAGTCATTCCGCGGTCATTCCGCGGCCATTCCGCGATCATTCTCGATCATTCATCGTCATCGCCGAAATCGTCCTCGTCATCATCATCGAACGTGTCATCGCTCTCGGCGGCCTCTTCCTCTTCGTCTTCCTCTTCATCCTCTTCTTCGTCGTCGTCCTCTTCGTCATCGTCGTCTTCAAAATCGTCGTCGACGTCCTCCTCTTCATCGGCATCGTCGTCGGCGTCCTCCTCATCGTCGTCGGCCAACGGCTCGTCAGCGTCCTCGCCTTCTTTTTCGTCGCCGGCCTCTTCTTCCGCCGTTTCCTCTTCAACGGCCGGCTTTGCCTTGCGCTTGGCCGCTTCGGGGAAAAGAAATACATCCAGCTCGCAGCCCAGCGAGAAGCCATCCACAATCGCCAGATCGGTAACGCCGAACGCCGCCATCGACGCGGCGGGCCGCATCGGCTTCAGCTCGATGTTCATCGCGTTTGCAGGATCGGCATCCCGAAGAGAGTCATCAAATGATTTTGAGAAGTGAGTCATAAAGCATCCAGTCAATGGCGTAGAAACGAATGTAGGTGCGGCCTTTCGAAGTTGGGTCGGCAAAGTCGCGGTATTGAAGCGATGAGCGTTTAAACCGTCAAGAGGAAATCAATGGCGAAATGTTATCGATTTGCGATCGATCGTTCGCACCGGTTTGATCTTTTCCCTGACTCAAACCGTGATCTAATCTCGTTCGCCGTAAGAGCAACGCATTGCCAATGACCGTCACATCAGAAAACGCCATCGCACCGGCGGCAATGAGCGGATTTAACAGGCCGAACGCTGCCAGCGGAATGGCTAAAACGTTGTACAAAAATGCGAAGAACAGATTTTGTCGAACCTTCCGCATGGTGGCCCGGCTCAGGAAAATCGAAGTCGCGATTCCGGAAAGGCTTCCGCCCACCAACACGATATCGCCGGTTTCCTTGGCCACGTCCGACCCCGAGCCGATCGCGATGCCCAGGTTCGCCTGCGCGAGCGCAGGTGCGTCGTTGATCCCATCGCCGATCATCGCCACGCGCCGGCCCTGCGATTGAAGCTGGCGGATCAGATCGGATTTCCCCGCCGGCCGGATATCGCCATGAGCCGCATCGAAATGAAACTGCGACGCAATCCGTTGCACGACAGTCTGCTGATCGCCGCTGAGCAGGTGCAGCTTGAAGTTAAACGCCTTAAGCGCCGCAATCGTCGCGGCGGTATCGAGCTTGGCGGTGTCCTCGAAATAGATTGAGCCGACGAATTGATATTTCTCGTTGTCGCGTATCGCGATATGAACGGAGGTACTCGCGGAATCCGCGGACTGAATCTCGACGCCGTTCTGTTTCAGTAATTCGAGATTGCCCGCGAGGACGGCAATGTCATCGACGCGCGCCGTCACACCCAGGCCCGGCTCGTTGTTGAAGTCGGCGGGCTTGCTGAGCTGAAGCGAGCGTGCCTTCGCCGCCGCGACAAGTGCTTTCGCCAGAGGATGTTCGCTGTACTGCTCGGCCGACGCGGCAATGCGCAATAACTCGTCTTCGGTTTTCCCTTTCGTTGCGACAATGCGCACAACGCTTGGCTTCCCTTGCGTGATCGTGCCGGTCTTGTCGAACACAATCGTGTCGATCGATTCAGCCTGCTGGAGCGCATCGATATCGCGAAACAAGATGCCCAGCTTGGCGGCACGACCGGTCGCGACCATCAGCGTCGCCGGCACGGCCAACCCCAGCGCGCAGGGGCAAGCGACAATCAATACGCTGCAAACCGCCCGCGCCAATCCGCCCCACGTGCGGCTCGCCTCCCAGGCATGCGCATGACCCCAGGCAAACCAGCCGATCGCAGTGGCAAGCGCAATAACCAGCACGCACGGCACGAATACGGCCGCGATGCGGTCGGCTAATTTCTGGACGGCCGGCTTGCTCGACTGCGCCCGCTCCACGAGTTGAATGATCTGCGCGAGCGATGTGTCGGCCCCGACGTTGCGGACACGCACGCGAAGCGCGCCGTCAACATTCTGCGTGCCGCCAATCACCGAATCGCCCATCGCGCGCGTCACCGGAAGCGGCTCGCCGGTCAGCATCGATTCATCGACGCTTGATCGGCCGTCGATCACTTCGCCGTCGATCGGCACGCGATCGCCGGGACGAATCAGAATTTCATCGCCGACGACGAGCGCGCTCACCGGCACGCTGGTCGGCGGTTGATCCGTCGCAAGCCGATCGTTTTCATGCTGCCGCGCATAACGCAACGCGGTGGACGGCGCGAGCGTAAGTAATTCATGAATCGCCCGGCCCGCACTGGAGCGCGCTTTCGCTTCCAGCCAGTGCCCGAAGCTAATCAGCGCCAGCAGGCCGCTGGCTTCCATGAAATAAAGGTCAGGCAGCGTGGTCCATTTGCCGGCCAGAAATCCGATCAGCGCGACGAGGCTATACCCATACGCCACGCTCGCGCCCATCGCGATGAGCGTGTCCATGTCGGTCGCACCGCGCTTCGCCGCGGCGAAAGCATTGCGATAGAACGCGGCCCCGACATAGACCAGCGCGATCGAGCTGCTGGCCAGCGACAGCCAAACCATCCAGTCGACACGGCGATGGATATGAGCGGCCGAGTCGGTCGTGAGCTGCACGATCCAGTGCGTCAGTTCCACCGGCAGCCAGAGAACGAGCCCGGCAATCGCGCGATGAAACCAGGAGTTCGCGGTCGCCGCCTGCCGGGCGACTCGCGCTTCTTCGGGGCTGGTGTTCGGATCAGTCGATTGAAGCGCTTCGACCATCGCCGAATAGCCCGACTTTGAAACCGCGTCGGCGATCTGTTGCGGCGAGGCCTGCCGCGGATCGTATTGCACCACCGCGCGGCCGCGGGCGAGGTTCACGCTACATGCTTCGACGCCCGGCAATTTCCGGGCAGCACGCTCCACATGCGCGACGCAACTGGCGCAGTTCATACCGTCGACGGAAAAAGCTGCTTCAACGCGACTTTGCGGAGTAGAGACGGTCATCGCCCATCACCTGCCAATTGCATCGATTATCATAGCGCCGTCACGCAAAAGAAAACGAGCCCGGATGTTCCCGGGCTCGCGGCACTGATGTCTAAAATTGAAAGACCACCCGAAGCGATGTTCACTTCAGCGTCTTCATGTACTTTTCCGGATCGGCATTGAACTTCTTCACGCAGGACCCGCAACAGAAGCCGATCGTCTGACCTTTGTATACGACCGTGACGGCCGGGTCGATCGGGTCTTCCCCTTCGACGGCGCACATCTTATTGATCGGCTGCGTCGATGGCGTGGCAGTGGATGGTGTGGCAGCGGATGGCACGGCAGCGGAAGGCTCGGTGGTCGGCGCGGCCATCGCCGACTGCGAGCGAACGGTCTGACCGACCAGCAGACACAGGACGAGGATCATCATGATTCCAGCAATTCGATTCAACATGGTTGATTCCTTTAATAAGCGATGACTATTTAAAATACTCAGCGTTCTTTTCGACAAACGACGCCCACTCAGCCGGCAGGTCTTCCTGCGGGAAGATCGCCTGCACGGGGCACTCATCGACGCACAACCCGCAATCGATGCACGTGTCCGGATCAATATACAGCATTTCGGCCGCGTCAAACTTTTCGCTGTCCTTGGTGGGGTGAATGCAATCCACCGGACAAACCGCGACGCACGCGGTGTCTTTTGTCCCAATGCAGGGTTGAGCAATAATATGGGCCATCGAAAAACTGGTCTCCTCTTCGGCTCTTCTGTTCCTTCAGTCGAGCGGAAGAGTATAGGGGCTCGGCCGTATCAAGGACAACAGTGGTCTCAAGCTGTCCAACTCACGCCTTTACAATCCGATTTGTGACTCTTAGGATTCGCCGAGTAACGTTGTCCAACGTGATTCCACCAGCGATAACTGAAGACAAAGGGCATTGGCGGCCGATGCAAAGCGATGTGAATGCATTCGAAAAATCAACGGCAAGCGCGGTCGATCGAAGCGGCGCTATCGATGCAAAGCACGAAGCGTTTCGACGATATACCCTGATCGATAAAGATGATCAGGAAATCTCCCGGACGGCAGGCGAACTCCTGGAGGGATCGAAGCTGCTGGCCAACCGCGAACTCTGGACTGCAAACATCGTCGGCGTCATCCGAAAAATTCAGAAATGGTGTGAGACCAATTCCGCACAGCTTTCGGCAGCGCTATTAACATTTCATCACGAACGCATCACGATTTATCTTGTATCCGCGCAGCCGAGATACGACTTAGACCTTGATTCCAAAATGACGGATCTTGAAGTCGACCTTGGCGGCTCGGGTGGGGTCGGTTCCGTTGAAACTTTTCTAATCCCGGATCGGTCGGTCGATAAATTTGCGGGCGAAGATGCGGTCATGCTTTGGAAGAAGCTCGCTTCCAACTGAGACTTTCGATGGATACCGATTATTTCGGAACGCTGAACGAGTATGTGGCGCAGTGGAAACGAAATCGGAAGTGCTGCGAGACCATCGATTCTGTTTTTCCGGATTGGCAGATCACTGTTGCTTTTTACACCGCGCTTCACGCTGTCAACGCCGCGCTTGCAAAGCTTCACCTGCAAGCCGTTGAACATCACGCGAGAAATCGACTCGTCAAGGAAAACGAATTCTTCGCGCCGATTCGTCAGAAGTATCTGACGCTCTATCGTCTTTCACGTTTTACGCGTTATGACCCGCGCCCCGACGAGTGGCTGCCTGAACGATATCTCACGGCGCAACACGTAGTTGACGATCTGCTAAGGCCGATCGAGATACATGTCCAATCCATCGTCAAGCCTGACGCGACGACGATCCGCGACGTCAAGTTGAAAGGGTGACGCAGCGGGTGCAACGGCTATTCTAAAACCAGTGATTTTCCGCTCATTTCCGCGGGCACCGGCATTCCCATCATTGTGAGGGCAGTCGGTGCGACATCGGCCAATCGCCCGCCGGCGCGGAGCTTTTTGCCGCGCAGTTGGTCGCTCATGAGAATTAGCTCGACATCGTTGGTGGTGTGCGCGGTATGCGGACCGCCGGTTTTGGGGTCGATCATCTGCTCGCAGTTGCCGTGATCGGCGGTGACAATCGCCTGGCCGTGCTTGCGTTGCAGCGCTTCGAGAATTTGCCCGACGCAGCGGTCGGTGTGCTGCACGGCTTCGACCGCGGCGGCGAGCACGCCTGTGTGGCCGACCATATCGCAGTTGGCAAAGTTCACGACGATGAGGTCGGCCGCTTCTGAGTCGATGACGTCGACCACTGCCTTCGCGATTTCATACGCCGCCATCTGCGGCGCCTGGTCGTACGTGCTCACCTTCGGGCTCGGGGCCATGAAGCGCGACTCGCCATCGAACGGCGGCTCGCGGTAGTCGTTGAAGAAGAAGGTGACGTGCGGGAACTTTTCCGTCTCCGCGCAGCGAAACTGCTTCATGGAATTCGTGCTGATCAGCTCGCCAAGAATGTTCACCATCTTTGGCGGCTTGGGATACGCGACGTGAACCGGAAGGCCGGTTTCGTAAGCGGTCATTGTCGTAAAGTGGAGATTTAATTTCTCCCCACGATCGAATCCGGAAAATTCGGGAAGAACAAATGCCTTGGTAATTTCGCGCGGTCGGTCGCCGCGATAGTTGTAGAAGATGACGCTGTCTTGATCACCGACCGCCGCGCGCGGCGCGCCGGTTTTATCGTCGACGATGATCGACGGCGCGACAAATTCATCGCCGCTCATGTTCGGTTCGACAGGGTGTTGGTAGTAGTGCGCGATCGCTTCGCTCGCGCTATTGAACATCGCGCCTTCGCCATAGCGCAGCGCGCGATACGCCTTCTCCACGCGCGGCCATCGGTTGTCGCGATCCATCGCGTAATAGCGCCCGATCACCGTCGCGATTTCGCCCACGCCGATCTCGCGCATCTTCGCTTCCACCTGCCGCACATACTCGACGCCGGCGTTCGGCGACGTATCGCGGCCGTCGGTGAAGGCGTGCAGAAATACGCGCGACAGGCCGCGCGTTTTGCACAGCGCCAGGACGCCATACAAGTGCTCCAGCAGCCCGTGTACGCCCGCATCGGACAAGATGCCGAAGAGATGCAGCTTTGTCCCATTTCTCTGAGCGTTTTCGATAGCTGCGTTCATCTCAACGTTGTCAAGAAAGTCGCCGTTGCGAATCGCCTTGGTGATGGCCACCGACTCCTGATCGACGACGCGCCCCGCACCGATGTTCTGGTGGCCAACTTCGCTGTTGCCCATCGTCCCTTCCGGCAAGCCGACGTCGAAGCCGCTGGTGTGAATCAGCGTGTTGGGATACTCAGCCATCAAGCGATCGGCGACTGGATGCTTCGCAAGAGAGACGGCGTTGGCGTGGTCCCATTCCGGCGACGGATTTTTTCCCCAGCCATCCCGGACGATCAGTGCAAGAGGAATCATGGGGAAGAGTGTAGCGTGTAGGAGAATGATGCGTGATGAGTGATGCGTGAAGCAATGCGGTGGGTGTCGACGAGTCGTCTGTATCGATGCCTGATGACAGATGCAGGAAGACGTTCGAGCGACGTGCGATTTCTTCTTCAGGCATCACTCATCACGCATCATCTCTTCAGAATTCTTCTCTCCGACTTCATCTTTCTTCTCACAAAATCATTGACGTAATTTTTATCCACTCGTAAATTGCGTGGATAAGAAAGGAGGTACTGCACCATGGCAAAGAAGAAAGCCGCTAAGAAGACCACGAAGAAGACTGCAAAGAAGACGACGAAGAAAGGCATGAAGAAAATGTGAGTGCCTCAGTCGTTTGGTGAGTTGAGCACGTGGCTCCAACCGTTTTGTTCAACTCGCATCTCTTTGCAACCGTTCACCTGATTTTAGCTTTCCGGCCTTGGCTCCAACTCGGGCCGCGAAACATCAAGAAGCCTTCCCTGCCACGGCGGAAGGCTTCTTTTTTTATGCGCGGAAAAATACGACCGCAGAAGCCCAGAGAACACAGAGCAGGACGCAGATAAAGAAAATGCCGCGATCGTTCGTCACGTTTTGCTGCCAGAATTCATCCGCGTTCACTCTCCGCATCTTTCTCTGCGTCATTCTCTGTGTTCTCTGCGCCTCTGCGGTTGCATTTCATCCTTTGCACCGCGCGAACGAATCGGCACAATTGAAATTACCGACCCGGAGGTCTCTCGTCCGATGCGAACGATTGCGGTCATGAATCAAAAAGGCGGCGTGGGAAAGACCACCACCACCGTCAACCTCGGCGCGGCGCTGGCGCTGCTCGGGCAACGCGTCTGCCTCATCGACCTCGATCCGCAGGCACACCTCACCATCAACTACGGCGTCGAGCCGACCGACGATTCGCAGGTGTCGCTTTATGACGTCCTGGTCGAAGACCGCAGCTTTCTTGAGGCCGTCCGAAAAGTAAACGATTTCATTGCCCTGGTCCCTTCCAGCATCGACCTGGCCGGCGCGGAGGTGGAATTGGCGAGCGTTGTAGGGCGCGAGTTGCTGCTGCGCGGACGCCTCGAAGCGGTCAACGCGACCGAAGAATTCGATTATGTCCTGTTCGATTGCCCGCCGAGCCTGGGCATTCTCACGGTCAATGCGCTGGCGGTGGCGAAGGAAGTGCTTATCCCGATGCAACCGCAGTTTCTGCCGCTCCAGGGGGTGGCCAAGCTGTTGGAGACGGTTCACATCGTGCAGCAGCGGCTGAACACAGCGATCAAAGTCAGCGGCATTGTCCTGACGATGTATGACGCTCAAACCAAGCTCACCGGCGAGGTCGTGGCCGAGCTGAACAGCTTTATCGACGAGGCGAAGGGGCGCAAGCTGCCATGGTCGGATGCGCGTGTGTTTCAAAGCCGCATCCGCCGCAACATCAAGCTTGCGGAATGTCCGAGCTTCGGGCAGACGATTTTTGAATACGGCCCGACGAGCAACGGCGCGACCGATTATCGAATGCTGGCTGAGGAAGTACACGGCATGACGAAGACAAAGTCCGAGCCGTTGAAAGTCGCCGCCAAGGTGGAAGTGAGCGTAAATTCGGCGATCGATCCCGCGACGCTGGCGGCGGCCAAGCCCGCCGTCAATCCCGCCGTGAAGCCCGCCGTCAATTCTGCCGTCGCGACGCAGAGCCCGCCCGAGGTGGCGGCGTGAGCGACGTGCCCTCGGCCGGCAAGCTGCGACGGCTGATTCAGATCGCGCTCGTGCTGTTCTGGATCGCGCTGCTCACCGCGACGCATCTCCCGCCGCGCCACATGCCCAGCGTTAAAGTCAACGACAAGGTCGAGCACCTCGCGGCATACACGATGCTCGCCACGCTGATCGGGTTATCGTGGGATGGACGACAATCGGTGCGGCTTGTTCTACTCGCGACCCTTCTCATCGTGATGTGCAGCGGCGCGATCGATGAATGGACACAGCCGATTTTCGGCCGCGACTGCGAGTTCAATGACTGGTTGGCCGACTGCGCGGGAGCGGCGATTGGCTCGACGATCGCAGTCGTAAGCCGCGCGGTCGTCAAAATCTGACTCCTCTCCCCGTACTTCGATGAGAGGCAGGGAGAGGGGCCTTTCCGTCCGTGAGATAATGAAAGGCAAGACCCCTCTCCCTACCTCTCCCCAGAGTCAGGGCAACCGCATTCTATTAACTCCTCTCCCTGTACTCGGGGAGAGGCAGGGTGAGGGGTCTTCTGTCGCTCGGAAAACGCCCCTCACCCGACCTCTCCCCGAGTACAGGGAGAGGAGAAAAAAACGAAATCATCCAGAATGCGGTTGCCCTCTCCCCAGAGTACTGGAGAGAGGAGTTGCGTCTTCGACTCCCAACGCGTTAAGTAATTTCAAATGGCTTCACACCTCCAAGCGCCGTGGCGCATGCAGTACCTTAAGTCGATCGAGAAGCCCGATGGCGAGTGCTTCCTGTGCGCTGCCGCCGCGACGGCCGAATCGAACGTCGAGCAGCGCAAGGGGCGTCTGGTGCTTTGGACGACCGAGCAGAGCGTCGTCGTCATCAATTTATACCCGTACACCAACGGCCACTTGCTGATCGCGCCTAAAGCACATAAGGCCGACATGGAATTGCTGTCGCACGACGAACTCGTGGATTTGCAAACGCAGACCGTGCGCGCGATCAGACTTTTGAAAAAAGCGTTATCGCCGCAGGCGTTTAATCTGGGAATAAACCTCGGACGAGTCGCCGGCGCGGGCGTGCCGGGGCATTTGCATCAACACGTCGTCCCGCGTTGGAACGGCGACGTCAACTTCATGACCGTCGTCGGCGACATCCGCGTTGTCCCCGAGGCGGCGGATCAATTGTACGACCACTTGATGAACGTGATGGCGGTCAAGTAACCGTCCGCTGGTAGCCACGATCGCCAGATCGTCGGTCGTTTCCCGATCTGGCGATCGTGGCTACCAAGGAATCTCATGCCGCGACCTTTCGCTGCCGGTCTCAATCTTGCATCCGTTTCGACGCGTTACTCAAAACCCTCGACCTTCTGCTCATGACCCTGGACAATGCCATAATGGCCGCTCGCCGCAGCTTTCGTCGGACTCTGATTGGAACGTCCGTATTGCCCGCCGTCATCATGTCGGTGATGGCCGCGGTGATGATTGCAATCATTCTTTATCTGGTCAGCGTCAGCCGATGGGTCGAACGCTCCGATCGAATCATCTCGCAGATTCTCTCGATCGAAAAACTTCACATTGACATGGAGACCGGCCTGCGCGGCTACCGGATTACCAAAGATCCTGATTTTCTCGCACCTTACAAAACCGCGTCGATCAGCATCCCCGATGCGTTCAACGAGCTGGCCCGGCTGGCGAGCGGGAACGAAGTTCGCATGAGCTTGATCGATGACATCCGCGCGCTTTCCGACGATTGGCTCGTCTTTGCCAAGGCCGGCGTACAGCGAATCGATCAGGATGTTCCGCCCTCGCTGGAAGTGGCAAAATCCGGCAAGGAAAAGATGGACAAATTGCGGATGGGAATGAAACAGATGCGACTGACCGAGGAGCGGAAGCGCAGCGATCGCATTCGACACTCAGAAGCCGCCGCCATCATCTGCGTCGTCGCGACGATCCTGATTACCCTGGCCGTTGCCACGCTCCTGGCGACGGTCGGCCGAAAAGAGATGCGTCGCGTCGCGAACGTGTATGTCGATGCACTGGAAACCGCGGACAGACGCAACGATGAGGTGAAGGCCGCGCTACTGCTGGTCGATCAGGAACTGGAAGTGGTGGCAGAGATTCAGCGTTCTCTGCTTCCCCAGGATTTGCCGAAGATCACCGGGCTGCAACTCGCTGCCGCGTATCTCACGTCGAGGCGCGTCGGCGGCGATTACTACGATTTCTTCCGCCTGCCCGGCGACACCGAGCGGTGGGGCATTCTCATCGCCGACGTTGCCGGCCACGGCACCCCCGCGGCGGTGCTGATGGCCGTCACGCATTCGCTGGCGCACAGCCTGAACGAACCGCCCGCGCCACCCAGCGCGATGCTTCAATTCGTGAATCAACGACTCTGCGAACGTTACACCGCCGAGAGCGGCACGTTCGTGACGGCGTTTTACGGCATCTATGAAGCGCCGACGCGCAAGCTGCTCTACACCAGCGCCGGCCATCCGCCACCCCGCGTGCGTCACGCCGGCGATGGGCACTTCAGCGCGCTCGACGACGCACAAAGTCTGCCGCTGGGTATCGATCCGGCCGAGAAATATTTCGACCGCCAATGCACGCTCGAGCACGGGGACACCATCGTGCTTTACACCGACGGCATCACCGAAACCCTCGACCCCGCTCATAACGAAGAGTTCGGCGCCGCACGCCTCGATGCGGCCATCGAGAAGTGTTCGGTTGGAACCGATCCATGTACGCAATCGATCGAATCGCTCATCACAGCGACGCTGACCGCCGTCGATGACTATTCCGGACACGATGCGGCGAAAGACGATCGGACGTTGCTAATCGTGCGGGTGGAAGAATCGTCGACGACGAGCGGTAAGGATCAACTCGCGGCGAGCAGCGCGTGAGGGGAACACACCGCAAGCCGTGCCACGAAAAAGGGATGTCCGTTGTCTCACTCCTAACGCCCTCGGCTGACTCCCGCTATACTTGGCACGCATCATGGATTCGAACCTCCGCAGCCAGCTCATGCCCGGCGTGACGGTCATTGTCACGCAGCAGATCGCCGCCCGCGATCACACTTACACCACCGACGTGCGCGGCGTGGTGGTCGACTACGAACAGAAAACCACCGGAAGCTGGTATGCGCACTCCAAAGACGACAAGCTTTGGCTTGATCGGCTGACGCTGAGAAAGCCGGACGGCGAGCTGACCACCCTGATTCTCGATGATTACAGCGCGGTGAAGATCGAATCCGGCACGGCCTCGGCTGCGAGCGTTTCATGAGCCAGCGCTCATCGGACCAAAACCCGAAACCCGTGTCGCCGACGCTCGTGACGCTGGCGGGCTGGGTGTTGCCGGGCGCGGGTTACTGGCTGATCGGACAACGCGATCGCGCGATGGTGATCGGCGCTTCCGTCCTCGGGCTTTTTCTCCTCGGCATTTTCTTTGCGGGTATCCGCGTCATCGATGTTCCCGGCTTTGATCGCGTCGGCGGCGAGGTGCGGCTGGATGCCCGCGGTCGGCGGATGGAATCGACCGCGCAAGATATCGGCAGTTATAACGCCGGCAGTTGGGCGCTCGCGGGGCATGGATTTTTCGGCGAGATGGCGAACAAGCCTTGGTACGTCGCACAAATCTTCACCGGGCCGATCTGCCTGGTCGCGTCCAAAGTTTCCCTCTGGGCGGCACGCAGCTCGGTCGATCCGGCCCATGCGCGGCTGTTCGATATCGGCACGCTGTACACCGCCGTCGCCGGCATGCTGAACCTGCTGGCGATCATCGACGCCGCCCATCGCGCCGCAAATCCCGCCGCCGAAGTGGCCACTCCCTCGACCGCGATCGCGATGTGAACTGAATGCCGCTTTTTCCTCTCGCTCAATATCGCCCCTTCATCACGCCGCTGCCCGTCTGGGATGTGTGGTATCTCCTGCTGTTGCCCCTCTGCATCGTGGTGGCGGTCGTCTATAAATCGATCAAGTGCCACTCCATGCGCGACGTTCCCAAGCAGGCGGCATTGATCACGCTCTGGATCCTCGGCGGCATGGCCGCTGCCGCGATCGTGCTGGCGCTGATCGTGCGAGTTTTCTGAATCACCTCCTTTTAAAAAATTTTTTGCGAGACCCGATTATCTCGCATCGGCGCGCTGCGCATTTCAGCATCGCCACTGGCTTCGTTTAGCAATTTGCTCTCTCAAACTGCTCAGATCACGAGCCAACTTCTGCCATTTGGCTTCGTTTGCGCAGTTCGCAATATTCCGGCACTCGACGATTCCAAACCGCCTTTCACGACCCGCGATAGCGGATTTGGCTTCGTTTGAATAACTCGCTCGCGATAGTCCTCCAACGGCCGGCCATCCCCTGCACGCAAGCCCCGGCGACCACCGCACACATTCCGCGGTGCGGTCACTACATTTGTCCGAAGCGCTGCGCGCCGTGAGCGCAAAATGCGCAGCGCGCCATCACCGCACGACGCGCCGACGCAATCGCCTCGGAAGAATCTGCGTCAACACTTCCACGCCCAGCAGCGCACACGTGCCGCAATAGGTGGTGCCGCCGACGCTCATGACGATCAGCAATTGCATTGCCGCCGCCAGCTTCGATTGGCCGCGCGGGTAGCCGGGCACGCGTTCCACGAGCAGGCAGGCAATCGTCATCACGCACATCGCCACGATCATTTTCCCAATCGACGGAAGGATCTGCCGCAGGTTCATCCCGCCGATGCGTCGATCCAGCAGATACAGCATCACTAATGCCTGCACGGCAAAGCTGACGCTCGTGCCCACCGCCATGCCCGCCTCGCCGAGCCTCGTCCAGATCAGCGGAATTTCCACAACAATGTTCAGCGAGATATTTACCAGCGACATAACCAGCGGCGTGCGGGTGTCGTGCAACGCGTAATACGCCCGATTCACGATCTGTAACAGGCTGAACGCCCAGATCGCCGTCGAATAAAACAGTACCGAGCGCGCGATCAGCACGGTGTCGGCCGAGGTCACGTTGCCATGCTGAAATAACAATCGAATGCACGGATAACGCACGAGAATCAGCCCGGCACTGGCGGCGAAGCCTTCAAAGAGGCTGGCCTCAATGCCTTGCCGCATGACGTTGCAGAACTTGGTGCGGTCCTTATCCAGCGCGTCAGCGCTGAGCATCGGGAAGATCGCCGTCGCAAGGGCAATTGCAAAAATGCCAAGCGGGAACTGATAAAGAAACTGCGCCCAGTTCAATCGCGCGTTCGCGCCGATTTCCATGGGGAACCGAATCGAATGGCCGAGCAAATTGAAATGCGTCACCACCACGCCGGCCAGGTCGTATTTCGCGAGCGTGAGCGATAGGCCCTTGTCCATCAGCACGGAAATCTGGAGCACGCCTGCACCGATGGCGACGGGAACCGAAAGCGCGAGCATGCGCTTCACTGGCGGCGTCCAGAGCGGGCGAACCCATCGCCATTGAAACCCCACCGCCCGTAGCGACGGCCACAGCATCGCGATCTGCCCCACGCCCGCCGCCAGCACCATCGCGCCTAGCCAGAACGCGAGCCGGGTTTGCAGCAGCTCATTGAGCGACGCGTCGTTTGATCGCGCGTTCAGGTGTAACAGCCGCCCGCCGATGACGATCGCGCTGATGTTGACGACGTTCAGCAGAATCGGCGCCGCCGCCGGGATACCGAAGTGGCGATGGACCTGCAAGATCGAACTCAGAAATGCGACGCTGCAGATGAGCAAAACGTACGGCAGCATGAGGGCCGGGAGCTTGATCGCGAGCAGCCAATCGGGGCGCATCGCCGGGAAGAACCAGATCACGGCAAACAGCAACAGCTCGCCGATGAGCGTGATCGCCAGCAACGAGAGCGTCAGCAGATTCACGCTGGCAGCGGCGAACTGTCGCGCGTCGGTTCTTTCTCCTCTCTCCGTACTTGGGAAGAGAGGAGAATGGGCTTGCTCATCCTTCAGCGCTTGCGAATACAGCGGAATGAACGCGGCGGAGAGGGCGCCTTCGCCGAAGAGTTTGCGGAACAGATTGGGAATCGCGAACGCGAACGTGAACGCCGACGCGACCATCCCCGCGCCGAAATACGCGGCCGAGACGCTTTCGCGCGCCATGCCGAGAATGCGCGAGATCAACGTCAGCCCGCCGATCAGCTTGGCATGGGCGACGAACGATTTGCTCGGCATCGGCGCGGGCACGTCGACCGCATCGGTGTCGGCGACGATCGAAGTTGAAGTGACGGGCGTGTCGGACATCCGTTTCCGAAGCTGAAGACGCGCGAAAGCGATCCAGACCCATTGCTTGAATACCCGCACGGGCGTCCCGCCAATAGTGTCCGTAATCAAATCGTTATGAACTTAACACAAT
>CAXSBN010000041.1:0-33387 GCA_964236135.1 uncultured Phycisphaerae bacterium
CAGCTTGTCGCCAGGCAGGACAAGGCCACCGGTGCCTGGGCCGGCGATCAGCCGGGAAACGACTACGCGACATCGATGGCGCTGATTATCCTGCAAATGCCCAATCGCTATCTGCCGGTCTACACCGGCAAGGGGCCGGGGTCATGACGGTTGTCGCCGATGGTGGAAGCACAGGTCTTACCCCTCTCTCCAGCACTCTGGTGAGAGGCAGGGAGAGGGGTCATCTCTTCGGACTCGGTAGGAAAAAGCCCCCCTCTCCCAAGCTCTCCCCCCGGACTATTTTGAAGAGGCGTTTAATAGCAATCACTACGATCGCATTACTCGCGGTCTGCAGCTTCGCCCGCGCCGCTGACGATTGGTTGCTCACCACCATCGACTTCCAAACTCGCCGCGCGGAGCTGAAATCTTTTGATGATAAGCAACTTCAATTCGCGGGCGATCAACCGGCAGTGGCGATCGACAAGCTGCTCCAGATCCGACGAGCGACAACGTCCGCACCACCGGCGGCCAACACTTGGATGGCGAATCTCGCGGGCGGCGATCGTGTCGTAGGCAAGCCGGTCAGTACGAGCGGCGAAATCATTACCTGGCATTCGCAACCGCTCGGCGACGTAAAGTTATCCATGCGCGCGCTGACTTCGATCGAGCGCACTGGCCCGATGAAGCGGCCCGCGAATAAGAACGAGCCGCCGCGGACCGAAGATGTCGTTCAGCTGGCGAATGGCGATGCCGTGCGCGGTATTGTTTCAGACCTGAGTGCGAGCAGCGTGACGATTCAGCCCGCAGCCGGCGATCCCACGACGTTGCCGGTCGACTCCGTGATTGCGGTGTACTTCGCGGCCGCCCCATCAGCGACAGCGTCACAATCGAAGCGGCAGTCGCGTTCCTTTCAATTGATCCTGAGCGACTCATCGATCATTTCATGTGATGGACCGCGCCTGAACAACGGCCAGGTCCAGGCGTCAAAGCTGCTCGGTGTGCAGGCCGGCGACGTGCAGGCCGGCGACGCTGTGTCGATCCCATTAGGGGACGTCTATTCGATCGAGCAGGTCAACGGCCCGGTTGTCTGGCTGTCGAACGTGCCGCCCACTGAAGATATTCAGACCTCCTTTCTCGACCTGAATTGGCCGACGAAATTCGATCGTACTGTCGACGGCAGCCCGATCCGTTTGCCGGACCGCGCTGTGGCGCGCGGCATTGGTGTGCACGCCTATTCCCGCCTGATGTTCCCGATCGACGGCGTGACGCTCACGACTTTCCGAACGCAATATGCCATCGACGGCAACGCTTCCGCCAGCCCCCTCGCCGATGTTACGGTGCGCATCAAGCTCGACGGCAAAGTCGTCCACGAACAAGCACATTGGCGGGCGGGCGCGGTATCGCCGGTGGTTTCGCTGCCGCTCGACAGTGCAAAGTCGATCACGCTCGAAGTCGATTACGGCGACAACCAGGATGTTCAGGATCGCTTTCTCTGGATCGAGCCGGCGTTGCTGCGATAGGACGGGGGATTGAGGGCATGGGCAATGAAGAAAGTTCTTGCTGCTAACTTGCCCCTCGCCCCTTGCCCCTCACCCCTCTTATACTGCCTTCCATGCCCGACCCCCGCATCGCGAAGCTTGCTCTTGAAGATGGTTGCGTATTCACCGGCCACGCCTTTGGCGCGAGTGGGACGTCTGAAGGCGAAGTCGTCTTTAACACGTCCATGACTGGTTATCAGGAAATACTGACAGACCCGTCGTATGAAGGTCAAATCGTAACGATGACCTATCCGCTGATCGGCAACTACGGCATCAACCCGGCCGATGTGGAGAGCAAGCAGGCCCATGTGAAGGGGTTTGTTGTTAAAGAATCGTCGCCAGTATTTTCAAATTTTCGCGCGACCCGAAGCCTCGATGAGTATCTGTGTGAGAATAGCATCGTGGGGATTGCGGGCGTCGATACGCGCGCTCTCACGCGTCGCCTGCGAATCACCGGCGCGATGCGCGGCGTGCTGACGACTGAATGCGAAGGCGACGAGATCGACGCGAAGCTCGTCGCCCGCGCGAGAGCGAGCGCGGAAATGGCGGGGGCGGACTGGGTGAAGGTGGTTCGACCCGACAAAGAATATAGTTGGAGCGAGGGGCGTGGTTCGTGGAGCGACAAGTCCGTCGATCGCGGCGATGGTCTGCACGTCGTCGCGCTCGACTGTGGCGCGAAAAGCAACATTCTCCGTCATTTTATCGAGCGCGGAGTGAAGGTCACCGTCCTGCCGCCGCAGACGTCAACAGCCGACATTCTGAAGCTGAATCCTGACGGCCTGTTTGTCAGCAACGGTCCGGGTGATCCGGCCGCCCTTGACTACGCGATTGAGCCGCTCAAAGGCGCGATCGGCCAAGTCCCGATCTTTGGCATTTGCCTCGGCCATCAACTCCTCGGCCGCGCGATCGGCGCGGAGACGTACAAGTTGAAGTTCGGACATCGTGGCGGCAACCAGCCGGTGATGAATCTTGATACTGGTCGAGTCGAAATCACCAGCCAGAATCACGGCTTCGCGGTGGAGCGTGAATCGCTCGAACGTGCTGGCGGAGTCGTAACGCATGTCAACTTAAACGACGGCACGGTTGAAGGTTTTCGTCACAACTCGCTGCCGATGTTCAGCGTGCAATATCATCCGGAAGCCAGCCCCGGCCCACATGATGCCGCGTACTTGTTTGATGCGTTTGTCGACATGATGAAGACAAAGAAAACGCCAAGCGCGGCACGCTTCAAAGAGTTGCAGGACGCGGCGTTGTAACAATCCTGATTCCCATTCCGCAATTCTAGAGCGGATTGGAAAGGGTCTTAAGGACTTCCGAAGTGAGCAGGAGATGACATGAACATTCGATCACTCGCATTCGCTCTGTTTGTCTCGACGGCATCGCTCGTGCCGGCTTTGTTCGCCGACGTACCGGCAACGCAACCGATGCAAATCGCACCGGCCAAAAGCGATGACTTCCTTCGCTTTGTCGATCGCGGCACGGCCGGTAGCAAGCTCGAGACCGCCGACGTCGCGTACCGAAATGCCGCGGGCGTGACGGTTCATCTCGTCGCTGCAATTCATGTGGCCGAGCCGGATTATTACGAATCACTGAATCAAAGCTTTAAGCTGCGCGATGCCGTGCTGTATGAAATGGTGAAGCCGAAAGATGCCGGCGTCCCGCGACCGGGGCAGCCGTCGAGCAGCATGATCGGGCAGGTGCAACACTTGATGAAGGATCTGCTTAGCCTGGATTTTCAACTCGATGACGTCAATTACTCGGCCGCCAATTTCGTTCATGCCGATCTCGACGCGGAGACATTTGAAAAAATGCAAGGCGATCGCGGCGAATCATTCGCGATGATGTTCGTCCAGCAGATCTTCAAGGCGATGCAACAGCCTCACGACGAGCCCGCGCAGACGGCGGACCAGACGGATGCACAACTCGAAGATATGGTGCGAATGTTTACACGACCGGATGCGACACGGCAGATGAAGCTTCGCCTGGCAAAGCAGCTTGCCGACATGGAGAACAGTCCGATGGGACCGGTCGCGATGCAGGGAACGGTGTTGGTGACCGAGCGGAATAAGGCGGCGTTTTCCGTGCTGGACCGCGAGATCTCCAACGGCAAGCGCGACATTGCGATTTTCTACGGCGCCGCACATATGCCCGACATGGCCGCACGATTGCAGGCGATGGGCTTTTCGCAAATCGCCACCGAATGGCGAACAGCTTGGGACTTGACGATTCGCGGTGACGAGCCCAGCGCCATCGAGACACTGCTGATCGGCGCGATCAAAGAGTTGGCTGCTGACGGGCGTTGAGGGGTTTCACCGATGCTGCTCACTACTACCGAATCGCGCGTGCTTGGCGTCGTCATCGAGAAGGCGCTCACCGTTCCAAATCAGTATCCGCTTTCACTGAATTCCATCGTCGATGGCGCGAATCAAAAGAACAATCGCGACCCGATTTTAGATCTGACTGAAGACCAAACCTTCGATGCGCTAGAAACGTTGCGGCACAAGCAACTAATTGTGCGTGTCGATCAGGTCGGTGCGCGCGTGCCAAAATATAAGCACGCGGCGATCGAAACCTTGAAGGTGCGGACGGCGGAAGCGGCAATCCTCGCTGAGCTACTGCTTCGCGGGCCGCAAACGCTTGGCGAGCTGCGAAGTCGCGCGTCGCGAATGTCGCCGCTTGAATCCCTCGATCGGGTCCGCGACATGATTCGCGCGCTCCGTGACCGCCCCGAGCCGTATGTTCAGGAGCTTGCACCGTCGCCGGGCTCGCGATCGGAGCTTTACGTCCAACTGCTTTGTCCTGATCTGCACGCGGTCCCGAGTGCATCGTTTTCGTCGCAGAGGTCTGAGTCTTCCGGCTCTCAACCCGCGGACGACGCCCTGGTTGCGCGAGTAACGCGGCTAGAACGCGAACTTGCCGAAACTCGGCAGGTGCTCGCCGCCCTTGCAACCGCCCTTGGCCAAGCCAATCCCTTTACTTCAAGCTGACGTCATCTCCCGAATAACTTGGCCGCTTTCAGGTTTTGAACCGGCTTATTTTGATATTCGCGGCGGCCACGCCGCGCCTATTGTTACGCCACGGAACTTCGCATAGGCAAACTTTATGGATCAGCGCCGCTCCAGCCAAGACCACAACCACGCATCAATGACCGAAGAGGACGAGCCGGCGGAAAGCTTTCGCGAGGCCGGCGGTGAGATGCATCCGGTCAAATCGGTGGGGTCGAGTCGCGTCAATAATCACGAACCGTCGAAGCATAAGTCGTCTGACAAAGGTGAAGACGATTCGCCGGACGCGGATGCGGAAAAGGAGGATGAAGATAAGAAAAAGCAATCGCCGGAGGAGAAGCGAAAGGCCACTCGAAAGAAGTGGATTATTTTTTCCGTCATCGCGTTGCTGCTTGTCATCGGGTTGATCATCGGCATTCCCGTTTTTCTCCATGCAAGACACTTCGAAGAGACGGATGATGCGTTCGTCGACGCGCATGTCGAACGCGTTGGCCCGCAAGTGGCGGGACGGGTGGTGCGCGTGGCGGTCGAGGATAACCAGCTCATTGAGCCGAACTCGATCGTGCTTCAGATCGACCCGGCCGACTATACCGTTCGCGTCGCGACAGCCGAGGCGAACGTTGCCGAGATGAGCGGCAATCTTGCTCAGGCTAACGCGCAGAAAGCAGTGGCAGAGGCGGGCGTGGAGCAGGCGAACGCCGACCTGCAGCAGACGACGGTGAACCGCGAAAACGCGGACATGCAATTGAAGCGCAACCAATCGCTAAGCTCCGAGGCGGTCAGTCGGCAGCGGCTGGACGATCTTCGAGCTGCTGCCCTCACGGCGCAAGCCAATGAGCGTGCTTCTGAAAAGCGCGTTGCGGCGGCTAAGGCGCAGGTTGAGTTGGCAAGCAGTCAAATCAAAGCCGCCGAAGGACAAGTGCGGTCGGCAATGGCCGCGCTAGATCAGGCGAATCTTAATCTCTCCTACGCGACCGTTCGTTCGACGGTCGGCGGGCGCGTAACCCGCCGCGATGTGCAGGCCGGCGACTACATCCAGGTCGGCCAGCCGGTGGTATCGATCGTGCCGAACCAAGTTTGGATCACCGCGAATTTTAAGGAATCGCAGCTCACCGACATGCGGCCCGGACAATCGGTGGACATAAGGGTCGACGCTTACCCAGACGAGACCTTTCACGGCCGGGTCGACAGCATTCAGGCCGGCACTGGGGCCGCCTTCAGCCTGCTGCCGCCGGAAAATGCGACGGGAAATTATGTGAAAGTGGTGCAGCGCGTGCCGGTGAAAATCGTCTTTGATGAAACGAACAGTGAGGCGTACAAGCGGTTGGCGCCGGGAATGTCGGTCGTGCCGAAGGCTCGGGTTCGCTAGCTCCTGCCCCTCTCCCGCGTACTCGGGGGAGAGGTTGGGTGAGGGGTCTTTTTTCGTTGACGAAAGTGCGAAGACCCCTCACCCCGCCTCTCCCCCGAGTACGAGGGAGAGGAGTTTGGTTTTTGAATTCCCATGACCGCAGCGGCATCAGCACATCACGGAATGAGTTCGCGTTCGAGCGGGCGGTCGCGCGCGCTCGCCTCGCCGCGGTCGATGGCGGGAAATAATAATCCGTGGATCGTCGGCGTTATTGTCTCGATCGCGACGTTCATGGAAGTGCTCGACACCTCGATCGCGAACGTCGCGCTTCAGCACATCTCCGGATCGCTTTCGGTCGGCCCCGATGAGAGCACATGGGTGCTGACGAGCTATCTCGTTGCGAATGCAGTTGTCCTGCCAATCAGCGGATGGCTCGCCAACGTCTTTGGCCGCAAGCAGTTTTACATGTCGTGCGTCGCGCTGTTTACGATCAGCTCGCTACTTTGCGGCTTCGCGCCGTCGCTCGGCTGGTTGATTTTCTTTCGCGTCCTGCAAGGTATCGGCGGCGGCGGGCTAGCACCGAGCGAGCAATCGATCCTGGCCGACACCTTCACGCCAAAGCAACGCGGGCTGGCGTTTGCGATGTATGGCATCGCCGTCGTCTTCGCTCCAGCCGTCGGCCCGACGCTCGGCGGGTGGATCACCGACAACTACACCTGGAGATGGATTTTCTTTATCAACGTGCCGGTCGGCCTTGGCTCGCTGCTGCTCAGCTACATTTTTCTCGTCGAGCCGAAGACCGAGGAAAAGGAGCGCAAAGCTCGCACGAAAAAGGGCATCAAGATCGACTTTGTCGGGTTTTTTCTCATCGCGATCGGGCTTGGCTGCATGCAGGTTGTGCTCGATAAAGGTCAGCGCGATGACTGGTTTGGCTCAAACTTTATTCTCTCGTTCACCATCATCTCGGTCATCGCGCTCATGGCCATGGTCGGCTGGGAGTTGTGGCACAAACATCCGATCGTTGATCTTCGACTTTTTGCGCGACGAAGTTTTGCCTCATCGAGCGTACTCATGTTTGCGATGGGGTTTATCCTTTTCGGGACGACGCAGTTGCTGCCGCAACTCACGCAATCATTGTTCGGCTACACCGCCACCGACGCGGGGCTGGTCATCACGCCTGGCGGGGTAGTCGTCATGATACTGATGCCGATGGTGGGGATTCTCATCGGCAAGTTTCAAGCAAAGTATCTCATCCTCGTCGGCATGTTGATCGAAGTGTTTGCGATGTGGCATATGAGCAATCTGAGTCTCGCCGCATCGTACAAAGATTTGATGCTCGCACGCATTTATCAGGCCGCTGGCTTGGCGTTTTTGTTTGTGCCGATCACTACCGCGTCGTATGCCGGCATCCCGGGCAGCAAAAGCAATGAAGCGTCGGCGATGATTAATCTCATGCGCAATCTCGGCGGCAGCTTCGGAATCTCTCTCGCGCAAACCTGGCTGGCGAGACACCAGCAGATTCATCAGACCTATCTTGTCAATCATTTGGCCGAGACCAGCACGACGTTTAAGAACACGCTGCAACAATCGACGCAGAACTTTTTCCGCATGGGCGGCTCAGGACTGTGGGAAGCCCGCCGACAAGCGAACGGCGCAGTCTTCGGACGATTACAGCAGCAGGCCGCGATTCTTGCCTATCTTGATACGTTCAGATTTATGTGCGGCTGCGCGATCTGCGCGGTTCCGTTCGTGTTCCTGTTGAAAAAGGCTAAACCGGGTGGCGCGCATGGACATTGAGATGACGGTACCGATGTTTGGCATTCTTCGCCGACAGATGCGTTTTTCAGACACGCTTATCGCGCTGTGCTTCCTTGTCGCAAGCGGTTGCACGGTCGGCCCGAATTACAAGCCGCCGACCGTCAGCGTGTTGAACGAATATGGTGAGATCGGGCGCGAGCCGACGACCCAAGCCGTTCGCGGATTGAATGCGAGCAAGATTGTTTCCGGCTCGCGACCCGTGATTGATTGGTGGCGGACGTTTCGCGATCCGACGCTCGATCAGCTCATCGAGCGCGCATTCACCGCCAATCTCGACGTGCAACGTGCCGGCGAACGACTCCGCGAAGCACGCGCTCAGCGCGGCGTGGTCGGCGCGGATCTGTTTCCCGAAGTTGATGCCGATGGCACCTATCAGCATGCGCACGTGAGCAAGAACGGCCTGACAAGTGCGTTTAGTGGTAACACGCCCGTGAACGCCGGTGGAGGCGGTGGGCAGGCGGCAGGGGGCGGGGGGTCGTCGGCGATTCCCGGTTCATCGCTCAGCGAATTCGATCTTTACCAGGCCAGCTTTGATGCCAGTTGGGAAATCGATATCTTTGGCGGTCGGCGTCGAGCGATCGAGGCGGCCGACGCGACTGTGCAGGCAGCGGTCGAAGATCGCCGTGACGTCATCGTCAGCATGCTCGGCGAGGTCGCGCGAAATTATCTTGAACTCCGCATGACGCAACGCCGTCTCGACATCGCGCGCAATAACCTCGAATCACAAACTCGCACGCTCAAGGTCTTACGCGAGCGATCGGCGAGCGGCCTGAGCAATGAGCTGGATAGCAATCGCCAGCAAGCGCAGGTCGCGACGACGACGGCGCAAATACCGTTGCTGGAAATCAACGTCGGTCAGGCGATTCATCGCTTGTCGGTGTTGATCGACGAGCGTCCCACTGCGCTGGCGGGCGAGCTATCGGGTTCGCGTCCGCTGCCGGTGCTACCGGATGAAATACCGATCGGGCTGCCGTCCGATCTGTTGCGCCGCCGTGCGGATGTGCGTCGTGCCGAGCGCCGTCTCGCCGCCGCGACGGCGCAGGTTGGGGTGTCCACCGCCGACCTTTTTCCGAAGTTTAATCTCACCGGCTCGCTCGGGTTGCAGAGCACTGAGCCGGGCAATCTCGTGGAGTACGGCAGCCGGTTCTACTCGATCGCGCCGGCGTTTAGCTGGCCGATCTTTGATGCGGGACGTATCCGGAGCCGGATCAAAGTGTCCGAAGCGCGGCAGGCCCAATCGATGATTGACTTTCGGCAAGCAGTCCTTACCGCGCTAAGCGATGTGGAAGACGCGTTGCTAAGCTACTCGAAGACGCAGGAACGCGTACGCACCCTGCGCGATGCGGCCGTCGCCAACGAGCGTTCGGTTCGCATTGCCGTCGATTTGTACCAGAACGGCGTGGGTGATTTCATCGATGTGCTCGATGCACAGCGCGAGCTCTACTCCACCCAGGATGCGCTGGCCGTCAGCGAAGGAGATCTCAATACTTCGCTGATTCAGCTTTATAAAGCGATCGGCGGCGGGTGGGAGGTGGATTTATTGCGGCAGATGCAGGTGCCGGCGGATGGGGAGATCCAGGTACAGCAGATTTCGCAAGCAACGCCGTAAACCGAAAACCCAACTCCTCTCTCCAGTACTCTGGGGAGAGGCAGGGAGAGGGGTCTTCGGCCTTCGTTCAAGACTGAAGCAAGACCCCTCTCCCAACCTCTCCCCAGAGTACTGGAGAGAGGCGTAAGAAAGATCAATTCTTCGGCGGCTCTTTCGCCTTCAGCCAGGGCATCATCTTGCGCAATCGTCGGCCGACGACTTCGACCGGGTGCGAGTTGTCGGCCTCGTACATGCGGTTGAAGTTCTTCATGCCGCCTTCGTATTCGGCGCGGAATTCTTTCGCGAACTGGCCGGAGACGATCTCGCCGAGGATCTTTTTCATCTCGGCTTTGGTCGCATCGTTCACCACGCGCGGCCCGCGCGAAAGGTCGCCGTATTCGGCGGTGTTGCTGATGCTGTAGCGCATGTAGTCGAGCCCGCCGACGTAGATCAAATCGACGATCAGCTTCACTTCATGCACGCACTCGAAATACGCCATTTCCGGCGGATAGCCAGCTTCGGTGAGCGTTTCAAAGCCGGCCTTGATGAGCGAAGCGAGGCCACCGCAGAGAACGGCTTGCTCTCCGAAGAGATCGGTTTCGCATTCGATTTTGAAAGTGGTTTCGATGATGCCGGATCGCGCGCCGCCGATGCCGCGCGCCCATGCCAGACCCAGCTTTCGCGCGTTGCCGGTCGCGTCTTGGTGAACGGCCAACAAGCACGGCACGCCGCCGCCACGCTCGAATTCCGATCGCACGAGATGGCCAGGCCCTTTCGGCGCGACCATCAAGACGTCCACATCCTTCGGCGGAATGATCGTCTTGAAATGAATGTTAAACCCATGCGTAAAACCGAGCGCCTGCCCCGCGCGGAGGTTTGGCTTGATGGACGCTTCATACACTTCCGGCTGCTTCTCGTCCGGCAGCGTGATGATGATCAAGTCCGCCTGCTTCACCGCATCGGCCACGCTCATCGGCGGCAAGCCCTGCTCGGTAGCGAGCTTGCCGTTGGTGCTCTCCTTGCGATTCGCGACGATCACCTTCACGCCGCTATCCCGCAGGTTCAGGCCATGTGCATGACCCTGCGACCCAAAGCCAATAATGGCCACGGTCTTGCCCTTGAGCGCGTCGAGTGAAGCGTCTTTTTCGTACAGCATCGCCAGTGGTGCGGACATCGTTTCGTTCCTTTGAATAAAGTGAAGGGGCGACGATAGCGATGCGGGAAATGGCTGTCTAGCGGCGGAGCTTTGTCACGAAGAGACGAAGGACAGGAAGATCGTGTTCGAGACTGGGTCAAAGTCCGAGAACGAATCACCTGGACGAATTGAACTCTTCAATCGTCAGTCCCATGTCGCTGATGATCGCGCGGAGCGTTCCGGGCTTAAGGTCTTTCGTGCCATGCATGGGGATGACGACGCGCCGTTTATCGGAAGAACGATAATAGATCGCGTGGCTGCCTCTCTGCCGATCGAATTCAAACCCAATTAAGATCGCGACGCGCACAACGTCGCGAGCTCGAATCGAAGGCGGCTTCGGCATGCGTCAGACCGTTGAGATTTCCAGCGGCTTGATGAGAATGTCTTCAACTGGAATAGGCTCGCCATGCGCCCGCAGGCTTTCGAGATAAACGGTGATCGCTTCCGTCAAATTTGCCGTTGCTTCATCGAGCGTATCGCCTTCGGAATGGCACCCGGGAAGCACGGGGCATGAGGCGTGGTATCCGCCATCCGGCTGGGTCTCGAATATTCCCGTGTAACGCATCGCTACAAGTTTAGCAGACAAAAGTGCGGCCGCACATCTTCGCAAACGTTAAAGCGCACCCGGCAAGATTCGAACCTGCGACCGTCCGCTTAGAAGGCGGATGCTCTATCCAGCTGAGCTACGGGTGCTGAGGAGGCGATTGTATCGTGGGAAAGAGAATGTTGAATGTCGATTGTTGAATGTTGAATGTTGATCGTCGATTTTGGAGGGTCGGCAGGACTTCGATGGCATTCCACATTCCACACTCGACAATCCACAATCAACCCTCAACCCTCCCCCTCCTGCGAAACGTCCAGATCTGATCGACCGTGAAAATCGCCAAGGCGATCCAGATGGCGATGAAGCAACCGAATTCGATGTGGTTGAACGGTTCCTTGTACACCAGCCGGCCGAGCAGGAAGTGGCCGGTGGGGGAGATGTATTGCAGGAAGCCGATCGTTGAAAGCTTCAATCGTCGAGCCGCGGCGGCGAACCAGATGAGCGGTAAGGCCGTCAACGGGCCGGCGACGGTGAGCAGGCCGTAGGTTTGAAGCGATGTTTGATGCGCATAGATCTGCAGGCCCAGCACGACCAGCGCGGGCGGGAGCAGGATGGCCGTCTCAATCCACAGGCCGATGATCGGCGGCACAACCGCGATTTTGCGCAGCAGGCCGTATAGCGCGAACGATAAACCGACGACAAGGGCCACGACCGGCACGACGTGCTGCGCGACGATGAAGATCGCCACGCTGACGGCCGCGATGGTGACGGCGAGAGATTGCATTTTGCGCAAACGCTCGCCGAGCACGAACACGCCCAGCGCGGTGGCCAGGAGCGGGTTCATAAAATAGCCGAGGCTCGCCTGCAGAATCTGGCCGTTGGTCATGGCCCAGATAAATGAATACCAGTTGAACGCGATCGCGATCGCGCTGCCGAGCAGGAGCAACTGAATGCGCCGCGTTTTCACATGTTGAAGAACGGCCGGCCAGCGACGCTGCCATGAAATGACGATCGTGAGAAATACGAGCGACCAGACGATGCGATTCGCCAGCACGTGCAGTGGCGAAACATTGCCCACGACGGAGGTGAAATAAAGCGGGAACAACGCCCAGGCGACGTACGCGCCGATGCCGTAAAAATAGCCGGCCCGCTCTTCGGCAGGTGTCAGCAGCACGGGTGCGACGGGCGTTGCGTCATTGAGGACTTGGCTCATCGGTCGGGCCGGAAAGGCTAACTGGTGTGCGAATTAAATACGACCGCCGAGGTGCCGAGAGCGCCGAGGAAGAGGCCGAGAAGATTAATTGGCACGACAAGACTAATGCCCAACGGAGGCATCGAGAACAACAATGAATTTGCTTTTGCTTTTCTGTGCTCTGTGCTTCTGTGGCAAAACAAAATTGCTTTTCCTCGGCGTCTTCCTCGGCGCTCTCGGCGTCTCGGCGATCGTATTGATTTCCTCAGATCGTCCCTAAACTGTTTGTGTCATGAACGAGCCACTGAATCTTCCCATCCGCCCGCGGCGCCTGCGATCGAATCCGCTGTTGCGGTCGATGCTGCAAACCATCTCGTTGCAACGCAGCGATTTCATCGTGCCGGTATTTGTGCGCGAGGGGAAAAGCATTCGCGATGAAGTGAAATCGATGCCCGGCGTGTTTCAGATGTCGGTCGACGTGGCGGCCGAGTGGTTGTCGACACTCGCGGCGGAGGGATTTCGGGCGTATTTGATTTTCGGCGTGATCGATCGCGCGAAAAAGGATGCGCGCGGGACGGTCGCGAACGATCCGGACAACATCGTCTGCCAACTGCTTCGCACGATGCGCCAGCGGAACGTGCCGATGGTCGGCATCACCGATTTGTGCATGTGCGAATATACCGACCACGGCCATTGCGGGCCGATGAGTGATGACAAGTCGACGGTGAAGAATGACGAGACGGTCGGCCTGCTTGTGCAGCAGGCGATCAATCATGCGAAAGCTGGCGCGCAGGTCGTCGCGCCCAGCGGCATGATGGACGGCACGGTCGGCGAGTTGCGCCGCGGCCTCGACGCGGCCGGGTTTATCGATACGTCAATCCTCGCCTACTCAGTGAAATACGCGAGCGCGTTTTACGGCCCGTTCCGCGACGCGGCCGACTCAGCACCCGCGTTCGGCGATCGCCACTCCTATCAAATGGATCCGGCCCGCGGCCTCGACGAAGCGCTGCGCGAGGCTCAACTCGACGTCGAGCAGGGTGCCGACATGGTGATGGTCAAACCGGCCGGCGCGTACCTCGATGTGATCGCAAAAGTGAAGCAGTCGGTCAACGTGCCGACGGTCGCGTATCAAGTAAGTGGCGAATACGCGATGCTCAAAGGCGCGGGACGAAACGGCTGGATCGACGAAGATCGGGCGGCCCTTGAATCGCTGATCGCAATCAAACGTGCGGGCGCGGATCTGATCATCACGTACTTCACGGATCTTCTCGCAAAATCTCTTCCAGCATCTAAGTGAGGTCCGATCGATTCATCGGCTAGGAGATCATGCCCAAGCTCGTCCTCATTAAGCACGCTAAGCCGCTCGTCGATCCATCGAAAACATCGCGCGATTGGAAACTGTCGGAGGCCGGACGCGAACAGTCGTTACAGATGATTGATCTGATGCGAGGGTTCGATTTGACAAAGATTGTTTCCAGCGACGAACCAAAAGCGATCGAGACGGCCAAGATCATCGCCGACGGCCTCGCGATCGAAAGCGACATCGGCACCGATCTTCACGAACACGATCGCAACAACGTTCCGCACATGCGCACGCCCGAATTCATTTCGGCGATGGCGCAGCTGTTTAAGGAGCCTCAGCGATTGGTGCTTGGGTCTGAGACCGGACGTGCCGCGGGCGACCGAATCGCGCGCGCCATCGACGACGTTGTGGAAGGTGCAAGCACCAATCTCGCCATCGTCACGCACGGCACGGCCATCGCGCTTTTCGCGCAGCGACGATTGAACCTTGAGCCGTTCCCGTTGTGGCGCACGATGGGCACGCCGTCTTATCTCGTGATCGATGTTGACACTTGGAAGCTGATCGAACGCGTGGATCGCGTTTAGTCGCTCTACGAAGAAAGGCAATGCGTTTAAAACGGAAGATCGAGCGCCACATGGATTGCTTCGGCGATGGCGTTGAGCGTATCGGCATCAAGTTTTGCGATCCGCCGATCGAGGACGCTTTTTGGCGACGTCTGGATGTTATCGAGTGTCACGGCGCAATCGGACGGAAGCCCGTGTTCGGTTCCAAGAGCGACTTCAGTCTCGATGCCACGGGCCGTACGTGTCAGTGGCGCGCACGTGACATTTGTCAGCTTTGCAACCGCTCGATCGCGCGTCAGCAACAGGACTGGTCTGCGTCCAACAGGTTCAGGGATTTGAGCCCACCAGATTTCCCCGCGATGTAACACCATCATTGGCCGGACTCCCAGTCGGAGAAGTCCTCATCACCCCAAAGTGGCGGCGGCGGAAACCAAGCCTGCGTCGCCTAGGCGAGTCTCGTCTGGGGACGCCGGCAGAACTGGCACGGTCCGCTCGGTATCCGGGATAATCTGCACCATTGCATCGCGCTTCGCATTTCCGCGCTCGACAATGAAATGAATGTGCGCTTTCGCAACCGTGATTGCGTCGTCAAGGTCGGTTGCGATGGCGACTGCGCCGGGCCGGGTTAAAACGAGATTGCAGGATTGCGCGCCCGCCTGAACGCTGAGGGCAGTAGCACGTAGATATCGTTTTGCGGCTCGCTGCTCGTAGGCTGGTGCCGTTGCCATGGTGAGCGTCAGCCGGACGCTCGCCAGCCCGGCTTGAATGGCGGGCGAGGCCAGCGTCAACGTCCCGCGAGCCGAACCGCTTCCAAATGCTCGCAACTCGGCCGAACACGCGTTAGCACTGCTTTGGTCAGGTCGAATGTATAAACCGGATCAGTGGCGGCTAAGACCGGATTTAAGGCAGCGATTTTAAATGCGGCCCCGGCACCGGTTGTGATTGTGCCTCGCATCGACCTCATTTTATCGAACGGCGGACAATCGACCAACAGTGAAACTGGATAACACAATTCAAATACACGTGGCTTAAACCCAGGATTATGAAACTTCGTTGGGAGTGAATTGTCCTAAAACACTTCAGAATTCGTTGCACGGCCATCGAAATTCGGGTTGAACAACTTGAGCTTTCAATGCAACTAGCCGCCACTCGACCGGTCGGCATTTACACACCCGAATGCTGCGTAATTCGCCGCTCGCGATTTGCCAGGCTGCTGAGTCGGTTGATTGCAGCCACATAAGCAAGCGCGCTGGCTTCTAAAATGTCCGTGCTGTGGCCGCGGCCACGCAGCGCCGTGCCGTTGTGATCGATTTCGATCTGCACTTCGCCCATCGCTTCCTTGCCTCTGGTCACAGCCCGAATGCGATATTCGCTGAGCGTGCCGCGAATGCCGGTCAGTCGGCCGATGGCGGAGTAGATCGCGTCAACGGGGCCGTCGCCGACGCTGGCGTCCTGCATTGTGTCGCCGCGCGCGTCTTTGATGGTGACGGTGGCGGTGGGGATCGTGTTCGACCCGGCCGTCACCTGCAGGCCGGTCAGTTCCCACTGGCCCTCGGCGAGCTCGAGCTGGTCGTCGATGAGCGCTTCGATGTCTTCATCGAACACTTCTTTTTTCTTGTCAGCCAGCGTCTTGAATCGCGCGAAGGTGGATTCGATCTGCGCATCATCCAAAGCGTAGCCGAGCGTCTGCACACGATCCTTGAATGCGTGGCGGCCGCTGTGTTTGCCGAGCACCAGCGAATTGCTCGGAATGCCGACGGTCGACGGGTCCATGATCTCGTACGTCTCGCGATATTTGAGCACGCCGTCCTGATGAATGCCGGCCTCGTGCGCGAAGGCGTTTTGCCCGACGATCGCCTTGTTGCGCGGCACGGCTAAGCCCGTCAGCGAGCTGACCATGCGACTCGCGGAATACAGCTTCGTCGCGTCGATGTTCGTCTTTACGCCGTAGTGATCGGCGCGTACGCGCATGGCCATGACGATCTCTTCGAGCGATGCGTTTCCGGCACGCTCGCCGATGCCGTTGATGGTGCACTCGGCCTGCCGCGCGCCGTTTTCGATTGCCGCTAATGAATTCGCGACGGCCATGCCGAGGTCGTCGTGGCAGTGAGTGGAGAGGACGATGTTCTTCGCGCGAATCTCCGGCAGTTTCGCGATCAGGTGACGGAAGATTTCGCCATACGTTTTCGGCGTCGCGTATCCGACGGTGTCGGGCAGATTGATCGTCGTCGCGCCCGCGTCGATGGCGGCGGCGACGATCTCTTCTAGAAACTCCAATTCGGTTCGACTCGCATCCTCGGGCGAAAATTCCACGTCGCTCGTGAACTGCAATGCGCGATGAATCGAGTCGACGCTGATACGGATGATCTCCTCCTTACCCTTGTTCAACTTGTGCTCGCGATGAATCCTGCTGGTCGCGCAGAACAAATGGATGCGCGGCTTCTTCGCGTGCTTCACGGCCTTCCCGGCACGGTCGATGTCGCCGGGCGTGCAGCGCGCCAAGCCCGCGACGGTGCAGCGCGTGATCTCGCTGGCGATCGCATTCACCGATTCAAAATCACCCGACGAGCTGATCGGAAAGCCGGCCTCGATGATGTCCACGCCCATCGCTTCGAGATGACGTGCGACCTCGAGTTTCTCAACAAGGTTGAGCGTCGCACCCGGAGATTGCTCGCCGTCCCGCAATGTCGTGTCGAATATCTTGACCGTGTCCATCGTCTGTCCTCGTCGAAAGCCTCGAACTCCATAGACGCAACAAGCCCCGCGACGCATCGCAGGGCTTGGTCAGGAAATACCGTGGCAGCAACCCTTACGAATGCGCGTCATTACCAAGAAGCCCGAGAAGGCTTCGAAGCAAAAACGAACGTCGAAGGATCAACTGCATGAGTGCGGCTAGTTAAGCCCACCGCCATCCGAGTGTCAAGTCGGATTACAAATTGCGGCAAATCAACAAGTCCACCGCCATAGACGCGACATGGACTTGACTGGTAGAAATCTCGAGAACGATCGTCGGGTCAGGAGGAATTTGCCATCGTGCGCCCGTCCGATGCATCGCTGCAACGCTGTTCGCAGCAATATGAACCGTTCCAAAATACTTCTCGCAATTCCAGCCGCCGACCGGAACAAGATGCAGTTCATCCGCGTCAACACCGTCTCAAAAATCGGGGCGACAAGATTCGAACTTGCGACCTTCTGGTCCCAAACCAGACGCTCTACCAAGCTGAGCTACGCCCCGGATTACTGCTGTTCACGATCGGCATCATTTTTCGCCCCCGGATGCTACCGGGTTTACGGCGTGGCCGCAAAATGGTTGTGCGGGTTTGCCGCGCGGATCGAAAGATTCTTAGATTATCGACTTGGCGTCGTGGTAGCGGGCGATTCATGCGTGCGGGCAGGGCTGGCGATCGGATAGCCCTGCCAGGTGTATTCCAACGCCTCGGCGAGGGTTTGTTGCTTGACGGACCCATCGCAGTGCGTCGCATTTGATGCGAAGACAAACTGGTAGTGATATTTTTTAGCAGCCAGCGCCACTGCCATGTTTTCGTTGGCGATGACCCAATCGTGCATGTTGTCACGCATGAGATTTGGATTCAAAAGATCTTTGTCGCCGACTTCCATCCAGATCCGTAGCGGCTTGGCCGGACTGTCTGAAATCAGGTGTTCGTGAAGCCCCCAGGCGCCGTGCGGCGTCTTCTGGTTAGGCGGCCACTGCTGGTTCACGTATGTGCCGGAATAGGTCAGGACCCGGTGATACAGATCGGGGTGATACCAAGCCATGATGAAGGCGCACGATCCGCCGGAACTACACCCCATGGTTGCGCGGCCGTCCGGGTCGTTCGTCAACGTCACCGCGCATTGCTTTTCCACCACCGGCAGAACTTCCTTCTCAACAAACTCGGCGTATAAGCCGGACATGGTGTCATATTCCAGACTGCGTTCGCTGCCCTGTGCATCGCCGCTGCCGTTGCCGATGGAGATAGCGATCATGACTGGCAGGCGCCGCGCGGCGATCAGACGATCCAACGCTACGAAAAGCAGCTGGTCAGGCCCGTCAGCGCCGACGATGAACGGGGCAGTCGAATTAGGCTCGTATTGCTTGGGGACGTATACGGAGACCTTGCGGGTGTAGGGCGCGGCGTGGCTAGTCGTAACGAGCAGCTTGGCGGGGTCTGCCGGGTCGGGCGTGCCGAACGTGTTTTTCTCACGGGCGATTCCCGGAAAGATCGCACTCGCGCTCGAGCTCATCGTGAACGTGAAAATTTTACCTTCCAGCGTCGGCTGCGGCGCGGCTAGTTCCGGCGCGGGAGAGTGCGTCGGGCCGATAATGAAATTTCCGTCGGCGTCCGCCGGCGGCATCTCTCCGTCAGGCAGATCCTTTGCCGGCACAAACGCCGGCGCGTGAGGATCGCGAGCGGGCGGCGCCGATCGTGCCTCGGCCAGAAATGCTGCGATCATCACGAAGAGAACGAGTGCAGCAATGGGAGTGATGTTCAAGATGCTCCGATCCGAGTTAATCATGATTTCACCGCGACTGTGATTCGTGCGTTTAGAAGCGACCGGAGCAAATGTGTTGAGCCGCAAGGCTATAACGCTACACTAGCCGATTCGACTTTGCGCTGGGCGTGTTTTGTTTGACGCGCCGGTGCTCACTTTCGGAGGACCAGATTCTTGTCTTCGCTTCTCGATCGCTACGCCGTTTTTTTTGATGCCGACGCTCGTACCAAAGGGCGAGAGTATTTCTCCGACGGGGCTGTCCGTGATTTGCGCAGGCGTGACAACGTGCTGCGTGCGGCGGTTCAGGGAACGAGGCTCTACAACGTTTTTATCCGGCTGGAGACAGTCGAGGAGTTGGAGCCCGTTCGCCAGCAGAGCGAAGCCGGCGACTCAACCGTAAGCGGCGGCGGCGACGATGCACAAGCAGCGGCGACGACTTTCTCCGCCGGCGATACAGCCGACGTCGATTTCGAAATTGAATGCACGTGTCCCGATTACGAAACGACCGGCCAGCCTTGCAAGCATCTCTGGGCGATGTTCCTACAGGCCGACGCCCAGGATTTGCTCGACCCTCGAAAACCCGGCGGATGGCTGACAACGTCAGCGTCGATCGCCCCGACGCCAATCGCCGAGCCGAAGAAAGGCGGCGTCGCCTCCACGCGCGGCACGACGCAGCTCTGGAAGCGGAATCTGAACCAGCTGCGCGACGACATGCTCAACGACCAGCGCCGCCAGAGCGCCGCGGCGGCCGCCACCGGTTGGCCGGATGATTGGCGATTGATCTACGTCATCGATCCGTCCGCCACTGCCTCGCTGATGGATGAGCGCGAGCCGGTGTTGATGGTCGAAGTTCGCGCGCAGCAGTCTTCGGCGAAGACCGGTCTTTGGCTGCCGGTGAAGCGCCAACTCGACTTCGCGACGTGGATAAGCATTCCGAGCGAAGACGATCGTCTGATTGCGCAGATGCTGGCCGGCTCGCGCGATGAAAATGCGTTTGCCTATGGCGCGATCAAAGGGGCGGGCGAGTCGCGAAAATTCACGCTGACCGCCAGCGCTTATGCAACCACGCTGCGAAAAATCTGCGAGACCGGCCGCTGCTATGTTATGAAGCCGCAGGGTTCGGTAAGCGTCACGCCTGTGACCGAGGACGACGGCACGCCGACGGTCAATGACAACGACAATCTTCATTTGCTGCGATGGGATCACGGCCAACCGTGGTCCTTCACGCTTTCGACGACCGAGACGTACAACGGCGAAGCAATCCGACTCACCGGACATTTTGAACGGCACGTTGCCGAATCGGAGGCGGCCGAGCGGATGGACCTCGCCGAGCCGGCGCTGGTCGTCAGCGGGGGGATGCTCATCGCGAACGGCATGATCAGCCAGCTCAATCACCACGGCGCGTTTCGATTGCTCGCCGACCTGCGCGAGAACGGCATGGAAGTCGTCGTCTTCAAAACGCAGGCGGAGGAATTGCTACAGGAGTTGGTCGCGCTGCCCAGTCTGCCGCCGCTGGAATTGCCCGCTGAGTTCAACGTGTCGCAGGTTGAGGCCTCGCCGCAGCCGCGCCTTCGCATTCATCGGTCGGCCGCACAGCGCAGCGCTGCGCAGAACGCCGCCGCCTCGCCGCCGATTAATTCCGAGGCGGGAACCGACGAGCGTATGGCAATAGACCTGTCGTTTAATTACGCAGGGCACATTGTCGACGCCGCAGATTCATCGGCCGGATTGTTTATCGAGAAGGATCGTCTGATCGTCCGCCGCGACGCGCCGGCCGAGGCGACGGCGCGGGGCGTGCTGAAGCTGCGCGGCTTTCGCGGCGATGTGCGCCGGCCGGAGCAATTTGGCGCGCTGAATATCGCGCCAGGGCGGTTCATCGGTGCGGTGTCGTCGCTGGTGGCCGAGGGGTGGCACGTCGAGGCGGACGGCAAAGCGTTTCGCCGCAGCGGCGCGTTCAAAATGACGGTGAGCAGCGGCATCGATTGGTTCGAGCTCGACGGTTCGATCGATTTTGACGGCCAAAACGTCGGCCTACCTGAATTGCTCGCGGCCGTGCGGAAGGGCGAGACAACGGTGCTGCTCGATGACGGCTCGCTCGGCGTTGTTCCCCAGGACTGGCTGGCGAAATATGCGCCGCTCATCGAGCTTGCCGATGCGGGAGAGGGGCAGGCGCTCAAGTTCAGCGCTTCGCAAATCGGCTTCCTCGATGCACTGTTGGCCGACATGCCGGAAGTGAATGTCGATGCGACGTTCGCCAAGGCGCGCGAGCAACTTCGTGCGTTCGAAGGCGTCGACTCAGCGCTGGCACCTGATGGGTTTATCGGTGAGTTGCGCCCGTATCAACGCGACGGCCTCGGTTGGCTTCAGTTCCTCCAGCGATTTAACTTCGGCGGATGTCTGGCCGACGACATGGGTCTCGGTAAGACCGTGCAAGTGCTCGCGATGCTGCAGGCTCGCAGCGATCTCAAGGCCGGTCCGTCACTCGTCGTCGTACCGCGCTCGCTTGTCTTTAACTGGCTACAGGAAGCGCAGCGGTTCACGCCCGATCTCCGCGTGCTCGATCACAGCGGCATCGGCCGGGTGCGCGAGGCTAAACATTTCCAGAATTTCGATCTGGTGGTCACAACGTACGGCACGATGCGCCGCGACGCCGGCTATTTCCGCGAGGCGGATTTCGATTACGTGATTCTCGACGAATCGCAGGCGATCAAAAACGCCAGCACGGAATCCGCCAAGGCGGCGCGATTGCTCAAGGGGAAGCATCGCCTCGCCATGTCCGGGACGCCGATCGAAAATCATCTCGGCGAATTGTGGAGCCTGTTCGACTTTCTAAACCCCGGCATGCTCGGCGGCTCGAAGATGCTTCGCGCCCTGACCGGCGGCGGCAACGCCAAGAGCGTCGTCAGCGGTGCTGATGCCCGCGCCACGCTCGCCCGCGCGCTCCGGCCGTTCATCCTGCGACGAACCAAAGCGCAGGTTGCCCGCGATCTGCCGGAGAAAATTGAACAGACGATCTTTTGCGAACTCGATGAAGTGCAGCGGAAGTTATATGACGATCTACGCGATCATTATCGCCAGTCGCTGATGCAGCGCATTGCCGAGGTGGGAATCAACCGCGCGAAGATTCAGATTCTCGAAGCGTTGCTCCGCCTGCGACAGGCGGCGTGTCATCCGGGCCTCATCGACCGCGCCCGCAGCGGCGAATCGAGCGCGAAGCTCGATACGCTATTGTCACAGATGACCGAAGTGCTGGAGGAAGGGCACAAGGTACTCGTCTTTTCACAGTTCACGTCGATGCTGGCTATTTTGCGCGATCGGCTCGACAAGGCCGGGCAAACGTACGAATACCTCGACGGCAAGACACGCGATCGCCAGCAACGCGTCGAGCGATTTCAGAACGATCCGACTTGCAAGCTGTTCCTGATCAGCCTGAAAGCCGGCGGCGTCGGCTTGAACCTGACCGCGGCCGATTATGTGTATTTACTCGATCCGTGGTGGAACCCGGCCGTCGAAAGCCAGGCCATCGACCGCGCCCACCGTATTGGCCAGCAACGGTCGGTGTTCGCGTATCGCCTCATCGCGAAAGGAACGGTCGAGGAAAAAGTCCTGGAATTGCAAAAATCAAAGCGAGATCTGGCCGACGCGATCATCAACGCCGACAACAGCGTGGTCGGAAAATTGAACGCCGGCGATCTTGAGATGTTGCTTTCCACCTGATGACGTGGTTTTGAGATTTTAAGAATTTGCGATTGAACAAAATCTTGAAATCTCAAATTCGCGAATTCGCAAGTTCGATCGTCGTTTGACATAAGCCCGTCCGTCTCGCTATCGTTTTCAAAAGCATGGCCTCGACTGCGACCTATTTTGGCTACTGGTTTACCGGGAAACATCTCGGCCGATCTCGCATGTCCTGAGCCAACGATCGACTGACTGAATATCTTTCCAAGCCTCAGGACAATCGTCCTGAGGCTTTTTTTGTTGAGGGAGACGCAATGAACCGCTGGCGACGTTACCGAAATTTTGGAGGTGTCCGATGATCGTTGTGATGAAAACCGGCTCGAGCAGCAAAGAAGTCGAGCACGTCGTTCAACTGGTGCGGGAAATGGGCCTTAAAGAAAACGTAATTGTTGGAACGGAACGAACGGTGGTCGCGGTGATCGGTAACGATCGCTTCAAAGACCGCACGGCCATGGAGAGCGTGCCGGGCGTGGAAAAAGTCGTGCCGATTCTCGCGCCGTATAAAATGGCATCGGTCGAAGTCAAGCGCGAGCGAACGATCGTGCCAATGCTGCGGGATCCGAAGACGAATGCAACCATCGGTGGCAAACGCGTCGGCGTGATCGCGGGGCCTTGCAGCGTCGAAGATAAAGTCAAATTGATCGAGATTGCTCACGCCGTCAAAGAAGCTGGCGCGATCGGCCTGCGCGGCGGGGCGTTTAAGCCGCGCACCAGCCCTTATGCGTTTCAGGGTCTGGCCGAAGAAGGGTTGAAGTATCTTGCCATGGCGCGCGAAGAAACCGGGCTGGCGGTCGTCACCGAGGTGATGGCCGTCGACCAGGTGAAACTGGTGGCCGACTATGCGGATGTGTTGCAAGTCGGCGCGCGGAACATGCAGAATTTTAATCTACTGAACGCGGTCGGCGAGCAAGCCAAGCCCGTGCTGCTGAAGCGCGGCATGAGTGCAACCCTGGAAGAATTCCTTCTTGCGGCGGAGTACATCATGTCGCGCGGCAATACGCAGGTGATCCTCTGCGAGCGCGGCATTCGCACTTACGAAGAATATGTTCGCAACACGCTCGCGCTGGCGGCAGTTCCCGAACTGCATCGCCTCAGCCATCTCCCCGTGGTCATCGATCCCAGCCAGGGCACGGGTAAAAGCCATCTGGTCGACGCCATGTGCCGCGCCGCGGTCGCCGCCGGTGCGGACGGGCTGATCATCGAAGTACATAACGATCCGGAACACGCGCTGACGGACGGCGCGCAGTCGATCACGCCGAAGCAGTTCGAGACGATGATGACATCGATCAAGCGCATCGCGGCGGCGGTGGATCGCGACGCCTGAACAGATCAATTACCTCTGTGGCAAAATCGTCGCAGGTCGAATAACGTGGCTCTGCTTCCCGGGGACGTAGCTCAATTGGAAGAGCACCGCGTTTGCAACGCGGGGGTTACGAGTTCGAGCCTCGTCGTCTCCATTGTTTAAGGTCTTGCTGAACGCATATTTGCGTTACCTGCCGGTGGTCGGCAGTGCAACTCGTGATGACTGTCAAGCGTGTACGGTACACACCGGCAACGCATTGGCCCTCAAACGAGAGGCACATCGTGTCCACCAAATTCCGAGCGGATGTCGATTGCAGCGTCGAGTTAAGGCGACTTCGCCGTGTACTTCACGAGCTTGGCGCCTCCGTCATCCAACACGCGCCGCACCTCAGAGATTTTACCCGACGACTCCGAAAAGATGGTCGTGGACCCATCATGGTGGGCCCTAGCGCGTGCTTCGACGAAGAGAACACGGCACGCAGGTCAATCCAGCCGGACAGGGAGGCGTCGAGGGCGCTTCGAAAGCGATCCGCCTCATTCTCAAATGCATGCCCCGAAGCCTCGTCCACCGGCCGGGATTCGCCCGCGTCGCGGCGAAGTTTTTCGATCCCGGTGTGACATCGAAGACCACTTGATCGATGACCTACATCGCGCGATCGAACGACCGCAGTCGCTCGACCAACGCAATGGTGTACGAAGGTAGCTGCGTCAGGGGAGTGATGCAGGTCGTCTGATGCTTCCAGTCGTGGCGACAACGGTGCTTGTCCCGCCACTCTCGGCACTCGTCGATTGCCAGGCAACGCATCCAGCACCCCAACGGACGACGCTTTGCACTCCGCACCGCGCCGACACTCACTTTACTGAAACGCATCAAGCGGGCCGCTGCATTGCTGCGTTTATGATGCAGCGGGCCGCCGTCTGAAACCTCGAAAAAATCCGCTGACCTGCTCGGCGAGCGTGTGTGTCGCGTAATCCTTAAACTCGCCCGCGTCGAAGAACGCGCCGTAGCAGACCGGACAGCTTTCATATTTGATGTGAAGCTGATCAGGCACCGACAGCTTGAGCATCTTGACGTGGCATATGGGACACCGAATGTCCCGCTTATCGTTTTGAGCAGTGCCTTTTGTCACGTGAGCACTATCAAGACGTGCCACGTCGGTTTTTGATTCGGCAATGTGTTCATGTTCGCGCAGGTCGAACCAAAGTCCTCCACAGCCGGTGCAGCGATCGACCTCGTATTCGCCGACGGTCACAATCTTCATCGCCGCGTTGCATTTGGGACAAGTCATCTTCTTCACCCTCACGCGATCCGTTCAGCAGTCGGATGCTGAACAATCATTTGAAGCGCCATCGACCGCTGTACCCGGCGGGTACGTTATACCATTTGGTTACGACTCCCGCTTTCGCCAACGCCGCCAAGCGGTCTCACAATAAACGGCGATCGGAAACAAGATCAAGGCGAAGTAAAAGCTTGACATGTACGGCAGCAGAAAAGTGGCTCTTGCCCATCCATGCTTGGAATGCTATGGCGAGCCGGGGTTCGCCGCGAATCGAATCGCCTCATTCCGAGCGGGGTACTCCGTTGCTTCGACATCGGTAGCTCATGTTGCAGGTCAAATACTACGTTGGCAATGCATACGAGGGCAGGGTTCAGGGCAATGATCGCCAGAAGCCCGGTGGATGCCATTCGTCTTGCCGCATACCGACTATGACCACCGAGACCTGTAAGACATCGTGACGACGGGAATCGCGTCGGTCACAACCGCGACTATGATCTTTGATGAGGCGGATGCACAAATCTCGAGCTTCACAGGAAGCGCGGAGAACGAAGAATAGCACTGCCGCTAAGGGGATTTAAAGGGACGTACGAGTCCATGACGCAGGCAAAGAACGAGGTGTATGTGACAGGCGCCCGCACGCCTAACCAGTACGAAGCGGTGCTTGATATTAGAGCTCCTAACAAAATGGCGGTAATCGTCCGTTCGGGCGACAGCGTTCAACGCTAATAAGTTGCTGTTGTTACCGGAGGTCAGGATGACCCAGCCGCTCGTCACGGACGAGCCATGGCGGACGATCGATTCGCTGCTTCCGAAGCCAAGCAACGTGTCGAAGTCGGCGGCAACGCGGAGGTCGGCCGGCGGTGGACGACGCGACGACGGCCTCGACGGCGCTGGTTCGCCCGCACACGCACTATGCTTACGACAACGCAGGCAATGAGATCACGCAGACGGATGCCGAGAATCGAACGACTTCGTTCGCGTTCGATGAGCTTGGCAACCGCGTTGGCCGGACGCTGCCGGACGGTGAGAGTGAGTCGACGACGTACGATGATCTCAACCGTGAACTCACCCATACCGACTTCAGCGGCAACGTGGCGACGTACGGCTACATCACCTCCGGCATCCACACCGGCATGCTCGATCACGTGACATACGTCGGCGCGACGGGAAGCGGCAAAGCCACGCAGACCTTCAGCTACACCTACGACGCCCTCGGCCGCCAGCAGACGGTTACCGACGCCTCGGGCACCACCACCGACAGCTACGACGACCAAGGCAACCTGATCGAAGAGCAGACTCCCGAAGGAGACATCCACTACGTCTTCGACCCCGCGACGGGCCGACACACCGAGACGTTCACCGACAACACGGACACGGTCTACGACTATGACAACCATGGACGATTGACGACGGTGACGGTCAACAAGCTCAACGGGGTGACGCTCGCCACGCCGATGGTGACGACCTAATCGTACGACGCAGTGGGCGACAAGAAGACCGAGACGCTGCCCAACGGCATCGTGACCACGTACAGCTATGACGATCTGAATCGCCTTACCGACGTGAACGAGACGAAGGGAACAACCTCGTTGTTCAGTCAGCACTACGTGCTGAACAGCGATGGCACGCGTGCGTCATCGCACGAGGTGCAGAGCCAGGCCGACGGTACGTCGATCACGATCGACACGACTTGGACGTACGATGCGGATGATCGCTTGATCGAAGAGAACAGCAACTCGAGTGATGACTCCCGCGACTACGACGATCGCTTCGCGTTCGATCTGGTCGGCAACCGCATCACGAAGAGCCACGACGTCGCGGGCACGGCGAACGATGAGACCACGACGTACGCCTACAACCACGACGACCAGCTCACGAGCGAGAGCAGCTCGCTGAACACGGTCGGCACGACGACGTACACGTATGATCCGAACGGCAGCCAACTGACGGCAACCAATGCTGCCACGTCGCGAGCCGACGCGTTCACGTATGACGTTCGGAACAAGATGGCGACCACGACCGTCAACGGCACGACCGCCACGATCGTCTACGACGATGCGGGGAACCGGGTGAGGGAGACGGTCGGAACGACGATCACCTATTACCTCACCGACACGCAGAACCCGACAGGGTACGTGCAGCCGATCGAGGAGAAAGCGACCGCCACCTCCGCCCCAAGCACGACCTACCTGATCGGCGACCGCGTTTTCGCCCAGAATAACGGTACGGCGACGAGCTACTTCACGACGGATGGCCACGGCAGCACGCAGCAACTGACCGATGCGACCGGCACGGTCACGAAGTCCTTCCAGTACGACGCCTTCGGCGGCGCGATCGGGTTCGCCCTCAACACCGCCGGTACGACCGTCCTCTTCGGAGGTGACGCGGTGTACGACCCGGCGAGTGGACTCTATCTGCACGGGGACGGCACGCGAGCGAGGGATGGATTCAGATTTATCCAGGCCGACGATCTCGGTCATGGCTCAAACAGCGAGCCGATCTCGCTCCACAAATACCTCTATGCAAATGCCGGCCCGATTAATGTAAGTGACCCAACCGGGCACTTTGGTGTTGCTGAGTTGAGCGTAGGTGCGCTAATAAGCGCGCTCGCTTTTTCACTTATCCTTCCCAATACAGCCAATGCACCAACGATCGGCGGACCAACTTATGGTGATACGAGCGGCCAACTTGTCTGGGCCATTCCGGCCGACATGGGCGGCGTGTTGCTTGGGAAGTACGTTATCTCGCCGGCTGCTCAGTACCTCGTTCCGAAGCTAAAAGGTGCATTCACATCAGCCTCTAGGGCGCTTTTTGGTGACGCGAGCGGTGACGCTAGCGTAAACATTACAGCGCGTACGTCAGACCTTATTGCAAACGGAACCGGAGTAAACATCACGCCGTCGAGTATCATCAACAACGCTGCTTACACCACCATTGGACAAGGTGGTCGGACCTTCGTTACTGACCTCAAAGCTGTGACTGACATCATTGGACCGCTAAATGGCAATACGATTACTATCGGCGCGGAACAAGCGGGACGGCTAGAAGCGTCATTAGGTTTAAGAGCGGCATCACTTGAAGGTGAGAACGTGATTAGTGTTGTGAACAACATCGCAGATCGAGCGGCTGCTTCACCCATCCAAGGCAACGCGGAGTTCTTGGGTGGTGGGCAGGGATTACCTGGTGGTGCGCCGGAACTAACAATTGATGGGATTTCCACACGCGATGCGGGCGCAGGTATTACTCACATTACGTTGAAAGTGACCGGCCGATGAATATCAAAGAGAGTAAACGTGCTGGCTGGGTTCGGGCGTGTCCAAACTGTCACCACGAGATCAAGTACACTGTGTTTAAGCTCTGGAATGCGCCCGAGCCTTTCTTTTATTCTGACACATGCAACGATGTGTTGTTGCGAAAGAGTGATGCCCAGCGCGTGCCGGCCGGTGATACATCCGATCCCCAACACCTCGCTACACTCTTGGCGCTTTGGGAATCCATTGTGAAAGATTCGCCGCCGTGTCCGTGCGGGGGACACTTTGCGCTTTGGTCGAACATTAAATGTCCTCATTGTAACTATGAATTCCCTTACAACCGCGGCGTCAAAAGCCCAGCGGTCCGTATCTCTGATCCCACCATAGTGGTCATTGATGGCGCTACTCTGTTAGGCGATGGGCCGGACGACTCATGTATTGTCCGGGTTGAGATACCGCAAGTTAGCCATCTATGAACCCCCCCCCCACCCGCAGGGTGAATAGATTGACATGCTAATACGGAAACTATTGTTCGGGTTCTTGATCTCGATAGTCATCTGGACGATTCGCTTCTGGCGTCTGCCCACTCCGGAGGAACGTCGGCGAATAGATCGAATGCAGAGAGGGCTGTGTACCGAATGCGGATACGATCTGCGAGCAACGCCGTTGCAGTGTCCTGAGTGCGGCGCTCTCGCGTTGGCCTAACTTGTAACCTACAGCTAGACGTATAGAAAAGCCTTCAGGTCGTTCGACAAAGTGTTTGGAATCGGCGGTTGGGGAACGAAGAACGACTGCGGTCACGGTTCACTGATCACTTCGGATCGCGGCCGAGTCACTGTGTCCTGCTCGGCGGCAAAACACTAACCAACCGCCTTGTCAACGCGAAACCGTATTTTGAGCGAAAATGCTCGTGTACCAGCGGCGTACCAACTGGCCGACAAGCGGTTGCCAGCCCTGTAACATTGGCGGACGATGCCGGACCCGACTGATGGCGTTTTCACGCGATTAATTCCGACACGGTCATCTCGCTGACAATCACGTTGAGTACGACGAAGTACAATAAGATCGGCAAGGTGTCGGTGTCGAGCGATTCTCTTGGGCGTGCGACGATGTATCTTTCCGATCTCAAAGGCAACTTGATCCAGACGATGAGTCCGGACGGGACGTTCGGCCGCAGCGTGTATGATGAGCTGGGCCGGGTGATTTGGCAGAGCGATCGGGCGACGAGCAGCACCAGCGATGTGATCGGCACGTTCACGACGTACGACTCGCTGGGCCGGGTGGTGAAGACCGAGCGGTACGATCAGGTGGCGATCGGGATCGCGAACATCACGGTGGGCGGCGTGTCGGTGCCGTCGGCGACGCTCACGTCGCACGGGAGCCTGCGCTCGACGGGCGGGACGTGGTACGACGATCAAGGTCGGGCGATCGAGCGCGAGGGTGCGGGTGGGTTGCGGACGGCAACGATTTACGATGCGCAAGGCCGCGTTCACTACAGCGGCGACTTAAAGAGCACCGTGGCCGACGGCGGCACGCCTGGCGTTGATGCCAACGGCAATCAGACGATCGGCTTTGGGTTGTCGGATCTACAGAACGTGACGGCCTACGCCTACGATGCGATCACGTCGAGCGAGACGTTCGACACGGTGACCGATGCCAACCACCACACGACCACGTCGTATAAGGACTTCACCGGCCGCGCGACGCGGACGGTCTTTGACGACGGCAGCTTCACGCAGACGCTGTACAGCAACGGCGACCAGGCGGTGGCGGCACCGGAGGACAACTTCGCGCCGACGATCCCGGCCGGCGGGAGCGAGGTCATCTCCATTGCTCAGCGCAAACCCAACGGCGCGACGCTGTCCACCATCCGAGTCTACGATAAAGCGGGACAACTCGTTGAAGTCTATGAACCGGCGGTGGACGATGCGACGACGGCCTCGACGGCGCTGGTTCGCCCGCACACGCACTACGCCTACGACAACGCAGGCAACGAGATCACGCAGACGGATGCAGAGAATCGCACGACGACGTTCAAGTACGATGAGCTTGGCAACCGCGTTGGCCGGACGCTGCCGGACGGCGAGAGCGAGTCGACGACGTACGATGATCTCAACCGTGAACTCACCCATACCGACTTCAGCGGCAACGTGGCGACGTACGCGTACTACGCCGGCAATACCGGCGACGCGACGGCCGGCCAACTGCACACGGTGACGTACACCGGTGCAGCGGGCAGCGGAAAAGCGACACAGGTCGTGACGTACACGTACGACGATCTCGGCCGCCAGCAGACGATCACCGACGCCTCGGGCACGACCACCGACAGCTACGACGACCAGGGCAACCTGATCGAAGAGCAGACTCCCGAAGGAGACATCCACTACGTCTTCGACCCGGCGACAGGTCATCACACCGAGACCTACACGCTGAGCAGTGACATCGCGTATGGCTACGATCAGTACGATCGCTTGAGCAGCGTGACGGTCACCAAGCTCAGCGGCACTGCGCTCACGGGCTCAGCGCAACTCGTGACGAACTACACATACGATTCGGTCGGCGATAAACTGACCGAGACGCTGCCCAACGGGATCGTGACGACGTACAGCTATGACGATCTGAATCGCCTGACCGACGTGAACGAAACGAAGGGAACAACCTCTCTGTTCAGTCAGCACTACGTGCTGAACGGCGATGGCACACGTGCGTCATCGCACGAGGTGCAACTGCAATCGGACAACACGACGAGCCTCACGATCGATACGACATGGACGTACGACGCGGACGATCGTCTGATCGGTGAGTCACTCAGTTCATCCGACGCCACGCGCAACTACACCGACACGTTCGCCTTTGATCTGGTCGGCAATCGCATCACGAAATCTCATGACGTGAGCGGCACCGCGAACGACGAGACGACGACCTATACGTACAACGGTGATGACCAACTCCAGACCGAAACCAGTTCGCTCAGCACGGTCGGCACGACAACGTACACCTACGACGACAATGGCTCGCAACACAGTGCGACGAACACGACCACCAGCCGTGCCGATACCTTCGCCTACGATGTTCGGAACAAGATGACCGGCAGCACGGTGAACGGTGTGGAGAGCCACATCGTTTACGACGATGCCGGAAATCGAGTGCGGGAATCCGTGGGCACTGGCAGCGGCAAGGTGACGACCTACTACCTGACCGACACGCAGAACCCGACCGGATACGTACAACCCTTGGAAGAGTGGAACGGCACAGGGAGCAGCCCCACCCTCGCAACGGCAACGCTCGCAAAAACCTATCTCATCGGCGACCGCATCTTCGGCCAGAACAACGGTACGGCGACGAGCTACCTCACTAGCGACGGCCACGGCAGCACGCAACAGCTCAGCAACTCGACCGGCACAATCACCCAAGCCTTCCAATACGACGCCTTCGGCGGAGCCGTCGGATTCGCGCTCAACACCGCCGGTACGACCGTCCTCTTCGGAGGTGACGCGCTATACGACCCGGCGAGTGGACTCTATCTGCACGGGGACGGCACGCGAGCGAGAGATGGGTTTAGGTTTGTGCAGGCTGACGATCTCGGTAATGGCACTAGCAACGATCCCATTACGCTCCACAAATACCTTTATGCCAATGCCAACCCTACCAATGGGTGGGATCCAAGTGGTCATGAGTTTGAATTGGGCGGGTTATTGGGGGTCGCCATTACGGGGTTGCAGCTCGACTTCGGCGCAGCGTTGACACCATTTTCAATCGGTCGGAAGTTCGGTCTGGTCCATGAGAGCACCCCGTCGATCTTTGGGTCGCAGGTAGACTCGTTCTTCAACACCGTTAGTGAGAACCTAGCAGTGTTCGGCGGCTTTGCGCAAGGCTTCGTTGAGGGTGCCGCTCAAGGGTTCTTCAACGTCGTCAACGGCATTCAGGATGCGATCATCGGCACGGCCAACCTCGCAATCAAAGCTGAATTGGCGACGCTCGGCCCGGTGGGTCTGGAGTTCAATCCCTCGATCCCGTCCCCCGACTGGAGCTATGGCCTAATCTACAACGAGCCGCCGACCCAACACGCCGTCAGCAAGTTCCTTGGCGGGATCGGCGCATCACTCGCGTCGTCGGGCGGCTTCGGAATGCTGGGTGCAGTAGGCGAAGGGGGCGAGGCAGGAGTGGCGGCAGAAGAGCTATCTTTGACCCAGACTGTGGCAAAGAACGCCGCAACCCGACCGTACGTAAACTCCAGACTGGTGGCGCAGGAGATCATGAATGCCAAGCCTCCGATACCGGACCCGGGGGGCATTCCAGGCGGCTTGCGATGGGACGTTGAAGGCGCGTTCAACGGCTCGAAGGGTGTCTACCAATTGGTGGTCAACCCATCGACGAAGCAGATCGTGCACTTCTTGTTCACGAGTTCGTAGCCAAGAGGCGGTGCGTAATGATTACTTTTAGCTTTATCGAAGCGGCGCAGCCGGTGCGTGGAAGGCTCGTGTACAGCCCAGAGGATTACTCGTTTGGCTTTGAGAAAGATGCCACTGCTGCGTACGACTTCTTAAAGCGGGCGGGAGTCGGTTCGGCACCCTTGGTCATCGACTATTACTTGCAATTGGAAGTCAGCGTGGACACGGGCTTGCTGCTTTACGTTCACGGTCTCCATGTTCATCATCGTTGGAAGCAGGGATCGTTGCCGGAGATTCGACCGACGCCGGGAATGGTGAAGGCACACTTTGATCGTGAGATGAAAGCCGCGGTAGGCGTCACCTTGATTCCACCTAATACCTGGATGACCATTTACGATCCGGCGAGCGGGTGGGTGTACGTGGGACCGCAGGCAATCCTGGCGGCGGATCATTACGTTGAGTTTGCCAACAACACGGTGGCCGCATTGGCTGGTGAGAAGTTGGCTGCGCTGTGGCTTCGGCCGCAGATGGAAGCGCCAATCGAGCTAAAGTCAGTAGGTCGCCAACTCTCCGTCTGACGCTTGCCGGCTGCTCTTTATTGCGCGCTCTTCATCATCAAAAGCACCGTCCCCATCGTCCCAGTAGCTCCGTCGCGTCGGCGTCGGCCCTCGCCCGAAGGAGCGCAGCGCCGGGGGCCGATGCTGATGCGATGGAGTGGAAGGGACGATGAGCGAAGGTACTCCCTTCGCTCCCTGTCAGCTCTGGAGCCGAGGCTGAAGTGATGTCTCAATATCACCAACTTTCTGCATCCCGCACAACCAAGATCGACTGGGGCGACGATGCCGATGATCGACTGAT
>CAXSBN010000041.1:33397-33595 GCA_964236135.1 uncultured Phycisphaerae bacterium
CGACGAGACGACCACGTACCTCTACAACCACGACGACCAGCTCACGAGCGAGAGCAGCTCGCTGAGCAGCACCACGACGTACACCTACGACGCCAATGGCTCACAGCTCACGGCGAGCAACAGCACGACCTCTCGCGCCGACACGTTCACGTATGACGTTCGGAACAAGATGGCGACCACGACCGTCAACGGCACGAC
>CAXSBN010000042.1:0-31115 GCA_964236135.1 uncultured Phycisphaerae bacterium
AAATTCGTCATCCCGAAGGGAGCAGCAGCGACCCGAGGGATCTCGGCTGACGAAATATGCTCTGCAAATCGAGATTCCTCGGGTCGCTGCTGCTCCCCTCGGAATGACGTGTCTTGGGAATCTCACAAATACATTCACATGCGATTGCCCTGCGACAACTCGCAAGCCTGACTCCGCTCCATCACATCTGCAGGATTAGAGTGCCAGCAGTGAATTCACTTCGGACACCAGAATCGGCAACTCATTCGTCACGATGTCCCATGTCTTGTCGGGATGAACGCTCGCATAGCCGTGAATCAGCACGTTGCGAAGCGCGTCGGATGCAGAGATGCGGATGTCTTTCCAACGATTTAGAAACCTCAAGCCGCATACACTTCCCTGCGGTCTTCGGTCGCGCGAAGGAAGTATCGATTCGTCACCGCCGCCGGTTCCACCAGATCCACGGGGCGGCCAAGCAACGCTTCGAGATCGAACTTCAACCCCATGTATCGCTTGAAGGAACCCGCGACTGGCTGAGAGCCGAAATCGACAAAGAAATCGTAGTCACTCCGCTGCGGATCGAAATCTTCCCGCACGGCCGACCCGAATAACTCCAGCCGCCGAACGCCAACGTTCGGCAGATGACGGCAAGTTGTTCGCGATAGGGATCGAGTCGCATGGCTGAGAATGATAACTTCCGATTCGACGCGACACGAGAGACACGCTACCGCTCTGATCCCTCTCTCCGTACGCGGGGAGAGGTTTGGAGAGGGGTCTACAATTTTATCCTCGCCGCTCTACGCACTTCAGTTCACTGCTACCCGAATCAACGTCACAAATGTACAATCAGTAGATGCGAAAGATCGTCATCGATCCGGCCATCTGTAACGGCCTGCCGACCATCGAAGGCACTCGGATCGCCGCACGGACCGTTCTCGGCTTTCTGTCGGCTGGCGATTCAATCGAGGATGTGCTGGAGGAGTACCCGACGCTCACGCGCGACGATGTCTTGGCCTGTCTGGCATACGCGACACGACTCATGAACAATCGTTTCGAGATTGGGGTCGTTGCTTGAAAGGGTATCTCTTCGACGAGAACCTGCCGACCCGACTCAAATTTGTGCCGGCCCTTCCGGTCATTCACTCAACTGACGTCGGACTGAGTCTGACCGATTCCTCGATTTGGAGCTACGCGAAAGAACGCTCGTTGGTGATCGTGACGCAGGATTCTGATTTTTCGGAGCGGATTGTGATGTCATCCCCTCCGCCATGGATTGTGCATGTGCGTTTTGGAAACATGCGGCGCGCTGAGTTTCACCCGCTTCTCTCCCGACTCTGGCCGAAAGTTGAAGCACTATTGCCGGCACACAAACTGATCACGCTCTTCATCGACCATATTGAGACGGTTCGGGATTAGCAGTTGTAGCCGTTGCTCAATGCGTGCCGAGGTCGACGAACAAGCAACAGCACTTGCTTTCGGATCCAAATCTTCCCGCACGGCCGACCCGAATAACTCCAGCCGCCGAACGCCATACGTTCGGCAGATGGCAGCAAGTTGTTCGCGATATGGATCGAGTCGCATGGCTGAGAATGATAGCTTCCCCTTCAACGCGACACGAGACTCCCGCTACTGCTCTGATCCCTCTCTCCGTACGCGGGGAGAGGTTAGGAGAGGGGTCTTCATTCCACCGCAAAATCGCCCGCGGCCGCAGTGCCACCACCCACGAATCCACAAATGGGTTTGTCGATCTCAGCCTGTCCGGGTATTTTTAGGGCATGGCGAAAGCAGGCAAAGGAAGGGAATCGGCAAGGAGTGCGATGGCCATTGCCACGCCACCAACCAAGGCCGGCAAACCTTCCTCGCTGCTCGACACCCGCGTCGTCTATTGCGGCGACAATCTCGAACAACTCGCCAAGCTGCCCGATGCGTGCGTTGATCTGATCTATATCGATCCGCCGTTCAATTCGAATCGCAATTACGAAGTCTTCTGGGGCGAGACGAAGGAAAAGCGATCGTTTGAAGATCGCCACGCGTCCACGCAGGCGTACATCGACTACATGCGGCCGCGCTGCGTGCAGCTCGCCCGCGAACGATACTCGAGCCGCTTGATCCCCCGCAGAATCGATTCGGCGTGTGCCTGGCGGATGGAGAGGGCGAGCATGCTCGATTTAGCGGCCAGATCCGTATAAAAATGTATTTGAGATGCGGCGATTGATTAAAGGCGCAATGTGAGTAACGGCGATCGTCACCGCTCGTCGACGATCGGTCGATTCGGATAGGAAACACCAATGCTTGAGCAGCCTTCTGTGGCGTCAATTCGATTTACTGGCGTCCACGGCCACCAATTACTTCAGGCGGACTTCAAGCCGACACTGAACATCCTGCATGGAAAGAACGGGACGGGGAAGACAACACTTCTCCATATACTCGCTAATGTATTTGAAGGCGACTTACTTCGGTTCTGTAGCATCCGTTTCATCCACCTACTGCTGCGTCTCAGTGATGATACGCTGATAGATCTAAAACAGAATGGAGATCCAGAGCGCGCAAAGGTTTCTGTTTCAGTTAATAGGCAAGACCTAGGTAGTCTTTCCAAGGGCGCGCCTGTCCCTGAATTGATCAATGAACGGTTTAGGCAACTCTTTCCGAAGCGACCTGTCTATCTTCCTGCATTTCGATCGATTCTCGAAGCCGCGAGCAGTCGAGAAGACTACCGTTACTACCGCGACTCGACAGAATGGCGGAGTCAGATTGCACAAATCGAAGCGCACGAACGAAGGTTTCCAACGCATTCGCCGGAGCACTTTGTGCCCGGCCCATTTGGTCCCTTTAATGCGACCACGGCGAAAACAATTTTAAGTCGCCAATGGTTCGGCGAATTTGTGCCCATCATTAGATATCCTTCGCTCGCAGATGTATCGGCTCAATTGGCAGGCGAGGCTCAACGCGCCTACATAAAAGTTAATCACGTCAACCAACTAACTTTTTCCTCCGTCTTCAAGAATGTCCTACGCGCTATGCAGCGTGGGATTCCCCAGACTAAGGAAGAATTTGCATTATTGAGTAGGGTTCAAGGTAGATTGCGCGCACTTGATCCTAGCCAACACGATGCGAATGTGAACGGCGACTCATCCGCGTCAAACGCATATGACGTAAGTGAAAGCAGCCTCAGGACTGTTTTGGACATCTACGATAAAGCTCTAGCTACTAGGGAGATGCAAGCAGAGGCGGCGTACAGCCGGCTAAGGGTTTTAGAAGAGTCCGTCAATAAATTTATCTCACCGAAGCAGCTTAACGCATCAAACTCTGAAGCACCTGCCCGGCATGGACCAAGAGTTCAGCTGTCTGAAAAGCAGTCGGAAAAGCTTGACGTTCTTTCTTCGGGTGAGCGGCAAGTATTGACAATGCTCTTCTGCGCGACGCACATGTCTGAGGCCGATGGCGTCATGTTGATCGATGAACCTGAGATTTCGCTCCATGCGGATTGGCAGCGCATTATCTTAGAGGAGATCATCAAACAAGCTGGGAGCCGACAAATCATCGCCTGTACACATGCCCCCGAAGTAGTCGCCGAACATCGCGACGCGTTGATTCGACTCGACTCGACTCAACAACCAAATGTAATGACACGTGCGAGCGACGATGACAAAGGGCTTCCGGTCGAGAGGGATTAACATGCCGACGTATTCATCGAGTGGTTATGGTGCTGCAGTAACTATGCGGTCAAATCGTACACTTCTAGTGGAAGGCCCTACGGATAAAGCAACGATTGCACGGCTTTTTCTTGAACTGAAAGACCGAGGCCAGACTAAGTCTACCACTCTCCTTGTGGATACCGCCGCCGACATTCCAGATGCGAGCGGAGGCAATCGTCAGAGAGTTGAAGATATGCATGCGAGAGTGGGCGGGTCAACGAAATTTGCCGCGCTGGTCGACCGCGAATTTCGAGACTTCGAGCTTGCCATGGTGAGCGATCTTAATCCTACCCATCGCGAAGTTCCCCAAAATCTGTTCTGGACTCGTGGGCATTCCATTGAAAATTATCTAAGCGACGTTGACCTGCTTGCATCAAGTTTGACGGAGCGCTTTCCCGAATATCTTTTTGCTGACCAACGAAACTTCATCGACACCGCGTTCCCATCAATATTGAGAAGTTGCGCGAGTGTTTCGCTTGCGGCAGTCTATATCGCAAGGTTAGATCGAATTAAAACAATTAGCAGCCTCGACATTTGGCGAATCAACCTTGACGGGTCTATGGAATTCGATCTGCCTAAGCTTCAAGCCGAGCTGACGGTTCGGCATATCTCCGTGGAAGAGCGGAAACTATTTGCGTCCGAGTTAAAACGGACGTTTGCCCGCTTAGTTGCGTCCGACATACGTTTGTCCAAATGGATATGCCACGGACATCTTGCTCAGGGCCATATTTGGTGCGCGATAGCCTCTTTACTTCGACATCACGGATTAGATAACAGCATCGCAACTCAGATCGGGTGGGGCGAGAGGGAAGTTTTGGTCAGAATATCCCGAGGCGCGTGGTCAAAGCAGTGCGCAGAAGGTGTTGGTGATTATCCAGCCGCATTCGTCAACTGGCTGTGCGCGTGATCATCGTGGGTTACGTGTCATGGCATGACGGTAACTCTAGAAGGTTGTCGTTCCAAACGCCGTCTGCATAGGTGCGTAGGTACTTGCCTGTTGGACTGTTGACAACGCCAATATCAGCGCGCCTCCCATCAACCATAGTGAAGAACGTATTGGTACCAGCCTCAATTGACGCGACTACTTGCTCGCGCGTCCAACGCCACTGGGTCCCCCCCAAATGCGTGATCCCCTCGTAGGAATCGGCATGATTTTGCTTGGTGATGCAGTTGACTTGGGCATCCGCCATTTCTTGTGCTCCATGACCGGTTGCCCAGCCGCATTCTCGCGTGTCTCGGCAACTCCTCTCATCGGCGTTCCGTCAGCGGTTAGATAATCTTCGCGTAAAGGTTCGCTGCTTTCAATGCCGAGGAGCGAATTCAAGTACAAGGTGGAACTTTCTGGAAAGTCTTCAGCGAAGGACCCCGCTCTTCTTCGTCCTGTGGACAAAATGGCACGTCGTGTTCAACCGTCGATATCGCTTGTGCACCTTTGTGCTGAACGCATTCACCTCGAATTACGTTCAGTGGACTCTGCCGCCGGGAAATGATACGGGGTGGAAATGATACGGGGATGTAGCTAGTCGACTTGTACTGCAATTTTCGCCTCTGACGCCACCGCCATTCGATTTGGCTTAAACTCCGCTCCCCGGCCACACTCATCACTTATGCACGACACATCAAACCCCGACCTGCTGTTTCGTTGGCCTGCGAGTGGGCGGAGTGAGGTGTTGGCGGGGCAGGGGTTTGATTTGCGGCGGCTTGGAGGGGGCGCGGTTTGAGATCGTCATCACCGACGTTTACGCGGAGAAGGACGGGGTGTTGGATGCGGATTTGACGATCGGCACGAACGACGCCGGGGCACCGGGCGGGACGGTGATTTCACGGTCGGCATCACCGAGCGACGCACGCAGATGCACCTGGTCTGGGGCTGGCACCTGACGGCGGACTATCCGCACGGGTTCAATTCGATCCGCATCGGCAACGCGGGCAACGGCAATCAGCCTGCAATCTCGGAGCAGCGTCCAACGGCGTGACGGAGCCGCGCGTTCAGGATGTAACAATCAGTCATCCTCGAATGTCTCTTGGCAGAGAGTCAAACGAAGACTTGATAAGGTTTCCCCTCCTCGCGCCCTACCGCTCACCCTTAATATCTCCCGCATGTCTGAAACCGCGCTCGACTCACCGCCGCTCATCTGTCGCCGTTGCGGCGAAGCGTTTGCGGGATCATCGTCACCGCTGGCGTCGTGCCCGTATTGCGGCGCTTCAATCCGGCCGCTCTGGCGGGCGGTCGGCCGGCACAACGGCTTCTCCGCCGTGCTTGGCCTGCTCGCACTTTGCACGCTTTGCGTCGCTATCGTGATGCCGTTTATCTCGATGTCGAAGCTCGGTGAAGTGCGCGTCTTTTCGCTGGTCGGAGCAGTGAAAGAACTCTTTGATCGCGGTAACTGGTTCATCGGATCGATCCTGTTCATCTTCAGCTTGGTCTTTCCGTTTGCTAAGCTATTCGCCCTGCTCGCGGCCACCAGCGCGATGACGAAGCTCACGCCTGCCGGGCGAAAACGCCTGCATCATCTGGCGATGCTGACGGGAAAATATTCTCTATTGGATATCCTCGTCGTCGCGATCATGATCGTGCTGGTAAAGTTCAACGGCGTTGCGGAGGTTAAGGCACTGCCCGGAACCATTTTGTTCGGCGTGGCGGTTTTGTTGTCGATCGCGTCGGGTGCCTTGGTGGACTTGCCGGAAGAATCGAGCGATTTTGACTGAACCTTCTTCCAGATCGTCGCCATCCAGCGCAGCCAAGCCGCTGGCCGCTAAAGGAACGCTCGCCCACGTCGCGAAGCCGCGAAAAGTGCCGCGGGCTCGGCCATATCTCTCTTTGCTGTTTCTGATTCCAACGCTCGCGATGCTGGGCATCGGCGCGTATGTGTTCAACAACGTCGAGCCGGGCGGGACGATTGAATCAATCAAACTCACCACCAAGCCCGGCCCGGTCGGACAGGCGGCCGAAGCTTTGCGGCTCTTGACCGGCACGTTCGATCTCTACCTGAAAATAAAGACCACCGCCGCGCCGGAACCGTTCAAGACGATGACCTTTAAAGACGCCGCCATCGGCAACGGCCTGATCTGGCCGATGCAGCGGCCAACGAAATTACAGGAGTTGAAAGAAGTGAACGTGTGGGATGAACACACGATTCGCAGCGACAAAAATCTCGACCATGTCGTCTTCGACGGCGCGCAGTGGTTCGCCGAGGGACAGACGTTTCGACTCGATCTGACCGGCAAAGCGAACGAGCCGCCGAAATGGGCGCTGCCGGTCCTGAGCGTTGGGGCTACGTTGAGCGCACTGATCGTGCTGCGATTTATCTGGGATCAGGTGATTTGAATCAGAAGCCGCGAGGGCATTCATCGATCTTGCGAAGGCGCACAGAAAATTAAGTCTCTTCGTTTCTCTTTCTTCGCGCACTCGCGCCGTCCGCATCCCGTTCCGAGAGAGATACGAACCACACCCAGGCAATCATCACGCCTTGCAGTGGCAGGCGGGTCCACAACGCCCAGCGCGGGAAGCCGATGCCAGAGCGATTGGGATCGATCGCCATGTAAATATTCGCCGGGAAGACCGCGATCAGTAACGCAATCAGCCCGATACCTGCCGGCCGGCGCAGGCGCGGAATGAGCAGACCTACACCGCCGGAAATCTCAGCGAGACCGCTGATAACAACGAGTGCTCGCGGCGATGGAAATCCGGGTGGGATGATTCGCTCGTAAAAAGCCAAGTTTTGAAAATGATTCGCGCCGGCTCCAATGAAGCCGAAGGCGGCAAGGAAACGCATACCTTTTCTAAACGTGATGGTCATTCGCGTTCACCATATCGAAAGACGGAAGCGCCCGCGCGGGCGATCTCGATCTACTGGTGCCCCGTTCGCGAGATGAGAACGAACTGCAAACGCGATCCACGAATGCATCGCGATGCCGTAGCTTCGCTAACTTTGACCTCCCCACGCCTCGAAGCTAAAACCGACGTTCATGTCAGACGAGCAACCTGATTCATCGCTCGAAGCCCTTCGCGCGCGGATCGATGCGCTCGACGCCAGGCTCGTCGCGCTATTGAACGAGCGGGCAAACGTCGTTGTACAAGTGGGGAAGCTCAAGCAGAAATCGAACTCGCCGATTTACGCGCCCGATCGCGAGAAAGCGGTTCTCGAAAAAGTTCGGCAACTCAATACCGGGCCGTTGCCGCATCGCGCGCTGGAGGCGATTTACCGCGAATTGATGAGCGGCTCGTTCGCGCTCGAAAAGCCGCTTCGCATCGGCTTCCTCGGTCCCGACGGCTCGTTCTCGCACGCGGCGGCCGTGCGGAAATTCGGCAGCTCGGTCGAATACGTTCCGCTGGCCGACATCCCGGCGGTGTTTGAAGAAGTCGTGCGCGGCCACTGCGACTACGGCATGGTCCCCGTAGAAAATTCAATTCATGGCGGCGTGGTCGACACGCTCGACGCATTCCTCTCATCCAGCGGAAAAATCTGCGCCGAGGTGAACATCACTATTCACCACAACTTGCTGGCCAATCAGCCATGGGAGCAGATCAAGCGCATCTACTCCAAGCCGGAGGTTTTTACGCAGTGCCGCAAATGGTTGGCTGCGACAGTCAAAGGGAGAGACGTGCAACCGGTCGCCAGCAGCAGCAAGGCCGCCGAGCTCGCGTCGATCGAAGAAGGCACCGCTGCCATCGGCTCATCGCTCGCGGGCGAGCTGTACCATCTGCACACGCTGTTCGAAAACATTGAAGATAATCCGGACAACATCACCCGCTTCTTCGTCATCGGTCGCGAGCCGGCGCGGAAAACCGGCGACGACAAAACCGCGATCATGTTTACCACCGCGCATAAGCCGGGCGCGCTCGCAGAAGTGCTCGACGTCTTCAAGGAAAATGGCGTGAACCTCACGGACATCGAAAAACGCCCAAGCCAGAAAGTGAACTGGGAATATTATTTCTTCATCGACGCGCAAGGCCATGCCGAGGACGCGACGATGCAGACCTCGATCGAGCAGGCGAGAAAACATTGTCTGCAACTGACGGTGCTCGGCAGCTATCCGCGGGCGGCGGAGGTGCTTTAACGATGCGTGAATGACGTGTGAATGATGCGTCACCACTGAAGATGCTCATACGTTTCACTCGCCGTCACGCATGACCGTCCTCTTTCGCCGCGAATGACGTGTCACCCAGCCGCGCCGAATTTTCCCAGCCAGATCCCGAGGCCGAAGACAATCGCGCCGCCGACGATCACTTGCACGATCGTTTTGGCGAGCGGCGTCTGCATAAAGTGAAAACGAATGAACGCGATCGCGAGCAGCTCGACAATCACCACCGCGTACGCGAAATAAAGTGCGGTGCGCAGGTTCGAAACGAGAAAGGGAAACGTGTGCAACATCCCGCCGATGACGGTCGCGACGCCGGTAACCACGCCGCGACCAACAGGCATGCCGCGACCGGTGACTTTACCGTCGTCGCTCAGCGCTTCCGCCAGGCCCATGCTGATCCCCGCGCCGACGCTGGCGGCGAGCCCGACAAAGAATGCGTCCCTCGATTGATGCGTCAACCCCGCCGCCGCGAAAATCGGTGCGAGCGTCGAGACCGAGCCGTCCATCAAGCCAAGCAACGCCGGCTGCACGCGCTGCAACACGAATGTCGCGCGCTCCGCCGCGGTGGTTTCCTCTTGATTCGGCTCGAGAGAAAGTGGATCGGGCATCGAAGAATCGGTTGCCGTCATGGTGCGGCATCCTACGAATCGCCTGTCTCCCAAAGCCAGCCGCGGCGCACGGAATTCTTCAATTGAGAATGCGTCGCGAATTCAGCCGCGTAAGTCGTCAGCTTCATCGCCGCCGATTAGAATCGGATGCCATGCCCAGCGACAACTCTTTCGACATCGTCTCCGAGATCAATCTTCAAGAGATGGACAACGCGGTGAACCAGGCGCAGAAGGAAGTCGGCACGCGCTACGACTTCAAGGGAACGTCGGCTTCGCTTGAATTTAATCGCAAGGATAAGGAGCTCACTCTGACGGCCGACGCCGATCAGCAGCTTGAAGCGGTGCGAAAAGTCATCGTCGAAAAAATGATCAAGCGCGGCGTGGACCCAAAGTGCATGGACCCGCAAAAAATAGAGCAGGCGACGCACAAGACGGTGCGGCAGAAGGTCAAACTCAAAGACGGCATCGACAAAGACACCGCTAAGGAAATTCAAAAGACGATCAAAGACCTGAAGCTGAAAGTGAACGCGAGCATCCAGGGTGAAGCGCTGCGTGTCAGCGGTGCGAAGCGCGACGACCTGCAAGCCGTCATGGCGCATCTGAAAGCAAACCCGCCGAACGTTCCGCTTCAATTTCAGAATTACCGATAATGCGGTGCGCAGTTTTGCAGCGATTTCGCAAGGGCGGGACGCGCGACACGAGATGCGTTCCTGTATCACGGGCGTCCCGCCCGCGCCTCTAACCTTCCGATCAGATCGTCAGTCAACGGGGCCGATAACGATCCGTAGGCCGATCTTTGGAGAGGCAATCGTCGATGCGTCGACCATTGGGCCATGCGTGATCATTCACCGACGTCGGCCTGGGTGCCGCCGAGCATGGCGGCGGAATTGTGGGGGCTGCCGGTGGAATCGGTGCTGGCGAGCATGCGCGAGGGGCGGTTGGCTTCGAAAACGGAAAACGGTTTTGAATTCGTCCAGATCGACACCGATGCCGCCTGGCGCGGCCGCCCGCATAGCGCTCACCCGCCGACCTTCGCGCCGCTGCATTCGATAATTACGGAGGACGAGCGCGCCGCGCTAGCCGGGCATCTCGATGTTGAGGAATCGGTCGAGCAGTCGATTGACGACTGGCGTGCCGCCCGGGAGCGAACGTCAAAACTCCGCCGCGCCCCGCGTCGCACGCAGGCGGCCTGAATCGCTTTATCGCAACGCGGCGCTCAGCGAGCCATCGTGCGCATCGAGTAGCATTTTCGCCTCAGTCGCGTCGACCTCTTTCACCTTCATCACGACCGCGACCTTGACGTGGCCATCAGCGCGATCAAGCAGCAACTTCGCTTCGACCCCTTTTACACCAGTGACCATCGACACCATGCGCGTCGCGCGATCGACGAGCTTCGCATTCGTTGCGCACATGTCGACCATCAGGTTTTGGTAACATTTGCCCAGCCGCACCATCGCGATGGTCGTGATTTGGTTCAGGACCAGCTTGGTTGCCGTGCCGGCCTTGAGACGCGTCGAGCCGGTCAGCACCTCGGGCCCGACAAGTGGCCGGATAGTGACAGCTACATTGGGCTCGTTCGCGACCGGCTGTACACACGAGAGGAAAATCGTTTTCGCGCCGATCGCGATCGCGCGCTCGAGCGCGCCATGGACAAACGGCGTGGTGCCTCCCGCCGCGATGCCCATCACGACATCGTTCTCGCTAACCGATTTCTCGTCGATCGCATCCGCCCCGCCAGCGCGAGAATCTTCCGCGCCTTCCTTCGCACGAAACATCGCCGACTCGCCGCCGGCGATGATCCCCTGCACCATCGCCGGGTCGGTGCGAAACGTCGGCGGGCACTCGCTGGCGTCGAGCACGCCGAGCCGGCCGCTTGTACCCGCACCGACATAAAACAGTCGGCCACCGTTTCGAAACGACTCGACGACCAACTCGATCGCCCGCGCGACATCGTTCGCGACCAACGCGACCGCCTTCAACGCGATCGCGTCCTGCGAATTCATCAGCGCGATCGCGTCGGAAACGCTCATTGAATCAAGCTGCATCGACTCCGGCAGCCGGCGTTCACTCAGCAGACTCGATCGATCCTGCATTCGTCACTTCCTGAACGCAGTCACGGGCGGGCGATCTTTCTCGGAAGCGCCCCATTTTTCGTTTGGCGTCGGCCCCATGACCAGCTTCAACTCGCCGCCTGCTAATATTTCGTCGTGACTAAGCCACGTTTTGACAAACGTCTTACCGTTCAGCGTCGCCGATTGGATGTACATGTTTTTGCCCGAATTATTCTCGGCGACGATTTTGAAGGTCTTGCCGGTCGGCGCTTTAATCGAAGCGCTGTTCACCAGCGGGCTGCCGATCACATAAACGCTGCTGGCTGGATCGACGGGATAAAAACCCAACGCGCTGAAAACGTACCAGGCGCTCATCTGGCCGCAATCATCGTTGCCGCACAAGCCATCGTTTTTTTCCGTGTACAGGGCCATCACTTGACGGGCGCGAAGCTGCGTCTTGTCCGCACGGCCGGCATAACTGTAGAGATATGGCACATGGTGGCTGGGCTCGTTCCCCTGCGCGAACATACCGATCAAACCCGTCACATCGCTCAGATCGTTTGACAATTTGTGTTTAGAATCGAACAGGTTGTCGAGTTGTTTCACAAAGTCATCATCGCCACCCATCGCATCCGCAAGGCCGCGAACATCCTGCTGCACATGAAAGGTGTATTGCCACGCATTAGCCTCGGTGTAATCCCTGAATTGAATCGCATACGGATCAAACGGCGTGACCCACGTCGCGTCCTCATTTTTCCCGCGCATTAAATGCGTTTGCGGATCGAGGACATTTTTCCAGTTGCTCGCGCGCTTTGCGTATTTCTTGGCGATCTGCGACTGCCCCAGCGCATTGGCAAACCGCGCGATGCAGGCGTCGTCGTATGCATATTCCAGCGTGCGCGAAACGCTTTGCAGGTCATCCTTCTTCTTGGTATCGCTCGGAATGTAGCCGTATTTTTGATACTGGTCCTGCTCGTTTTGCGAGCGCTCGGTCGTTCGCACCATGGCGGCGAGCGCGGTGGAGGTGTCAAAATTCCGGAAGCCTTTGAAGTACGCATCGACGATGACGGGAATCGAATGATTTCCGATCATGCACCAGTTTTCCTTACCGCCGTCCGTCCAAACCGGCAGCGTGTGCAAGTCGAAGTCGCGCGCGTGATCGAGAAACGTATCGATCAACGGAATGATCCGCTTGGGATCGACGATCGTCAGCAACGGTTGCTCGGCCCGGTAGGTGTCCCAGAGCGACAGCGTCGTATAGAACTCGCCGCCCGTTGCCCGGTGAACTTTTTCGTCCGGGCCGCGATATTGACCATCCACGTCGCTCAGAAGGTTCGGCGCGATCAGGGCATGGTAATACGCGGTGTAAAACGTTTTCAGCACGGCGTCGTCGCCCTCGACCGTCAGCTTCGACATTTCATCGTCCCACGTCTTTCGCGCCATGGCCGCGATCCCGTCGAAATCCCAGGCCGGAATCTCCGCTTTCAGGTTTGCCCGCGCGCCTTCGATGCTCACGCTGGAAAGGCCGACCTTGATCAACAGCGGCTTGGCACTGTTTGAATCGAACGTGAGTTCTTCAACGTTGCTCGGCCGCGACTCTTTCTTGCCATCCACCATTTTCTCAATCGTGGAGACGATATTTTTTGGCGAAGTAAACGGCTGCGAGAATTGTGCGTCGAAGAAGAAACTCTTCTGGCCGCCCCAACCGTTGCTTTTGCGAAAGCCGGAAATTTCATGATTGTTCAGCACGGTCACTTTCGCGTCGATCATCTGGTTCGCGATGCCGTGTGCCAGATTAAAGACGATCACATGGCGGCCTTCCTTGCCGGCTGGAAAAGTGTAGCGATGAAAGCCGGCGCGGGTCGTCGCGGTAAGCTCGGCCTTGATGCCTGAGTCGCTGAGCGTTACCGCGTAATACCCTGCCTTGGCGGTCTCCTGACCGTGGGAAAACTTTGCCGGCTTGACGTCGATGGGGCCGCTACCGGCTGCGAGGAGGGGAAGGACCAAAACATTTCCGAGGTCGCCGCATCCCGTGCCGGAGAGATGATTGTGAGAAAAGCCCTGGATCGAATCATCGGAAAAGTGGTAGCCGCTACAGCCGTCCCAGGTGTCGTCGCGGGTGTCGGGAGAAAGTTGCACCATCCCGAACGGCAATGTCGCGCCCGGGAACGTATGTCCGTGCGCTGCCGTGCCGATCATTGGGTCGACCATATCGACGGGCTTTGCCGCGAATACAGCTGTCGTCGCGAGCATCATGAAAAAGCCGGCCATCAGCCGCGGGGAAAGAGAGTGCATGTTAAGAAAAACTCCGTTCGGCTTTAGGCTGGCGCGTCATCAATTCGGTGAGCGCCGTGAGAACGTCTTTGCCCTCGAACAGGACGGCATGTACCGATTCCGTGATCGGCATTTCGACTTGGTGCCGCCGCGCCAGCTCTCGCACTGCCCGCGTCGTTGGCACACCCTCGGCGACGCTTTCCATTTTATCGAGGATGTCGTCGAGCTTCCATCCCTTTCCCAGCCGCTCGCCCACCGTACGATTCCGACCTTCCGGACTGACACAAGTCGTAATCAGGTCTCCCAGGCCCGCCAATCCTTGAAACGTCGCCTCGTGCGCGCCCATTGCTTCGCCTAATCGCGTAATTTCAACCAGGCCGCGCGTGACCAGCGCCGCTTTAGCGTTGTTTCCCGCGCCCAATCCATCGAGAATGCCGGCCGCGATCGCGATCACATTTTTCGTCGCGCCCGCGAGTTCCACCCCCGTGCAATCGTTGTTGGTATAGACGCGAAACCACTGCGTCGAAAAGGTCTGCTGCACGCGCCGGGCGATGGTTTCATCCTCACACGCCGCCACCGCGGTGGCGGGCAAATATTTCGCCAGCTCCGCCGCGATATTTGGGCCGCTGAGCGCGACGATTTTCCACGGACATACGATCCCGGGCGACAGCACATCCGCGATCACCTGGCTGGGTCGGAGCAGCGTTTCAACTTCGATGCCCTTGGCCACGGAAATAATCGGCACCTCGCGCGGCACGAATTTCCGCAGCCGCGTCCAGACCGACCGGCAGTATTGCGTTGGAATGGCCGACAGGATCATCGAGCAGCCCTGACCGCCCTGGCCGAAGCATTCGTGATCGTTGGCAGTGAGCTTCACCGGCGACGGAATGCGCGCGCCGCTCAGCAGCCTGGAATTTTCGCGCGTCTGAATCAATCGTTCGATCGATTCTTCAAACGCGCCCCACATCGTGACGTCGTGCCCGCCCTGCGTGAGCAGGATCGAGCAAACCGTCGCCATCGCGCCATCGCCGAGGATTGTGATGCGTTCGGGCATGCCGCGAAAATTGTATCGGCGTTCGGCGTTAGGCGTCAGGTTGATTGTGCTAAACTTGAGACATGTCCTGGATCGAAAATCGTTTTGAAGAAGGCCTCATCGTGACGTCGCTGGATTTCGCGATTAACTGGGGCCGGAAGAATTCAATTTGGCCGATGACGTTCGGGCTGGCGTGCTGCGCGATCGAGATGATGGCCGTCAGCGCCGCGCGGTTCGATCTCGACCGTTTTGGCGCCGGCGCATTCCGCTCCACGCCGCGACAGGCCGACCTGATGATCGTGGCCGGCACGGTGAACTATAAAATGGCGTCGCGATTGAAGCGGCTGTACCACCAGATGGCCGAGCCGAAATACGTGATCGCGATGGGCGCCTGCACCGTGGGCGGCGGTCCTTATTTCAAATACGGCTACAACGTCGTGAAGGGTGTGGATCTCGTTGTACCCGTCGACGTGTACGTGCCTGGATGTCCACCGAGACCCGAAGCATTGCTCGAAGGAATCATGCGTTTGCAGGACAAGATCGCGAAACAGACGATCGGGCGGGTCAAACCAATCGAGTCTTCGATGTAACCGATATGAACGTTGAACAGTCTTGATCGTCGCGGAGGCGACCCATCCCCGCTGATTTTCAGAGATTTGTCCAGCGCCTGATCCAGCCCGCGATTGTCTCTCGTAATCGATCGATCGTTGGTTCGAATACCTCAGATTTGTCAGCTCGCTTCTCCAGCATTTTGAGCAGGCTTGTCGCGCGCTCCACCGAAGATTGTCTTACCTGAAGCTTGATTCCACCTACCGCATTTGCCATCAGCCAGTCGGTGGCGACGAGATTTTCATCGAGCAGGAAGCAGTCGATTTCCTCGCTCTCGAGTTTCAGCCGCGCGATGTGCGCTTCGGTCTGCTGCCAGTACGTCGCGATCGTCAGCCACGGCTCATCGTCGTACCGTCCATCTCGTTCGTCGTCTGGTGGAATCACGTCGTCAGGGACGTCGAAATCCGGATCGTACAAATCTTCATCGACTGGAGATGCGGCATTTGCGGGCGTTGGTCGTTCGACGTCGGTGAGCACGTTTTTATTGTAACTCACAAACCGGCGTGGAAGCTCGCTAAACGAAGAAGGCTTGCCGATTCTGGCAAGCCTCTTTCATTGTAAATTTGAATCCGGCCACGCCTAGGCCGCGTGACCGTTCTGATATTCGTAGTAGGCCTTGATGTTTCGGCCGTAGTAACCGCCGCCCTGCGCGCGAACGCCGTTGAGAACAATACCCAGATGCTCGGCCTTGACCTGCCGCAGCGCGTCGCGAAGACGCTGGAGCAAGCCGCGGCTGTTGCTGGCGGCGCGGACGACCGTGACCACGCCATCGACGCGTGGCGCCATTGCGCCGGTTTCGCTGACAAGCAGCATCGGGCCAGTGTCGAAAATCACATGATCGTATTCTTCGAGCGCGCGATCGATGAAATCGGTGAAGAGCTGGCTCTCCATCAGTTCAGCCGGGTTCGCGGGCTTCAGGCCGGTCGTCATCACGTCGAGGTTGGGCACCTGCGTGCTGCGGATCGCGCTGTCGAAATTATCGAGCGATGCCAAGGCGTTACTGAAACCGACGTCGTTGGCCACATTAAACGCCTTGTTCAATTCCGGCCGGCGGAAGTTGGCATCGACGAGCAATATCTTTCGGCCGTTCAGCGCCAGACCGGCCGCGAGATTGCAGGCAACGATTGTCTTGCCGTCGCCCGGCGCGGGGCTGGTGACCATGATGGACCTGGTGGTATCGAGCGAAGCGGCGTGCTGCAATCGCGTCCGCACCTGCCGATATTGCTCGGCCATGATCGACGTCGGAGCTTGGAAGATCACCATCGGCAGCGGCACGCCGGCCGATTGCGGATCGTCGTCCTCGTGCGGGATCATTCCCAGCAAATTCATCGCACCGACACGTGCAATATCGCGAGGTGAGCGAACCGACGTATCCATCATCTCCCGGAGGAATGCGATTCCCATCGATAACGCCAAGCCGAGGAAAAGCATGACCGACAGCGTAAGCGCCAGCTTGGGAAAGCTGGGCGTGTCGGGCGTTTCGGGGCGACGCGCCCAATCGACGGTCGATGTCGAGTTCGACGCACTGATCGAATCAAGCTGTTCCCGAATCGATTTAAGCTGCTCATTCACGCTGTTAATTTCATCGTTGATCGTCAGGTAATCGCTCATCGCGATCGACATTTCGCTCGACGTGTCGCGAAGCTGCTTCACGCGCTCGGTCGTTGTCGACAACGCATCCTGCGCCGCCTGCGCGTTGCTACGGGCCGAATCGAGAATCGTATTCCGCGCGGTGATGCGCTTCTGAGCCCGCTCATCCTCGTATTCTTTTTGGAACACCTCGCGCTTGGCTTGCAGTTCCTTCAAGTGTTGAGCGTCATTGCCCAGCGCGAAGGCCGCCGCGATCTCGGCATCCCATCCGACGACAGAAGACTTGTAGCCGGCGACAGTCGGATCGCGCTCGACCATGTCATCCACCGTCGGCGGATCGAAACCACCATCGATTTGCGACTTGATGGATTTATACATTTGATCCGCGGCGGCGGCGGCGGTTGTCAACTCGATCTGATGGTTGATCGTGCTCGATAACTGAAGATCACTCTCCGTCAATCGCCCGCCGCCGGAAATGGAGTTCACGCCAAGCTGCTGAATACGATTGTTTCGGCGGGCCGTCAGCTCCTGAAGGTGTTGCTCCTCCTTGTATTTCAGATTGTTGAGCGTCTGCCCGCGCGACACCATTCGTCCCTGGGCCAAGACATCCTGCTCCTGAAGATGCTTGTTTACGACGGCTTCGACAATTCGACGCGCGTCATCCGGATCGGAGCAGGTCATGTCGACGCGAATCAGCTTCGAGTCGACGATCGGGCTGGCGGCAAATCCACGCGTGAGCGCCGCGCGAGCGCCGGCGACATCGAAGTTGTCCTGCGTCGCCGCGTTCGCGGCTTTCGCCAGCATGAAAGTCTGTGCCCAGCCGGTTTTTCGGATGTCGCTATTCGGATCCGAGAGCACGCTGCCGTACAGCGAATCGCTGGTCAGGATGCTCGACTGCGTGCGTTGCTCGATCGGCAGGCCGCTCGTGTCGACATAATCACTTTGTTTTTCGAGCGGATTGAAACGACCCCGCAAGTCAATCGCAATAAGACCCGTGGCGGTGTAGCGCGAGTAATACTTTAAAAGCAGGCTATTGAGGACAAATCCGAGAATGATCGAGCCAACGACCGAGATGATGATGAGCAGCATGTTGGCGCGGATGACACGCCAAATGTCGGCGGGCGTCATTCCACCGCCGATACCGGTTGCGGGCGCGTGCCCGCCGCCGATTGCACCGGCCATGGCGGAAGAAGGCACGCCCACCGGACGTGGAAGGCGCACACCGCTTGTCTGAGGCAACGTCGTCATAATTCAGCTCCAAGGCCGCAGCTCAAAACTTCTCTGCAATCATCAACCCGCGAAACCGATAACGATCATAACCAATCGACGACGACGATCAGCGAGGAAATACGACATCCGTCTCACGCGACGTTTCGTCCATCTACCTAGAATACGCCATCCCGATCGACTTGGTTTGCGATGAAATTATGCGGCCTGGATTTCAAATCGCGTCGGGGAGGCCGCGTCTCCCGTTAATGTTTGATTGTCTTTACCTGATCCAGGCCTTTTTGTAACAGTGCTTTCATCGCAGGATCCGCTTTCGCGCCGGCGCTTTCCGCATTCAGAAGGATTTTTTGCCCATCTAGAAACGCACGCTCGGCTTCGCTGGCGGCTGGCGGCACCTGCTTCAGCAACGCCGTGCCCAAATGATAATACCCCTCGGCAAACGGCCGCCGCGCAACCACGTCGCGGAGAATCTGTGTTCCATCGGCAATCTTGCCCGAAAGCACCAATGCCCACCCGTAAGTATCGGCAATCAGCGGGTCCGGTGATCCGCCTCGATTGGAAATGTCGTACGCGTGCTTCGCAAATGGCAGCCCCTCGGCCGGCGAATATGATGGCCCGTCACTCAGCAGCATGACCGCAATGTTATTGAGGCTGCTCATATCGTCGGGGGCGGCCTTCAGGATCTCTCTAAACATTCCGATTGCTTTATCGGTCTCAGGCGGGGTCGAAGCCATGTACAACTGTGTCACCGTTCGCTGAGCGTCCAGCTTCACCGCCGGCGGGAGGTTGCCAAGCGTGAGGAATTTCTCGAGCGTCACCTTTGCTCCGGCGGCGTCTCCCGCTCGACTTTGCAACGTAGCCGATAAAACGGTCCACTGGCTGTCCGTCTGAACGATCGGTGCAAGAACGGCATACGCCTCGCCGGGGCCGATCTCGTTGGCGGCAAATTGAATGATCGCAAGCAGCGCTGAGTCATCGCGTGACGTCTGCGCCGTCGCGACGCCGGATTTAATTTCCCCAATCGCGCCGGCCGAATCGCCAGATCGCTTGCGCGCCGCCCCTCGTTCCTCGTAGAGCCACCACCAGAGCGGATGCTGTTTCAAGGCCGCATCGGTATCGGTCAGGATCGTCCTGTAATCCTTGGCGGCCAGTAGCGCGGCGAAATAAGTCCGGGCAATCACGGGCGCTTCCGGCAATTTTTGCATCGCCTGCCTCGCCAGCGGCACGGCGCGGCTCGGTTCACCGCGGGCGGTCCACATTATAGCTTCGGCGTTCAGCAGCTCCGGATCGTCCGACAATTGGGGCACTGCCCGGGCTTCGCGAAGCGTCTTCTCGGCATCGAGCCAACGGGGCGGCGACGCGTTGAGGTAATATTCGACGAGCTTCAGCCGAAGTTGCTTCGACGCGGCATCGTCCGCCGCGGAGTTTACCGCGCTCTCAAGAACGCGAATCGCCTGGTCGTCCAGGTTCTGCCGTTTATAAGCCGCCGCCAGTTGAACTCGGGCGTCGAGTTGCTGCTGCGGCACAACTTGCGCTGGCGGCGCGTTCGCGACGCGGGTTAGATCCTCGGTGGCCGCCTTTGGATCGCCGTGCACCGGGTCGGTGCTGTAAATCAGGCCGCGTAGATAAAGCGATTCATAGTCATCCGGCGACTTGCTCAGCAACGTCGAGACACGTTGGCGAGCATCGTCAAATTTACCGGTCGCCAGGTCGATTCGAGCCCGCAGTCGTTCCAGCGGCGCCGATGATTTGCTCGCGAGCGCCGCGTCGATGGCTTTCGTGGCATCGTCGAGGCGATTGGCGCGGAGCAGCATGTCGATCCGCGACATCTTCACGCGCTCGTCGCCCGTGTTTGCGTCCAGCACTTTCAGCGCATCGTCCGGCCGCTGTTGAGCGCTGAGCAGCGTCGCGAGTCGAAGCTCAATGTCCACCGAAGCCGGGTTCGCCGCCAGGAAATCACGAAGCGCCGCTTCCGCTTTCTGAGGCTGATTCGAACGGGAATAAAACTCCGCCAGCATATTGGCGGTTTCGGGTTTGCCCTTGAACTCGTCCTTGCCCGCGACTTCAAGAACAGCCTTCTCGGCCGGCTCGAATTCCTTTAACGCCAGTTCCGCATCAACGAACACGAGCACGACCTGCACGTTGTCGTTAAATCTTTTTCGAGCGTCGAGCGCGGTGTCTCTAGCATTCACGAACGCCGCCTTCGATTCAGGCAGCAATTGTCCCGGTGCGGCGGTCTTGTTCTTAGCGCGCCCGGCGGCGAGATACGCGTTGCACAAGTCGATCCACGCGCCGACGTTCTGCGGGTTTTTATCAACCGTTTCCTTGCGGGAAGTGACGACGCGATCAGGATCGCCGTATCGCAGCTCCCATTGGATTTCCATTTCATTAAACACCGGCGCGTCGGGATAGATGCGATCCGCCAATTCGAGGTAGTAGCGGGCGTCGGTCGCTTTCACGCCGGTGGCTGGATCGGAGCGTTTGCCGGGCCGGTCCGTGGCCAGATAGCAGGTGATCAAGCCACGCAGCGCGTCGACGTTTTCAGTCTGACGGGTTTGCGCTTGCTGAAACGCGCCGATCGCGTCGTCGTATCGTCCCTTGGCCTGAAGCGTCATGCCCAGCATCGCCCAGCTCTGCGAAAATTCCGGGCGCGTTTTTGTCAGGCCCGATGCCTGATCAAACGCGTCATCGATCTTCCCCTGCGCCATCGCGTAACGAATCCGGTAAACCTTGCCGTCCGCCTGGTCGACGTTTTTCTTGGCGAGCTTATCCAGATAAGTGTTGGCTGAAGCGAAATCCTTGTTCGCCAGATAAGCCAGGAACAGGCGTTCCATCACGGCGTTATTGTTTGCGTCCGCCTTCTCTGCATCTTTCAGAGCCGCAATCGCGCCGGCATTATCGTTTTGAACTGCTGCCAGCTCCGCAAGCGCCAGATTGCGCTTTACCGGATCGGGCTCGGCATCGATCAGCTTCCTCCGCTCACTCATCGCGGACTGCGGATTCTGAATTTGCACCTTCATCGATTTGAACGAGGTGTTGTTCGGATCTTTCACGATGGCGGCATCGACGACGCGCATCGCGCCGTCTTTGTCGCCGGTGTTCATCAGCATCGTCGCCAGCGCGGCAACCGCCTGCGGCATGGCCGGCTGTTCGTCGAGTACCGCGTGCAGCAAGCGCACGGCATCCTCTTTTCGGCCCAGGCGAAGCGCGAGATTGGTCTTGTCGAGTCGCTGCGCGACGGTCGTTTCAGGAACCTGCGCGAAATAAGTCTCGGCCTTCTCCTTATCTTTTTCGTCGTCAAGCGTCGCGAGCCGAAGGCGAATGACTGCCTGATTGTCCGCGCCGATCAGCTTTTCAAGCGCGTCGATCTGCGCGATCGCTCCATCGGCAAATGTCGGCGGGTTGCCTTTGAAATTCTTCTCTCGAATCAACAACTCGGCCAGCAGCGCGTGCGGCTGCGGCAAGCCGGGGCGGGCGCCGATCACCTCGCGGAGCTGCGCCTTGGCCTCGCCGGTCTGCTGCGTCGCGACGAACGCCTGCGCGAGACGGAATTTCAACTGGTAGACGTCGTTCCCCTGCGTGTCGGCCGGCACGGCAGCGACCGCGCCGTTTAACGTTTGAGCGGCCTCAACCGATTTGCCCTGCGCCATTTCAAGCCTGCCGCGAATCGCCAGCGTTCGCCAGGCCGTCTCGCTCGACAATCGTTTCAGTTGCTCGAAGGACTTTTTCGCATCGTCCAGCAGCTTCTGACGTGCCGCGTTCACCTCCGCGGCGTTTCCCGCCGTCGTCGTGACGGCGGGCATTGCTTCAAGCTGATCGAGCTGCAAGTCGGCCAGGTTTCCCAGCAGGACCGCTTTTAAATTTCGAAAAACTTCCGACTTCGCGCCGGCCCAGGATTCGTCGGGCGACACCGGCTCATTCAGCAACGCCACCGCCTCGGGTAACGTTTTCGGGGTTCGCGACAGCATTTGCGCCAGCGCAATCCGAGCCCGTAATTCGTTCGGCTGCTGGCGAACCGTTTCACGGAGCGCGGCCTCGGCCTTCTGATTGGAATCCACCGCGGCCTTGATGGCATCGTCCCGCGAGTCCTTCGGATCGCTGAGCCCGACCTGCACCGCGTCGACATAATTCAAACGAATCTCGAGAAACTGATCGTCGCCGGGCTTTACGAGCTCCGACGCCTTGGCGGCGTGCTGAACGGCGAGCTTCCAGCGGTCTCGAAAGCCGGCGAGCGCGTTGCTGTCGACTGTTGCCGTCGCGGCATCCGGCTTTCCGTTACCGCGCGCGTTGGTATTACGCGACAGTGCCGCCTGAAAAAACGCAATCTGCCGCTCGGTCTGCGACACGGCATACTGCAAATCGGCATCGTCCTCGTGACCTTTGAGCGCATCGATAACGGTTTTTTCCGCTTCATCAGCCAGCCGTTTCGCGGCAGCCGTTTCACCGACTTTCTGGGATTCATCGGCACGGAACATTTCAACTTTCGCAATGTACTCCGGAATCCGTCCGTCGGCCGGCGCTGTTTTTTGCAGTTCCTTCAGAGCCGCAACCGCGTCGTCGATTTTCTTTGGATCGGTCTGCACCCGATTGAGCCACTGATCGATCGTCGCCTGTTGGATCGCAAACTGCCCGTCGACGTTCTTCGGATCGGCCGCGACGAGCTTGTCCGCCAGATCGCGCAGGTCCTTGAATGCCTCGGGAGTCTTGCCGTTGGAAAATTGCAGATAGACGCGGCGAGTGTCGATGAGGCGCCGCAGCGCCTCGACGTTACCGGGGTCGATCTCCAGCGCCTGCCGCCAGCAGTACCCCATCGTCTTCAGCCCCTCGGGATCGGTGATGGCCATCCGCGCGCTGGCATCGCCGGCCATCACCCAGCCGGCGGCATCGCGCAGTTTTCCCACGGTCAGCCCGCCGATGAGTTGGTCGCGCGCCGACTGCCAATGACCGGCGGCATACTCGGACTTGCCGATCGCCATCATTTTTTGTGGGTTTTGGTGATGTCGCAGCTTATAGGCAACACCCCCGCCGACGACGAGCAGGAAAAGCACGCCGCCGACGATGGATAGATTACGAACATTAACTCTTCGTTTGGCCATTCGATGGTGATTAAGTTAGGCGTTTAGCTTTGCCGCCGGCAGTGATCGCTTATTCGGCGGCTTTGACCGCTTTCCAGTCGGGGAAACACTTCTCAAATTCCGGCAGGGCGGACCTCGTGAAATCCCTGAGCACATCGCTGGCCCGGGCGCGATCGGTCATCTCGTTCATCAGCTCGACCTTCGCATAATACCCGTGCCGCTCGGTGAGGCTTTGCAGACGAACCCGCACGCCGAGCAGCGGATCCGACACATAATCGCCGTTGCAACTGAAGAAGTACGCGACATTGTGCGTTTGGTTTCCGCGCGACTTGCTGGTGTCCTCGAAATTGATGAACCGCACTTCCAGCGGCTTGCCGCTATTTAAGTCCGGGCCGAGGTTCCAGGTCGGTGTCGTATACGTGTCCGGCTCGAAACCGTCGGCGACATAGCATCGATCCGGAATGTGGGCGACGGTGTCGACCGAGCCGGTGTAATACGTGACGGCCGCACGAAGCACGGCCGCGGGTTGATCGCGGCGAATGCGCGCCATCGCCATCGCGGCGTCCTGCTCGGTCATGTTTTTGAAGTCCGCGATTTCCCGCGCGTTCACCAGCCGTGAGTCGACGTAATCGCGAAAGATGTATTTTGTCGTACCCAACACATCCTGCATTTCGGGGTCAAGCGCCTTATCGACGGACACCTGCACCCAGGGCCCCAGCGTGGGCGGGACCAAGTCTAGCTCACGGCGAAGCGGGACGGCCTCTTTCTTAAAGTAGAGCCGCATGTATTGCGTGGCCGCGTTCAAGCCCATCGCCGCGACGAAAAGGACGGCAAAGGCGGCGATGAAAGCCGGCCGCGATGCGACGACCTGCAACGCGCCGAAAAACGTCTTGGGACGGGCGTTGCCCGTCGTCTGCCTCGATGGCATTTCCGACGGCGCGGTTGCAAGCGGCGATGACGTTGACACTGAGTTTGGGAGGGGTGCGACGCTCATGATACTTGATCGACTTTCACCGCACCGGTTGTCGCGGCTGCCGGAGCTTTTCGCTTCGCGGCCGTCTCGGTGCGCTTCAGGCCGTTGGACATTGCGGTTCTACGAGCCTTCGACGGCACGACCGCCACCTCTTCGACGAAAATTTTATCGAGCAGCCAGCAGACCAAAAGGATGAGAAAGAACGCCGGGATCAGCATCGCCAGCCCGACGAACTGATGAGCGAAACCTTCGGAAACCTTCGTCGACCAAAAATGATCCAGCAGGCCCTGCCCGCTGATGCGCATGACGTTACATGCGATCGCGATCGGGATGGCCGAGAGAGTGATCAATATTTTCTGCCACAGCGGGCGGTTCGACAGAAACGCCATTGATGCCGCCACGGAGATAAACGTCATCAGCGATCGCAGCCCCGCGCACGCTTCGGCGACGTTCAACGTCCGCACCGGCTCGGTGATGTTGTTCCCCATGTTGATCTTCGTGCCCGATTGCTCGGCCGTCACGTTGCAGACGTTCAGCGTAAAGACCGCGACTTCTGCGGCGATTCGTTGCAACGGCGAGGCGATTCGGCTGTACAGAAGCCCCGGAAACGGAATGGCGGCGAAGAGGAAGACGATCGGAAACCACGCCATTTTCATCACCTGCCAGCCGCACAGAAGCAGAACCACGCCAAAGAGCGTGACGATCATTCCGTAATCCCAGACGGCATCGTTGCGGCCGGGGTAAATGCCGTAACCGGCGAGAAAGATGCCGCCGACCATCACAACCAGACCAGTCCAGGCCGTGCGAACTTTCGCGCGGAGCAACTCGTCGCGATTGATGTACAGGTAATAAAGACCGACGACCGGAATGACGATGGAGTGGCCCCAGTTGGCATCGCCGGTGATTGGATTTGTTTTAAGGACCAGCCGGCGAAGGTTGGGCCAAAACAGAACGCAGAAGAGGCTGGCGACCGCGGCGATTTGAATCCAGGCGGTGTTCGGCAAGCCGAAAAGGCCTTGCGGCTGCGTGGCGTACGTCAACGGAAGCGGCGGGCTCTCGTCGCGTGCGCGCGCCGCCGATGCGGCGGTCGCCGGCGAGGAAGCAAGCAGCGATGGAGAACTCAATGTATCACCATTTGAAAAATCAACGCTTCACGAGAAGCGACCGCGGTAATGACTGCAGTAATAACCAAAGACGCCGCCGCCCGGCCGGTCATTTCATAATGATCGCCACTACGGCCGAACCAAATCGGCCGGAACGACCAACGTTAAAAATACGTCTGAAAAGCCTAAAAGTTCGGTCGGACAAGACCCTTTCCGTTGCAAACAGACGCGGGACGTGAATCGGTCGCGAACCGACCGAGACACGTCCCGCGAACGCCAGGCTGCGGCGATTAAACCTGATCCACACCACCGCTCCGGCTGAATCAGTTGCCGTTGTTGTTGCTGGTATTGTAGTTACGGTCGTACAGGAAGCCGAATCCATAAGTGATGCGGAAACCGTTGCGGAGTGCCGCGAGAAATGGTGCCCACGGAGTCGTTCCAACCATCACCATGTCATCAGGCTTCAGGAAGATGTCCGGAGCTTCGCCGGCGAAAATCTTCACGACGTCAACGGTCGCGAAAATCTGCTTGTTCTGCCCCTTTAACGTCCGAACGACCTGCGTCCGCGAAGGCACGGCGACCTGATCGAACATACCGGCGCTGACGATCGCCTTCGATAGCGTGATCGGCGTGCCGGAGAATGAGTACGCGCCCGTGCGCGTGACGTGGCCGCCCATGTAATACACGCCCGTCAGCGATGGAAGCGGGAGGTAGATCATGTCGCCGGCTCGGATGACGATGTTGTAGTGCGAAAATTGGCCGTCGGTCAGGAGCTTATCCAGCGGAATGCGGATGACGCGAGTGTTGCCTGCTTCCGGAGGAACCTGAAATTCGAACGGCTTGGTCGTCATCGTCGACTGATCCATCGGCATCGGCTCGCTCGCAGCGGACGAGCCGGCGGGTGCACCGGCGGGCATGGACTGCCCTTCGATGGTAATCATCCGATTCGAATCGGCCGGCTGAGTTGCCGGCGGGTCTTGCCGCGCTTCGGTCTTGAGCAGGATCGAGCGATTCGCCGACCCTTCCGTTTGCCGCCCATCTAGTTGCCGCCCTTCCAGCGACGTACGCGGCGTGAGCACATCGGTATTCGGCTTCGTCGTCGAAGAAGGCGTCGACGACTGATCGGTGCGACGAATCACATATGCGGTTTCCGAATAGGTGCTGACCGGATTACGCGCCAAGGATAACGCGTCAAGCAGGCGGAAATCATTTTGCAGTATCTGGTACTGACCGACCTGATTCACCGCGCCAAGGATGTTAAACGTATGACCCTGAGAGGAGAGCGTTGAGACCGACACCTGTGCGTTGGGCATCAGGTTGGCATCTTTATAGGCCTGGGTAATCGCGGTTTGAAGCTGCGATTCGGTCAGTCCAGACGCCTGCACCGGCTGAATCAGCGGCAGGCTGATCTTCCCCGATTCGGTCACGCGCGGCTGAAGCGTCGACTGCACGCCCGGCTGCACCAGATCGGTGATCGATACGCTCAGCAGATCGTTCTTGCCGATCTGCACATCGCCGGTCGGTGGAATCAGATCGTCGGGCGTGATGTCGGTCGCGTTCGCATATTCCGAATTTGCCTCCTCCACGCCGGTGTCCAGCGACTTGAGGATGTTCACCGTCAACGGATGTTTCGGATAAGCGCCAAGTTCAGCGGGATCGAGGAAGCCGTTGCCGCATCCGCCCATCAGGCCGAGCGCGAATACCGACAACATGCTGCCCGCCAGAACGTTCCGCCCGATAAGTGGACGACGATGGGCCTTTCGATCAGCAGCGGTAACTTTAAAGGTTTGCGACAAACGCAAGGCGATCTCCTTTCGCGATTCCATTCCGGTCAGGTTCTACGCATTCACTGGCGATGAAAGCCGTCGATCGACGACTCCTTTAGGTGTTCCCCATCTTCATCGCGCGTCACGGCATTCTGCCGACAAACGCAACGACATGCAACCTGCGCCCCATCAGATTGCGGCAGGCGGCAGGCGAAGCGCATTGTTTTGCTCCTCGCTTCGTACGCGGGGAGAGGTTGGGAGAGGGGTCTTCGCATCGCTCGAAAAAGCCTTTCTCCCCGCCTCCCCGAATACGGAGAGAGAAGAAAGAGTGAGAATGGCGAGTATGCGATTGCCTGCGGCAGGCGACATTATTCAATCGTTCGCAATCCGTACAATCTCCCCAAATCCGCGCCGCCCATTCGCATCAAGCGTCGAACAGCTTCGGCTGACGCGCGTCGTCGACGGTGGATTCAAACTCTCCCTCTGCCGTGCGGGTAAGGATCGCTTCACCCGCTCGCACATCGCCGGCCGATCGAACGACGGCGCCGCCGCGTTTTTTCGTGGTAATCGAATAGCCCCGTTGCAATACCGCCAGCGGCGAGAGCGCGGCGAGCCTTCCTTGCAGGGCCGTCAGGCTCGCCGACTCATTTTTCAACGCGATATTGATCGAGCGTCCCGCGCGTAGTTGCAACTGATCGAGACGCTGCCGCCCGAGTTGCATGAGCATTCGCGGCGAACGATTGGCCAGCCGCGCCTCAAGCCGCGCGATCCGCTCGCGCGTGCGGCGGGACGCAATCGACAGCGAATGCTCGACGCGACGATCCAGATCATCCAGGCGTTGACGCAATCGTTCAATTCGATCCAGCGGGCGGCGAATCAGTTCATGGCGCTCCGTCATTGTCAGCCGGCTCCGCGCGGCTTCCGTGATCGCACGAACGCCTCGCAATAGTCGGGCCTGGTGCATCTCGACAGCGTGGAGCGCCCCACGCCAGTGCGCCGTCACCACCTGGGCAGCCTCGGTCGGCGTATGCGCGTGATAATCGGCGACGAGGTCGGCGATGCTTGTGTCGATCTCGTGGCCGATGCCGGTGACGATCGGCACGCTCGCGGCCGCGATCGCGCGGGCGACGACCTCTTCGTTGAACGCCCAGAGGTCTTCGAGGGAACCCCCGCCGCGTGAGAGCAGGATCACTTCGCACCGATGTTCGTGGCGAATGACGGCGCGATCCACGGCGGCGATCGCCGCTGCAATTTTCTCGGCTGCTCCGTCGCCCTGAACCGGCACATCGAAAATCGACAGCTTCAACCAACGAAATCGCCGCAGCACTTTCAACATGTCCTGCAGCGCCGCCGTCTGCCGGCTGGTAATCAACGTGATGTGAGACGGAAACGGGGACGTAGCTAGTTTTCGCTCTCGTTCGAACAGTCCTTCGGCCTGAAGCGATGCGAACAATTTTCGGAACGCCGCTTCCAGCGCCCCGCGGCCGATCGGTTCGATACGACGGGCGTACAGTTGATAGCGTCCGCGCTGTGCGAAGACGCCGATGCTGCCGGTGACGAGGACATCCTCGCCGTCGGTAAATTCAAGCTTCATTCGCTCGCGGTCGCTCCGCCACATCACACAATCCACGCACGCAACCGAGTCTTTGAGCGTGAAGTACAAATGCCCCGAGCCGTGATGGAGCTTCACGTTGGACAGCTCGCCGCGCACGAGCAGCGTCGCAGGCACGCCGGACTTGAGCGCGCCTTCCACCAATTGCGTCAATTCACCCACCGAGATCGCCTTCGTCTTTTCGCCCGGCGATAAAGCAGCATCGTCACGAATCGACTTCCGCGACTGCATCTGCTGGCGGCGAAACTCGAAGAAGCTGGTCATGTGCTGTTCATCACAAAGGTAAGACGCGAACGCGTAGTCGATTTATCTCAATGACGAGTAACGCCCCCGTCAAAAGCTCGTCATTGTATTGCCGCAAGGCGCCAACCACGATGTCGCCGATATTCTCAGGAAGGACATTGGCGCCTCGAACCTGAATCACGCTAGGGCCACGCGCATGGGTCAGCGCCAGAATCGTTCCAAAATCCAGATCGTGCGTAAAGACGACTTGGCGATTTGTCCGCGCCCAATGCATGACCTCGGCGTCTTTCGCAACTGCATCGCCGACGGTCGACCAATGCGTCGCGTCATACCCGTGCCGACAAAGCTCGTCGATCCACGAGGGCGAGAGATTCATATCGATGAGCACGCGGAGTTTCATCGCGTGACCAATGGCTCTTCGCGTTCTTCCATGCGCCACGCCGCATAGGCGAGCGCGGCATCGATGTCCTCCGGCTCAAGATATGGATACGCCTGGAGAATACGCTCGCGTGTCTCACCGGCGGCGAAGAGTCCAAGAACGGTGCCGACCGTCACCCTCATTCCGCGGACGCATGGCTTGCCGCCCATGACGGACGGGTCGAGAGTAATCCTTGGGAATTGCATTCAAGAAATTCTATCGCATCAGAAGGGAAGCACGTAGTAAGGCGCAACGGCGTGACCCTTGAATGCGATTTTTTGTTCTGAATTCGTTTTGCGCGAATCGTACAATTACCCCATGAGCGTTGACACCGGAGAACTGATTCGAATCTGCGAGCAGCTGCCCGAATTGCAGCGCGCCGAGGCGACGGACTTCGCAAAATTTCTTCTGGCGAGGAGTGAGGACGAGGCTTGGGAACAAACGATTTCCGACAGTCGCCCGCGTCCGAAGCTCGACGAGTTTGCTCGAGTTGCGTTATCGGAAGGAAGTGAGCCGATGGACTTCGAGTCACGACGAGTTTTAGAAAAGGGTTCGCAGCGCTTCTGCATCCGACGTTTATCGAACTACCCCGCTTTCCACCAGCGCTTTCAATCTGACCTCGCTCTGATCATATGGCACGTCATGTTTGTGGAACGGGTAGATCACCATTTCCTTGTTCGCGTTCTCGATGTGGTGATAGGCGGCGAAGATGGTGCTGGGCGGGCAGATGTCGTCCCAGAGGTTGTTGCTGACGATAATGCGGCAGTCGATCCACGGGGCCAGGTTCATGCAGTCGTGATAGCTGAGCGTGCGGATCGCCTGCTCGTATTCGCCGGGGAATGATTTGAAATAGCTGACGAATTCCGGGTACGGCCCGCTGGGCGTGATGTCGATCGCGCGCTTGAAGTCGCACAAAAACGGCACGTCCGCCATCGCCAGCGCCGGGCGTTCGGAGAGCGCCGCGACGGCGAGCGTCAGCCCGCCGCCCTGGCTGGCGCCGGTGATCGCCAGGCGCGTGTCGTCGACTTCTTCTCGCCGCGCAAGCAGTTCCAGCGCGCGGATCGCGTCGGCATATACATTGCGATAATAGTAATTCCAGGGATCGCGCAAACCCTTGGTCATCCAGCCGTGTGCATGCCCCTCGGGGGCGACGGATGCGTCCTGCGATTGACCGTTCTGTCCGCGGCAATCCATGCTGAGCACGCAAAGCCCCTGAGCCGCGTACGGGATCATCTCCATCGGCCGCGGCGCGCGGCCGCTGTAGCCGTGATACATGCACAGCCCGCCGAACCTCCCCGCCGCCGTCGGCCGCACGTACCACCCGGCCAACCGCCCGCCGTTGAATCCGTCAAACCGCACCGCATAACACTGCAAGCCCGCCGTCGGCAGGTTGTAAGGCACCAGCTCGCCATTCAGCGGCTGAGCCAGCGCCAGCGAAATCGTCTTCTCCCAGAACGCCTCAAAATCCGCCTCCCGATAAAGCGGCGGCTTGTACTTACGCAACGATTCCAGAGGCATGTCGATGGAAGGCATTCGCGAGATGATAATCGCGTAAGGGAGAGCGTCGTAGTCACGATCGCCAGATCGTGGAAGCATGACAGGGCGCTTGCATGTGACCAAAAAATTCGTCATCCCGAAGGGAGCAGCAGCGACCCGAGGGATCTCGGCTGACGAAATATGCTCTGCAAATCGAGATTCCTCGGGTCGCTGCTGCTCCCCTCGGAGCCCGTGAACTTTTGCATTTGATCGGGGCAAAAGATTCGACGGGTCGGAG
>CAXSBN010000043.1:0-30295 GCA_964236135.1 uncultured Phycisphaerae bacterium
CCGTTCACTCACGAGTCGCCGGACATTGCGCACAACGGCCCGCCGGTTTGGAAATCACGACATGAGCTCTCGTCCGCGTTCGATCGCCTCGCTCTGGCGCGACAGGCACCCGCCGTGTCGCGTTCGCCGAAACTCGCATCCGATTTGAACGGAGTAAACGAAGGACGCGCGCGCGGGCCGCAAAAAGTTCGCGGGCAAATCTATCGGGTCAGCACCTCTTACGGACGCTTTGATCAATCAAATACGGACGGCGATTCGATCGTTGCGATTCACGTGGACCAGATCTGTCAGCCGGAGTTGCCGTGAATCGCGCACGGCCCATTCTTGCGAGCCAGGCAGTCGCGTTTTTTCTGTCGGCGCTGTCCGTCACGGCCGCCCAGCTTGCTTTGGCTGGTGCCGCGCCGAACGTTTTGCCGTTCTTGATTCGAGCGGCGGTACGGATTTGCGTCGCGCTGCTGTTCAGTGTGCCGTTGCGGCGAACATCGTTGCGCAGCGCCGGCATCGTCGCCGGTGCCGCGTGCGGCGTCGAAGCGCTGATCGCGATGATGCCGTTGCTCCACGGCCGTCCGGTTGAGCCTCTTGAATGCACGCTCTTTGTTCTGCTGTCGACGGCGGCGCTGGCGCTGGCCGCTGCGGCGGCGTTCATACCCACCGCCGGTGGAATGGCGTGCGGCGTTACCCTGCTGGCCGCGCTCGGCGCCGGTGTCGCGACGAGGCCTGCCTTGTTCATCGCGGCCTGCTTCAGCGGGGCGGTCTTCCTCGTTTCGCTTGATGCGTCGCGGCGCGGGCGCGAGTCGTATCGTCGATTTCCGTGGATCGCCACTCTGATCGTCGCGATCACAACCTCGACCGTCACTGCCGCGACGCTGCTGTTACTGCCCGGCTCTGAGATGGCTTCGCGAATGCGAGGTTGGATTCACAGCTCGGGCGGCACGGAGACGGCTTCGGCGTCGGCTGTTCGCGGCGTCGGCGACGGCGACGAGCAGGTTCACGGATCGAGCAGCCCGCGATCGGCCGGATTCGATGTCGGCGATACCTTTGCCAATTCAGACGATCCCGGGCTGTACGATGCGTTCATCGAAACCTTCGGCGAGCCGGTCGTGAGCCGTGAGACGCCGAAAATGATCGGGCTGCATCGAAATGAAATCCATATCTCGACGGCGAAAGTCGAAATGGATTTTCGAAACGGCAAGCCGCTCGAATTGAAGCGTAGCGCGCCGCACGGCGCTCCGAATGCGAGCGCGAAGGTGGATCGGCAGGGCAGTGCGATTATGTGGGTCACGCCGCCGCGGCCGGACTGTCCATGCCATATTCCTCTTGTGATTTACGATCGCTGGGATGTCGATCGCTGGCTCGCGGCCGATCCACCCGGGCAGAATGCCGCGCTCATGCCGCGCGAAAACTGGATGACGTTCGTGGATGGTCCAAAGTCAGCGCTGTTCGGCCCGGAGGAGGCGTGGGAAGTGCGCGTCGGATCGAGCCACCTCGCAACATTACCGCTGCCTGAAACCGTGGGCGGAACGGCATCATTCCGCGTCGGCCGGGTCAACCGCGCCGACTTCTTCAAGGGCGGCGGCAACGGATTGATGCGCATGTTTCATCGCAACGTGCCGGCAGGGACGGTAATCGAGACGCGATCCCGTTCAATCGCCGTTGCGGGAATGGCGTCCGTTGCACCGGCAGTCGGCGATTGTCTGCCCGGGCCCGCCGTCATCGAGACTCAGGCGAATGCCTGGCAAATTCCGCAGGCAGAGCTTTCGCATCAGTGGTCGGATGTTGAGGCGGTCATTCGTCATCTGCGGAAGGATTCATTGTTCGACCCGGGCGCGCGATCGACCGCAACCGACGGCATCGCCGAGCTTCTGGTGGGAAAGCGTTCCGGCACGGCGTTGCAGTTTGCCTCGACGACGGCGCTTTTACTGCAATCCCGCGGCTATGTCTGCCGGCTTATCGGCGGATTTTATGGAAACCCGGCGCGATTTGATTGCAGCACCAGCGCCATTCCGATCAAGACGACCGATGCCCACGTCTGGATCGAAGTGCGAGCGGCCGACGGCACGTGGGTGCCGTTTGATCCCACGCCGGGGTTCTCCGTCGGACGCGCCGTGCGTTTCACCGATCGCATCGCGAACTGGACGGCCGCTACCCGCGGAAACGCGCTCTGGATTTTGACGACGGCCCTCAGCCTCCTGGTCGCGATATCGAAGCGCAATGCCGCGGCCGACATGCTGGCGGCCGGTTATTTTCGTTTTCGCGTCGCCCGCGCGTGGGAATCGCTTTCGCTCCGGCGTCTGGCGGTCGTTGCGATCGAATTACTCGAACGCCGTGCTAAGCGCATTCATCGCCCGCGCCGATGCGGCGAAACGCCAATCGCTTTCTTATCGCGCCTCGGCGTATCACCCGCCAATATCGCGGCGATCGAAAGCGCGCTTTACTCAGCAGCGCCCTTGAATTTGAAAGAGGCGATGTCGTTGAAGCGAGCGCTGTTGGCCGCCGAGCGTCAGGCATCACCGCGAACGCTTCGCTCCGCAGGCCGCGAAATATCGTGGTGGGCGCGTCTTCGCGCACGTTTTTTGACAGGAGGGGGAATCATTCCCCGCACCCGTGAAGTTGCAACTTACTTATCCCATGCGCGAACCGGTTCCACCGCATTTGAATAGCGTCGACGTCGTCGACAAAATGAGAACCGCGCTCAATACCGCGCTGCGCGGCAAGCCGCGCGTCGTCGAGCTGGTGCTCGCCTGCCTCTTGGCGCGTGGCCACCTGCTGCTGGAAGATTTACCCGGGCTTGGCAAAACGACGTTAGCCAAGGCAATGGCGACCGCGATCGGCGGCACATTCGCCCGCGTGCAATGCACGCCCGATCTCTTGCCGGGCGATGTCACCGGATTTTCCATCTTCAATCAGAAGTCGAGCGCCTTCGAATTTGTGCGAGGCCCGGTCTTTTCCGATGTGTTGCTGGTCGATGAGATCAATCGAGCCACGCCGCGCACGCAATCCTCGTTGCTCGAAGCGATGGCCGAGCTTCAGGTGACGGTCGACAACGTCGGCCATCCGCTCTCGGACACTTTCTTTGTAATCGCAACGCAAAATCCGATCGAACAATACGGCACCTATCCGCTGCCCGAGGCACAGTTGGATCGTTTTGCGATGAAGTTGCGGATCGGCTATCCCGACAAGGCCGCCGAAATGGAGATGCTCGCCGGCGTGTTGGGACACTGCTGCGAGCGCGACACGCCGCACCAGAAATTACTCGTCGCCGGTCAGCTTCATTGGCTTCAGGAGGAAGTCGCGTCCGTGTCCGTCGCGCCGAGCATTCGCGAATATCTTGTCAACCTCGCCCACACGCTGCGCCGCCATCCATCGATTCCGATGGGGTTGAGCCCTCGCGCGTTATTGATCTGGCAACGCGCCGCCCAGGCGTGGGCCTATCTTTCCCATCGCAGTTATGTCGTGCCGGACGACGTTAAAGCGGTGGCCGTTCCGATTCTCGCCGTACGAATTGGAATGACGGCCGCCGTTGAACAGAAGCTGATTGATGAGGCCATCAATGCCGAAGCCGTGCCGCTACCGTCGACGGCGGACTTTTCGCGCTGATCGCCGCGCCGGCTTTCCGTGCCACAATTCGCGAGATTTTCGAAAGGCGAAGAGACGCCGCCCACGCAGGTGAGGCAGGGTGACGACGCCCGTTTTTCGGATCGGCGTTCGCCGCATATCGTTGAACGGATGACCAGCGTCAATGAATTCGACGTCGCAATTGTCGGCGGCGGAGCGGCCGGTCTTGCCGCCGCCATTTTTGCCGGCGAGGCCGGACCGGCGCGCATCGCCGTCATCGATAGCGCGCAGAAGCTCGGCGCGAAAATAATGGTTTCCGGCGGCGGTCGCTGCAACGTGACTCATCACGAAGTCGCGCAGCGAGATTTTAACGGATCGAAAAATATTGTCCGGAATATCCTCGCCGCCTTCGACGTGCCGGCCACGATCCGCTGGTTTGAGGCGCTGGGCGTGCCGCTCAAGCAAGAGCCAACGGGGAAGTTATTTCCAGTGACCAACACGGCAAGGTCGGTCGTCGATGCGCTGCTGAATCGCTGCCGGCAACTGAATGTGATGTTGTTGACCGACCGGCGCGTGATGCACGTCGATGCGCCTGGCGGCGAGCGGCCGACTTTTTCCATCGCCCACACCGCTGGCGAATACCGGGCAAAGCGCGTCATTGTTTGCACCGGCGGTCAGTCGCTGCCGCGCACGGGGAGTGACGGAAGCGGCTGGGAGATTCTGCGGCAGCTCGGGCACACCGTCACGCCGACGTACGCGGCGCTCGTGCCGCTGGTGCTCGCGCCGCAGATGTTCCACGCCGCGCTGGCCGGCATTTCGATGCAAGTCGGGCTTTCGATATTTATCGCCAATAAACGAGTCGATCATCGAACCGGCAGCTTGCTTTGGACCCATTTCGGGATCAGCGGGCCGGTCGTCATGGATGCGAGTCGTCACTGGACCAGGGCTCACGAAACCGGGCTGTCGCCGCGCATGGAATGCAATCTGCTGCCGGGCGAAAGCTTCGAAGTCGTCGAGAAACGGCTGATCGACGCGGCAATGTCGCGGCCGACGGTCGGCCTCTTGAACTTGCTCGGCGAACGGCTGCCCCGGCGGGTCATGGCGGAAATTCTACAGCGCATCGGGATCGACAGCGGAACCCCGGCCGGCCAACTATCGCGCGATGCCCGCCGCACGCTGGTGCATGAGCTGACGGCGTTGGTCCTGCCGATCGTGCAGCACCTCGGGTGGAATTATGCGGAAGTCACGGCTGGGGGCGTGCCGCTGGAGGAGATCGATTATCGCACGATGCAATCTCGACGGGTGCCGGGACTATTTCTAGCCGGCGAGACGCTCGACTGCGACGGGCGAATCGGGGGATTTAATTTTCAGTGGGCGTGGGCAACAGGCCTCCTCGCGGGCCGCGCGGCAGTGCCTTCCCTGGCCGAGATTGACCGATGAAAACTTACAACGCTGCGCCACGCCCGAACTCAGCAACGCGGTAGCATACTATTCTTTTGCCCGTCTATCCGTTCAGCCACGCGAGCTTTTTGATCTTGCTCAACCGCCACGCGATAAGCATTGAGACCGTAATGCTCAGGAAAAAGTTGAGAAGATCGAGGCCGATGGATGGCGGGATGTCGAGTTTGCGGGACAAGCTATGGATCAGCTCCACGCAGAAAACGTGGTTCAGATAAATCCCATAGCCATAGCGGCCGAGGCGCGCTAACCCGGCGCGGACAGCGGTCGACGTGTCCCACGGAGCGAGCGCCAACAGTATGCAACCCAGCCCCGTGAACATCCGCGCGATCATCTGCGGTCCGTGGATGGCCTGAATAATTCCGCAAGTGATCGCCAGCAGCATGCCGGCGATTGCCACCGGTTTGGTGATTTTGTAGTTCTTCTCGCCCGCCGCCATGAAGAGGCAGAAGGCAATCGCGCCGCAAGCGGCAGGAAGCGCGCGCCACCATTGCACGTACGCGTAGGTCGGATTGTCAAACAATTCATCCCAGCTCGACGGCATCGGCAAAATCGCAAACGCGATTCCCGCCGCGACGAAAAGAACAATCAGCGGCCAGCGCAATCGTCGATCGAATCGCAATACCGGTGCGGTGATCGCAACCAGCGCCATCGAACTGAGCAACAGAAAAGGAAGAAACCAAAGGTGATATTCCGTTCCTTTCCACAGCAGCGATGGGTGCAAATCGATCGGCGAAAGATTTATCATCGACACGCGCTTCACGTTTCTCGCGACCGTGTAAATAACGCACCAGGCCAGGAACGGCAGATAAAGACGTGAGAAACGACGGCCGATGTAGGCGAACGTTGGGCGGTCTGGATGCGTCCGGAACGAAAGCATCTGAAAATAGAGCGACGCAAACAGGAAAAAAGGAACCGGGAATCGCCAGAAATTTTTGAAGCCTTCAAGTCTTGGCGCTTCGGCGGCGTGAACGAAAACGATGCTCAGCGCGGCGACGAGACGCAGGATGTCGATCGCTTCGTTGCGCGTCCGCGCTTCGGTCAGAGCCACCGGGGCCAAATGATCGGCATGGGCCGGCGATCGCGACAGCGATAACTCGAGGGACGGCGATGCGGAGGACTGAACTACAACTCCGCGATCCATGCGGTTTCCTATTCACGAAAAGTCTTGGACGGCGTCGCCCGCGATACGATTCCTGCAATGGAAAATAGCCTCTACCCGCGACCCGTCAACCCTTGTTTCCCCTGCCGCTCACGGCCAGAACGACATCGACTGCAAACCGGCCGTTTCATCAAGACCGAGCATCAGGTTGGCATTCTGCAAGGCCTGACCGGCTGCGCCTTTTCCAAGATTGTCGATCGCGCCCAGTGCCACGATCGATCGACGCGATGGGTCGGCCGCGTAAGCGACGAACAAAACGTTCGAGCCATTTGCCCACTTCGTGTGCGGCAACCGGTCGGCGGGAAACACCCGTACAAACGGCCGACGTTCGTAAAAACGGGTGGCTGCGTCGATGCAATCCGCGGTGGACGCATCGCCCTGAAGGTAGCAGGTCGCGAGCAGCCCGCGCGTCATCGGCACCAGATGCGGAGCAAAGGTCACAGAAATGGGATTGGCGGCGGACGATATTCGCGATAACGCCTGATTGATTTCCGGGACGTGCGGATGCCTGTGCAACGCATACGCGGCGACATCTTCGTTGACCTCGGCATAGCCGAACGTCGTGCCGCCGCCGCGACCCGCGCCGCTAACGCCGCTCTTGGCGTCGATGATGATTTGATCCGGGTCGACGAGGCCCGCCGCCAGCAGCGGGGCGATCGCGCCGATGCTCGCCGCCGCGTAGCAGCCCGGATTGGCAAGGCGCGTCGTCTTGCGAATTTCGTCCGGCCACACATCGGCCAGCCCGTACGTCCACCCGTCGGCGAAACGGTGATCGCCGCCGATATCGACGATCTTGATGGCGGCGGAAATCGCTCCGAGCGCCGCGCGCGACGCTCCGGTCGGCAGCGAGGCAAACAGGAGATCGAGCGGCGGCAGCGATGTCGCACTCCAGGCCTCGACTCGCAGTTCCGCCAACGCCGGCGCGACGGGAGCGAGGCTCGGGAACTTATCGCCCAGCGTCGATCCAGCCGAGGACTCGCCCGCCACGTAGACCAGTTCGAGCGACGGATGCGTCGCCACGAGCCGCAGTAATTCGCCGCCGCCATACCCGGAGACACCGACAATCCCAACACGATATTTCTTCACGTCGAGAGTGTAGGCGTTCGGTAGTGCGGGCGAAATATGATCCGGATCCGAATGTTATACCGGCGTAAAGCGGTCACCCTTCGCCGGGAAGTAGGAGTGTCAAGTCGCCATGTCCGCAAAAAGATTTGCGTTCCCGTTAGCTCTCTTCCCCATTAGTTCTCCTTCTTACCTCTGTCCTTCAGCGGAATTTGTACACGCATTTCGTCCTCAGAGTTCGGCAATTTGCGCACTTCATCCCTACAGCATGCATAAAGTGTCACGCCTAGCAGATCAACGAAAAGCCAAACGATCGCGATTGCGGATAAGGCTCCCCTCATAGTCATACGTCGACTACCACTATGCCAATCGCCTGAAAAGATCTGCTGGCAATAACGGAAATTAAAGGGGACGCGATGGCTCTGTTGCGACCCTCTTGTGACGCCTGATGATCATCACGTTGTGGGTGATGACCTTCAACAGCAGTTCCATCTTTCGGCCGTGCGGAGTGCGGGCGCGGAGGCTGTCGTCGAGGTTCCTCTTTAACATGCTCATCACTTTCGTCCTGCGTGTTGCCGTCGACGTAGGTCATCCACGTCGCGGGGCGCACGTCGGCGGCGGTGTTGGCAACGGCGTCGGTGATGACGTTCACCGCCGGGCGCAGCGATTCGGTCATCCGGCCGAAGTCGTCGTAGGTGTTGTCGGTGACCAGAGGCAGCCCGCCGCCGGTGGGCGTGGTCCAGCCGGAGGGCTCGTCGCTGGTGACGGCCGTATCGACATCGTCGATCTGCTGGAGCACCTGACCCGTCTTCACATCCCATACTTTGCGCGTGATGTAGCCCCGCGCATCCTTAGTCCAGGCGACGTGCCCCATCGCGTCGTTCACCTGCACGGTTGAGGTCGTCGCCCCCGAGCCGTTCTGGCCGGTGGGGATCGCCGGGTAGGTGGTGGTCATCTGCTGCACCGTGTTCGTGCCGGTGTAGAAGGTGTAACTATAGTTGGTGGTGACGCCGCTCGACCCGTCGGGATAGTTCGTCTCGCTGGTGAGCGTGGGAACGGTGACCCCGTCGGCGGTGTTGCTGCCGTAGGTATACGACATGATCGGCGTGGCGGAGCGGAGGTCCGTGAAAGTCACCGATTGATCCATGTCTGTCACGCCGCTGTCGAGGCGGTAGTCCATGTCTGGTTACTCGCAAACTGGAAATTGATTGACAAACTGCATGTCTCAAGATCTCGCCCTGCGAGCATGAGCCGCGTTCCGTTTAGCTTCTCGCTCTAACAAAGAATCACGTCCCCTTTAATTTTCCCCCGGCCTGCAACGTCTCCAGCTTCCGTTGCAGGTCGTCTGACACTTCACGCATCGCCGGCGAGGTCGTCGTCATCCGCTGCACCGTGTTGGTGCCGGGGTCCGTGAAAGTCACCGATTGATCCATGTCTGTCACGCCGCTGCCGAGGCGGTGGTCCATGCCTGGCCACTCGCATAAAACTGGAAATTGATTGACAATCTTTATGACTCGTGATCTCGCCGAGCAAGCATGAGCCGCCGCTTTCGCTTAGCTTCTCGCTTCAACAAAGAATCGCGCCCCCTTTATTTTCCCCCAGATGATTCACCATCGCGCAAGTCCGTCAAAGCGCCGCGGTCGCGCGACAAACCGGCACACGCGCGACAAAGCGCCGCACAGGCGAACCACGCAAACCCAAGGCCGAACGGGATTGATCACGTCCCCTTTAATTTTCCCCCAATCACGTCCCCTTTATTTTTCTGCAGTGTCGCATCGGGGTGTAGCTCTTTAAGAATATTTTCTGCCATCACTCCTACTAAACCACTAACAACAATATTCCGGAAACCACGAACAAGAGTACGAGTTGAGATAAAATCAACTTCGATCTTACATGATCATCACATTGAAATAACGTTATGGGGTAGAAAAATTCGTAGCCCAGTGTTGCAACCCTAAATATGATGATAAGAATAACTGCCATATTGTTGTTGATTGCGCCACCATAGCGCCAACTTGCTACAACACTTGAGAATGTAGCGAGCGAAGAAATCAAAACGCCGAGAATACCCAGAACCAGCCTCGCAGTCCGCAGATAACAGCTCGTTCCTAAGAAGACTGATACAAATACACCCTTTGCAATCCAGCAGAGTGCGCCGTCGCGTCCACGAAGTGCTTCGGACAAGTTTAATGCGCCGTCGACAGCCGGAATTGTCACCATAAGTAAAAGGGAGCACATAGCAGCATGACTTGCGAGCGAACCGAACACTATCGGAACCTCTCTCGCAATCGAATTCGACGGGCTGCCCGGTTTTGCGTAATTCATCGTCATGGTTTATTTAATTCCGCATTTGCACTTGATTAGTTTCATTAGGTCTGCCACATCAGTATTCGTTGGCATCCACATCGCTTTGTCAAGGTTTCCGGCCTTCGGTACGTACGAGTGATTGTATCCAAAGTGTCTTATCGCGAGAAAGGAAAGATAGCGCGCCTCGTCGTCGGCAAGTGTCGAGTCCCAACCAATGTCCATCGGATCGTTCAGTGCATTGAGGAACCCGGCTGGCATTGGGAAGCTCGTCTGCAGCCTAAATAGCTGCAAATAATTCGCTAGGGGATTTGTGTTTCCATCCAACGCTCCGAACAGATTGGTTGTGTATAGGTAGAACAAACCGGGCCGATTGCTGATCATATCAGGCCAATGTCCGTGCAGTGCATGTCCTAAAGGCGATGAATATGCGTTACCGTTTGGGTACGTGTGCGCGTAGGCATCTCCAAGGGCGTGGTTAATCATTCCTCTTTGCCACAGGGGCAGAGATGTGTCAGCAACGAGTTTTGAAAGGCATGCTCTTCGGGTTTGGGCTGCAGCAGGATTTCCTCCGTGTAAGCTATGGAGCACCTGCTCAATATCTCGATACCACGAATAGTTCGGGTTCGATGTTGACATGTGAAGTTGCGCGACCGCTGCGTTCTTTGCGTCCCAAGGCCCATACTGGTCGGGCAACTGGGTATAATAGGCAATTTCATAAGCGTCTTGCGGAGACATTCCCGCCGATACTGCTGTTATGTAGGTGGCCCAGAAATGTCCTCCGCGGTCGTATTGTCCAGTTGAGTCCGTATCATCAATTGGGCGAGAAGCGCAATACTCAAACAAATTCTCCCCGCCAACGTATCCCAGCGGATCTCTGTGTATAAATCGCCCTATCCCCACATGGAGATAGCGTGCTCGGTTATACACCAGCCCGCTGTCGTCGTGCCGCAGGCCCTGGTGGCCGATGTTCATCCCACGCGGGCTGAAGCCGAGGGGGGCAAAGCTTGCGGTCATCACGGTCCGCTTGCCGTAGGCGGTATAGCTGTACCGCTCCGCCACCACGCCGGTGCTACCGACCAGCGCCGTCACGTCGAAGTTCGCGTCCTGGCATGCATAGTGCCGCGCGGTCGAACTTGTCGTTTGGTCTTTACAGACCAACTCGTCGATATACCGCAATCCCCACGTATATTGTGTTCTTCCCGCCGTCGAAACGGACGAGTCTTCCACCAGCGTTCGCCAGCCACCGGAATAATAATCCGTCGTTGAAGTGAACGAAGGGGCCGTGCCGACGCTTTCGTTCACCCGTCGACCCAGCCCATCGTAGAAGTACGTGTAACTGCTGCCGCCAGCCAGTGTCGCCGTCTTTAGGCGGTTCCACGCATCGTACGTCGCCGTCAAGCTTGACGACGGCGTAACGACCTGCGGCATCGTCGTCAGATTTCCCGCATTGTCCTGCACCGGCGTCACCCACGCGGTGCCAACCGTGTTGGTGATCCCGGTGATCTCGTTGGCCTTGTTGTGGCTGCGGGTCTGATCAAGGTCGGTCGTCCCGCTCGTCTTGGTTGTATAACCGTTCCAGTTCCCCAGCGGGTCGAACGACCACGCCTCCTGTTTTGTCGCCGTCCCGCTAATAGCTGTGTGACCTGAGTTCAGCGTGCCGCGATCCAGGCTGACCAGCCGGTTCAGCGTGTCGTAGGCATAGAACTCATCCCGCGTTGTCGTGTTTACCTGGCTCTTGTAAATCCTGTTGCTGTCCCGGTCGTAGCCGTAGGCGAACTCATCCTTCGTCAATGTCCCCGAGGCGTTCGTCCACTTGTGATCGATCACCCGCCCAAATTGATCGAGCGAGTTGCCGTAGTCCGTGCCGCCGGTGTAATCCAGTACCAAGTTCGGCTGGGGACTGTTGAGCTTCACGACACTCCCGCCGCCCAGATATGTCGCCGATTGCAGCGTCGTCGTTCCGTCTTTAATCGACTCCACCCGGCTCAGCACGTCGTTCATTCCGCCACTTGGGAGAAAACTAAAGGGGACGCGATTCTTTTTCTGATTGTGCCCGTGGTCGTCCGCGTGGGCGGGTGGTCCATTCCAATCCCAAACGCTTCGTCATCTTTCGCGTCCACGTTTCGTCTCCCAGCGGCCTCGAGCGGCGGAGGCTTAGCGCGATGCGTTCCGTCGTTTCCTTGTCCAGCCCCTTCGCCAGCCAGGCTGACCAGTTGCTCGGCATCTCGATCGGCCAATTGCTTAACAGGGCCTGCATCTCCGGCGATCCATGGTGTCGCACGTGGCAGCTTCCCCATCGCCAGTCGGGCAGGCGCGGCGATAGTTTTGCGCGTGTTGGATTCGATTGAACGTAGCGCAACACATTGGCCAGGTGATCGTCCTGCTGGATCGGGAACGCTTTGAAGCGTCCCTGATAGAGGTGGCCCATGCCGCTGGTACCCTGGGCCGCGTGCCAGCGTTGCGTGTGTGTATGCGTAAGCCAGCGGAAGAATTCGGTGAGGTCGTCATCGCGTCGCGGCCAGACGACGAAGTGCCAGTGATTGGGCATCACGCACCAATCGAGCAGCCGCACCGGCCGACGCTCCATCGCCAGACAAAGAACAGCCTCGAACGCCAGATAGTCGGCGTCTTTTCGAAACAACCGCAGGCGGCCGTTGGCGCGATTGATGACATGATAGACCAACCCGCCGGGAGCATTGCGTGCAACGCGAGGCATAGCCGTGCAATTTAGCGTTGACCAGCAGCGTCCGCAAGAAAAGATTCGCGTCCCCTTAAATTCGCGCCCGCGTCCCCTTAAATTCGCGCCTAAATTCGCGCGCGTCCCCTTAAATTCGCGCTTAAATTCGCGCACGCGCCAAGAAAAGATTCGCGTCCCCTTAAATTCGCGCCCTTAAATTCGCGCGCTTAAATTCGCGCGCGTCCCCTTAAATTCGCGCTCGTTACGCGAAGGCACGAAGCGCGCGAACGCAGTCGGAAGAAACGCTCGCGCTGGCGAAGCAGGCGATGAGACAGGACTACTTTGGGAGCGTGCTGAAGATTGAATGAGTCGTTCCCCTCTCCCTTATACTCGTGGGAGAGGTGGGGTGAGGGGTCTCGTTTCGAGGGCGTGGAGAAAGACCCCTCACCCGACCTCTCCCCAGCGTACTGTGGAGAGGAGTCTGCCTCTTGACTGCCCACCGCCGACCGCCCGCTGCCCACTCACTCCTGGTTCCAATCATCGGGCCGCATTGCGTCGTGAGTTCTCATCAATGAGAATATCGCACTGCCATACGGGATCGAACTCACGCCGATCAGCACGACGTAAAACCAGGCGGACGATGGGAGATTTTCGCTGATGATGGCGGTGGCGATGAACGTGCCGGCAACCAGTGCGAGAAAATAGACGCCACAGATCATGCTCAGCGAAGCGACGACACCCCAGAATTTCTTGCGCTTCACCGCTTCGGCGAGGATGACGCTGACCATCGCCGGGGCAAACGCGAAGGCGATAGTCCACAGCCAGAGAAACGAAGAATGAGCGGGCAATGATACCGAGCGGACGAGCGCGAGGATTGCGATCGCCGTTAACGCAGCCGCGGTAAATCGCATCGTGATCCCGGCAATGCGGCAGGCCCGCGCGACCCGGACGGGGTCGGCCGGCACCATGGGGCGGGTGGGCGAGCTCCTCATTCGCTTGCTTTCGAAGGTCGAAGCGGGTGCGGGGGTGGCCGGTAGTCGGCCAGGCCGAACGTCGCGGCAGCCAAGCGCGATTGCATCGTCTGCTCGGCTTGCCGGACGTGCAAAGGCTTGTCCGATTCAGCCGCCCGCACCACACCGACCAAGGCGATCAGTTGCAAAATGAGCAGTCCGATCGGCACCACACTCGCGAACACACATGCGAAAATCGGCGGCACGATCAGGGCGGACAGCGTCATCATCGCCGCCATCAATAGAAAAATGACCAATAAAAGGCAGCTTGCGAAAATGCCGAGAAGGGCCGCGGATCGACTTCCGCCGCGAACGGACTGCCCGATCGCGACGAGGCTGAAACCACCGAAAAGCGTCAGCATCCCGACGATCGCCGCCAAGCGTCGCAACGCGGTCACGTCATTCAGAAAGCGCGGCAACGGGTCGGATTCCTTACCGCCGTGATCGCGCAGATAGTTGCGCATCATTTCGCGTTGCTCCTGCATTCCTTCCTCGAGCCTGGCCTGGTCACCAAATATTGCCGAAGTGAAACCACAGATGCCGAAGAGCGAGAGAAAGCCGCCAAAGACTGACATTAGGAAAACCGCCCGCCGTGCCGATGGAGGCGGACTGCCGCCGGACGCGGAATGTCTGGAGTAAACGGCCATATATCGCGGCACAGCGTAGGGTGGAGACGATGAGAAGCAAATCGCGCACGTTTCGAATGTCGCGCCATCTCAATGGATTTCGGTCAGGCTAAAAATTCTCTAAAACGTGAAATTTGTGTGACAGAGACATCGCTTCCGAATATCCTGAGTTCGATGTCCGTGCCTTATGATGTAGCCACGCTAAACGCGCAAGTTGAAGTTCTCAAAGGACTTTCAAATTTCGTCGGCTCGCGCTTGAATTTGTTGGCGGATGTGAAGACGGTTTGGCAGCCGACGGATTTTCTGCCCGATCTCACCGCCGAGGATTGGCGCGAACAGCTTGAAGCCTTTCGTGGGCCGGCGAAAGAACTGAGCGATGAGATCCTCGTCGTCATCGTCGGCGACATGGTGACCGAAGAAGCACTTCCGAACTACGCGATCTCGCTGAACCTGCTGGCCGACGATCCGACCGGCACATCGCCCGATCCGTGGGCGATCTGGCTTCGCGGCTGGACGTCGGAAGAAAACCGCCACGGCGATCTGCTCAACGCCTTCCTGCGACTGACCGGCCGGGTTGATATGCGGTCGATCGAAGTCACAGTACATAACCTGATTGCCAACGGTTTTAATCCCAGAGCTTTTCCCGATCCGTATGCCGGGTTGATTTACACGTCTTTCCAAGAAAGGGCGACAAAGATTTCTCACATGAACGCCGGCCGGCTCGCGCAGAAAGGCGGCGACACGTCGCTGGGCAAAATCTGCAAGCAGATCGCCGGCGATGAATCGCGGCACGAATCGTTCTACACCCAGGTGATGGGGAAGGTCATGGAGACCGATCCCGAGCGCGGCGTGATGGTCTTTCGCGAAATGATGCGACGTATCATCTCCATGCCCGGCAAGCTGATGGACGACGGCAAAGATCCCGACCTCTTCGACCACTTTGCCACCATCGCGCAGCGACTGAACGTCTATACCGTCAACGATTATTCCAACATCGTCCGGCACCTCGTCGCGACCTGGAAACTGCCGACGCTTCAACTTTCCGGCAAGGCCGCCAAGGCTCAGGAATGGCTCTGCAATCAGGGTGATCGACTCGATTCGCTTGCAGAAATGGTCGCCGAGGAAAACAAGCGCCAGCCGCCGACGAAGTTCAGCTGGATTCACGGGCGCAGCGTCTAAGACATCCGCGATCTGACTCCTCTCTCCAGTACGCTGGGGAGAGGCGGGGAGAGGGGTCTTGCGTCGACCATTCATCAACAGGAAAGCCGAAGACCCCTCTCCCATCCTCTGCCCGCGTACGGAGAGAGGGGCCCAAAACAAGATCCGCCGGCATTGACAGACGATCAAACTCCTCTCTCCAGTACGCTGGGGAGAGGCGGGGAGAGGGGTTCTTCGTTTTCCCTCAATCGCCGGCTCGCACGCCCATTCCTGATTTGCCCCGATCGCGACAATCCGTATCTTCCCAAGCCATGCGCACGCCCCTCAGCATCATCGGGTTGGTCTGCTTTCTCGCACCCATTGCCCGCGCCGGCGACACGCTCTTTCCCAAAGGCACGCAGGAGGCCGCGTTTTCGCTGGGGTATGCGTTTCCGCTCACCAACGATGAGGCCGACTACTACACGCTCACGGGCGAGTACGGCTATTATCTCGTCGACAACATCGCGATCGTCCCCACTCTGCGGGGCCACCATGTCGACGCACGCTCGCAAACGAATATCTACGGCGTCGACTTCGACCTGGCCTTCCGCTGGCACGCGTTGAACTTCGGCAAGTGGTCGATCTACGGCATGGTCGTGCCTGGCGTGTCGTACTTCGACCATCGCTTGCCGTTCCAGACAGACACCCACTTCAACTGGACCATCGGCGGCGGCCCGGGCGCGACGTACCAACTCGCCGATCACCTGTTCCTGACCGGCGGGTTCAATTACATGCATTTTTCGAATGCGGATATCGAAGGCGTGCCAAGGCACCACGCGTCCAATGCAGGGTTGTGTTATTTGGGATTGATGTGGACGTTTTAAATTGGCGTTGGGAATTCGGTGTTGGGCGTTAGGAAAGAATGAAGAGCGCCGCTGCCCGTTTCTTCGTGTTGCCGGCGAGCTTGTTCGCCATGTTTTCCATTCACCGAATCAAACGGTCATATTCGGCATGAGTGCCTATCCAAAACCAAAGCATTCGATCTCCGTCGCGCCACGCGAGGACGCGATAATTTAAGTTAACGCGTGCAGACATCAGTCCTGTTCTAAGTTCTTTGAACTGAAGTGATGGATGGCTCGCATCATGTCGCAGCAGCGCGTACTGCTACCCCGCAATCCGTTGAACGCCTGCGGGTAGGAGATCGAATTGCTTCCAGAAATCGCGACTTGCTCGGTGAATCATTCTTATTCACTCAAGGTGCTTCGCGAATTGTCCCGGCGTTGAGTTCCGCCTTCGCCCGATCGATCAACTGATCGAGCTTCCCGGCCTGATGATCGGCGATGATCTGCGCATCCCAATCGTCATCGTTTTGCGCAGCAATCCAATCCACCAGCGACGACCGATCGGCGGGCGTGAGCTTCTTGAACTCGGTTTTGAGAGCTTCAACGGTCATGCGTAAATCCTAGCGAACATGGAGTCTAGGAGACAAGTCAGAAACGCGCTTTACCAGAGTGGCCATCGACTTTTAGCAAAGCTGGCTAATTCGCGTGTCCGCTCATCAACGCGAAACGAGTCGAAGTTAACACCGCTCGCCGCCACTTCCGCGACAAGTGCCCGCGTGGTGTCAAACATACTCTGCTTTAGAAGATTTTCATCTTCAAGTTTTTGCTCAGGAGTCTTATTCTGACATCTGCTGTTTAGTTCCTTCTCGAGTACAGACAAGTTACCGATGTGGTCGTTTTTCAGGGAATACTGTTCCGCTGTGTCAAACCCTCGACTTGGGAAGTTGAACGCAGGAATTTGGGCAAAGACATGTTCAATTGTTGGAGACGTTTGCATCAGCTGTTTTAACATGCTCGTCGAGTATTCGTCATTGCCCTGAGACGTCGTCCACTCTTCGCCATATTCCATCAATATATGCAAAAGGGCTGTGTTTGCGTACATATCCTCTATAAGGCGACCTTCGAAACTGGGGTCGCCCATGAAACGCCTGACAATATTATCTAAGCGATCGGCGATGGTGACAGCCGGACAATTCGCAGCTTCGCATGCAAGGAGCGATATATCCTTCGCGGGATCGGTGCCGCGAGTCTTGTAAACTCGTACATCAGTTGTTTCAATTAGATCCATGAACGTCAGTGGGCTATGATCGTTGATGTGCGTATCGAGGAGTTCTCGCGACTGCAGGCGAATTGTTAATGGATAAAGGTGAGTGGAAAGACCAAGAACGCAGAATACCTTGAAATATTTTGGGTCGTCTTGACATCTTCTGACAAGCTTGAGGAAATTTGAGAAGAATGTTGCCAAGTCGCCGACGTAGCGGAGTACGAACTGTGACAATGCAGTCTCTTGGCCCTGTAGTTGTCGTAAACTTTTCTTCAAAAAGCCATCGAGAATATAATCTGTCGTTGGCCGAAAATCATAGAAGTCGTTTGCGAAGCTCAAAAAATGATATCGCAGTGCCGAATCCTCGGAAAACCCTGCCTGTGAGATTAGGTCGATTCGAGTCTCATCTGCCTCGCCGATTTCTTTGATCTGTGCGAAGTCTCGGAAGATATTTCCAAACGACTCGTTTATTAGGCCGTCATGCTTCCCAGCCAAAAATCGATTCGAATAGTAGATAAGCAGAGGAGGTGCTGGCTTTTGCTATTGGCAGTGGGCTGCTTCCCGTCTAGAAGAAGCGAGAAGTATTCGCGGTTATATTCTGCCGGCAGGAGTCGCCACCGCTTCTTCCCAGCCTCTTGGATGAAAGTATTCCTATTGATAATTCTTTCTTCGTTGGGAAGTAACGCAACAACGGCGTTCAAGATCATAGTCAAGGTTGTCAGCCGCTGTTGGCCGTCAACAACGTTGAAGCTATCGTCATTGTCTGCTCGTGAAAGTATAAAAGTGCCGATGTAGTGACTCGTGTTGGTCTCAATTGTTTCTGCGACATCACTCAATAGGTCATCAATGTTCGTCTGAGTCCACGCATAATCGCGCTGGTACTGCGGTATGACAAAGCGTTTTCCCGTGAAGAACTTTTCGAGGGTATTTCGTTCCATTTCTTAATCGCCTTTTAAAAAGTATTTCACGCCGCTCACGTCAAACCTGAAACACACCCGAATGAAACGGCCGCGCATCGCCGGTGTTTACGGTCTTTGGCGAGCGCATCGCCAAGCTGAATGACTGGCTCAAAATCTCGCGCGTTTTATCTGGGTCGATGATCGCATCGATCCATCCCCGCGCGGCGGCGTAGCGGATGTTCGTTTGAGCTTCGTAGTTTTGTCTCACCTGCTGCTTTAGTTTTTCCAGGTTTTCATCGCTGGTTTTCACGTCGCGGGATTGGGCTTTGCTCAGCACCGCGAAGAGCGTGTCGCTGGCCTGGTCTGCACCCATGACGGCGTACCGCGCGGTTGGCCAGGCGAAGATGAATCTGGGGTCGAAGGCTCGGCCGCACAGGGCATAGTGGCCGGCACCGAAGCTGCCGCCGATGATTAGGGTGATCTTGGGGACGATGCTGTTGCTCACGGCGCTCACGAGTTTCGCGCCGCTGCGGATGATGCCGCTCTGCTCGGCATCGCGGCCGACCATGAAGCCCGTCACGTCCTGCACGAAGAGGATCGGCAAACCTGTTTGGTTGCAGTCCATCACAAACCGCGCGGCCTTGTCGGCCGCGTCGGGATAGATCACGCCGCCGATCTGCAGGCCGGATTTTTTGCTCTTCGTGCGCAAGCGCTGGTTGGCGACGATGCCGATGTTCTGGCCGTCGATGGCGGCGTAGCCGCAGACGAGGGATTGGCCGAAGGAGGACTTGTATTCGGTGAAGGAGTCGGGATCGACGAGGCAGGCGAGGAGATCGCGGGCGTCGTATTCGGCGAGGCCGTGGGTGTGGGGGTCCAGTTTTAGAAGTTTGTAGAGATCATTCGCATTCCTTGCTCTTCGCTTTTTCGAAGACGGCCCCTCACCCCGCCTCTCCCCCGAGTACGAGGGAGAGGAGTGTGGGTTCTGAGGTAATAGCGCCGCCAGGATGCGCAGACGTTTCAGGCACGAAGTGTCGTCTTTTTCTTTAAAGTCGATCGTGCCGGAGATCTCTGCGTGCATGGTCGCGCCGCCTAGGTCTTCGGCGTCGACGGTTTGACCGATGGCGGCCTTCACCAGCGCGGGGCCCGCGAGGTAGAGGCCGCTGCCTTCGGTCATGAGGATTTTGTCGCACAGCACGGGCAGATACGCGCCGCCCGCGACGCAGTTGCCCATGATCGCCGCGATCTGCGGAATGCCCGCCGCGCTGAGCACCGCGTTGTTGCGAAAGATTCGGCCGAAGTCGTCTTCGTCGGGAAACACTTCATCCTGCAGCGGCAGAAACACGCCTGATGAATCGACGAGGTACAAAATCGGCAGACGGTTCTCGAACGCGATGCGCTGCGCGCGGATGACTTTCTTCGCGGTGGCAGGAAAGAACGAGCCGGCCTTCACCGTCGCATCGTTGGCGATAATCATGCACGCGCGCTTCGACACCGTGCCGACGCCGGTCACCACACCGCCCGCGGCGATGTTGCCCCATTCGCTATACATGCCGTGACCCACCCACAGGCCGATCTCGAGCAGCGAGGTGCCGGGATCGAGCAGCTTTTCGATGCGTTCGCGCACAAAAAGTCGGCCGAGACGGTGCTGCCGGTCGAGGCCCGCTTTCCCACCGCCGAGACGGATCTCCGCTTCTTCGAGCGCGATACGCCGAGCGCGGTCGAGAATGGTTTCGGATACGAAAGGGGCCGCCATGAAGGTCGCTCTGACGATTGGAGTTAAAGGAAGGGTTAAGGGGCGTAGCGTAACCGAAGGCGATACACGCGACGAGGCCGGCAGAAGGAGAGGAGACCACCGCATCGGCAGACATCGAAGACTTTCGCCTTTCGGCGTTCGACTTGGTGCATTCCTTGCCTCGGCGCTGCTTTAAATTTAAGCCGCGCGCTGCACGATCGGAGATCACGCCGCGCAGCGCGCCCGCAGAGGTGGAAGCGCTCGGTCGCAGAGCGCTGGATGATTGCGGGCCGAGGTGGAGGCGATTGGTTGAACGAAGCCAAATCGGTCACAACTCCGGCGATCATCGAGGGTTGGAAGGTTCGATTGTGATCGAAGTGTCGCGGTCGAACGGATTTCTTCAACGGAGCGGGGGGCGGATACAACATGCAATTGTAAAAAAGCGAACCCAAAGTGCGTGACGAAAGCGCAGCGCCTATTTCCTGAAAATCAGAAATTAGCTTTAGCGATATCGCGAGAAGTGCGGCTTTCAGTCCTTGTGACAAGCCGCACAATGTGATCGTTCTGCTCCTACTATTCCCGGTCGCCGCTATGATTCGAATTGCAGCCATCCTCGCCATTCTTCTCTGCATCGTTGTTGGCGGCGGATTGACGCTGGTGCATTTTCTACGGCCGTCAGTGACCGTCACCGAGGCGGTTGACGGGCCGGTGGTGCAGGCGTTTTATTCCACGGGCACGATCCAGCCGGTGCGGGAATATCCGATCAAGAGCAACACCGCCGGCCTGCTAAGCGACGTGCGCGTCGACAAGGGCGACCGCGTAAAAAAGGGCGATATCCTCGCCGCCGTGGTCGAGCCGACGCTGACGTTCGCGAGCCATGAAGCGCAAGCGATGCTCGATGAGAAATTAGCCCGCGCCCAGCCGGACAATTCGCCGGTGCTCAAAGAGCTTGATGCAAAGCTCGCGGGGACGAATGACCTGTTGGAGATCGCGAAGCGGGAGCAGAAGCGCATCACTGACTTGCTCGAGCACAACGCCGGCTCACAGGCCGATCTGGATCGCGCGCTCGATCGGGTGAAGCAGTTGAGCAGCGATGCCGAGTCGTTCAAGGCGCAGCGGGCGACGAAAGTTCTTGAGACGCGGCGGGAAGTCGACGTGGCGAAAGCGGCGCTCGATGTGGCGAATTGGAATCTCGCGCAGCAGACAATGACCGCGCCGATCGATGGCGTGATCCTCGATCGGCCGCTCGCGCTTCGCACGCGGGTCGCGATCAATGATGCGATCATGCGGCTGGCGGATGTCGCGCCGGAAAATCTCGTGATGCGGGCGGCCGTCGATGAAGAGGACGTCGCCAACGTGCGCATCGGGCAGGCCGTTCGAATGACGCTGTATGCGTTTCCGGGCAAGGCGTTTCGCGGAAATGTGGAAAAGATTTATGACCAGGCCGACGCCGATCGTCGGACGTTTGAAGTGGACGTGAAGCTCGACCAGGTCATTCCGCAACTTCAGGCCGGCATGACCGGCGAGCTGGCGTTTATCATCGCGGAAAAGTCGCTGGCGGTGATAGTGCCTGCACAGGCGCTGCAGGCCGATGGTTCGATGCTGGTCGTGCGCAACGGCTCGTCGATGACGCGCGAGTTTCCGACGGTCGGCCTGAAAAGCATCGAGCGCGTCGAAGTAATTTCCGGCATCGCCAAGGGCGATACAGTCGTCATCAGCCCGGTCAAATCGGACGAGCCGAACGAGCAGGTGAGAACGACGCGCGTCGACCCGCGCATCGCCGCCGGCTTGAACAAGCCGGACCTGATCGAAAAGCCCGCCAATAATTTTGGGAAATGAGCCCAACAGATGCGCTGGCTGATTTCCATTCGTTATCTCGTCGCACACATGCGACAGTCGCTGGTCTGCGTCGCGGGCGTCACGATCAGCGTGATGATGTTCATCACGATGAGCTCGATGATGGCCGGCTTCACAGACAAATTCATCATCGAAACGGTGGAATCGTCCGGGCATGTCACGATCTATGACGAGCCGCGCGAGACCGAGACGAAGATTCTTCAGCAGGCGTATCCGAGTGAGAACGCGCTGCTGTCGATTACGGATGTGAAGCCGCGCACGACGATCAAGAAAATCAAGAATCCGACCGGGATGATGGCGACGATCTCCCGCTTGCCGCACGTGGAGGCAGCCGCGCCGATGGTGCAGGGCGACGCCGTCATCACCTACGGCACAAAGACATTCGCACTGCAAATCTTCGGCTGCGAACCCGACCGTCAGACAGCCGTGACGACCATCGGGCAGAAGGTGACCGATGGCGCGTTCGAACGGCTAAAACGCACCGGCGACGGCATTGTCCTCGGGCGAGGCGTCGCGCAATCGATCGGGGCGCATATCGAAGACAGCATCACCGTCACCAGCTCGACGGGCGGAAAAGTATTTGCAAAGGTCGTCGGCATTTTTGACACCGGCGTCACGCCGGTTGACTACGGCCGCGCCTACATGATGCTGAACAGCGCCCAGACGTTGCTCGATAAGAAGAACGTCATCAACCAGGTTGTCATTCGTTTGGATGACTACACGCTCGCGCGCGACGTCGCCGCCCAGATCGAGCGCGTGACGGGCTATAAGGTCGAGTCGTGGCAGGAGCAGAACGAAAACTTTCTCAAGATCTTCGCGGTGCAAACCGTGATTACTTATTTCATCACCGGCGCGCTTCTGCTGGTGGCCGCGTTCGGGGTGTTGAACATTCTGATCATGGCCGTCCTCGAGCGCGTGAACGACATCGCGATCCTGAAAAGCTTCGGCCTGAGTCGACGCGACATCACGCAGATTTACGTCGTGCAGGGGCTGGTCATCGGCCTGATCGGTTCAACGATCGGCCTGGGGCTGGGAAAGATCGTCGTCGAAAGTTTGCGGCGACTGCCGATCAAAATGGAAGGGCTGGTGCGATCGGAAGGGCTCATCATGAGCGAGCATCCCCGGCAGTATGTGATCGCGTTTTTCGCCTCGATTGCGGTCGTGATGCTGGCGGCGGTTTATCCCGCAAGACGGGCGGCGATGTATGACCCGGTGGAGGTGATTCGTGGCGCTCATTGAGATACAGCGATTGGGAGAGGGGGAGACAAGCAGAGGGGGAGATCGGTTGCTCCCGCTCTCCCACTCTCCTCTTCTCCCAGTCCCTTCGCTCCTGCGTGCACAGAATGTGCATCGCCTGCTCGGGTCCGGCGATTTGCTAACCCACATCCTCAAAGGCGTATCGCTCGAGATTGGCCGCGAAGAATACGTGTCGATCGTCGGCCAGAGCGGCTCGGGGAAGAGCACGCTGCTGTACCTCCTCGGCGGGCTCGATCGGCCGAGCCAGGCGGGCAGCGACGGCGTAACGTTCGAGCCGTCGAGCAGCATCTTTATCGATGGGCGGAATACTTCGGTTTTGAACGACACCGAACTGGCCGTGCTGCGGAACGAACGCGTCGGATTTGTGTTTCAATTTCATTACCTGCTAAAGGAATTCAGCGCGCAGGAAAACGTCTGCCTGCCGATGTTCAAGCTCGGCCGATTGTCGAAGTCTGCCGCGATGGAACGGGCGGCGATGTTGCTCGAGATGCTTGGCTTGAAGGAGAAGCTGAAACGCCGCGCCAATCGCCTGAGCGGCGGCGAGCAGCAGCGCGTCGCCATCGCCCGCGCGCTCGCCAATGAGCCGGCCGTGCTGCTGGCGGATGAACCGACGGGAAACCTCGACCGGCAAAACGCCGAGCGCGTCGCGGAGATTTTCGCAACGCTCGCCGGCAAGGGCCAGACGATCGTAATGGTGACTCACGATCTGACTTTCGCATCGCGCGCCCGGCGGCAGATTCGGATGGAGGACGGAAGGGTGATTGCGGACTCGAAACAGTGATTGGTGGAAGTCAGTTTGCCGCGATTGGAGCGTCTCGTTAACATGCCGCCGCGCTCGAATGATTGAACAGCCCCCACATCTGCATCCGCCGGTTGCGAAAGTATCGATCGTCATTCCCGTCTACAACGAGGCGTCGACGATTCAGCAACTCGTGCAGCTCGTCGTCGAAGCGCCGCTCCCGCCGCGCGTCACGCGTGAGATCATCTGCATCAACGACTGTTCGAAAGACGGGACGGCCGCGCAGCTGGATGAACTTCCGCAGATTTTTTCCGATGTGATGTTTGTCATTCGCCACAAGCCGGTGAACGAAGGCAAGGGCGCTGCATTGCGAGACGGCTTCAAACTGGCGACGGGCGATGTCGTGCTGATTCAGGACGCCGATCTGGAATATGACCCGCAGGACTATTTGAAGCTTTTGCAACCGATCGTCGACGATAAGGCCGACGTCGTTTACGGCAGCCGCTTTATCGGCGAGCCGCACCGCGTGCTGTATTTTTACCACACGCTGGGTAATAAATTTTTGACGTCTTTCAGCAACGCCTTCACCAACCTGAACCTGACGGACATGGAAGTCTGTTACAAGGTCTTCCGCAAGAGCGTGCTGGATCGAATCGAAATCAAGTGCGACCGCTTCGGCTTCGAGCCGGAGATCACTGCGAAAATAGCCAAGCAGCGGCCGCGACTCCGAATCTATGAGGTCGGCGTCGCGTATTACGGCCGAAGCTATGAGGAAGGAAAAAAGATTACCTGGAAGGACGGCATCAAGGCGATCCTGACGATCCTTCGATTTCGCCTCATGGATTAGCCGCGCTGGGTGGTAGCGTCCGATACTTCATCTGCCGGCGGGCACAATATCAAAATGCTTTTTCGAAAGTTCAAGTTCTCGCGAATCTGGGCGATGTAGTATAAAGAGTCCTCATACGCGGGAGTGAATTTCGATGCGCATTTTGATTTCCGGCGGGGCCGGATTCCTTGGATCTCATCTCACCGACCTGCTCCTTTCACAGGGGCATGAGGTCGTCGGCGTTGATAACTTCATCACCGGCAAGCCCGACAATGTCGCGCATCTGAAGTCCAATCCGAAATACAAGCTCATCCGCCACGACGTGTGCGAGCCGCTCGACATCGACGGCAAGATCGACCGCGTTTATCACATGGCCAGCCCGGCGTCGCCGATCGGTTACGTCAAGCATCAGATCGCGACCGTGAAGGTGAACAGCCAGGGCACGTGGAACCTCCTGGAACTCTGCATTGCCCACAAGGCGCGCTTCCTGATGGCCAGCACCAGCGAGTGCTACGGCGATCCGAACATTAATCCGCAAGTCGAAGAATATTGGGGCAACGTCAACCCGATCGGCATGCGATCGATGTATGACGAGCCCAAGCGCTTCAGCGAGGCCTGCACGATGGCCTATCGCCGCGAGCGCGGGGCCGACACGCGGATCATCCGAATCTTCAACACCTACGGCCCGCGAATGGACCCGTACGACGGCCGCGTCGTCATCAGCTTCATCCGGCAGGCGTTGAACAGCGAGCCGCTCACCGTCTTCGGCGAAGGAAAGCAGACCCGCTCGCTCTGCTATGTCAGCGATCTGGTGCGCGGCATCAACCTGACGATGGAAGGCTCGTTTTTCGAGCCGATCAATCTCGGCAATCCGGACGAGATCACGATCATCGACATTGCCAAGGAAGTGCTGAGTCTGATCCCGGAAAGCCGGAGCGAGATCGTTCATCAGCCGATGCCGCCCGACGATCCGAAAAAACGCTGTCCGAATATCGAGCGCGCCAAGCGCGAGCTGGGTTGGACGCCAGTCGTCTCGCGTCGCGAGGGCCTGCAAAAGATGATCGAGTTTTACCGCGATCAACTGACGCAAAAGCCGTTAACGGCGGCGATGCCGGTCTGACGGCGACGTTTGACATTTGCCCGGCGATGCCAATCGTGAGCGCGGCATGAATCAAACCGCGGGGAAAGCAGCCCGTTCCATCGGGCTGCAACTGTTCGTCTTATCGTTTGCGTCGCTTTTTCTCGAGCTGATGCTTATTCGCTGGGTCCCGGCCGTCGTCCGGCTGGTGGCGTATTATGCGAATCTGATGCTGATCAGCTCCTTCCTCGGCCTCGGCCTCGGAGCGATGCTGGCGTCGCGCGTCCGGACGTTGTTTGGCTGGTTTCCTCTTGTTCTTCTCATCAACGGCGGGGTGCTGCTGATCCTGTCGCGGGCCGAATTCGTGGCTGGCAGTGCAAGCGAAGCTCGCTTCTTTATTTCACCGTCGCAACTTCACAACTATCTGATTCTCCTGACCGTTTTTTTTCTGAACGTGTTGATCTTTGTTCCGCTGGGTCAGCGGGTAGGCTTACTGTTTCGCGAGCTGCCTCCATTACGTGCTTACGCGTGGGACCTGGGCGGCAGTCTTTCGGGAACGCTCTGCTTTGGTGCGTTCTCACTGCTGCATTTTTCTCCGGTGATCGGCTTCACCGTCGTGATGGCGATCATCATTTGGCTGTCGACGAAATCTCAACGCATCGCGGCGATTCTTGCCACCCCGATCTTGCTGATCGCAACGGCGGCGTCGACGTCTGCCTCTGCGGTTTGGTCGCCTTACTATTACATCACGGTCGCCGCCGCGAATGCGAATCAGTTTGAAGTCGATCACCCGCCGCCCCGTCTGCGGACGATGATGAATCCGCCGATTTTTATAATGCGCGTCGGGCGCGACTTTTACCAAATGCACGGTGCGCTCGACACGACGCGATACACGGAGGCAAATTCAACCGGCTTATTCGCGCGAATGAAACGCCAGCAATACGTATTGCCGTACCAACTCGCGAATCGGCACGATCGCGTCGCCGTCATGGGCGCCGGCGGCGGCATGGATGTCGAAGCCGGCTTGCTGAGCGGGGCATCCCATATCGACGCTGTCGAGATCGATCCGATACTCGTCGCCAATTCGCGCAAGTACAACGCGTCGGATCCGTTTGGTGATCCGCGCGTCTCGGTTCATATCGATGATGCCCGCGCTTTCATCAACAGGATGCCCGACGAACGCGACATGGTCGTCTTCGGATTTCTCGACTCGCAGGCTCTGTTTAGCGCGATGGCGAATGTGCGGTTAGACGGCTACATCTACACCGTCGAAAGCATGCGGACGGCGTTCTCCAAACTGGCGCCCGGCGGCATGTTGAGCCTGTCATTCGCGATTCCGACACCTTGGATGGCCGGCAAACTGACCAACATGCTCACCGCCGCAACAGGGCATACGCCGATCATCTATTTCAACGATGACGCTGTCGTGATGTGTGTATACAACGGCGAGCCGCCTGATCGTCTGCCCGAGCGGTATGGTTCGTGGACTCGTGTCGCACCGCCGAAAACGTCAGCGGCCGTGCCGACCGATAATTGGCCGTTCCTTTATCTTGAGCGGCACACCGTTCCGTTCGACTATGTGGTCGTTATCGGCGGCCTATTAATCGCGTCGATCGTCGCCGTGGGCAGTGTTCGGGGCTTGAAAGTTCAGACCGGCGATGCCCATTTCTTCTTTCTCGGGCTCGCGTTCCTTTTGCTGCAAACGAAAAGTATCACCGATTGTTCGCTTTATTTCGGCGCAACGTGGCTGGTCACTACGATCGTCGTGGCCGGCGTGCTGCTGATGGTTCTCGCCGCAAATCTGATCGCGATGCGGTTGGCGAAATTCCGCATCTGGTTCTATCTCCCCTTGCTGGCCTCGCTGCTTTTGCTGTATTTCACACCGCGCGGGGCCATACTCGCTCAAGCGTTGCCCGTGCGGCTGATCTGGGCCATTCTTGTTGTGCCGCTGCCAATTTTCTTTGCGGGACTGATCTTCTCGACGACCTTTCGTAATAGCGCGGATCCCGCGGCGGCGTTCGGCGCTAACCTTATCGGCGCGACGGTCGGCGGCTTCACCGAGTATCTGGGAATGGCGGTCGGCTTACATGCACTCAGCCTCTTTGTGATGGCCGCGTACCTTGCGAGCTTTCTGACCCAGCGACGAGATACCGCGCGTTTTCATAAAATCTGAAGATTGTCATCGGCGGAAGTGCTAACATTTCAGTAACTACTGAAAGGTTGGTGTATTGAATGGAAGTCGAAGTTTCTACCGCGCCGGTGCGTGAATCACAGGCGAGCGCGTCTGATGCTCAACTACGCGCCGCGCAGGATCTTTTCATCCGACGATTTGGCGAGATGGGCCAGTCCTGGGGAATCAATCGTACGATGGCCGAGATTCACGGCTTTCTGTACATCACGGGCCTGCCGCAGTGCACGGATGACGTGATGAACCGTCTGCACATCAGCCGCGGAAATGCGAGCATGAGCTTGCGGGCGCTGGTCGATTGGGGCGTCATTCGCCGGCTTCATAAACGCGGCGAGCGTCGCGAATTCTTTGAGAGCGTGAACGACGTGTGGGAGATGTTCAGCATCGTCTCGGCCGAACGAAAACGCCGCGAGCTGGATCCGGTCTTAGAAACGATTCGCCAATGTCAGCAGATGCTCTCCGACAGCGCGCTCGGCAAAGTCGCGGCGAAGAAGGATCACGTTCAATTAACGCGTCAACGGTTGGACGGCATGGAGGAATTCATGTCGGTGACCAACAAGATTTTTCAACACGTCGTGATCAATTCCAAGAGCATGTTATATCGAATCGTCAAAGCGCTTTTGAAGAGTACGTGAAGATTACTTGGTCAGAACTTCGAGCAGGTCGACCTTTGAGTAAAAGCCCGCCAGCCGTTGCGGAGCGCTGCTGGCATCGCTGTAGATGGCCGTCAGCGGGATTGCGCCGACAGGCGTGATCTCGCGAAGCAGAGCCCAGCCGGCGGCGGTCTGTTTTGAGAGATCGGCGCGCAGCGTGATGACCTTCTTGTTCTTGATTGCTTTTACGACGTCATCGTCGTGGAAGACGGTGATCTCAAGTTGCAGACAGTTGGTGCACCAGTCCGCCGTGAACTCGAGCATCACCGGCCGGCCGGTCGCACGGGCATCGGCGAGCGCGGTCTCGCTGTACGGCTGCCAATCGATCGGCGGGTGAGTAATCTTCCAGACAATGACGGTCGACGAAACCACCATCGCCACGGAAATAGCGGCACCGACACCAAAGCCGATCGCGCTCTTTGACAATCGCTTCGATTTGACGAGAAGAAACAGGCCCGCGACGACGGCGGTTGCGAGCATCGCGTACCAGAACGCATGATCGCCGACCGCACCGGCAATGAATCGCCGGGCAAAGTAAATCGCCGAGGCCAGCAGCAGAAAGCCCATCATTTGCTTGACGAGTTCCGACCACGGCCCGGTGCGTGGAAATCGACGGGCCAGCTCGGGCGCGGCGCTCAGCACGAGGTAGGGGAACGACATCCCTGCACCGACGGTCATCACCAATGACAATCCAAGCAGCGGCGGTTGACGCGTCGCCCAGATCAGCAGCAGTGCGAACAGCCCGATCGTGCATGGCGTCGAGAGGACCGCGGTCAGCACGCCAAAAAGAAAGTTGCCGGTGTAAGTATCGTGGCGAGGCGTGACGCGATAGATCCATGTTGGCAATCCGACGTCAAACGTGCCGAACATGTTGAGCGCCATCACGATCAAGACGATGACGATCGTGCCGAGGAAATACGGATTGCTGAACAGCTCGCCCCACGCGAACTTTTTAAACACGACCACCAGCAGGCCGAGGACGGCGAAGACCGCGATCAGGCCGATGCTAAACACCACGCCCAACAGAAGGCATTTCGCACGATTGTGCTGCGAGACTTCATAAAATCCGATCGCCTTGAGCGGCAGCACCGGTAGCACGCAGGGAACGACGTTGAAGATGATGCCGATGACGAACGCCGCGAAGAATGCGAAGAGCGGCGACGTCTGATCGAGATCGTGCCCGAACAGCTCCACCTTCTGTACGGGCGCGACCGGCTTCACGAGCTTGGAGAACACGCTGGGATCAAATGTTGCGAACAGTTCAGCTTGATTTGGATGTGTTACCTGGCCGGCGGGCACGATGGTGGTTGAAACAGAGAACGGCTCGCTCGTCGGCGCGAGGCAACTGCTCTCGTCGCAAACCTGATACGTGATCGTACCCTGAAGATTAATCGGCCCCTGCCTGGCATCGGCCGCGATTTGCAAGGGGACGAAAATGATCGCTTTGCCGGTGTAGACGCTGATCTTGCCGAGCGCGGCAAGCGTTTCATCCTGGCCGGCCGGATAGATGGGCGCAAACGCCGACACACCGGCGGCATCGGTGAGAACGACTTCGGTCTTAATCAGGTTTTCATCGTACGGCTTGTTGGATTGCGCGTGATAGCCGCGGGCGACGTCCAGCACGATCGCGACAACCGCTTGCTGGCCGCATTGCAACGCATCGACGTTTAGGTGGGCGCTCACCGTCGCGGGACTGGCGGCGGCGGCAGCCGGATCGAACGAACCGAGCGACTGCGCTTGCACCACCGCGGCAAACCCCATCAATAGCCCGATGGGAAAAAGGCCATAAAGTTTCGAGAGCGATTGATTCATTGTCAGCATCTTAGCCAAATCCTGTCCCATTTTGCTCGTCTTGACCGGGCTCGGATTTTGAATATCGATCGAGCAACGCGAAAAGAAAGTAAACCGCGAACTCAGGGCAACCGCATTCTGGATGATTTCGTTTTTTCTCCTCTCCCTGTACTCG
>CAXSBN010000044.1:0-30127 GCA_964236135.1 uncultured Phycisphaerae bacterium
TTATCCGGGCTCGGAAGAATTTCTCGGGAATCGTTTTTCATCGCGGCGCGACGAGATGGTGCTCGTCTCTAAATGCGGCCAGAAGATTCCTGAGAGCACCGCCGAGGCTTGGAGCGCCGAACTGGTGACGGCGTCGGTAGATCGTTCGTTGCGGCTACTGAAGACCGATCACGTCGATGTCATGCTCCTGCACTCGTGCAGCCTTGACGTGCTGAAGAAAGGCGACGCGATCGCCGCGCTCGTTGCGGCGCAGAAAGCGGGCAAGATTCGATTCGCCGGCTATAGCGGCGACAACGAAGCGGCCGCCTATGCCGCCGCGTTGCCGGAGGTGGCGGTGATCGAGACGTCGATCAACATCGCCGATCAGGTGAACATCGACGAGGTTCTTCCCGTCGCGCTGAAGCACAATGTCGGCGTGATCGCGAAGCGGCCGGTTGCAAACGCGGCCTGGAAGCAGATTCACGAGCAGCCGGGCATGTATCAAAGCTATGCCAAGACCTACACCGAGCGATTGGCCGCGATGAAGATGACGCCGAGCAGCGCCGGGTTTTCGACGGCCGATGATGAGACGACGTGGCCGGAGATGGCCCTGCGCTTCTCGCTTTCGCAGCGCGGGGTGACGACGGGAATCATCGGCACGACGAGCGCGAAAAGCACCGCGATGAACATCAATGCCGCCAACGCCGGCCCGTTGCCGGAGGCGGTCGTGAAGAAAATCCGTGAAGCGTTTCTCGCGGGTCGCGGCGATCAAAAATGGACGGGTCAGACCTGAGACATCAATTCGCTCGCCAAGTCGGCGGATGATCGGCGACCGTCCAGCCACGTCACATTTGGAAATCGCCGAAACCATTTCATCTGCCGGCGAGCAAGCTGGCGCGTATCGATCTTGATCTGCTCGATCGCGTTCTCCAGCGAAAGTTCCCCGCGCAGATGCGCAAAGAGCGCAGCGTAGCCCGTCGCCTCGCCGGCGGTTTTAGAGAGCGCGCCATGTCGCGTCATCAACTCACGCGATTCGTCCAGCCATCCTTGCACCGTCATCTGCTTTACCCGCGCATTGATGCGGCGGTTCAGCTCTTCCTTTTCCCAGGATAAGCCGAACCACCTCGCGTCATGGCGTCTCACGGAATTGTCGGTCCAGTGACTTTGCAGCGATGAGATTGTCCGGCCCGTCAGCTCGAATACTTCCAACGCACGAATCAACCGTCGCCGATCGTTGGCATGAATGCGGCCGGCCGCTTGTGGATCGATCGACGTCAATTTTTTGTGAAGATCGTCCAGGGAGTGCGCGTTGAGCAGCGCTCGCAGGTCGGCATCGGCGGACGGTCCTTCGAAGAGTCCGTCGAACAGTGCTTTAAAATACATCGGCGTGCCGCCGGCGATGATGAGCGGCACGCCGCGCGTTTGCGCGTCAGCGATCACCGCATCGGCGTGATGGACAAAATGGGCGACGGAAAACTCTTCATCCGGCGAGACGACATCGATCAGGTGATGTCGGATGTCGCGTTGCTCTTCGACGGTTGGCTTGGCCGTGCCGATGCTCATGCCGCGATAAACCTGCATCGAGTCAACCGAGAGAATTTCGCCGTTCAAGCGACGCGCCAGTTCCGTCGCCAGCGCGGACTTTCCCGACGCGGTGGCTCCAATAATGACGATGTTTTTCAACTCGGCTGTCATCTCGGCAACGGCTGCCCTTTTTGCAGTTTTTTCGCCAGTTCAACCGCGATTTACCTATCAAATTCGGGATCTGATCTGGCATGGACTTTGAAATACTGAGTTCGTTCGCAGCATTGTAACAACCAAGGAAAAGGAGCGTTCAACATGACTTTGCAACAACAAGCTTTACGACAGCCCAACGATCCCTTCGATCACGTTCAGCGTGTCTTTGACGGCCTGCTTGGCGGGTATTTCGACGGCGAGCGGCGCGATCCGATGCGCTCGCCCTATCCGGTCGACGTTCGCGAGGATACCGATCATCTGTATGTCGAGGCAGAATTGCCCGGCTTTAAGAAAGAGGATGTCGAGATCACCCTCGAACACCAAACGCTGACCATCGCGGCCCAGCGAACGGTGCAGACGAAGCCGACCGATGCCGATCGCGGGCTGACCACCGTAATCAACGAGCGTCGCTACGGACGGTTCTTTCGCGCCTTCACATTGCCGCCGACGATCGATGAAAAGAAAGTCGACGCGACGCTGAACGACGGCGTTTTGAAGATCACCCTGAACAAGCGTGAAGAGACCAAGCCGCGCAAAATCGCGGTGTCGTAATCAAGTGTTGAAATTGGAAGCGATCGGGCTTGCCACGTCGGTGGCAAGCCCGATTGCGTTATCGGCAACCGCCATTGCGTTACGTTTCAGCAGCGGCAGTTTCACTCGCTTCATCGCGCTATGGCGAAGCGCCGACTGGTAGTCAGTCGGTTCCCATGTCAGCAAATCGTCGATGTTCAGGGAGCCGTCCTCAAAGCGCGACGCAAAGGCCGGCTCGTGTCCCGCGGGCGCCTTGGAATTGAACGGACAAACTTCCTGGCAGATGTCACAGCCAAAGAGCCAGTTCCCGACCCCGCCGGCAATCTCTTCACTTCGGTTCTCGATCGTCAGATAGGAGATGCATCGACGCGCATCGAGCTGATACGGCCGGGTAATCGCGGTTGTCGGACATGCGTCGATGCACCGTCGACAGGTTCCGCAGTGATCAGTCGCCGGCGCGTCCGGCGGTAGTTCGAGCGTCGTGACAACTTCGCCGAGAAAAATCCATGAGCCGATTTTTTCGTTCAGCACAAGTGTGTGCTTGCCGATCCAGCCGATCCCCGCGCGGGCCGCGAACTCGCGTTCAAGGATGGGCGCGGTGTCGACGCCGCACTTGGTGATGGCATCCGGTGCGAACTGCCTGATTCGATCCGCCAGCGCGAAGAGTTTGGGACGCAGAACATCGTGGTAATCATCGCCGAGTGCGTAGCGCGCAATGCGACCTCGCCCTTCAGAATTGAGATGCACCGGAACGGGTGGCCGATAGTTGATGGCGACACACAGGACGCTTTTCGCACCGGGCAGGTAAACGGTCGGATCAAGCCGCTCATCGACGCGCTGCTCCAGCCATTTCATCGTGCCGTGGCGGCCATCGGACAGCCAATCGCGGAAAGCTTCCGCGTGATCGGAAGGCGTCGCGCGCGTGATGCCGACTAAATCAAATCCAAGCTGTCGCGCGAATCGCTTCAGATCGTCCGCAATGTCGGCCGGCAAGCTCATCGCGAACGCTCACTGACGATGACCAATGTTTCGCGAACTTCCTCCACATCAACTCCGACGGCGGGCACATCGATCGCGTTCGTGCCGAGCGTATTGATCTTTTTCACGAGGGCGTTGATCTGATCGCAGCGGCGCATCAATTCAGTTTCATCGCGGCAAGCCGGCAGCGCGGATTTCATTTCATCCAGCGCCTTCCGCATCGTGACTTCATCAGGCACGACGTTATTCGTCTTCATGATTCGAAGTGCCCACCACATCATCCGCGCCTTCTCGTCGGCCGGCAGCGGTTCCAGGTCGAGCGGTTTTCCCTTGCCCGCGAGGTTATCGAATTTCCCCTCGCGCATCGCCTCTTCGATGCGGCGGTCGGCCATTCGCCGAAGGGCAGATTCGATATCGACATTTAGTAATGACATCAAGTGCGAGGCAATCATACGCGCACTTTTGCCCAGCCGCCCTGCAAGAATCGTCCGAAAATCAGGCATCCACGAATCACGAGCTCACAGGCGAGGAGCGTCCAGACGGCCGCCAATCCCAGGTGCATGACGCGCGCGATAATGATCACCCCCACGAGTCGGATGCAGAGAATGCTCGTCAGGCTCAACGTCATGACCGCGATAGTATCGCCCGCGCCGCGCAGCGCGCCGCCGAAGACCATGGCGGCGGCGAAGCCTGCCTGGCAGAAGCCGGTGATGAAGAGGCATCGCGTGGTCAGCGCCTGTACCGCCGCATCCGGCGACATCAACATCGCCGGATATTTCCCGGCGACGATGAACAGCAGCCCCATTACCGTCATGATTCCGCCGCCCAACGCATAACCGAGATAACCGCAGCGCCTGGCGCGTTCCGGCTGCTTCATGCCCAGCGACTGCCCCACCATCGTCGCCGCCGCCGTCGCGACCGCGAAGCCGCCGAGGTAGCTGATTCCTTCGATCTTTACCGTGTTGTTATGCGCAGCCGAGCTGACCAGCGATGTGTCCATGCGGTTGATGATCGCGATCATGGCAAAATTCACGAGCCACTGAATCAGATCGCTCAGACCGCTGGGAAGGCCGATGCGGAGGATTCGTTTCAGTTGATGCCAGCTCGGTCGAAGACGGTGCAAATGCAGACGCAAAAATCGTCGGCCGCGTAGCAACACGATGAGCTGAATCACCCCGCCGGCGATATACGCGACGACGGTGCCCAGCGCGATGCCGTCGAACCCGAGCCGCGGCAAACTGAAAAGGCCGTAAGTCCAGCCCCAACTGAAGACGATGTTGACGATGTCGACCACGATAAACGTGATGGCCGGAGTGAGTGTGTTGCCCGCGCCGCGCAGGCAAGCGTTGGCGACAAACATCACCGTGATGAACGGCAGTGCGAGGCTCAGCAGCTTTAGATAACTGTTCGCATAGGCAAAGCCGTTCCCGGTCAGGCCGGCCAGTTCGACGATTCGCGAGGAGAAAAGGTAAGCGAGGAGGAACAGAACCAGCCCCGCGACGATGGCGGCGGCGATCGATTGGCCGCAGACGGAATTTGCGAGTCGCCGATGCCTCGCGCCAGTTGCTCGCGAGATGAGCGCCGTCGACCCGGTGCTCACCGCCCCGGTCAGCAGGCCGATGAGCCAGAGGATGTAGCTGATCGTCCCCACCGCCGCCGCCGCCGCCGCGGCATTCGCGGGCGGCCCCGCAACGTCAACATGATTTGCAAGATACGTGTCGTTGAGGCCGACCAGCATGTGCAGCACATGCTCCGCCAACACCGGCCAGGCGAGTTTCCAGAGCAGGCGGAGAAGCGCCCCCCTCGGCTCGATGAGCGGACTGGCCAACGCGAGCGAGGCGTCAAAAACTCTTGCAGCTTCGAAAGCGCGGGCAGGCTTTTTTTCGCCGGTAAAAACGTTAAAGGCTCGCATTTGATCGAGCCAATAAGTGCGCAACGTCGACTGAAATGAAGCTATCGCAACTCGAATGTCGAGTCGCATGCCGCTCGTCAACGTTTTTGACGACGCATAATTGCCGTCAGGCTTCGGTGTTTCAAACACCATGACGCGATCAGCAAGCAGGTCGACGACGATATATTGTGGGATTGCCGACAAAGCATACAGCCGCAGCTTTGTCCCCATGTCTCGCTTCAGCGAACTATCTGAGACTTCAATCACGCTACAGACATCGGTCGCCGTCGGCGGATGCTCCTCGTAATCATTTGGATGCCCGCGAACCACGGAAATATCAGGTTCCGGTTCATTATTGGGCGGAAACGAGATCGGCTGCTGGCTCTGGATAAAGCAATGATGCTTGAGCGCTTCACCGGAAAACATCGTGAGACGCACAACGACCGTCCGATGGCGATCCCCGATCTTCATGACGTCTTCTCCAGCCGACGCTCGATCCTTGTGAACGATGAAGCCGTCGAGAAGTTCCGTAGCAACGTCCTCCGGAATCCATCCAGAGGCGATGCCGGCGTGATATTGATCGACCGTCCACGGAATAATTTTTGCCCGACCTTCCAGTGCCTCGTCGAGAATCGCCATGGCAACATCCTATCAAGATCGTCGGATTCATAGATGCATAGAACACGCCGCGCAAATCGCTTGCTTCCATCATTCGATTTTTGCGCGGCCATTCATGTAAGGTTGCAACACATCGGGAACTGTGATGCTCCCGTCCGCATTCTGATAATTCTCGATGATCGGAATTAAAATGCGCGGGCTGGCCACCACCGTGTTGTTCAGTGTGTGGCAGAATTTCGTTTTCCCGTCAGCGGCTTTGTAACGCAGATTCAACCTTCGCGCTTGAAACTCGTAGAGGCGCGACGCGCTGTGCGTCTCGCCATACCCGCTGCCGGCATTTTTCCCGTCGAAGCGGCTGGGCATCCATGTTTCCACGTCGTACATCGCGGCGTTCTTCACGCCCAGATCGCCGGTGCAGCACTGGATGACGCGATACGGCAGCTTCAGTTTTTGCAAGAGTTCTTCCGAATAGCCGAGCATCGCCTCATGCCATTTCTTTGACTCGGCCACGTCGTTGCGACAGATCACCACCTGCTCGCACTTGTCGAACTGATGCACCCGATACAGGCCGGCCGTGTCCTTACCATACGTGCCGGCTTCGCGGCGAAAGCAAGTGCTGACGGCCGTGTACTTCTTCGGCAGCTCGCTTTCGTTGAGCGTCGCATCCATGTGGAACGCAGTCAGCCCGACCTCGGCCGTCCCGGTGAGGAACAGCTCGTTGTCGCTCTGCGCATCGACGTGATACGTCTGCTCCTTGCCCGCCGGGAAAAACCCCGTGCCGCGCATCGCCACGTCGCGGACGAGCACCGGCACGCTCATCGCCGTGAAGCCGTGATCGCGCGTCATCATGTCGAGGGCAAGGCGCAGAATCGCCTGATGCAGCTCAGCGCCGGCCCCAATTAGAAAATAACTGCGCGACCCCGCCAGCTTAACGCCCGATTCAAAGTCGAACAGCTTCAACGATTCGCCGAGATCGATGTGCGATTTGATTTTGAACTCGAACTTGCGGGGTTCGCCCCAATGTCGAACAACGACATTCTCGCTCGCATCTTTTCCCACCGGCACGTCGTCATCCGGCGGCTGCGGAATCTTGAGCAACAACGGCAGAATGTGTGCTTCAAGCTCCTTCGCTCGAGCGTCCGCCTGCTGCACCGATGTTTTCAATCCCGCGACTTTGGCAATCGCCGCCTGCTTCTCGGCCGGGTCTTTCAGCTTGCCGATCTGCTTGCTCGCTTCGTTCTGCTCGGCCCGCAGGCGATCGAACGTCTGCTGCGCGCTGACGCGTTCTTCCTCGAGCTCGATGATGGCCGGTATCTCGACCTTGACGCCCTTTAGCTCGGCACCGCGTTGAAACTTTGCTGGATTTTCTCGTAACTCTCGACCTTCGATCATGCGTCCTTTTTATCCGAGATTGGACGATGTTTGAACCATCGGCCGCACGTGGCGTGCTTGCCTCGCCGGCAGTTTCGGATCATGCGTTAATCGCTCGCTCCGTGATACCGGTTGAATGAACTGCTTCAGGCACTCGGGTACTTCCCGCCTCTCCCCCCGCGAATAGTCATTCCAAAGTCGCTGCGCGATCAGCTCTTGCGAATCTTTTGACTGCGAAGACAGATATTCAAACACGAACGCGACCAATCGCGGCAGCGCGATGTTGTGCGTCTGCCGCAATCGTTCAAAGAGCCAGTCGGACAGTTGCAGCATCGCGTCAAACGCGGAGCCGCCCGCGCAGATCGCGTTCATCGTCTCGATGAAGTTGCCACTGTTCGCCAGCAAATCCCAGAAGCGACTGAATCGCCGCATCCGCTGCAAGTCGTTGAAGCTCATCGTCGAGATCGACAGCACTTCATACGGCGGCGACGGGCTGTAGACCATTTGCCACTCCGCATCGTGTCGCACGATCGGCGTGCCACGCAGGCGCTTGAGAATGCCGACCTGAATTTCCTGCGGGCGCATTGCAACCAGACGATCGAACCCGCGCCCAAAGCTCGCGAGATCCTCTCCCGGCAGGCCGACGATCAAATCGGCGTGAACGTGGACGCCGGTCTGGTTTCGCAGGAACGCGAGATTGTCGGCCAGCTTCGCGTTGTCCTGCCGCCGGCTGATGCGGGCCGATACGTCGTCATTAAACGTCTGCACCCCAACTTCAAATTGCAGCGCGCCGGGCGGAAATTGCTTGATGAGATCGCGCAGCGCTTCGGGCAGGCGATCCGGAATCATCTCGAAGTGCAGAAACAGGCCCGGCCGATAGCGGTCGAGAAAGAAGCTCAGAATCGATCGGCTGAAGTTAAGATTCAGGTTGAAGGTTCGATCCACGAACTTGAACTGCGTCACGCCACGATCGAGCAGCCGTTGCATGGCCTGTAGAAAGGCGGCAAGCGGTGCGTTGCGCACCGGGACATCAAGGGACGAAAGGCAGAACTCGCATTTGAATGGACAGCCGCGCGATGCCTCGACGTACACGACGCGGTGTGCAATATCCTCGTCGTTGTAAAAGTCGTACGGCAACGCCATGCCGTCGAAATTCGGCAACTCGGCGGCGATCACCTTCATCAACGGCCGGCGGCCGGACAGAATCGCGCGGCATAACTCGGCGAACGCGAGGTCGGCTTCTCCCGTGATTACAAAATCGGCCGCGGCGACGATCGGCTGCCGGTCAAGCTCGTAGCTGACCTCCGGCCCGCCGATGATGACCGTAATATCGGGCCGAACCCGCTTTAGCTCGCGGACCAACTGCTCGCTGATCGCGGCATTCCAAATGTATACCCCCACGCCGACGATCTTCGGGTTCTGCGCCAAGATCATTTCCAGCGCGTCAGTGGCGCGCTGGCTGATGTTGAATTCGAGAATTGCCGCGCGAGCGCGCATCGCCTCATCGAGATTGGCCAACAGATACCGCAAACCAAACGAAGCGTGCGCGTAGCGGGCGTTGAAGGTGGTGAGAACAATGTCCGGCATGGGCGGCTCGGTGAACGCGGATTCTACGCGATTTTTCAGTTTCGGCGATTTTTCGCGTGCCGATTGGACATGATTGACGTCTCAATGAATGTGCAGGCCGTCAACCGATGAGCGATTCAACCTGCGATGATTCAAGTAATCGGGATGAGTGGCTGGTTCGTGCTGCGCGGCTCGGTGAGCGAGACGCGTTTGAGCATCTGATTCGACGATACGCCCGGCTGATTTATTCGCGGATCGCGGTCGATCGTTCCATCGACGCGCATCGCATCGAAGACCTCACGCAGGAAACATTTCTGCTTGCCTGGCAAAAGCTGAGCACGCTTGAAGAGCCGAGGCATTTCCGGGCCTGGATCGCGTCGATCGCCGACCGCGTGGTTATTGATTCGGTGAGAAAAGAAAGCCGGCGGAAGCGCTCGAACGGATCGCCGGTCGTTTCGATGGATCTTCAAGATGCGCCGCTGCAAATCGCGTCGTCACGCGACGGGCCAAGCGAGATCGCCATCGACGATGAGCAGCAAGCGCGCGCGTTGACGGCGTTGAACGAGCTACCGGAGCCATATCGCGCGCCGCTGACGATGCGCTACCTGGGTGGGATGGAGTTCGACGAAATCTGCGATCGCCTGTCGATCAGCCGCGGCTCATTGCGCGGCTTGCTGCAGCGCGGGCTCGCACTGCTCCGCAAAACGATGCCGGCGAGGTTTGAGTCATGAGCGAAGAGCAAACAACTCACGATTGGTTCGAGTCACGACTCGCGATCGCCGCGATGAACGGGCTGGACGCGGATGAGCGAGAAGTGTTCGAGGAACACCTCGCGACGTGCGCGGCGTGCCGCGCCGAGTATGAAATCGTGCAAGCAAAGGACGATGAGATGATGGCTGCATTGGCCGATCGACGCGTCGCTGAGGGATTGGAAGATCGCCTGCTCGCAAATTTTTGGGCCGCGAGCGAACGAGCCGTTGCAGTGGCCGCGCGGTGGCGCTCCCCCGCCCTCATCCGCGCCGCCGCCAGCGTCGCGGCCGTGCTGCTCGTGGGCAGTGCGGGATATGTTGGGACGAGAATTCTCGAAGGAACCCGCGAACTGAATCTGCCGCTGAAGATGAGTTCAACCCTGCGTCAGATTGGGCAAGCCTTTGCGCTCTATACAAACGACGTGAAGGTTCTGCCTAGTGACGGGGACGTTGGCGGCGGCGCGAATGGTGCATCGTACTGGTCGAACTGGAACAACACCGCCGGCGTTGCGGAATCGGCAACGTCGCGCGAAGCGCCGGCTCGAGCGGAAGTCGATGAGGGTCAAAGGACTGTTGCTGAGCAGATCAAAAACAAGCCGTCTTTGGAAGAACAACGAAAGCGCGACACGGTTCGGCAGCTAATAATGTCATCGCGAAAGTTCACCGAACAAGGGAAATACGCCGACGCATTGGGCGTCGTGGATCAGATGCTCACCATTGATCCAAACAATGACTACGCCAAGGATGTGCGCCCTCTCATTGCGGATCGTGCCATCATTACGGAGCAGCGTAAGTACAAAGAGAACTTCTCCGAGAAAGATGAAGCGCATTTGGCGGAAGCCGAATCGAACAAGGCGCCTCGATACAAAGATATTCTGCGCTATCCTGAGAATTGGCCGGATCTGTCCAACGGTCGAGCAGCAGATGCCGATGGCGATGGGATCGCGGATAGCGGACCGAAGCAATTTCCGGCCGAGCGCGTCACCGGTGACCACGGAATGAGGATCGCCGATTCGGCCAAGCCGAATGCCGGCGAGGGCGAAGCGCGGCACGATGCCCCGACTACCTCATCCATCGCGGCGGCGGGAGTCGAACGAAAGATCATTCGCAACGGCCAGTTGGAATACGAAGTCGATTCCTTCGACACCGCGGTGCAGAAACTGACATCGCTGGTCCGGACGGGAGATGGTGTCGTCGCGACCACCAGTTCCGAGAAGCTGCCGAACGGAAAAGTGCGCGGCGTCGTCATCGTGCGTGTCGCGCCCGATCGGCTCGATGATCTCGTCGCCTCCCTGCGCGCGATCGGCGAGTTGAAGCGGCAAAACCTCACGGCCGACGATGTCACCAAGCAGTACACCGACACCGAATCGGAATTGCGCGCGGCACACGCGATGCAGGAGCGGCTGCTGGAGATGATCAAGAGCGCGAACGGGCAGATCAAAGATCTACTCGCGACGGAAAAAGAACTCGCGGTGTGGCGAGAGAAGATCGAGAAAGCGCAAGGCGAGCTGAATTACTACAACAACCTCGTGAGCCGATCGACCTTGACGATCTCGCTGACGGAGAAGGACATCGCCGCGGCCGTCTCGATCGTGCGGACGGAAAATTACGCCGTGTCGCTCGAAGCGACGGACGTGTCGTCGACGCGCGATCAGATCACGCAAGCCGTCGAAAACGCCAAGGGGCGCGTAACCGACTCGCAGCTCACGCAGCAGGCGGCCGGTCAATTCGCGGCCCGGCTCACCATCGAGATCGCGGCCGATCAAGCACCCGCACTGCTCGATCGCTTTCGACAGCTCGGGCGGATCGATCATCTCGAATCGCAGCAAACCACCAGCACTTCCACGGGCGACGCCGCGACATCGCAGCCGGCACGTTTGGAGCGCCGCGACGCGCATGTCACGCTCTCGATTTATAACGTGGCAAACCTTCAGCCACGCACGACAACGACGCTCCGCCTTGCCGCCGGCGACGTGCAAAACGCTTACGATGAGTTGCTGAAACGTGCCGCCGATGCTGGAGCACGCATCGTGACCAGCGCCATCAACACGGCCGCCGGGGATCAGAGCGGCGCAAGCGTTCGGCTCGAATTGCCTGCACCTAAAGCTGACGGATTGCTTGCCGGTTTTTCCAACGAACGTGCGCTCCCGGGAACGACGCTGCTTCGCACGGATACGGCGACGGCAAACGCGGACGACTCGCAGTCGACGATTGAAAAGCGCGGCATCGAGGTGTCGATTCAACCGATCGACGCCTTGCCGCCGGCGACGTCGTTGCAGGTGAACGTTGAGACGACCCGCGTCAGCGACACCGTCGCAAAAATCATTACGACCACCCGCGCAGCTGGCGGGCGCGTGGTCGGCTCGACGGTCGATCAATCGGCCAACGGAAGCGGATCGGCGACGGTCGCCGTCGACGTGCCGACGGATCGCGTGGCGGCGGTTCTTGACGCGGTGAGGTCGCTGGGCACGGTGCGCGATTCGCGCAGCTCGCAACCCGATCCGCAATCGAATCCGAATGCGTTGACCGGCCGCACGCGCTTACAGCTTCAGTTGCGATCGCCGGCTGGCATCGTGCAGCCGAACGACGGCATCCTCGCAACGCTGCGGCGCGGCCTCGCCACCAGCGCGGCAGGATTGCTGTGGAGTCTGCAAATGATCGTGATCGGCCTTTGCCTGCTGGGGCCGTGGATTCTGCTCGGTTGGGGCGCGGTGCGATTAGGCAAGCGGTGGTTCGTCGCGGCAAAATAAAATCACGGCCAGGTCGCTTGCGCATTCGCGCCGCAACGAACGCGACCCGAGTCCACATTTGCGCTAAAATGCTTTCCCTCATTCTTCTTCGCAACGGATCGAAGCCTGAGGTGAGATGCTATGCCCATTCGCTTTGTGATTGGCCGCGCTGGAACCGGGAAGACGCGTCGTTGTTTCGACGCGATCGCCAACGCATGCAGAACGTCGCCGCTCGTCGGGCCGCCGATCTATTGGATTGTGCCGAAGCAGGCGACGTTTACGGCCGAGCGCGAGCTGACGTGCTGTGCGGGGTTGCCGGCCGTGTCGCGGGCGCGGGTCGTCGGCTTCGAGCAGCTTGCCCGCGACCTGCTCGACGAATGCGGCGGATCGGCGCTGCCGCTCATCACCCCCATCGGCCGACAAATGGTGATCGGCCACCTGCTGCGCGAGCAGAGGGATTCGCTGCGTTACTTCAAATCGGTCGCGCATCATCCCGGCTTCGCGGCAGAGCTGGACGGCACGTTCGGCGAGTTCGAGCGCGTGGGCAAATCGCCGAGCGACGTGGCGGAATTCGTGGCATCGCTCGACGTGGAGAATCAATCCGCCGATGCATCGACGCAGTCTCTGGCCGCCAAGCTGCACGACCTGCATTTGCTGTTCAACGCATATCGAAATTTTCTGGGGCAGGAACATCTCGATCCGCATCATCGTCAGGCCAAAGTGCTTGATTGCATCGGCGGCTCGAAGCGAATCCGCGGCGCGACGGTCTTCATCGACGGCTTCTTCGATTTCACGGACAACGAGCGCAAGCTCGTCGCCGCCCTCTCCCTCCACGCTGCCGACGTTGAAGTGACGCTGCGCTGCCACCCCAACCGGCCGGTCTTTACCAACGCGCATCTGCTGCCCGACGAGATGAGCACGTTTCATTTGATCGAGGAGAATTATCGCAAGCTGTGGTTTGCGGTAAACGAGATCGGTGCGCAGATCGACCCGACGGTTGTTCTGCGCACGGTGCATCGCTTTCATCCACATGCCTTGCGGCATCTGGAAGCGTCGCTCGCGACCGATGTTGCGAAGCCGACGCACAATGCAGAGGGCTTGTCGTTCATTGAAGCGCCCGATCGCCGCGCGGAAGTGGATGCGGTGGCGCGGCACATCCAGTCGCTCGTCGGCGAAGGGTTTCGTTATCGCGAGATCGTGGTGCTCGTCCGCCAACTGGACGATTATGCCGATCTCATCGACGCCGGTTTCCGCGAGCATCGCCTGCCGTGGTTCGTCGACCGGCGACGCAGTGCTTCGCACCATCCGCTGCTTCGCTTCACGCGCGCCCTGCCGGCCGTCGCGCTGCGCAACTGGGATCACGATGCGTTGATGTCGCTGTTGAAAAGCGGATTGATTCCGTTGCATCGTCGGCACGGGGATGCCGGCGAGATTTCGCCCGCGCCGGCGATCGATGACTTGGCCGACGCCGTCGACCAGCTCGAAAACTTCGTCATTGACCGCCGCATCCGTGGCCAGCGATGGGCGGATGAATCGCCTTGGACGTTTTATGGAACGTTGGCGCGCGGCGAGGAGACGGAAGTCGACCCGGTGACCGCGCCCGCCGGCGCTGATGAAAAGCACGCCGCCGCGATGGACATCCTGCGGCGGGCCGCGATCGCGCCGCTGCTTCCATTCGTACAGATATTGTCGACGAAGCAACCGCAGCCGTTGAAGGCGATCGTCGCCGCCCTGCTCGATGTCTTTGAAGCGTGCGATGTGCGCGGCACGCTCGCGCGCTGGATGCAAAACGCGGCCGACCAGGGCGATCTGGAACAGCAGGCCGAGCACGCGCAGGTGTGGAATGAGCTGGTCGATCTGCTTGACCAGATGGTTGTGTTGCTTGGTGATACACCGATCATCGGCAGCGATTTTTCCGCGATTCTCGACGCTGGTCTCGAATCGTTCGATCTGGCGATTACTCCGCCGGCCGTCGATCAGATTCTGGTCGGCTCGATCGACCGCACCCGCACGCCCGGCAGCACGCGCGCCTGCATCGTCATGGGTTTGCACGAGGGCGGCTTTCCCTACAACCCGCGCGAAAGCTCGATCTTCGGCGACGCTGAGCGCGGCACGTTGCGCGCGAGAGATCTCGCGCTCGAACCCGAATCCAAACGCCGGCTACTCGACGAAAAGTTTTACGCCTACGTCGCGTTCACGCGCGCCAGCGAAAGATTGATCCTAACGCGCCCCACCACCGACGGCGCTGGACGCGAACTCGCGCCGTCGAGCTATTGGACGATGATTTGCAAGCGATTGTTTCCGAGTGCCGAGCCGCTTCGCATCTCGCAAGATGAAGCAAACTCTTCGCGCTGCATCGGCACACCGCGACAGTTGGTGACGCGGTTGCTGGTCTGGGCGCGCACCAACCCGGGGCTGAAACCCGGGGCTTCAGCCCTGGGTTCGAACAACGATGAAGTTTGGTCCGCGCTATACGACAAGCTCGCGCGATATTCGGAAAACGATCTTTCGATCAAAGCGTTGAAAGAACGCGCGTGGCGCGCACTTTCCTATAACAACACCGCAACGCTCTCGTCCGCTATCGCGAACAAACTTTTCCCCGATCCGCTCAGCGCCAGCGTGTCGCGGCTGGAAACATTCGCGACCTGTCCATTCAAGCATTTTGCCCGCTACGGGCTGAAGCTCGAATCGCGCGAAGAGGCCGACGTCACCGCGCTCGATCTGGGCAATGTTTATCACGGTATTTTGGAAAATCTGGTCCGCGATCTGGTTTCACGGAAATACGACTTCGCCAGCGCGCCTGAAAAATACACCGAATCACAGATCCGTCATTACGCAACGCAGATCGGCGAATCGTTGCGCCACGAATTGCTTCTGAGCAACGCGCGGAATCAGTACCTGCTCGAGCACGTCGAGCGCACGCTCGACCGCGTGATCGACGCGCAACGCGAGGCCGGGAAACGTGGCACCTTCAAACCGTGGCAGACGGAGCTGTCGTTCGGCATTCACGACGATTCATCGCGCTCGAACCTCCCGCCGTTTGAGTTGATTACCCCGCTGCGTCATCGCGTGAAATTGTATGGAAAGATCGATCGCGTGGACCTCATCGAAGAGCAGGCCGCGTTCGCGGTGATCGATTACAAGCTCAGCGGCAGCAAGCTGATTTTGCAAAACGTGTACAACGGCCTGTCGCTGCAACTGCTCACCTATCTGCTTGTCCTGCAGGCGAACGGCGCATCGCTGGGCGGCCGCTCGCTTACACCGGCGGCGGGATTTTATGTGAAGCTGCTTCGTAAACTCGCGTCGGTCAGTCATCCCGACGAGGCGACGCCTCCCGACGAACCCGCGTTTCATCTGCAGGAAAAGCCTCGCGGCATCTTCGACGCAAGCTACCTGGCCGCGCTCGATACCGAATTTACCGGTGGAACGTCGGATGTCGTTCACGCCCGCGTCAACCAAGATCAAACGATCGGGCGAAACAGCGACGCGGTCGAGCCCGCGGCCTTCGCGGCGCTGCTTGACTTCACCCGCGCCAAGCTCGGCGAGCTGACCGACGAAATCATCGGCGGCGCGATCGACGTGAAGCCATACCGCATCGGCAATGTGACGCCTTGCCCGTCGTGCGAGTTCCACAGCGTCTGCCGCTTTGAACCCGGACGCGATCATTATCGCAATCTCGAATCCAGATCGCGCGAGAATGTCATCGACATCGCGATCAAGCGCTCGACCGGCCGGAGAGAAGGCGGCGCATCATGAGCACGAAGTGGACGATTCAGCAGGAGCAGGCGATTCGCACGGTCGATCGCAACCTGCTCGTCAGCGCCGCCGCCGGGTCAGGGAAAACATCCGTGCTGGCCGAGCGGTGTGCATATCTGGTGTGCGATGCGCCCGAGGGGTTGCGCTGCGATGTCGATGAATTGCTGGTCGTCACCTTCACCGTCGCCGCCGCCAACGAGATGCGCGGCCGCATTGCGGCGGCGCTGAACCAGCGCTTCACGGAAAATGCCGATCCGCGTCTGGCGCGACAGATCGCGTTGCTCGATCGCGCGTCGATCGGCACGATTCACTCCTTCTGCTCGACGGTCATTCGCCAACATTTTCATCTTCTGCAAATCGATCCGAATGTGCAGATGATCGCCGAGGAGGAAGGGACACTGCTGCGGCTGGAGACCGCGCGCGATCTGTTTGCCGATCGATACGAGACCGACAGCAGCGGCGCGTTCCAGCGATTCGTCGATCATTACGGCGACGGCAACGACCAAACCCCGCGCGGCCGAGTCATTCGCGCGGCCGCCATGCTCAGCAGCCTGGTCGATCCGGAGCGATGGCTCGCGACGACCCGATTTGCCACAATCGAAGCCGCCGATCCGGCCATCGCGCTGCGCGATTCAACACTCGGCCGGCAACTTTTCGAGCGAATCCACGCCATTCTTAAATCGACCATCGAGCGATGCGATCGCATTCTCACAAAGCTGCGCGCGGATGACGTTCTTGCGAAATACGCCGATTACACCGCAACGTTTCTCTCGCATCTGCACGAATGCGCCCTCGAGTTCGGCAGCGGCGATCTCGACAAACTGGCGGCGCTCGTCAAGGGATGCAAATTCGATCGCATGCCGACGGTGAAGAACCTGTCGACCGCGCAGGAAACACTCAAGGCCGAGATGTCGGCCGTGCGGGATGTGATCTGCAAGGGCGAGCTGCGCGACTTGTGCCGGTTCAGCGCGGCCGAATGGCGCGACGGCATGGCGCGCGTGGGCGAGCCGACAGGCGTCTTTCTCGATTTGATCGACGAGTATCGCCGGCGATATTCGGCCGCCAAATCTGAATTGCGCGTGCTCGATTTCAACGACCTGGAGCGCCTCGCGCTGCGCGTGCTGCGGGATGCAGCCGGCGGCGATGTATTGCAACCCTCGCCCGCGGCGATGTCGTATCAGCGGCGGTTCAAGCACGTGCTGGTGGATGAGTATCAGGATGTGAACGAAGCCCAGGACGCGATCCTGACGCTCGTCAGCCGCGCCGGGCGGTTCTTCTGCGTCGGCGACGTGAAGCAGAGCATTTACCGTTTCCGGCTGGCCGAGCCGGATCGATTTTTGAAACGGTATGACGCGTATGAGCCGCTGCGCGAATCATCGAGCGCCGAAGTCGTCGGGGCGCGGATCGATCTTCAGACGAATTTCCGCAGCCGCGCGAATCTGCTCTCGACGCTCAACGGCGTCTTCAGCCGGTTGATGGCCAAGGCGACGGCCGAGATCGACTATGACAAGTCGCAATATCTGCACGCCGCCGAGACATCGCCGTACATCGACACGGCAGCTCATCATCCGCTCGTCGAGCTGCATTTGCTGTCGATCGCCGCAAAGGAAGATCGTGCCGAGCAATCACTGGAAAATGATGATGAAGACGAGCTCGATCGAACCGAACGCGAAGCCGCGCTAATCGCTAAACGCATTCGCGAGCTTCTTGGAAAGGAAGGCCAGCCGCCGTTGCAGATTTATGATCGCATGCTGAAAGCAACGCGATCCATTCGGGCCGGCGACATCGCGGTGCTGATGCGTTCCATGCGTTTCAAGGCCGAGCAATTCAAGCAGACGCTGAACGGGCGAGGCGTCATGTCGCATTGCGATAGCGGGAGCGGATTTTTTGAAACGATGGAAGTGCGCGATCTGCTCGCGCTGCTGAAGGTGCTCGACAACCGCCGCCAGGATATTCCGCTGGCGGCCGTACTGCGTTCGCCGATCGCGGCAATAGAGAACGCCGAGGATGCGCTGGCGACGATTCGCCTGGCTTATCCCGGGCGACGTGAAGCGGCCGTGCCGTTTCATGAAGCCGTCGTCCGCTACGCGGTCGAACATGACGATGCGCTGGCTGACCAACTTCGCAATCTGATGAAGCAGCTCAACGCCTGGCGCGACAGCGCGCAGCGCCGGCCGCTGGCGGAAGTCATTTGGCAGATTTTGGATGAAACAAAATATCTTGCCTTCGTCGAGGGCCTGGAAGACGGCGCGCAGCGCGTGGCAAACCTCGTTCTGCTGCACGACCGCGCGCGGCAGTTCGGCACGTTCCGGCGGCAAAGCCTCGGACGCTTCATGCGATTCCTCGACAGCCTGCGCGAGGAATCCGACCTCGGCGCCGCCTCCGTCGCGGCCGGGGCGGACGACGTCGTTCGCATCATGAGCGTGCATGCGTCCAAGGGTTTGGAGTTTCCCGTCGTTTTCGTTCCCGATCTCGGCAAGCGCCACAACCTGCGCGATGCAGGCGGTGCGATTCTTTTCGATCGCGAGGCGGGCATCGGCCTGCAAGTGTGCGACGACGAGCGGCAGATTCGCTACCCGTCGCTGGCGAGCACGATGGTGAGCGAGCGCCTCCGCCGGCAAATGCTGGCCGAGGAGATGCGGATACTTTACGTGGCCATGACGCGCGCCCGCGAAAAGCTGATCCTTCTCGGCACGTGCAAGGAGGGCACGCACGACCGCTGGAAACAGGATTGGTCATCGCACACGGACGCGCTGCCGACGGACGCCGTGCTCGGCGGCGGGTGCATGCTCGATTGGCTCGGCCCCGCGATGGCGGCGATGCGGGCCGATGCCGATTTGTCATTCGACATTGTTACACACCCAGCCGGCGAGGATTTTGGTGATCCATCCAAAGAGAGACGCCAAAGCATACCGGTTCCAATCCAACGTCTTGAACCGCTCACGCCCGCCGTGCCTCTGTCGATCAACGCAGATGCCGCCGCACTGTGGACTCGCCTGACGCGGCCATATCGTTTTGACGCATTCACGCGCGAACCCGCGACCCGCGCGATGACGGCCGCCAGCAAATCGCCCATGACGCCGGTCGACGGTCGCGATACAACCGCCGCGAACGCGGACGCATCGCAATTGCTGCGCCGCCCGCGCACGTTGACTGCTGAGATCAAGCCAAATGCCGCCGAGATCGGGTTGGCGACGCACGCGTTTTTTGAGCATCTGGATTTTCATAAAGAGCCTGACCGCAGCGCGTTGGAGCATCATCGCGACGATCTGGTGGCGCGACAGATCCTGGAGCCCTCGGTCGCGGCGCTAATCGACTTGGCCTCGGTTGAATGGATGCTTCAGAGTGAAGTCGGCGAGTTGCTCCGTACGCATGCGGACATTTTGTTGCGTGAAGTCCCGATCAACATTGCCGAGCCGCTACCTGCTGACGACACGCTAACACCTTTCTGCGATCGCGACCTCGACCGGGCTGTCCTTCGCGGGCGTGTCGATGCGATTATTCCGCTGACAAGCGGGCCGATCATTATCGACTTCAAGACCGACCGCGTCAGCGGCGATGCGCTGGAGCGGAGGTTCGACTTGTACCGGCGGCAGTTGGAGCTGTATTCCGGCGCGCTCGCGACGCTCGTCGGAACGAAGGTGAAGCGGGCAATCACTGTCTTCCTTCAAGCCCGCCTGATTCGCGATGCGATTTGATGGAGATGAAACCGCGAACCCTGTACCGAGGAGACTTCCCTCTCGTACGCGGGAGAGGTTGGAAGAGGGATTTTGGTGTCGCTCCGAAGCGCGTTATATCCTTCCTCCTGCTCTGAAAATGTTTGCCTAAACCGTCATTCAGAAGGAGCCTTGGCGACTGACGAATCTCGAATGACAAGTCGCTCGGCCCGCCGAGATTCTTCAGTCGCCAAGGCTCCTTCTGAATGACGCTTCATGCGAAAAACAATGCGGGATTTCGTCCAGCGCGGGTGTGCGATCTGCCGCACATGAAGACTCTGAACAGGGAGCGACGCGAAAGCGTGGAGCCGAGAGGACGATTGCTTGTCATAGCCCCTCCAGTACCAGTCGGATACCGTTGTTCGACTCATGAAAATCGGAACCTATTACTATCCCGAACAATGGCCGCGCGAGCAGTGGAAACGCGACTTTGACAATATCGCGGCGATGGGACTTCAAATCGTTCACATGGCCGAGTTCGCTTGGTTTAGCCTCGAACCGTCGCCCGGTGATTTCAGGTTTGACTGGCTCGATGAGTGCATTGAGATGGCGGCGAAGCGAAAGCTCGATGTTATTTTGTGCACGCCCACCGCTGCCCCGCCGGTGTGGTTGTCGCGCGATTTTCCCGAGACGCTTGGCGCGGACGAATTCGGCCGGCCGTTGCCGTTTGGCGGACGCCGTCACTACAACCCCAACTCGCCACGAATACGCGAGGCCGCCGCCCGGATCGTCACCGCGATGGCCGACCGCTACGGCCAGTACTCGTCCGTCATCGGCTGGCAGATCGATAACGAATTTGGCGGCGAGATCGACCAATCGCCTCAGTCGCACGGCGCTTTTCGCGATTGGCTTCATGCAAAATACCAAACGATCGAAGAGCTGAACCGTGTCTGGGCCAACCAATTCTGGAATACGCATTACACCGATTTCTCGCAGATCGAATTGCCGCGATCCCGCGAGTTGAATTACGGCAACCCGCACCAATTGCTCGACGCCCAGCGGTTCTGGTCGCGATCCTTCGCAAGCTTTAACAAGCTGCAGGCCGACATCCTGAAGCCGCGCGTCGGCGAGCGCTTCATCACGACGAATTTCATGCCGCTGCATCCGACCTGCGATCCGATGGAGATGACCGATGCGCTCACGCTTTACGCGTGGGACAGCTATCCGGTCAGCGGGTGGGACAAAAACGTCACCGATGAAACCTTCCGTATCGCCGACCCGGCCGGCATCGGGCTGATGCACGACCAGATGGCGAGCTACACCGGACGCTGGGGGCTGATGGAAATTCAACCCGGCCAGGTGAACTGGTCCGGCGTGCCGGTGCTGCTATATCCGGGCGCGGTCCGGCTGTGGCTTTGGACGGCGTACGCGCACGGTGCCGAGTTCATCACCGTCTATCGCTACCGCCAGCCGCGCTGGGGCTGCGAAATGTTCCATCACGGATTAGTTGGAACTGATGGAATCACGCCAAGCGCCGGCGGGCGCGAGTTCATGCAGGTGATCGACGAGATGAGACGCCTGCACGCGCTCGACGGCTCCGGTATACCACCGACCGCCGCGCCGGAGCCGGCGGCAGAACCCGCGCACACTGTTGCGACCGTGACCACTCCGCCGACGCCGACGACGGTACCAAAAGCGAGCGCGCTCAATCCTTTCCGCAAAAAGTCCAAGGCCGCCCCGGTCATTACGCGGACGCATCAAAACGAAGTCGGCCTGCTCTTCGATTTCGATCAGCTTTGGATGTACCAATCGCTGAAGCAGGCCAAACGCTGGGATCAGGGCGAGCTACTGCGCTCCTGGTATTCGGCCATCGCGGCGCTCGGATTGCGCGTGCGCGTGCTGCATCCGTCGCGCGACTGGCCAAGCGATTTATCGATGATCGTCGCGCCGGGTTTGCAGATGGCCGATGAAAAACTCGTCGAGCGCTGGAGCAACTTCGCGCACGGCGGCGGGCATCTGGTGCTGACCTGTCGCACCGCGTTGATGAACCGCGACGGGCATTTATGGGAAGGACCGACGGCCGCGCCGATCATCCCGCTGATCGGCGCGACGATCGAGGCGTATGACGGGCTGCCCGACGGTGCGACCGCTTCCCTTGAGATTGACGGCAGTCCGACGCGTTATAAATGGGACGTTTGGGGCGACCTGCTTTACGCTGAGCCGAGCACGCGCACGATCGCGAAATACGCCGATCAGTTTTACGCGGGTGCTGCCGCGGTGACCCGCGCGAAGCGCGGTTCAGGCACGGTGACTTACTGCGGCGTGTATGCCGAGCGCGCGTTCTATCGCGCCTTGCTCGAACGGCTCGCGCATGACGTCGATCTCCGCGTGCAACCGCTCCCGCCGCGTACGCAAATGCTTAAGCGAGACGGCATGCACATCATGATGAATTATCAGGACTTGACAGTACACGCGCCAGCGCCCGCCGACGCGAAGTTCCTGCTCGGCTCCGCCACGATCGAACCCGCCGGAGTGGCGGTATGGGTGGAATGAATGTCGGCGTGCGGCGTTACTCTTTATCAAACAGCCGACGCAAATGATCCTTCGCGTTGTTCAGCACTTTCTTTCGACTGGCCGGCAGGTTTTTCCCGCCGCGGTTGATGTAGAAGTTGAGCATTGACATTGCCGACTGGAACGGCCCGGTCTTACGGTCGTGAGACGCCTCCGCGGAGTGCTTGAGCGACTCGGCGATCGCCGTTGCGCTCCGCAGCTTAAACACTCCATCGTCGAGCGACATTGCATGACTTTCGCGTGTGACCTTGCCCGACCAACGCTTCGGTGAAGAACGCTTTTTCGATGATTTCCTGGGAGCTGGCATCGCATCGGACCTGCAAGACGCTTGCCAGATCTAGCTAATATCGTGAATCAACAGCTCGGGTGTGGGTTGGCTTACCGAATGAGTTTTTACCACATTAAGAACAAGTTTAGTTTCGTCGATGTGTGCGATAGAAGGAATTTGGCCTATGCAACCCGCTGCTCTTCCCGCCAATGAAGTTGAACGGCTGCGCACGCTTCGCGAATTGAATATTCTCGATACCGTTGCGGAGGTCGAATACGAAGACATCACTTTGCTGGCCTCGCAACTTTGCGGGATGCCGGTGGCGATGGTGAGCCTTGTTGATGGCGAGCGACAGTGGTTCAAAAGCAAGGTCGGCACGGAGACCACCGAGACGCCGCGCGATGTTGCGTTTTGCGGCCACACGATCCTGTCCGACGACCTTTTCGTCGTGAACGACGCGCTGACCGACGCACGGTTTGCCGACAATCCGCTGGTCACCGGCAAAGAGCAGGTTCGGTTTTATGCCGGTGCCCCGCTGGTCACGCCCGAGGGACATGCGCTGGGCGCGTTGTGCGTTGTCGATCATACCCCGCGAAGCCTCTCGCCCGAGCAGGCGAACGCCCTCAAAGCGTTGGCGCGTCAGGTTGTGGCGCAGTTCAAACTCAAACGCACGGTGAAGCGTCTTTCCGAAGCGCTTGTCAACCAAAAGATCGCGGAAAAGCAGTTGGAGCACTCGGCCCGTCACGACGGGTTGACCGGCCTGCCGAACCGGACACTGTTCCTTGATCGCCTCGAGCGCTGCATCGGTCGCAGCCGTCGTGATCCGAGCCAGAAATTCGCCGTTCTCTTTCTCGATCTCGATCGCTTCAAGATCGTGAATGACAGCCTTGGCCATGCCGCCGGCGACCACCTGCTGACGATCGTCGCGCAACGTCTTGCCGGCTCGATTCGCGATAACGACAGCGTTTCACATGCGGTGAAATCGCCGACCGTCATGGCGATCGAAGCGGCGAGCTGTCCCATCGATGCCTCCACCACCGTCGCGCGTCTGGGCGGCGATGAATTCACGCTCCTCCTGGAAGGGCTGCATTCCGAAGCGGACGCGGCGCGAGTCGCGCAGCGGCTTCTTCATGAATTGAGCAAGCCCGTCTCATTCAACGGCCAGGAATTGAACGCATCGGCGAGCATCGGCATCGTGATGAACGGCGACTCCTACAACACGGCCGACGAGTTGCTCCGCGACGCAGACGTGGCGATGTACCGCGCGAAGCTGCACGGGCGTGGCCAATTCATGCTGTTCGATGCGTCGATGCAGACCGCGGCGCTGCTCCGCCTGCGAATGGAAGCCGATCTTCGCCACGCGGTCGAACGCAATGAGTTGATCATTCATTACCAGCCGATCGTCGACCTGAAGAGCGGCCGGCCTATTGGATTTGAAGCGCTGATTCGCTGGCAACGCGCCGACGGAACGATCATCAACCCGTCGGAGTTCATCCCGTTGGCCGAGGAGACCGGGCTGATTGTTCCGATCGGCTCATGGGTGCTGCGCGAAGCGTGTCAGCAACTGGCGCAATGGCAGCAGCAACGGCCCGCGCTGGACAAGATCTGGATGAGCGTGAACTTGTCTCGACGTCAACTGACCGATCCAAACCTTTTGCAAACCGTCCGGCAGATTTTCAGGGAAACCGGCGTGCAGCCGCGAAACATCAAACTGGAAATCACCGAAAGTCTCATCATCGACGACACCGATGAATCATCGGCGCGGACGCTTCGCGATCTTCGCGAGCTTGGGCTTCAGCTTTCGATGGACGACTTCGGAACCGGCTACTCATCGCTGAGCTGCCTGCACAAGTTTCCGATTGACGTGCTGAAGATCGATCGCGCTTTTGTTGAAGGCGTCTCGGCCGGAAAGAACACGACGGCCGTCGTCGAAGCGATTGTCAGCCTGGCCCACGCGCTCGGGATCACCGTCGTCGCCGAGGGCGTGGAGACGACCGATCAGGTGAATTCGCTCAACGCCCTCAGTTGCGATCAGGGGCAGGGATTCCTCTACGCGTGCCCGTTGCCGCCCGAGGCTGCGAGGAAGTTTCTCATCGATCAGCTCGAAGGCAATTCCGAACTAAACGCAAGCTCGTCGATCGCGGCAATTGCGGCTGCCTGAAGCGCCACAGTCTTCCACACGCCGGGATAAAGCGTACTCGCGGCACCCCGGATGCTTCGATTCTTCACTCTCCAGCAGAATCCGGGGCGGCGCGAGTACGCTCTGCCCCGGCGTGTGGGGGACTCGGGTATTACTGGATGTGGTAGCCACCTAGCTTCTTGATGAGATCATCGGAACGAATTTATCAGTTATGATGTCCGGCGATGATTGCTCGACGTCGCGCTGTTGCCGCGTTGGTCCTCGCATGGTGCGGCGCGGTCGCCGGCGCGCAGACGATTCGCGCGACGACGGTCCCCACAACCGCCGCCACGATGGATGATGCGACGCTCCTTTCGCTCTGCAAAAGCGAACTGCGGCCGCAAGACAGGGAGGCGATCGACGCGAAGCTGCTTCTGGCCGCGCATCGGGCGGTGGAGGATTTTTTCTCGAATCCGCCCGACCGAAAGGAAACGATCGCTTCGTTGGAAGCGATGACAATTGGCCCCAACGTCGTCGGCCGCATCGCGCGGATTCGCAGCGGCTGGCCGGAGTTTGCGGGCGGCGGGACGTTTTACATCAACGAAAAGCTCGGCCCGCACGTCGTCAAATATTTTGTCGGATTGCCCGCGACCTACACGCGCACCAAAGCCTGGCCGCTCGTCATCAAGCTGGCGGAGGCCGACAACTTCGTCACCAACCCACGCCCCAACGGCGACCTCGTCGCGAGCTGGCATCACCAGTGGATCGACGAAGAACTGCAAAAGCATCCGGACGCGATCGTCCTGATGCCACTGCTTAACCTCGATGAGCTTTATGGGCCGAGCTATGCCGGGATGAACACGGTCATCCAGCCGCTCTATCACGCGGCGGACCGGTTCAATATTGACGAATCGCGCGTTTATCTCGTCGGCCATTCGATGGCCGCGCATGCGGTGTGGAATCTCGCGCTGCACTACCCGACCTATTTCGCGGCCTTCGATGCGATGGCCGGGAGCGCAAGCCAGGAATTTCAGCGCGTCCGGATGATGAACCTGCGCAACACGCTGCCGGTGGTTTGGCACGATTCGGCCGACAAGGTAGTGAAGGTGGACCTGTCGCGCGCGCTGGCTCGCATTCTCAAGACGCAGAAGATCGAGTTCGACTACACCGAGACCAAAGGTATCGGCCATGCCCCGACGGACGAGATCGTCGAACAGACATACGCGAAGATGCGGGCCAGAACGCGCGAGCTTTATCCCCGCCGCGAGACAATCCAATCGGATCGGCCGGACTCAATCTTCAACCGCGCCGACTGGGTGCAGATGTATCAGCCCCTGAATCCCGGCGACGAGAAATGGATCATGTTCAGCCAGGGCCGAGGACACATGGTGACGTTCGATCATCCGATGAAGACGGACGCGACGATCAACGCTTCCAACCACATCGAGGCCACCACCGACAACGTCGAATCAATTCGATTTTATCTAAACGATCAGATGGTTGATTTCAGCAAAGTGGTGACGGTGGTCGTGAACCACAAGTCGGTCTTTGAAGATTTGGTAAAGCCGTCGGTGGCGACGGTATTGAACGATCAACTATTTCTCGGACGCGGCGTTCGATATTTCAGCGCAACGATCGACATCGATCTGGGCCCAAAACCGACGAGCCGTGCAAGCAGCGCGCCCTTGGAATCGCGAACAAGGTAAACAACTTCCGACTCGGTCAGCACGGGCGGGACGCCCGTGACACAGGTGCGCCGCCGTGTCACGGGCGTCCCGCCCGTGCCGGGAATTGAGCGGTCCTGCCCTTGCCAGAAAATAAAATTCTGAACGTGTGATCGCGATGACGCGTTCAGGACCCGCGCGAGTGAATCATCTCGTTCACAATTCGCGCGGTATTTCGCGATGCGCCGCGCGATTCGATCGTGCGAATGAATGCCTGGAGTTTTTCGCGCTCGCCCCGCAGTTTTTCAGGATCGCGCAGCCACGCTAACGCGAGATTCGCAACCGGCTCGTTCGATCCGTGCCACGGGACAAACTCGGGCACCAAATCAATGTTGCCGGCAAGAATATTCACGAGCGCGATCTTCGGCGTTTTGATCAGCAGCCGGCCGATCGTGTGCCAGAGCATCGGGTTGAGGCGATAGACGACGATCATCGGCACGCCCCAGGCGGCGACGTGCAGCGTGCTCGTGCCGCTCTTGCAGAGGCACAAATCGCACTGCGGAATCAGCTCATCGAAGGCGTTCACCTTCGTCATGACCGCGCGTCGAAGCGCGCCGGGCACTGCATCAAGCATCCGAATCACCATCGCCTCGACGGCGGGCGTGGTTGGGATGAGAAACGTCGCGCTGGAGTATTCGGCCTGGATGCGTTGCGCGACGTCCAGGAGATGCGGGAAATTATCCCGCACTTCGCCCCGCCGCGAGCCCGGCACAATTCCGATCCGCGGCGGCGAGTCGGGAAAACGGTGCTCGCGCGCTTGCGCGATCACCGACTCGCGGTCGAGCGGCAACTTGTCGAACAGCGGGTGGCCGACGAACGTCGCGTTCACGCCATGCGCGCGAAAATATTTTTCCTCGAACGGCAGGATGCATGCGACGCGATCGACGTCGCGCCGAAGCTTTTTCATCCGCCCCTCGCGGCTGGCCCAGAGCTGCGGGGCGATGTAATATAGCACCGGCACGTTCATCGACCTGGCGAGCCGCGCGATCGGCAGATTCATCGCGCTGGAGTCGATGCAGATGTGCAGGTCGGGCGGATGGGTCGCGTAGCGGGCCTTGATCTGACGCATCAGCTTGAGGACTTCGAGCGCGCGAAAAATCCCGCGCACGCCCATCGCTGCCCGGCCGACGGTTTCATGCATCAGCACCGCGCCCGCCGCCAGCATCTCGGGACCGCCGATGCCTTCGATTTCGATTTCAGGATCGAGCTCGCGCAGCGCTCGGATGAGTTCGGCGGCGTGAAGATCACCGCTGACTTCGGCGACGGAGATAAAGACTTGGCGGGGCATGATGAGCGTCCGAATCCCAACGTTTAGCGGCGTCGCTTGCGACGCGTTTGTGCCTGACGATGGCTGTTGCGGCGGGTGAAAGAATCGCGTCCAAGCGACGCCGCTAAACAACTGCACTGCACGATGCGAAAGATCTTCCCGGGCGGCATCGACGACAAAAGACCAGCGGATTAAAGTCCCCGGCTATTCAATGAAAAGCCTCAACTCGAGCTCGGCGGACGGTCGGGCCAATCGAGGGAGGTCCTGATTTTTTCGATTTCGTCCAGCGACCATTTCCGCCCCGTGTTCATGCCGGGGCATTTATTCGTCGCCAGTTCCCACGACTTCTCGCTCGACAGCAGCTCTTTCCAAAACGGCCAGGTCCGGCACTGGAGCGGCCGCACGTCGTACGCCTCGCAGATGCGCTTGCGATAGCGAACGGTTTGCCCTTCGACCTCGCGGGTCGCGTCGATCTCCTTCAGAAACGTGCAATCGTATTGCCCGCGCGAGTTGCGATATTCTTTCAGGCTGACGCGGTTGCCCTCTTTCCGGCAATAGCGCGACAGCGTTTCACGCACCGACAGCTTGAGAAAATTCGCGAGCCGCTCGATCTCGATCGGGCTGATCCAGACGTATCCCGGCCCGCCCGTGCAGCAATTGCCGCACTGCGTGCAGGTGAATTGCCGGCCGCCGGCATACCAGGGTGATTTCTCGTCTTCGATCACGGGAAGTGTCATTGATTTGTCAGATCATAGCCGGAGTGAACCGAGTTCGAGAGGGGCGCACGTTAGGAGGGGATGCGATCAGGGCCTATAAATAAGGTTAAGGCTATCCTCATTCCGGTCGATCAGCCGTGGAGGACCAGTGCGTAAATGGTTCGACATTGCAGGGCTGACCGGGACGAGGTGATGGCGACAACACTCAACATGTCGGATGTCCTGACATATAATCAAACCCAGCCTGCCGAGCATAGCGCGCGTTGCTATGGACTTGGCAGGGCCATGCTCTGGTCGGTGGCGATCCGGGCGGTAATTATCGCCGTCGGAATTTTATCGACCGTGGTGGCCGACCAGCATCCGACGCCCAGCGCATCGGGCACGGCGTGGGTGGCGTGGGACGGTAAGCATTACGCCGACATTATCCGGCACGGGTATGCCGCCACCCGCGACGCGACCTTACCGGGCGTACGTCCGATCTTCTGGGACATCGCGTTTTTCCCGCTGCTCCCCTTCCTGGCCAAGCCGCTCACGCTCTTGTTCTCCGCCGAGGTCTCGCTCGTCCTCATCGGAAATTTCTGCTCGATCTTCAGCTTCGCGTTCATCTACTGCTGGCTTAAAAATCTGTCGGACACGCGCTTTGCATTTATCGGCACACTGCTGATCGCCTGCTGGCCGGGCTCGGTCTTCTTTTCGGCGGGGCTGACCGAAGGGCCGTTCATGCTGATCGTCGCGGCCACGCTCTACTACTTGCAAAAGCGAGAATTCTGGCTCGCCGCGGTGATCAGCGGCATCGGAACGTTAGCGCGACCGACCGGCGTCGCCCTCTCCTGCACGGTCGGCCTTTATTCGCTGATTCACCTGCCGATCCCGTCGTTTCCCAAACGCTTCGCGATGTCGTTTCTCATCGGCTGCGTCGCCATTTCCGGCGCGCTGGCCTACGAGGCGTTTCTCTGGAATCGCTTCGGCAGCCCAACGACTTATTTCGAAGCTCAAAAATATTGGGAGCTTGGCGACAACACGCGGCTCGACGCAGAGAAAACGCTCGAAGTCGAAGGCGCAGTCGCGCCGCGATATTCGCCCCGGTGGTTTCTCGAAAAATCGAATACGCCGCAGGCCTGGAATCGCATCATTGCGGTCGGCCTGCTCGTCCTGATCATCATCGGGTTCTCCAAGACGACGCCCGTGCCCCGAGAGTTGTTCGCGCTCCCCCTGATCATCTTCATGATGACCGCGCTCCCCAACCATGGCCTGCGTGCCAGCAGCATCCTCCGTTATGAATCGGGCGCGCTGCCGCTGTTCGCGCTGATGGCGCTCTGGCTCGCCGTGCCACGACGCGCCAATCTGATGAAGGTTTTTCTAATTGCCTGTGTCGGATTGCAGGTCGTGTACGCCTGTTACTTCAGCCGTGGAATTTGGGTGGGGTGAGGGAGGCGTTGGGCGTTGGGAATTGGGCGTTGGGCGTTGGGAAAGAGAAGATCGCGGCTTTCCCATTCTTTCCCAACCCCCAACGCCCAACGCCCAACGCCCAACGCCTATTTCTGCTGCACAACCTTCGCCGCGCCTACCTGTTCGAACGTCTTCAGATCCGTCCAGAACGTGCCCGGCCCCGCGAAAATTAAGCGCAGGTCTTGCGGGTCGAAGTTCTTTGCGAAGATGTATTGGTTGTACGACGTCGCCGAGCCGAAGGCGTCGATGAGCATCTTCGCGCCTTTGGCATCGGCGTCTTTCTTCATGCGATCGACATCCGCGCCGGCCTTGCCGAGGATTTGCGTGCGCTTCGCATCCAGCTCGGCGATTTCCAACTCGATCGCAGCTACGCTCAGGTCGCGCTGCGCCGCCACCGTCGCGGCCTGCTTCTGACCGTCGGCCAGCAGATTGGCGACCTTCACGTTGCTATC
>CAXSBN010000045.1:0-29652 GCA_964236135.1 uncultured Phycisphaerae bacterium
CCCTTTTTAGCGCATCACTCGGAAAAAGTCGCGCGAAAAGTTCACAGGCTCTCGGAATGACGTGTCTTGGGAATCTCACAAATACATTCACATGCACTGGCCCTGGGAAGCATGACTCGACCACACGTCCAGAAAACACGTCAATAAAAAAACTTCTCTGATGACACATCAGATTTTAATTTCTATGATGACCCCACGCGCGAGCGGCCGCTCGCGTGCATTCCGCGCGATCTCGATCGTTCGATCGAATCCCACCTTCGTCGCGCGTCCCATTTCTCTCTTCTCACGAAAGGGTCATCCCATGACCGTCACCCCCGCCAAGCTCGAAGCGAATCGCCGCAATGCCCGGAAATCCACCGGCCCGCGCACCAAGGCCGGTAAAGACCGCGCCAAGCGCAACGGCATCAGCCACGGCGTCTTTTGCAACGACATCGTTCTCTCGGATGAGAGCCAGCAAGACTTCGACAATCTCCGGGCCGGCTTCCTGCTCCAGCTCCGGCCTGCGGATGTCATCGAATTGATGCTCGTCGATCGGATCGCCAGCGCTTCCTGGAAGCTGCGTCGAATGAACCGCGTCGAAGCGTTAACGATCGAGGCCTCCGCGCGCCGGGATGCCGAGGAACTCGATGAGGCCCGAGAGGAAGAAGGCGCGCCGATCTCGCCGACGTTGACTCAAGCGCGAATGATGCTGGATCGGGATTCGGTCGCGCTCGAGCGGCTCGCGAGGCACGCGCAGCGGCTCGAACTGTCGATCAACCGATCGTTGAAAGAACTGCATGAAATGCGAAAGCGAACCCAAAGCCCTTCCGGCTCTCCCGAGGCCGAAGCCCTGTTCGCACCTGAAGTTATTGACGGGGACGACGATGACCTGGACGCAGGAACTGATGAAAGCGAACCCATAGACCAGCCAACGGACGAGGCTTTTGACGAACACGATGTCGAAGATTTAGAAGCAGCGGAGCCGTCGTCACAGATCGGTCGCTCCGACGATCTGCCGATCTTGGCACCCGAAGGATCGCAACGGGAGGACACGTTTCTCACAAGCTCCCGACGCGCCGCTCCGAACCCGCACCACCAACCGCTTGCTCCATCGCGGGCGACGACGAATAATCAGTCACCTTCAGAATGCCAATCGACGTGATCGATATTTTCGACGCCGGCGACTACGAGCCGCAGGTGGGACGGGCGGCCGAGCTGTTGATGTCGGGCGGCGTGGTCGTGCTGCCGACGGAAACGGTCTACGGCGCGGCCGCCCTGCTCAGCCATCCGCTGGGCGTGTCGAAGCTGCGCAGCCTTCGCCCCGGCACGGATTCCCGGCCGTTTACGATTCATCTGGCCGACCGCTCGCAGGCGGCGCGATATCTCGGCGACGGCGTGAGCGAGCTGGGCCAGCGCATGATGCGCAAGCTCTGGCCCGGGCCGGTTGCACTGACGTTCGATGTCTCCAGCGAAAACCGCCGGCGGCTCTCCAGCGAGGCGGGCGTGGCCGAGTGTGATCTGTACGATGGCGATACGATCACGCTGCGCTGCCCGGATCACGTGGTCGCGACCGATGTATTAGGTAAGTGCATCGGCCCCGTGGCGCTGACGCTCGTCGATGCACCGACCTCGAACGGCCGCATCTCCTTCGACGCGCTGGAAGGAAAAGTTGACCTCGCCTTCGAGGCCGGCCCCACCCGCTACAGCAAGCCGTCGACGATCGTGCGGGTGAACGACGACAAGTGGGAGATCGTGCGCGCCGGGATTTACGATCAACGTATTATCGAGCGACTGTTGCGGACGACCGTGCTGTTCGTCTGTAGCGGCAACACCTGCCGCTCGCCGATGGCGGAGGCTTTAGCGCGGAAACTGATTGCCGACGAGCTTGGCGTCTCGGAAGATCAGTTGAGCGAGCGCGGAATCTCGGTGATCTCGGCCGGCAGCTTTGCGATGCCCGGCTCGCGCGCCACGCCGGCCGCTGCCGAAGCGGTGCGCGGGATGGGCGCAGATCTGTCGAGGCATCGCTCGCAGCCGCTGAGCGTCGAGTTGATTCATCAGGCCGACCACATTTACACCATGGGCCGAAGCCATCGCAGCGCGGTGGCGGCGCTGGTTCCGTCGGCGATGGAGAAGACCGAAACGCTCGATCCGGAAGGCGACGTTGAAGACCCGATCGGCGGCGACCTGCGGTTGTACAAGGATCTGGCCGGCGCGCTCAAGACGTTGATTGAAGGGAAGATAAGTTCGCAGGTTTTGAAGCGGTGAGGTGAGTGTGGAATGTTGAATGTCGATTGTTGATCGTTGAATGTTGATTGTTGAAGCTGGTGGATTCGCACGTCGCTCTTCTACAATCCACAATCCACGTTCGACATTCTACATTCCACACTCAATTCTGGAGTTTTTCGATGAAGGTCGCCGTTGCATGCGATCATCGCGGGTATGAGGCGAAGCGAAAGCTTCTGCCTGCGCTCACGTCGCTGGGGCACGGGTATGAGGACTTTGGTTGTCATAATACATCCGCCTGCGATTACCCCGATCTGGCCGCACCCGTGGCGCGAGCGGTGGCGGCGGGGCAATTTGAGATCGGCATCCTGCTCGACAACAGCGGCATCGGCATGTCGATCGTCGCTAATAAAATTTGCGGCGTTCGCGCGGCGCTGGCGCACGATGAAGTCACCGCCCGCATCGCGCGCGGTCACAATCACTGCAACGTCTTGTGCATCGGCACCGACCTGATCAGCGAAGATCACCTCAAGCAAATCGTCGAAGTATTTCTCAGCACGCCCTTTGAAACCGGCCGACACGACCGGCGAATCAAGAAAATTTCGGCCCTGGAAATAGAGATGACTCGTCCGCACGGGCGGGACACCCGTGACACGTGATGCATTGCTGTGTCACGGGCGTCCCGCCCGTGCCAGGCCATTCGCGATTTCATCGGAAGCTATGGCCGCTCGGCAATTCGCTTTTCCGATACGGCCATCCACCAGAGAATCGCGATCGGAAGTAACCGGCCGAGCAGCATGGCGGTGCCGAGCACGAAGCCGTTGGATTGCGTGATCGACAGCGGATCGTGCGAGAGGCCGACGTTGCTGATGGCACTCACAGTCGTGAAGAGCACGCGATCGGGCGGTAGCTGGAGGTCGCGGATGAGCAGCTCGGCCATCACAACAGCGCCGAGCAGGGCGAACGCGACGACCCATACGAGCGCGATCGCGAAACGTCGGCCGGGCAGTTCACCGCGATAGGCTCGCCACGTGCCGACGACAAGTTCGCCGATCGTCGCGAGTCGCAGGCCGCCCCCGGTTCCGCCGGGCGTGCCGCCGAGGGCCATCATCAGCATCATCAGCCACTGCACGACGCGCGCGTGTTCGAAGAGCGGATGAATCGGGAAGCCGGCCGACCGCGTGTTGAACGTGGCATCGAGCGCAAGCTCGAGCGAGCGACGGAGGACGTCGGCGGTGAGCGCGGTCGGCGGTTGCATCCAGAGCGTGACGGCGAAGCCGACGACGAACGCGATCCCGGACAGGCCGCCGATCCAGAGCGTGTACGGCGCGGGTCGGCGACGATGGGCGACGGACAGAATCAGGTCGATCGTGATGATGAGCCCCAGGCCGCCGAGCATCGAGAGCGGCATGAGAATCATCCATGCGGAAAAGGAGGTCGGCGCGATCGTACTGTCGACGGATGAGTATGGCAGGTGCAGGCCGCAGTTTCCGAAACCGCTGGCGGCATTGAAGATTGATGCGAAGATTCGCCGGCCGGTCTCGGTGCCTTCGACATCAAGCGACGGACGGTTTGCCAGAAACAGCGCGGCCGCGCCGAAGGGCACGGCGATGATCTCGAACACGACAGCGGCTACCGTTAGCCGCAGCGCGGAGTAGCTCGCATGAACGACGTGCTTGATCGCCAGTGCCGAGGCGACGAGCGTGACGAACGTGCCGGCCAGCATGAGGAGCAGCAGCGCGACTTGGCCGGGCCAGAGCAGTTGGTCGATCGCGATGCTCTGTTGAAAGCCGGTGAGCGTCGCGGCATTGATCGCGGCAAACAGCGCGCGTGGCACCGGGAGCGATGCGCCGCCCACCATCACCGGCCCGCTGCGAAGAAATCCGTAGCCGGCCAGGCAACTGACGATCAGGCCCGTCACCAGCCACATCGCCAGCGTCTGATCGGATTCGAGCGCCGCGGTTTCCTGCGCGGCCCGCGCGGGCGAATCGGCAGTGACGGCTCGCTTCACTTGACGTAAACCTTCGCCGGATCGAACACCGGCTCGCCGACGGTTTTAAACGATCGTGACGTCTGGTCGAGCTTGCGAAAAAAACAGGAACGATACCCCTCGTGGCAAGCGGCCCCGCCGACCTGCTCGACGGCGATTAATAGCACATCGTGATCGCAATCGGTCGAGATCGAATGCACGTTCTGCACGTGCCCGCTGCTCTCCCCCTTCAGCCACAATTTATTCCGGCTGCGGGAATAGAAATGCACCTGGCCCGTCTTGATGGTCGACGCGAGGGAATCGCGATTCATCCAAGCCATCATGAGAACTTCGTTGGTCTGAAAATCCTGAATGATCGCGGGGATCAGGCCGTTGGTGTCGAACTTTAAGGAGGACAGATCGGGGGGCATGTTGGAAGTGTTTGGTGATGACGATGCGAAGTCAAACGTCTTGCGTCCTACCCCTCTCTCCGTACTCCGGGAGAGGTTGGGAGAGGGGTCTTTTTGATTGGTGTCAGGCGAAACGAAGACCCCTCTCCCTGCCTCTCCCCAGAGTACTGGAGAGAGGAGTAAGAAAAGATCACTTCAAGTAATTCGAAAACAATTTTGCTAATCCCAGCAAACTGAAAAAACCAGCAATATCTGTCACGGTCGTCGCGAAGATCGTCGCCGATTGCGCCGGGTCAAAGCCGAGGCGTTTCATCACGAACGGGATCGCCGCCCCGGTAGTGCAAGCCAGAAAGTGATTGAAGATCAGCGCCAGCCCAACGACCAGGCCGAGCACGGCGTTGCGTTGCCAGATGAGCGCGACGACCGCGGTCGTGATGCCGATGAAAAGCCCCGTGTACAGGCCGACGAACAGTTCACGGTAGATGACGCGGTAGAACGTTGAGCGGTCGACGCGCCCGGTCGCGAGGCCGCGCACGGCGACGGCCATTGCCTGCGCCGAAGCGTTGCCGCCCATGCCCGCGACGATCGGCATATAAATCGCCAGCACGGCAAACCGGGTGATCGTGTCTTCAAATAATCCGACCACCGCGCCCGCGAGAAAGGCCGTGCCGAGATTCACCTGCAGCCACCAGACGCGTTTGCGCAAGCTCAGTTGCCACGGGCTGGTGAGACGCTCTTCAGCACCGGCACCGAACATCCGCTGGAAGTCTTCGGTCGCTTCTTCCTGAATGACATCGACCACGTCGTCGACCGTGATCAGGCCGACGAGAACACCACTCTCGTCGACCACCGGCATCGCGAGGTAATTATATTTTCGCATGATGAGCGACACCTGTTCCTGGTCCATCGTGACTGGAACCGACCGGACGCTTGGGATCATAATTTCACGCAGCCGCTGCTCGGGCCTGGCGAAAATCAGGTCGCGCATCGAGAGCACGCCGACGAGGTGTTGCCGACGGTCGACGACATAGACGTAGAACATCTGCTCAAGCTCTTCCTTCAACCGACGCAGCAGTTGCACGGCGTTGTCGACGGTGAGATATTCGAACAGCGCGGTGACCTCGGTGGTCATGATGCCGCCGGCCGTGTCGGAGGCGTAGCTTTCGAGCTGCCGCGTCTCGGCCGCAATGGGGGCGGCCATCTCGCGCAGCAGCTCGTCGTGCAGCGGGCCGGTGATGTAGCCGAGGATGTCGACGCGATCGTCCGGGTCGATGCCCTGCAGCACGACCGACGCCTCGGGCGCGTTCATGGCCGTGATGATGTTGGCGACGTGGCGGTCGTCGAGCTGTTCGAGGATGTGGCCGGCGGTCGTCGGATCAAGCGCCTCCACCACCTTCGCCGCCTGCGCCACGCCGAGCTTATCGAGAAACGCCGCCGCATCGGCCGCGGGCGCTTCCTCGATATGCTCGGCGATCTGCTCCGGCGTTTGCGTGGCCAGATCAATCATCGCAAAGCGCACGGTGCGCTGCGCTTCGGTCTCACGAGATTTTGGATCAACGTCGGTCGTCATCGTGTGAGGCGACTTTGTCGCACGAGAGCGGGCGACGGTCAACGTCAGTGCGATCAATGACGGCGGGCATCCGCCAGCGCCGCTCCGGCAATCGTGTTCCGTGGCTCGACTTCTGTGGCAAATCGGTTCTGCCGGTTAGCTTGCTCTTATGCCTTACCTCGGCATTGATATCGGCGGGAGTTCCGTAAAGGTCGCGATGCTCGATTCATCGCTACGCACGATCGGCGATGGTCAAAGCGCGCGGTATTTGCGGCCGGACACCACGCAGTTGATCGGCGCGATTCGCGCCGCAACGTCATCAATCGCTCTGCCCGATTCGCTCGATGCAATTGGTCTCTGTGTGCCGGGTCTGATTGACATTGACCGACGCGTCATCACGCTTGCCGTCAATGTGCCGGGGCTTGTCGATCAGCAGCTCGACGAGCTGATTGCCCGCGCGTTGCCGAGCGCGTCGGTCCGCCGGCTGGTCCTTGTCAACGACGCTATTGCCACCGCGACGGATGTCGTGATATCGCGCGGCTTAATCGGCCGATCGCTCATCATCGCGATGGGGACGGGCATCGGCGCCGCTGTACTCGATCGACAGGGATTATCGCAAGCCGCTGTTCCGCTGCGCGTCGAAGGCGAATCGTCCGGGCACTTCGGGCAGATCGACGTCTCGCTCGACGACACCGCGCCGCCAGGCCCGGACGGCGGAGCCGGCTCGCTCGAAGCATATTGCGGCGCGGGCGCGCTTCGACAGAAATACCCCGTGGCCGGCGACCGCACGGCCATTGCGTTTCCGCAGATCCAACCGGCCGACGCCGCTTGCCGCGCCTTGGTCCGCGCGGTTCGCATCGCTCATGCGATTTATCGCCCGCACCATATTGTCCTGTCCGGCGGCGTGGGCATCCGATTGAAGCACCTTGTCGATCCGCTGCAAAAGTTGATCGATCAAAAGCTCACCAACGTGGCGCGCAAGGGGTGGACGTTCGACGTCGCGAATGACGATCTGCACGCTGCACGTGGGGCAGCGCGTATCAGCGGCGTTACCTTGTAACGGGGAATTCGCATTCGTCGTTCTTGCAATTTCCCTCATCGTTCTACAATGTCGCGCGCATTCGCGGTGCGAGAAATCCGCTAGAAGAACACGATGAAAAAACTGCTCGTTGCCAATCGAAGTGAGATCGCCATTCGCGTCCTGCGGGCCGCCACCGAGCTGGAGCTGGCGACGGTCGCGGTTTACACCTACGAAGATCGCTTCGCCCTTCACCGATTCAAGGCCGACGAGTCGTACCAGATCGGGCCGGAAGAGGGCGGCGAGCCGGTCAAGGGCTATCTCAATATCGAGCAGATCATCGGCGTGGCCCTCGCGCATGGCGTGGATGCGATTCATCCCGGCTACGGCTTTCTTTCCGAGAACGCCGAGCTCGCGCGGCAGTGTGAAAGAAATGGCATCACGTTCGTCGGCCCCACCGCAGATTTGCTCGACATGTTCGGCGACAAAACCGCCGCCAAGCGCCTCGCAGTCAAAGCAAACGTGCCGACGCTACCGGGCACGGAACATGGCTTGGCGAAACTTGCCGATGTGAAGTCGGCCGCGAAAACGATCGGCTATCCGATCATCGTCAAGGCGAGCTTCGGCGGCGGTGGACGCGGGATGCGTGTCGTCAAGACGCCCGACGAGCTGGCCGGCAAACTCGAGGAAGCCCAGCGCGAAGCTGGCGCGGCCTTCGGTCGATCCGAAGTGTTCGTCGAGCGCTACATCGGCCGCGCGAAGCACATCGAAGTTCAAATCCTGGGCGACACACACGGCAACCTCGTTCACTTATGGGAACGCGATTGCTCAGTGCAACGTCGTCACCAGAAGGTCGTCGAAGTCGCACCGAGCATCAACCTGCCTCTGAAGCTGCGACAAGACATCTGCGAAAGCGCCAAGCGCCTCTGCGCGACCGCCAACTACCGCAACGCCGGCACGGTTGAATTTTTGCTCGATCTCGATCGCAACGAATTCTTTTTCATCGAAGTGAACCCGCGCATCCAGGTTGAACACACCGTCACCGAACAGGTGACCGGCATCGATTTGGTGAAGAGCCAGATCCTCGTCGCGCAGGGGTTCAAGCTCCATGAAAAGCCGATCAACATTCCGCTTCAGGACGACATTCACACGCGCGGCGTGGCGATTCAGTGCCGCATCACCACGGAAGATCCGGAAAACAATTTCATCCCCGACTACGGCCGGATGACGACGTATCGCTCCAGCGCGGGTTTCGGCATTCGCCTCGACGGCGGCAGCGCATTTTCCGGCGCGGTCATCACGCCCTACTTCGACTCGCTGCTGGTAAAGCTCACCGCGCTCGGCACCGATCTGCACGAAGCGGTTCGACGCACAAGCCGGGCGCTGCGCGAGTTCCGCATCCGAGGTGTGAAGACGAACATCCCGTTCCTCGAAAACCTCATCCGTCATCCGACGTTCGAGGCCGGCGATGCGACGACCACGTTTATCGACAACACGCCCGAGTTGTTTCAATTCACTGCGCGGCGCGATCGCGCGACCAAGACGCTTAAATACATCGGCGACGTGATTGTGAACGGACGCGCGGACGTGAAAGGGAAGATCGATCCGAAGCGGCAATTGTCCGAGCCGATCGTGCCGAAATTTCCGAAGGACATCGCACCCCAGCCGGGCACGAAGCAGAAGCTGACCGAGCTTGGCCCGGAGAAATTCTGCGAGTGGGTGCGCAAGCAGAAGAAGCTGATGTTTACCGACACGACAATGCGCGATGCGCACCAGTCGCTGCTGGCGACCCGCGTGCGTACGTTCGATCTGCTCAAAGTCGCCGAGGCTGTCGCGCACAACACGCCGGATTTATTCAGCCTCGAATGCTGGGGCGGGGCAACGTTCGACACCTCGATGCGTTTCCTTCAGGAAGACCCGTGGGATCGATTGATCGATCTGCGCAAGCGCGTGCCGAACATTCTGTTTCAGATGCTGCTGCGCGCTAGCAACGCGGTTGGCTACACGAATTACCCTGACAACGTCGTCAAGGAATTTGTCGTGCAGAGCGCGAAGACCGGCATCGATGTCTTCCGCATTTTCGATTCGCTCAATGTCGTCGACAACATGCGGGTGGCCGTCGAAACCGTGCGCGACAAGACGGGTGCCATCTGCGAGGCGGCCATCTGCTACACGGGCGATATCCTCGACCCGAAACGCACGAAATACTCGCTGAAGTATTACGTCAGCATGGCCAAGGAATTGGTCGCGATGGGCACGCACATCCTGTGCATCAAAGACATGGCCGGCCTGTGCAAACCTTATGCAGCGTATGAGTTGGTCAAGGCGCTACGCAACGAAGTCGGCGTGCCGATTCATTTTCATACGCACGACACCAGCGGCATCAACGCCGGCTCGATTCTCCGCGCATCCGATGCGGGCGTGGACATCGTCGACGCGGCCCTTGCTTCCATGAGCGGGCAAACGTCGCAGCCAAACATGAACTCGATCGTCGCGACGCTGCAGAACACGCCTCGCGATTCGAAGATTGATCTGACGAACCTCAACCGCCTCAGCGATTATTGGGAGCGTGTGCGGTCGCAGTACTACCCATTCGAGGAAGACATCAAGACCGGCACGGCCGAGGTGTATCAACATGAAATGCCGGGCGGCCAATACACGAACCTGAAGCAGCAGGCGAAATCGCTGCACCTCGCGGATGAGTGGGAGAGCGTGGCCGAGGCGTATGCGACGGTGAACCAACTGTTTGGCGACATCGTGAAGGTGACGCCGTCGAGCAAAGTCGTCGGCGATATGGCGCTGTTCATGGTCACCAACGGCCTGACCGCGATGGACGTGCTTACGCCCGGCAAAAAACTGAGCTTCCCGAAAAGCGTTGTCGAGATGATGCAAGGCATGATCGGCACGCCCGCGGGCGGATGGCCGAAGGTGTTGCAGAAAATCATACTCGACTCGGCCGGCGTGGAGGCGATCAAGGGGCGCGTCGGCGCGAAGCTGCCGAAGGTCGATTTCGTCGTCACGAAAAAGGAACTGAAAAAGAAGATCGGCCGCGAGCCGAGCGATCTGGATTTGATGTCTTATCTGATGTATCCGCAGGTGTTCCTCGATCTGCAGAAACACCTGGATGAATACGAAAGCACGACGTTCATCCCCACCCCCGCGTTTTTCTATGGCCTGGGCAGCGGCGATGAGATCAACGTCGAGATCGAAGAAGGCAAGTCGCTGATCATCAAATATCTGACGACGAGCGACCCGCACGATGACGGCACGCGCACGGTGTTCTTCGAATTGAATGGCCAGCCGCGCAGCGTGAACGTCGCCGACCGAACGCTGGAAGGCGTGGCGCACAAGCATCCGAAGGCGGACCTCGATAACGCAAATCACGTGGCCGCGCCGATGCCGGGGAAAATTTCGACGGTGGCGGTGAAAAAAGGACAAACCGTTAAGGAAGGCGAGCGTCTACTCAGCATCGAGGCGATGAAAATGGAAACGGCCGTCTACGCGCCGCGCGCCGCGACGGTGGCGGATGTGCTGGTGAAGTCGAATTCGGTGATCGTCGCACGCGATTTGTTGGTGGTGCTGGAGTAGCTTCGCATTACCCCTCTCTCCGTACCCGGGGAGAGGATGGGAGAGGGGTCTTCGCTTTGTCGGAAGCTGTTCGAAGAAAAACGAAGACCCCTCTCCCTGCCTCTCCCCGAGTACGGAGAGAGGAGTTTGGTTTTCGCATAGCGCAACTCCGAGCTTCGGTGAAACCGTTTCGGCTGCATTGGTTCCCGCGCCTGCGCAGCACAAACGATCAAGCCACCGCCCTTCGCAACCGCAACGAACTGTTTGCACCGGCCATCGTGCTCACCGGCAAGCAAGTCGCGGGTCGCGGGCGTGGCCGTCACACTTGGTGGTCGGGCGCGGGAAGCCTGACGATCACCTTCGCCTTGCCAATTTCCGAACACGTGCAGCCTCACCAATTGCCGCTCGTCGCCGGCCTTGCGGTGCGGGAGGCACTCGGCTCGTTTTGCGAGCCCAGCGTGGCGGCCACCATTCAACTGAAATGGCCGAACGATTTACTGGTGAATGGAAAGAAGCTTGCCGGATTGTTGTGCGAACGTGTGCGGAGGGTCGACCTCATCGGCGTGGGCGTCAACGTGAATGTTTGCCGTCGCGACGTGCCAGCCGCTCTGCGTTCGGACATTACGTCGCTCGATGAACTCTCGCATCGATTCATCCCGATGAACAGCGTAGTCATCTCGCTCTGCAAGCACTTGCTCGCTCGCCTGGCCCGGCCCGGCGATCATCACTTTCCTACTATCCTTGGTGAATATCACGCGCATCACGCCCTTGTCGGGCGTCGCATTCGTGTTGAAAGTTCGCCTGATGAACGAACCCCCCACGAAGGAATCATCGTCGGAAAATGTGTCGGGCTGGACGAGATGGGCAGACTGCTGCTCAAGGATGGAAAAATAACCCGCCATATCATCGCCGGCAGCGTTCGGATGATCTGAATTTGAGGTCACTTACACTGCCTAAGCGCGCTCAACATCGCGCAGCGATCGTTCATCCTGGCACGTGATATGCGGGTAATTATTATCGGAACGCTTTTCTCAACGCCGCGTCCGTTTTTATCGTTCAGCTACCGCTTCGATTCGTCGAAAACCAGTTCGTACAATGACCAAGTCGACTTTCAAATTTTCCGGAGCTTGGATTCTCCTTGCGGGCCTAATCAGCGGCTGTTCGACGTCCGCGATGAGGCCCGGCAACGTCAACGCCGTCGCTCCCATAGCAACCGCATCAACCGCCACGCGTGCCGGGAATGTCTATCTCCTTCGCGGCTTTATTGGGGTTTTCTCAACCGGTATCGATTCACTTGGAGGCAAGCTGAACAAGCAGGGTATCAGCGCGAGCGTTTTCCAAGACGATCAATGGTCATCGCTGGCGACAAAAATTCGCGAGAGATATTCCGCCGCACCAAACCGCGAGCCGCTCATCTTAATCGGGCATTCCTACGGTGCCGACGACGCGTTGCGCATGGCTAGAGAACTGAACCGCGATCACATCACGGTCGACTTGCTCATCACGCTTGATCCGGTGACGCCGCCTGAGGTGACATCGAACGTTTTGAAGTGCATCAACCTGTATGAATCGAATGGCGTGTGGGACACGCTCCCGTGGCTGCGTGGGGTTCCGGTCAAAAAACCTGACGGCAGCTCTACTCAGCTTGTGAATGCCGATATCCGAACCGATCGAAAAGACTTGCTCGAGCCCGGCCTGGATCATTTCAATATCGAGAAGAAGGAAAAGATTCACAAAGAAGTGATTTCCCTGGTGATGGCGACTTGTCCGCAGCGCGGTAGCTCGACTGTGTTCGCTCCAAAGCCCGCGCCAAGCGCTTCGCCGACGACCCTCGCCCCGATCGGTACAACGGGCACAACGACGGTGATCATCAATGGCGTCATTCCCGCCGCGGCACCCGTGATCACACCGACGACGGCCCCGTCGAAGGTGGCCTCGCTCTCGATCATGTTGCCGACCCCGGTGCCGATGGCGTCGAGTCCGCGGAACTGATAACGTCCCGCCGCTGTGGTTGTTGCGGCATCGGGAACTCCTCTCATCTACTCGTGGCCGGCGCTGGCGATCGGCCTGCTGATCGCGGCATATTGGGCGCGTGTCATTCACTTGGTTCGCAAGACCCGTCGACTCACCGGGCAAAACGCAAACCTTTTACCGCCTGAACTGCTCGGGCGGTTCCTGCGAATCGTCTGGTATCCCATGGTGGTCGCATGGGTTGTCGTCCCGTTTGCAGTCGCGTTCGTCGCCCATCGTCCTGCCGGCTTTCGGCCGATCTGGAGTGACCCGCTCATTACTTTTCCCGCTGTCGGCGTTGCGGTCGCCGGTTTCATCGCGACGCTTATCTGCTGGAAACGTATGGGGAAATCGTGGCGGATGGGCATCAACCCGAACGAAAGAACCCAGCTCATTTTCAGCGGGCCATATGGGTATGTACGACATCCGATCTATGCGTTGCAATGCGTGTTGCTGGTCGCAAGCTACGTCGCCGTCCCGACCGACCTGATGGCGATCGTCGCGATCATCGGCATCTGCCTTTTGCAGTGGGAAGCACGGCGAGAAGAGAAATATCTCGTGCAACTTCACGGCGAGAGTTACCAAACGTACCTCAACGCCGTCGGACGATTTTTACCGAAACTGTTCTGATGCGTGATGAGTGATGCGTGAAGAGACACACTTTCATCACGCATCACTCATCACGCATCACGCATCTTCCTCTGTGGCAAACTGTCATCCTCCGGTAAGCTCACCCTTGCCATGCCTTACAACTTCACGTCCATCGAAAAAAAGTGGCAGACATACTGGTTAGAAAACCACTGCTTTCGCGCGCTCGATCCGGAAGAGGCGGGCGATATGCCCAAAGCGTATGTGCTTGATATGTTTCCCTACCCGTCGGGCGCGGGATTACATGTCGGCCATCCGGAGGGATATACCGCCACGGATATCGTCTCCCGTTTCCTCCGTATGCGCGGCCACAACGTGCTGCATCCGATGGGCTGGGACGCGTTCGGCCTGCCTGCGGAGCAGTACGCGATCAAGACCAATCAGCACCCGGGCATCATCACGCGCGAAAACATCGGCCGCTTCCGCAAACAGTTGCAGTCGCTCGGCTTCAGCTACGACTGGGAACGCGAGGTCGATACAACCGACGCCGGGTATTACAAGTGGACGCAGTGGATCTTCCTGCAACTCTTCAACAGCTATTTTGACACGGCCGACAACAAGGCCAAGCCCATTTCGCATCTGATCAATGAGCTGACGAACGAGAATCTTGTCGTCGGCCCGGATGGTTCGATTCGATTGAACCCGTCGGCCAAGGGTTTGGAGCAGATCGCCGGCGAGGTGCGCGTCGAGCGATTGTGGCGCGATTTATCCGAGGCAGAGCAGCGCGACGTCATCGACGGGCAACGTCTGGCCTACATGGACGAAGCGCCGGTGAACTGGTGCCCGGGCCTGGGCACGGTGCTGGCCAATGAAGAAGTGATCGACGGCAAGAGCGAAGTCGGCGGGTTTCCCGTCGAGCGCCGGCCGTTGCGGCAATGGATGCTGCGGATCACCGCTTATGCGCCGCGATTGATCGACGATCTGGACGCCCTGCAATGGCCCGTATCACTTAAGGAGATGCAGCGCAACTGGATCGGCCGAAGTGTCGGCGCGGAAGTCGATTTCGCGGTCGTGCCGCCCGACGAGCACGTCGCGCAAACCGAACGCGCGAGCGATGTGGATGAAGATTACGACGAAGATCTGACGATCACCGTCTTCACGACGCGACCCGACACGCTGTATGGCGCAACGTACATGGTGCTAGCGCCCGAGCATGAGCTCGTCGATCGCATCACGCCCGCTGCCCGTCGCGAAACGGTCGAGGCCTACCGCACGCAAGTTGCGGGAAAGTCCGACCGCGACCGAATGGCCGACGCGAAGGACAAGACCGGCGTGTTCATCGGCGCGTTTGCGATCAACCCGATCAATGATGAAAAGATTCCCGTCTACATCGCCGACTACGTGCTGATGGGCTACGGCACCGGCGCGATCATGGCCGTCCCGGCGCACGATCAACGCGATTTCGAGTTTGCGAAGAAGTTTGATCTGCCGATCAAACTCGTTGTGAAGATCAGCGAGTCCGATCCGGCCGGTCTGAATCGCGCACTCGAAGGCGAAGGCGTCGCGATCAATAGTGGCGTCATCGACGGCCTGTCAACGGCCGATGCGAAAACGAAAATCATCGCCAAGCTAGAGGCCGACGGCGATGGCTTCGGTACGATCAAGTTTAAGCTGCGCGACTGGCTCTTCAGTCGCCAACGCTATTGGGGCGAGCCGTTCCCGATTGTGCTCGATGATGCTGGCAACGCGTTCGCGATCGATGAAGGTGAGCTGCCGCTCACGCTGCCGGCGCTGGATGATTTCAAACCGACCGGCACGCCCGAGCCGCCGCTGACCAAGGCGATCGACTGGACAAAAATTGACCGCGACGGCATCGCGATGACGCGCGAAACCAACGTCATGCCGCAGTGGGCCGGCTCGTGCTGGTATTACCTGCGGTATCTCGATCCGAAAAATCCGGATCTGTTCGTCGATCCGGAAAAAGAAAAATACTGGATGCCTGTCGACCTCTACGTCGGCGGCGTCGAGCACGCGGTGCTTCATCTGCTCTACGCGCGCTTCTGGCACAAAGTCCTCTTCGACCTCGGCCACGTCAGCACGCCCGAGCCGTTTACGAAGCTCGTGAACCAGGGCCTGATTCTCGGGGAGGATAGTCAGAAGATGAGCAAGAGCCGCGGCAACGTCGTCAATCCCGATGACATCGTTCGCGACTACGGGGCCGATACGTTTCGGCTGTACGAGATGTACATGGGCCCGCTCGAGCAGCAGAAGCCATGGAACACGCGCGACATCGTCGGCATGAGCCGGTTTCTCAACAGCGTCTGGCGAAACCTCGTCGGCGATGAAGAGGATGCGAAGCGCGTTGTAACAATCGAGCCGATTGCAATCCCCGAAGCGCTCGATCGCCAGATGCATCGCACGATCAAGAAAGTGGCCGAGGATATTGTGGCGCTGCGGTTCAACGTCGCGATCGCGGAGCTGATCAAGCTGAACAACGAGATTACGACTCGACACAGCTCGTCGCAGGCGGGGTTGCCTGTCGTCCCGCGTGAGCTGGCGGAGAATCTGACGCTGATGCTCGCGCCGTTCGCGCCGCATATCTCAGAGGAACTTTGGTCGCACCTCGGTCACACCAAAACGCTCGCGCGCCGTCCGTGGCCGGCGTTCGACGAGGCCAAGCTCGTCGAGTCGATGATCGAATTGCCCGTACAGGTCAACGGAAAGCTGCGCGATAAAGTGATCGTCGCGGCCGACGCGGATGAAGCCGACGTGCTCATGGCGGCTAAGAGCGCGGCGAAAGTAAAAGTCTGGCTCGAAGGAAAGACGATCAGAAAAGAGCTCTACGTGTCGAAAAAGCTCGTCAACTTCGTCGTCGCCTAGCGTTCTCCGAATGAAAAACCCCGCGCTCCATCTGCCTTGATCAATCTGGATCGGCTGAAATCGGCGGGCAGGAGCAGACCAGGTTTCGGTCGCCGAACGGATTATCAACGCGCCCAACAGCCGGCCAGAACTTAGCGTCGTGCAGCCAGGGTGCGGGGAAGGCCGCCAGCTCGCGAGGGTAGCTGTGGGGCCACTCGTTGGCGCTGACGGCCGCGATCGTGTGCGGGGCGTGTTTCAGCACGTTATCTGCTTTGTCGCCCTGCCCGTTTTCGATCGCGCGAATCTCTTCACGAATGCGAATCATCGCATCGCAGAACCGATCCAACTCCGCCAACGATTCGGACTCCGTCGGTTCGATCATCATCGTGCCCGGCACCGGCCAGCTCATCGTCGGCGCGTGAAAGCCGTAATCCATCAACCGCTTGGCGATGTCTTCGACTTTGATTCCGGCCGACTTTTCGAACTGGCGACAGTCGATCACGAACTCGTGCGCGACGCGGCCCTGCTGTCCCTTGAACAGCACGGGGTAATGGCCTTCGAGCTTCATGGCCATGTAGTTGGCGTTGAGTATCGCGACCTGCGTCGCCTTCTTCAAACCGGCCGCACCCATGAGCGCGATGTAGACGTAACTGATCGTCAGAATGCTTGGGCTGCCATACGGCGCGGCCGAGATCATGCCGATCGATTGAGACTCTTTCTCCGACTGCCCACCGCCCACCGCCCACTGCCCACTCGTCTCCGGAAGAAACGGAACAAGTTGCTTGGCCACACCGATCGGTCCCATGCCCGGCCCGCCGCCGCCGTGCGGGATGCAGAACGTTTTGTGCAGGTTGAGGTGACAGACATCCGCGCCGATATCGCCCGGTCGGCACAGGCCGACCTGGGCGTTCATGTTCGCGCCGTCCATATACACCTGGCCGCCGTTGGCGTGGATGATTTTGCAGACCTCCTTGACGGATTCTTCAAACACGCCTCGCGTGGAGGGGTAGGTGATCATCAGCGCGCCGAGCTTTTCCTTGTGCAGGATGGCCTTGGCTTTCAGATCGTCGACATCGATGCGACCGTCGGCCGTCGTTTTCACCGCGACGACTTCAAAGCCCGCGATCACCGCGCTCGCGGGATTAGTTCCGTGCGCGCTGTCGGGGATCAGGCAGACCGTGCGATGCCCTTCGTTCCGCGACTCGTGATACGCGCGAATGACCAGCAGTCCCGCGTATTCACCCTGCGACCCCGCGTTCGGTTGCAGCGACACGGCCTTGAAGCCCGTGATCTCCGCCAGCCATTTTTCGAGATTCTTGAACAGCGTCGCGTACCCCTTCGTCTGCTCAATCGGAGCAAACGGATGCAGCTTCCCAAACTCCGGCCAGGTGACCGGAATCATCTCACTCGTGCCGTTCAGCTTCATCGTGCATGAGCCCAGCGGAATCATGCTGTTCGCCAGCGACAAATCGCGGCCCATCAGCTTGAAGATGTAGCGAAGCATCTCGGTTTCGCTGTGATGGGTGTTGAAGATTGGATGCTGAAGGAAAGTCGTTTGTCGATTGTTGATTGTTGATTGCTGTGCCGCCGACCCGTAATCGTCACGGTGACCGTCAACTTTGCAATCGAAAACTTGAAGAATGTCGCGGACGTCGTCGAGGTTGGTCGTCTCATCGACGGAGATACCAATCGATCCGTCGTGGAATCGACGAAAATTCATTTGGCTTTCGCGAGCGAGTTGAAACAATTCGTCCAGCGAATTCGTTGCGGTCACTCGAATCGTGTCGAAGTAATTTTCTTCGATCTCGTGACCTTGATGACGAAGTCCCTCGGCGATTAGCCGTGCCATCGCATGCACCCGTCGCGCAATCGTCTTCAACCCCTCCGGCCCGTGATACGTCGCGTACATTCCCGCGATCACCGCTAGCAGCACTTGCGCCGTACAGATATTGCTCGTCGCCTTCTCGCGGCGGATGTGTTGTTCGCGAGTCTGCAGCGTAAGGCGGAATGCGGGGTTGCCGTGCGCGTCTTTGCTCACGCCGATGATTCGGCCGGGCATTTTGCGGACGTATTCTTCCTTCGTTGCCATGAATCCAGCGTGTGGACCGCCGAAGCCCATCGGAACGCCGAAGCGTTGCGCGCTGCCGACGGCGATATCGGCGCCGAATTCACCAGGAGATTTGATGAGCGTCAGCGCGAGCAAATCGGTCGCGTAAACGACGAGCGCGTTTGCATCATGCGCCGCTTTCACAAGCTCTGAATAATCGACGATGCGTCCGTCGGTGGTTGGATATTGCACCAGCACACCGCAGACATCTCCCCATTCCACATTCAACTTTCCACAATCCACGATCGACAATCGAATCCCGATCGACTTCGCGCGAGCCGTCACCACCGCGATCGTCTGCTGATGACAATCATTCGCAATCAAAAACGTTTTCTTGTTCTGATCCGCGAGCGAATAGCACATCGCCATCGCCTCCGCAGCGGCGGTTCCTTCATCGAGCATGCTTGCATTCGCCAGTGGAATGCCGGTGAGGTCGGCGACCATCGTCTGGAAGTTCAACAGCGCTTCGAGCCGCCCCTGCGAAATCTCCGGCTGATATGGCGTGTACTGCGTGTACCAACCCGGATTCTCCAAAATGTTCCGCAAGATCACCGGCGGCGTGATCGTGTCGTAATACCCCATGCCGATGAACGAGCGGTTCACCTTGTTCTTGCTCGCAAGCGCTTTCAATTGCTTGAGCATCTCAAACTCGCCCAGCGCGGCCGGCAGCTTTAGGTCACCCTTCATGCGGATCGACGATGGCACGGTCTGATCGACGAGTTCATCGAGCGACCCGAGGCCAAGCGTCGAGAGCATTGATGCGATCTCCGCATCGCTCGGGCCGATATGGCGCGGGATGAACGAATCGCTCGGCAGGAGCGCTTCGGGGATCGCCAAGCTGGGCTTGGTTTCAGTCGACGGAATTACAGCTTCAACGGTGTCGGTGGTCATGAGTGGTGGGATTATACGCGCTTTTTATATAGACGTTTAGCGACATGCGCAGTCGCGCGTTTCTTCTGAACAGTCTTAGAGATGCGCGATGAAGCTCGGGGCCACACCGAAGCGCCCTCGACCGAATCAATTCACAACATTGCGAGCTCAGTGCCCGGTTTTCGTCAGATAATCGGCACTGTTCAGCAGCGACTCGGCCTGAGCGGGATCGCCCGCCTTGATTTTGATCATCCAGCCGCCTTCGAACGGATCGGAATTCACCAGGCCGGGATTGGCGGTAAGTCCCTCGTTGATTGCGCTGACAGTCCCCGCCACGCCGGTGTAAAGATCGCTGGTCGCCTTCACGGATTCGATCTCACCGAAGCGCGTGTTCGCGTCGAGTTTATCGCCGACTTTGGGCAGGGCGACGTAGGTGATGTCAGTCAACTCATCGGCCGCGTTTTGCGTAATGCCAATGGTGACAGTGTCGCCGTCGACTTTGTGCCATTCGTGAGTTTCAAGATAGGTACGATCGGTAGGGACAGTCATGTGTGCTTCCAGAAATTAAATGCAACCACAGAGACGCAGAGAACGCAGAGACGGACGCAGAGAAGACTAGTTTGACTTGATCACGCGCTTGATTCCGTCCACTAAGATTGCCACGTTGAAGTTGATGAGTAAAGCGGTCTCCAATCGAGTGATACCGAGATACGTGATGCATTGAGCTCTGTGAACGGAATTCAGCGCATCACACGCTTTAGTTCGACGATTAAAGTTTGCTCGATGATCAGATCTAATCGCGTGTCGCCGATGACGACACCCTTGTATTCGACCGAGATCGGAACCTGCCGCTCGTACGCGACGCCGCGAAGATCAAGTTCTCGACACAATGCAGCCTCGTACAAACCTTCGGTCAACCCTGGCCCCAAAACCCGATGCACTTCGATGGCAGCACCGATCACTTTTTCGGACAATGGATCACGATCCGCCTTTTCCATTCTAAATTCCTCTCTGCGTCTTGCTCTGCGTCCTCTGCGTCTCTGTGGTTGCTTCCAATTTCTCTCCCTCAAACCCGCTTATAAAACGGCATCTTCACGATCGTCGCGTCGATTTGTTCGCTTTTGAAATCGACCTTCAACGTCGTGCCCTCGGCCGTCAGCGCGGAATCGATGAAGCCCATCGCGATGCTTTTCCGCACCGTTGGTCCGAATGTGCCGCTCGTGATTTCGCCGATCGGTGCACCATCCTTGAGGACAGCGGCGCCTTGTCGGGCGATGCGTTTGCCGGCGAGTTCCAAGCCCACGAGTTTGCGCTTCGGGCCCTCCGCATGAATCTTCCGCAGCGGCTCGACGCCGATGAATTCCTTCGTCAGATCGCACGCCCACCCCAGGCCCGCCGAGATCGGGTCGATCGTTTCACTCAACTCGTGGCCATACAGCGGCATGCCCGCTTCGAGGCGCAGCGTGTCGCGCGCGCCAAGTCCCGCCGGCTTGATCGTCGCGTCCGGCTTGTCGACTTTTCCCGCCAGCAGCTTCATCGCCATGCCCGCCATTTTGCTCGGCAGGATCATCTCGATCCCGTCCTCGCCGGTGTATCCGCTGCGGAAGATCATGAATTTCACGAGCATGAACGACTCGTTCACAAAGCGGTATCGCTTCATGCTGGCGATATCGATATTCAACGCCTCCCCTATTCGCGCCACAACCTTAGGCCCCTGGATCGCGACCATCGTTGTCGCTTCGGTCTGATCCGCGAGATCGAAATCCGCATTCATTGCACGACGCACTTCATTGAAATGTTTGACGAGCTTGTCGCGATTGCTCGCATTGCACACCATCAGCCAATGCTTCTGATCGCGGCTGACAATCACGTCGTCCATCGTCCCGCCTTGCGCATTACACACGAGCCCGTAACGCGATTGGCCGACGGTCGCATCGGACAATTTCCGCGTGACGACGTGTTCCAAAAACTTCAGCGCATCGGGCCCCTTGAACTGAATCCGCCCCATGTGCGACACATCAAAAATGCTGCCCGATTTCCGCGTTTGCTCGTGCTCATCCAGAATCGACCGATACATCAGCGGCATCTGCCACCCGGCATATTCGACCATTCGCGCGCCGGCCGAGACGTGAAAATCGTAGACGGGAGTTCGTTTAAGCATATGAACTTGCAAGCTATCCGTGGTGGAAAGTCCGGTCAACGCACGCAAGATTTATGCGCACACGATCAACGTGAAGCACTCTCGAGACATCTGCACACCGGAAGGAGAATGTCATCCCAAAGGGTACAGCAGCGACCCAAGGGATCTTGGATATCGCAAACGTTTCGCAAGTCGATATTTCTCAGGTGTCACTGCTGCTCCCTTCGGATGACGTCATGTCCTGGAACAATCTCTCGAAAAGAGTTCTTTCTTACCCCGTACATTAACCGTACAATCTCCGCGTTGTCGTTCTCCCTCTCCATTCACGGCCGCGGCGCTTCCGACAATCCGCCCAACCGTTTCGAGCCGATCGAATTTCGGCCCGACTTCTCCGAAGTCCCGCCCGATGAACGGCCCGCGCCAACGACCTCTTATCTTCGCGACGCCACCAAATCGATCATCGCGCAGAACGAGAGCCCCGACGTTGGCTTTTCGCATTCGATCAATCCGTATCGCGGCTGTGAGCATGGCTGCATTTATTGCTACGCGCGGCCCGGCCATGAATATTTCGGGCTGAGCGCGGGGCTCGATTTTGAGACGAAGATTTTCGTGAAAGAGAACGCGGCCGCGCTGCTGCGCGCCGAGTTGTCGAAGAAAAGCTGGCGACCGACAGTTATTGGCATGAGCGGCGTGACCGATTGCTATCAGCCCGCCGAGCGACATTTTCAACTCACGCGGCAGTGTTTGCAGGTGCTGGCCGAGTGTCGAAATCCGGTGGCGATCGTGACTAAGAATCATCTGGTGACGCGCGACATTGATGTGCTGTCTGATCTCGCATCGCATCAAGCGGCCGCGGTGTTTGTTTCGGTGACGACGCTCGATGCAACGCTCACCGCCAAGCTCGAGCCACGCGCCAGCAGCCCGGCGCGGCGGCTTGATGCGATCCAAAAGCTGACGACCGCCGGCATTCCGGTCGGCGTGATGGTCGCACCGGTCATTCCCGGGCTCACGGATCATGAAATGCCAGCGATCCTCAAAGCCGCCGCCAACGCCGGCGCGGCGACGGCCGCATATGTGCCGGTGCGACTGCCTTACGCCGTCGCCCCGCTGTTCGAGCAGTGGCTCGAACGACACTTCCCCGACCGCAAAAGCAAAGTCCTCAACCGAATCCGCGAATTGCGTGGCGGCAAATTGAATGACCCAAACTTCAACACCCGCATGCGCGGCCAAGGTGTCTGGGCCGACCAATTCAAGTCGATGTTCACGATCCACAAGAAAAAGTTTGGACTTGACCGACCAATGATGCCGCTGTCGTCGCAAGCGTTTCAACGGCCGGGCGACACGTTGAGCCTTTGGTAATGCAGCCGTCTCTTTACTCGACGAGCATCGGGTGCGTGACGGACGACTTAAGGCGCGGCTTCTGAGTCGTGCAATGAGGGTCGAGTTGCTGCACGTTGACGCACTTCGTCCATTTCGAAGGCGATGTCGATGGCACGTGCGACATTGATTGGACGGGTGCCGTGACCGGTGACCTCATCGTAGAGATCGTCGACACGACTTGCCCGGCCGGCCGTGGCTTTTAGGTACGCGTCGCCGATCGCCTTCACGGCCGCGTCGGTCGCCGCTTTTCCGGCAGCGTCAGCAGTGTCGCCCGCTCCGGGCCAAGTTCGATCCAACGCACTCGCCGCCGCGCTTCGCGCGGCGGACTCGGCTCGCTCATACACCCGCTGATCAATTTTCCAATGCCCCTCCTCATGCGACCGAAGCGGCACGTTCGCATCGTTCGGCAGGTAGATCATGTCAACAAGTGTCGTCCGCATTTCGACACGCATGAGGCGAGCGTTGACACGCACGCCTTTCGGCGATTCCTCCGGCGGTCCTGTGAATTCATATTGAACATGAATGGAGCACTCGAAATCGTATCTAGTCAGCGCCGACTCCCTCGGCCCCATCCGAGGCACATCCAACGATGGATGGGCGGCTTCAAACTGCACACGTCGAACGGTCGCCGGAGCGACATCAACCTCGACGCGGCCATCGGCCTGCCGCGTCGTCGGTAGCCCGCAAAGGGTGATGTAGAAAATGATGTCTTTGAGCCAAAGCATTAAGAGGAGTCAGGGTTCTTTTTTGGAAAGCCATTGCCCATACTGGCTCAGGTCCATCGTTGGGTATCGCAGCGCGACGGCACGGAGCGTTTCCGGCGTCCAGTAGGGGCTGCCGGGCTTTGGGAAGTCGAGGAGTTCACGCTGTCGCGGCGTGGCGCGGGCGAGGAAGCGCGCGAGTTGGGGATGCTCGCCCTGCTTTGCCCAACGGTGGTGCCCCTGGAACTGGTGCTCGGCAGCGCGGTAGACGAGATGGTGCGAAAATCGCACGCCGAGATCGGCGGTGATGTCGCTGGCGCGGTGCCACGTGCGCATTGAGAAGATGAGCAAATCCCCGGCAGCGGCCAGCACCGGTCGCTCGCGCTCATAGAGTGACGCGTTTTTCTTCCGCAGGCGATGCGTGGGCCAGAGCGGGAGATGGGCCGTATGCTCCTGACTGACAACGTGTGTCGGGCCGAGCGTTGCATCGACGTCAGTGTAATACAGAATGATGTTCACCTGTCGATACGCACCGTCATCGCGCGGGACAACGAGCGTGTGACCCTCGTAGTCCAGGTGCAGCCCCTGATCGAAATCGCCCGTGCCGGCATACTTCGCCCAGATGGCGGCCTGCGAGAGGGCGAGGTCGGTCGTGCCGAGAAGATCTTCGACGAAGCTGACGATCGACGGATGCGTGGAGATGTCGTTGAGCACATCCGATGAGAACGGAAATTCGATTTGCAGGTGTTCGGGGTCTTCGTTGATGAAGCCGTACCGCTCGGGCGTGGCACGGAATTCTTCGTCGCGCGGAAAGTATTGCAATATCCCGTCGCGCGCTTTTGCGAGCGTCGTTGCGTCGAGAAATTCGGGCACGATCGCGTAGCCGCGCTGGAGGAGTTGTTGTTTGTGATGGTCGGTGATCATGTTTGTCATGGCCGCTTCGGGCAGCTGGGATCAACATTACCTTCAACGAAAGGTTTTCCGTTTCAGGCATGGGCGGGACGCCCATGATACAAGTGCGCACCTGTGTCACGGGCGTCCCGCCCGTGCGTGGCCGGCGGCTAATTTCAAAACTAAATTCGCGACATCGAACGCCGCGCGTGGCCTCGCGATGCGTCGCGCGTTCGACTTTACCGCTTCAAGCCTTTCTCGATTCGACAGAAGCTCCGTCAATTTCATAGGCATCGTCGCCAGATTGTTAATCTTGATGGCCGCGCCGTTTTCGAGGAGGTAGTCGCTGTTGCGGCTTTCCTGGCCGGGGATGGGGTTGACGATCGCCATCGCGCAGCCGCGGGCGAGGACTTCGCTCGTCGTCAGACCGCCGGGTTTGGAGAGCACGACATCCGCGACGGCCATCAGCTCGTCGATCTGGTCGGTGAAACCCATCACTTCCACCGCATGTCTTGACGGCACGTCGATCGTCGATAGTTCACGTTTCGCTTCTTCGTTTTTTCCAGTGACGGCGATGATCTGTAGCGGCGTTTCGATCGCCAGCAGGCCGCGAAATAATTGCTCGATCGGCCCGACGCCAAATCCGCCCGACAGTTGCAGCACGATCGGCCGGGTGTCGTCGATCAGCATCTGCTGTCGCAGGCACGCGGCGCGATCTTTCGGCCGCGAAAACACCGGATGAATCGGGATGCCGGTCACGTGAAGTTTTGACGGATCGATTCCCCAATGCTGCAGATATGCAGCGCCTTCCGCGGTGGCCGTGGTGAACGCCTCGCACGGCTCGTTGACCCAGAGACGATGTGTTTCAAAATCGGTCGTCGTCGTGATCTGCGGAATGTCGACTCTTCCTTCGCGCTTCAGTCCCGCAATAATGCCGGCCGGCAGGAAATGGGTGTTGACGACGACATCCCAAGCTTCGTTCTCGATCAGCTCGATAAACTTTTTCAGATTGAATTTCTCGACGGCGGCCCGAAGTTTGTCGCGTTTGCTTTTGGCGTCGCGCGGGCGGTCCACGTAGTCGTAGAAATAGCCCAGCACGTGCGGCGCGCGGTTCACCAATTCGAGATAAGCCGCCCCGTAGACTTTGCGGAACGCGGCGCTGCTGAGCGTGAGCACATCCACATTTTTCACGAACGCGTTCGGCGAGGTTTCGCGAATCGCCAACTCCACCGCCTGCGCCGCTCGCATGTGCCCCGCGCCGACGGAGGCCGAAAGCACCAGGATTCTCGGCGATGCTTCGGCGGTGGCACCATGCATAAGATCAGACATGGCCAAAACTATCTCTCTGACGCTCCCGCACGACAAGTCGCCGGACGAGATTCGACGGCGGCTGTCGGTCGCGATCGCCGACGCTCGCGAGAAATATCCAGCGCAACTGAGCGGTGCCACCGAAACCTGGGACGGCAACCAGATGAGCTTCGTCGCCAAAGCGATGGGGCAAACCGTGACCGGCATGGTCGCGATTCGAGCAACCGATGTGCACGTGAGCATCACGCTTCCGTTCATCATGGGAATGTTTGCGGGGAAGGTGAAGGAGCAAATTGGGAGGGAGGGGAAGCTGTTGTTGGAGTGATCGCTCTACCCCTCTCTCCCGTACTCGGGGAGAGGTTGGGTGAGGGGTCTTTCTTTTCGATCACCGAAACCTACTGGTTTTCGAAGAGCCCCTCACCCTGCCTCTCCCCCGAGTACGAGGGAGAGGAGATTAGTTTTTGACTCTCGCATACTTTCTTCCGAGCTTCAGTTCCGTCGGTTGAGGAAACGTCTGCTCGACATTTACATCCGATACGGTCAGCTTCCGACCTCCGACGCTTACAGCGCCCTCTTTGATCTTTCGAATGGCTTCACTGTTGCTCGATGCGAGCCCCGCCTGCACCAAAATCGGCGCGATGCGGTGCGGACCCGCGCCAACGGCGAACTCCGGCATTTCCGTCGGTGCCTGCTTGTTCACGAACTGCTGGATGAATTCTGCCTCGGCCTGATCCGCCGCCGCCTGATCGTGCAGCCAGGCGATCAAATGTTTCGCCAGCGCGATCTTCGCATCGCGCGGCTTCGTTGCGATTTGTGATTTGCACTCTTCGATCGGCAGGTCGGTCAGCAGCGTGTAGTACATCTCCATCAGACTGTCGGGCAGGCTCATGATTTTGCCGAACATGCCGCTCGGCCCGCCGGGCGGGTCGGTGATGCCGACGTAATTGCCCTTGCTCTTGGACATCTTCACATGGCCATCCGTGCCGACGAGCAGCGGCGTGACGATCACCACCTGCCCCGCCAGCGGATCGCCAGGATTTTCCTCCTTCTGAAACTCCCGGCCGACGAGGTTGTTGAATAGCTGATCGCTGCCGCCCATCTCGACGTCGGCGTTGACCATCACGCTGTCCCACCCCTGCAGCAGCGGATAGAGGATCTCATGCAGCCGAATGTCCACACCCTCGGCGAATCGCTTCGAGAAATCTTCACGCGTCAGAACCTGCGCCACCGATTTCCGCGAGGCCAGCTTGATGATCTCCACCAGATTCATCCGGCCGAGCCATTCGCCGTTGTAGCGCGTTTCGAGATGCGCTTCATCCGTCAGTAAAATCTTGCCGACCTGCGCGAGATAGGTCTTGGCGTTGCGGTCGATTTCGTCGCCGCTCAAGATCGGCCGCGTGGCATTTCTGCCGGATGGGTCGCCCACGCGGGCCGTGTAATCACCGATGATGAGGACGGCCCTGTGCCCCCATTCCTGAAACTGCCGGATGATCTTCAGCGGCACGGCATGGCCGAGCGTGACATCGGGCGCGGTCGGATCCATGCCGAATTTAATCCGCAGCGGCGTGCCGGTTTTCTCACTGCGCTGCAATTTCTTCCGAAGATCGTCTTCGCTAAGAATTTTCTCGCTGCGGCGGGACAGGATTTTAAGTTGTTCGTCGACCGAAATCGGGCTGGTGCTCATGGAATGGTTCACGATATCGGACGAGATGATGCGTGACGAGTGATGCGTGAAGCAGAAGCATTTTTCTTCACGCATCACTCATCACGCATCATCTGCTTTCCTTTCCCTTCAATCGCGCCGATAATGTCTGTTCGCAACCGCGTTCTTTTTCGCAGGGAATGGACTGTTTCAATGATTCGACTCGGATTGATGGGCTGTGGACTGGTGGCCGACTACGGACACATTCCAGCGATTAAAAGGACGGCCGGGGTTGAATTGGTTTCGATCATGGATCCGGACGCGGGTCGACTGTTGGAAGCCAAATCAAAGTTCGGCGTGCCGAATAGCTTTACCGACGCGCAGCTGTTTTTTCAGTCGGGGATCGACGCGGTGATCATCACTTCCCCCGCGCCGACGCATAAAGAAAACGTGTTGCTGGCGGCGAAGTACCGCAAGCCGGTGCTGTGCGAAAAGCCGCTGTCGATGAACGAGGAAGACAGCATCGAAATGATCGACGCGATGTCGGCGGCGGGCGCGCCGCTCTACGTCGGATTCACCTACCGCTTCGCCCCCTGCGCGATGGAGATTCATCGGTTGATTATGGATGGCGCGATCGGCAAGGTGCGGAGCCTGCGATTGATCTACATCTGGGATTGTCACGGTAAATACCTCCCGCGACTTGATGCAAATTGCTATAACGCACACCGCGAGGGCCGCATGAATGAAGGCGGCCCGATGGTCGACTGCGGCGTGCATCAGATCGACCTCGCGCGCTGGTGGCTTGGCTCGGAAGTGATTCATTCGCAGGGCATGGGCGCCTGGGTCGACGGCGATGATCACATTTCCCCCGACCACATGTATCTTCACATGACCCATGCGCGGGGCGAAACAACGATGGTGGAAATCAGCTACAGTTACGCCCACACCAGCCGCGATTCCCGTGTCGATTTTCGCTACGAGCTGATCGGCACCGATGGCATTATCCGCTACGACCGCCAGGCCCGCGTCTTCGAGTTGCTGAACCAACACGGAACGAAATCGCTGGCGTGGTATGAAGAAAAGAATTTTGACGGCATGTACCAGGAACTGGAGCGGGCGCTCCGCACGGGCAAGACCAGCGACATGCCGACCGGACTGGACGGCATGCTGGCAACGCGCATCGCGCGGACCGCGACCGAACAATCTATTAAAGACCGCGCGAAGCACGAAAAGCCCATTCGCGAGGCGGCGATCGCCGTCACCTGAGCATTCAAAGCGATTCACGGCCGGCCGTTGGCACGCCCTCTCCTCATCAAAAAATGAAAATCGCAATCATCGGGAACGGCCGCGTTGGCAACACGATCGCGTATGCGCTCGTCACCCGCGGGCTCGCGCGCGAGCTTCTGCTCGTCGGGCGAACGCCACAGGCAACGCTCGGCGATGCACTCGACCTGCGGCACGCCAGCTGCTTTACCCAGCCGGCCGAGGTGCGGAGCGCGACCGTTGAAGTCACCAACGGCTGCAACATCGTCATCATCGCCTGCGGCGCGAAATTACCGTCGGATGTGTCGGCTTACGATCGTCGACTCGAAGCGCCGAATAACGCGAAGCTTTTACAACAGATTATCCCGCCGCTGACGAAGCAGAATCCAGACGCAGTGTTCGTGATGGTGACGAATCCGGTCGATGCGATGACGGAGATCGCTCAATACTTGTGCGATCTGCCGCACGAGCGTGTCATCGGCACGGGCACGCTCATCGACACCGTGCGGCTGCGAGCGTTGCTGGCGGATCGATGCAACGTTCACACGCTCGATATTCGCGCGTACGTCATCGGCGAACACGGCGTGGCACAGGTTGCGGCGCTGGGCGGCGCGACGATGGGCGGCGCACCGATCGGCCTGCCGCGCGACGAGCTGCGGAAGCTCGCCGAACAGGCGCGCGATGCCGGGCTTCATGTGAAGCGCGCGAAAGGATTTACGAATCACGCAATCGCATCGTCGGTGGTGATGATGGTCGACGCAATCTCGGCCGACCGAAACGTCGTTCTGCCGGTAACCACTCGGCTGACGAATTATGCCGGCGTGAGCGATGTCTGCCTTTCAGTTCCGTGCGTCATCGGCCGACACGGCGTGGTACGCACGCTGGATGTCGAACTGAGCGCAGAAGAGCGCCGCGCCTTTCAGGAGGCGGCTGTGGACGCGCGTAAAGTTGTCGAAGCGTGTCGAGCCGCGATCGCGACATGAACCATCACCTGGGCGCGTGCATCGGCTACTCCTTGCGAAGATATTTCGTTCAGTGTCGTTCGCGCAGGTGGTCCCAACCCACGCCCGGCACTACGTTTCGGAAGGACGACTTTGCCGCCCTTTTTTGGAATCGCTTTGATTAATACGCCTCAGGCTTGATTCGCGCGCACGATCCATGAGGAGTGGCATAGGGTT
>CAXSBN010000046.1:0-7686 GCA_964236135.1 uncultured Phycisphaerae bacterium
GAGTACAGGGAGAGGAGAAAAAACGAAATCATCCAGAATGCGGTTGCCCTGCATCGGCTCCGAGGCCGCGATGGGCGTGATGATCAGGCTCACGACATCCGTCGGGCACACCTCGACGCACTCGCCATCGAGCTTGCATTTGTTCAGTTGCGTCAGGTCGATCATGGCCTTGCCGTCGATCATTTTCAGCACGCCGGGCTCGCAGCGGGCGACGCAGACTTCGCAGCCGACGCAGTCGCGCACGTCGATGCTGAGCGTGGCCTGCAACTGCTGCAGGCTGCGCGGATCGTCCTTCGTAAACTTGCCGCTGCTGCTGACGGTTTCCCGGCTCGGCTGCTTGTCGAAGCCGGCGTTCATGCCGTCAAACGTCGCGTGACTTTTCACTTCCGTCGGGCCCGTGCGGTGCATGTGGAACATCGGCTGATTGCAACTGTCGCACACCTGCAGGCCTTCGAGTTTTTCCAGATATTGAATCGACGTCGAAACCACCGTCGCGTGGCTCCACGTCAGCGGGCTGACGCTCAGCGGCGCGTTGGTGTACGGATTCACCTGCTCAGCCAGCACGCCCGATTCCAGGGCGTGGCCGGCCGTCCACTCGAAGATCGGCAGCGCCATCTTCAGCTCGGCCGGCGTTTTCGCGCGAGCGATGAAATACTCGGCGAGCCACAGCGTGCAGATAAACCAAGGGTTCCCCGGAACGGCCGCGATGTCGTTGCTGATGCGGTGGTAGTAGTCGTTCTCGTATCGCGCCACGCCGCCGACGCGCGTTTTCACCCAGAGCTTTTCTTCGATCGCGCTCATCGTTTTGATCGTGCGCGGATCGTCGGCCTCGAACATGTTGAACTTGAAGATCGCGTAGAGCGATGCATCGAGCGTCTCGTCGACTTCGTAGATGTCTTCGATTTCCTCGTCCTCGCGTAGCTCCACAGATTCGGAGTACGCACCGTCGCCCGGCGGGGTCGGGTTGTCTTTTGGCACCAGCCTTCGAACGAAGCGATCGAGCTTGTCGCTCCACAAGTATTTTGCCGCGCCGAGCTTGATCTCCTCCGCGGCCTCGTCGTACATCGCGGCCTTCGCGCGGTCGCCGAAGCAAACGGCGAAGTTTCGCGCTGCTTTCAGCCCGGCATACACCGTCGCCACGGTGAACCCGTGAACGCCCCAGCGCTCTTCCCACAAGTCGTAGCTCGCCAGCGGCAACCCAGTGCGCGGGTCGCGATATTCGCACATAAAGTCGGCGGCCTTCTGCACGACATCGACCCAGAGCGGGCGAATGAATTCGATATCGCGATGGCGGTAGTAATGTCGCCACAACGCCCAGACAACGAGCGCGGTTTCATCTTCCTGAATCGGCAGCGAAGCGTTGCCCTTCATCACCCACGGATGCCACGACGATGCGGGCGAACCGTCGGGGTTATACTTGTGATAGAAATAACCGTCGGTGGTGATCGCCTTCTGGCAGAAGGTGAAGAACCATCGCGCAAGATCCGGGAAGCCGGCCATATCGAGCGCATCGGCGACGAGCGCGCCGTCGCGCGGCCACATGTAGGAATACGTGTCGCGCGCGAACTGCATGATGTCGCTGTCGTTGGCCGCGATGATCGCGCCGCCGTTGTCGACCTGCGTGCGAATCACCAGCAGGCTGCGCTTGAACAGATCGACGCATTTCGTCGGCAGGTTGCCGAAGTTGATGTTCGTCCCGCCGGCCCAGAGTCGCCAGTAGCTTGTCGTTCGATCGATCACGCCCTGCGGGCTCATCTTCGTGATCCACTTGTGCAGCACGAGCAATTCTTCACGGCTCTCCGCCGCGATCATCACCATGTAGACCGTGCGTTCCCCATCTGCCGGCACGTGCACGTGATGCGCCATCGTGCTGTCGACCGCGCCCTGCGCGATCGGGTTGCCCTGCAGATGTCCATCTTCGGCATCGCGCCAGGTGCCTTCAGCGCCGTGGAAGCCGGAAGTTCCGGTTGCATATTCGTCGATGCGCTGCTCGCCTGATGCGAAGAACGTGGCCATCAGGTATCGCTTGCCGCGATAATGAACCATCGAGCGCAGCTCGGGATCGAAGTAGGCGGTATCGCCGATCTTCGTGCCGAACATGTTGAAGTCCTGATGATGAACGACCTGGATCGTCCGCTCGGCCGGCCAGAGGTTTTTGATCTTGATCTTGCGAACGTAAACGGATCGGTGGAAGTCGACGACGTCGTTGCAATACATCGCGACTTTCAGATCGCGGTTGTCGAGGGCAACGGAGGTCGTGAGCGTTTCTTTCAAATAGCGCTGATTGATGGTCCACGATGCGTCGTTGGTCCAGGAAATCTGCCCGCCGCGCTTGCCGGGAAGATCGGCATACACGCCAAACCTGCACGGCCCGGCGCCGGCGTGGTTCTCCTGCCCGACATGCGGAAAATAGAAATCGCGAATTTGGTAACGATTGTCGAAGGTGATGAGCAGCCGCCCATTGCCGACAGGAATATCGCGAGGCATTCGATCCACCTTCTGTGAGCGCAGTGCGGCAGGACGCGTCCGCGAAAAGCGAAGGCCGTCATCATCTTTATCGGCAGATTCGCAGGGCGGCGTTGTGAAGCGGCAACTCGAAGCGCAGTCCGATAAAATCGCCGATAGTCGGCGAGTTTGCTTGGCCGAACGTCTTGTGGAAGTCATTCCCGTCTTAACACGATCGTCGCCCAGTCATCTCTTTCACTCGAATCCAGTTCCCCTAACGCTGTGATTGCGAGTGCGCGATACTCGGCGCGTGCGAGTTTTCCCATCGCGACGCTCGACGTTGGCGTGATGCGGGCCGCGTCGATCGCGACGTCCGAATCACCGGGATCAGACATTGAGCGCGTCAGGACCGCCAGACGATCGCCGCGATGCAACGTGGCGTGCAGCGCATGATCGGCAACAGCCGCGCCGGTCGCTTCGCGGGGAAATCGATCGCAAAATATCGGCACCGAATTCATGTGCAACGGAATGATCGCCTCCACTGGGCCGGTCTCGCGGGTGGCGAAGAATTGCCAGCGGTCGACTTGCTCGATGCGCAGCCTGGACGCATCGGCCGGATCAGCGCCGACGATGACCACATCGCCGCCGATCTGTTGAATCGATGGAAGGCTCGATCGCCACCATGCAATCACGCCGACCGAAACGAGCGACAAGCTTCCCAGTGCAATGAACGTCTGCTTCCGCGATTTAAGCAGACCACATCCAATCGCCAGCGCGGCAAATAAGCTCCCGCCCACCGCTGCGCGCGATCGTTCCGCCGCCGACAACCCGGGACGCCACACCCGCGCGGGGGCGAAAGCGTCGTCGCTGACTTGCGTCGCGACGGGGCCGAGAATGATTGCTGTTCGTGTAGCCGGGCCATCCAGCAGAAGAAATAGGAATGTCGCGATCAACATTTGTATTGGAAGATCGAATTGACAGATTGCTGAGTGTGTACAAAATATACACGACATGCGGGTCATCAGCAAGACGAGGCTGCGCGAATTCTGGGAGAAACGCCCGGATGCTGGGAAAGAGCTGACGACGTGGTATCTGGCCGCCAGCAAAGCACTCTGGAAGATACCCGCCGAGGTGAAGCAATCATTCGGGGTGCGAGTCGATTTCGTGCGGGTGAGAAGCGGGAATACCGTCGCAGTCTTGGACATCTGCAATAACAAATATCGCATGATCGCGGCGATTCATTACGACTATCCGCGTGTCTTTGTCTTGCGCGTGCTGACTTATCAAGAATACGACGAAGAAAAGTGGAAGGACGATTTATGAAGACGACTTTGAACCGCGGCAAGCTCCCAAAAACATTCGCTGCGCTCAGCGAGTTGCACATGCTTCGGCCCATCAATGATCAAGTCGACTTTGTGAACGCTCAGGAAATTGCCGATGCGCTGGCCGTGTTAGATCGTCGGACGAAAGACCAGAATGAATATCTGGAATCGCTCTCGTTGTTAATGGAACACTATGAGAACGAAGCCGTTCCGATCAATAAGGCAGGACTCACGCCCATCGCGATGCTCAAATATCTGATGAAGCAAAACGAAATGTCTGAATCTGACCTGGGCCGACTGCTCGGCGAGCGATCTCTAGGAAATGCCGTCCTGACCGGCAGGCGATCGCTCAGCAAGTCGCACATCCGAGCACTCGCGAAACGATTCAACGTCAGCACCGATCTCTTCTTTTGATTTGAATTCTCTCGCCCTCGCCCCTTGCCCCTCACCCCTACATTTCGAGCACCATCGCCAGCCGCAGCACTTCCGCGATGCTCCACGCCTGGGCGAAGCAGCCGACGGGGCGGTGGGGGAATTGGGCCTCGTAAATTTCGCTTAGGCTGCCGACGCAGCCGGTGGTTTCCATCGAGTCGATCAGCGGGAAAAGCCACGCACGGGCTTGTTCGCGCGCGGTGGGTGAATTCTGGTTCACGCGCAGATACGCCTCGACAAACGCGCCGATCAGCCAGGGCCAGATCGTGCCGTTGTGGTAAGCGCGATCGCGATGGAATTGATCGCCGCGATAGAGCGGGCAATAGCCTTGCGACGCTGGATCAAGCGTGAGCAGTCCCATGGGCGTGAGCAATTCGCGGCGTACGACGTCAACCACGGCGGCCTGTTGCTCACCCGACAGCGGGCTATTGGGCAAGCTGACGGCAAAAATCTGATTTGGGCGCATCTGCGTGTCGCGCTCGCCGTTGTCTTGCACGACATCGACCAGGCCGCGCGATGGATTGATCCAGAATTTTTCGATGAACCCCTTGGCCACCCGCGCGGCCCGTTCTTCTTCACCCAGTAATTTCAACGCGTGATACCAGAGCGCGTTAATCTCCACGGCCTTCCCATGCCGCGGCGTGAAGACCGTATCGCCCATTTTCGCGTCCATCCATGTCAACTGCGTCGTCGCATCGCCCTGCGTGACGAGCCCGTCGGCCGGATCGACATGAATATTGAAGCGCGTCCCCTTTGTGTAACCGTCGATGATGGCCCGACATGCCGGCTTCAGGATCGATTCGAACGTCTCCGAATCTTTCGACATTCGCGCATACTCATGCACCGAATGAATGAACCACAGGCTGGCATCCACCGTGTTGTAGCTCGGCTCATTGGTGTAATCATCGAAGCGGTTGGGGATCATTCCTTCGCTGACATATTGCGCGAACAACGACAGGACATTTCCCGCTTCCTGAAAGCGGCCGGTGCTCAAAAACAGGCCCGGCAGCGCGATCATCGTGTCGCGACCCCAATCACCGAACCACGGATAGCCCGCCAGCACAGTCCAGCCGGGCGAGCCGTCCGGTTTCTTTCGACTGACGATGAAATCCTCGGCCGCGCGTCCAAGCCGCGTGATCGATTTGGAGGTCTTGGCTGAGGGCCGTCGCACATTCCGGCGACGCTCAAGCTCGGTGTCGAAATTCATCATCTCGACATGCTCGCCCGGCTCGGTGCTGGCCCAGAGCGTAAATGTCGTCTGCGGCTGCGTCACTTCCAGCTCGAATCGACCGGGCGAGTAAAGGTCTTCACAAAACTCCTGCCCGCGCTCGGCGTCGATCGCATAGAAATGGCCGAACCACCAATCCTGTTTCGGGACAAACCGGCCCGTTTCACTGCGCAGGTGCAATGCCAGATCGCGTTCACGAATAGTCGTCGATTGCGTCGAATGCTTGACGTCAAAACGGGCCGTTTGCGTGTAGCGCATCGAATGAAAATCGCGCATGGCGCAAAATGGCAGCACCGAAAACGTGATCGGCTTGAAATCGGCCGGCGAGATCGTGTAGCGAATGCCGACGGCGTTTCGCTGCCAGCAGAGCATGACTTCTTTCGTGACTTTCGTGCCGTCGGCCACATATTCAAAACGCACTAAGTCGCGAGTCATTTCGAAGGTTTGAAGATATTGATCGCCCCGCGGATGAAACCGGCCCTGAAACTGATTGACGGATAATTCCAGCGTCGGCTGGTTGGGTCGATGAATTATTTCGCCCAATCGGCTGAGCGTCACAAACCGCCCGAGTGGCGGGTTGATCGCCGCCACGAGCAGGCCATGATACCGGCGCGTGTTGCATCCGATGATCGTCGAGGACGCGTAAGTGCCGATGCCGTTGGTCAGCAGCCACTCACGTTCAAGGAAGGGCTGTAGCTGGCCGTTGGTGTGGATGGTGTAATCGAGGTCCGCATCCATGCTGCCGCGAGTGTAATGTGTGTGGGAGAGAGGGGCGAGGGGCGAGGGGTAAGGGGCAAGGACAAAGGAGCAGATTTGAACGTTCTTATCTCACCCCTCGCCCCTCGCCCCTCACCCCTTCCTTATCGCGTTAAGTACCGTCGCCATCTCGATTGCCGCTTCGGCCGCGCGTTCGCCTGCATGACCGTGAAGGCCGTCGGTATCGATGCGGGCTTCGGCCTGCTCCTGCGTGTTGGTGGTGAGCACGCCGAAGATGATTGGAACGCCGGTCTGCAACGCGACGTGCTGGATACCCCGCGCCGCCTCGCCGGCGACATAATCGAAATGGGGCGTATCGCCGCGCACGACGGCACCGAGACAGATCACGGCGGCGACTTTTCCGGATTTCGCCATCGCCAATGCCGCGACCGGCAACTCGAACGCGCCCGGCACGCGCACCGTGCTGATCTGATCGTCGCTCAAGCCAAGCTGAAGCAGACGGGTTCGACAGCCGTGTAAAAGCTCATCGACGATCGGCGCATTGAATCGTGCCGCAATAATTCCGACACGAGTGGATGCGGAGATTGTCGACGGAATCGGAGTGGGAGCGTTCTTGCCCATGCAACGGTTGTATCACGCCGTCGACTTGAATACCTTCGACGTCGCGTCGCATCGACTGAATCGTTGAACCGGCATCCGGCTCACGCGTCGAACTGGCAGAAGTTAGACCAGGCGAACGCGATCGAACCATTCGATGGAAACGGTTTCGATTTCCGAACGCGGTGCCGTCGTGGCGGGGCGGGACACTTCTTCGAGACGCGCATCGATCGACGTGCGCTTCTTTTTCAACTCATCCAGATACCGATCCGCGAGCGGACTCGACATCTTCGCGGCCTGATCGACCAGCGATTGTGCTTTGCGTAAATCATCGGCTTTGCCGGATTTTTGCAGCGCGTCGAGTTGTTCGACGATGGCCGACCAGACCAGTTGCTGATTGCCGACCGGGTCGCCCGCGAGGATCGACGAGGCAAAGTCGATCCCTTTCTGAATCTTTCCGCTGTTCAGCAGCGCCTTGATGTATTGCTCGGTGAGTGTCAGCCGCATCGGGCCGACGGCCTGACGGGCTTTCACGTAGTCGAGCGCGAGTTCGTAATATTGCGCTGCGCTGTCCCAGTCTTTTCCGGCGACGTAATCATCCGCGATCTGCTGTCGCACGGTGGCAAGATCGCGCAGATCATCCGGCGAGTTCGATGTGACCAGACGGTCGGCCAATGCTTTGTTCACCAGGATGCGGTGATCGCGATCCTCGATCTGCTTGAAGAAGTCGGCCCACTGAGCAAGCTGCGGCGTCGACAGCGATGGCAACGACGCGGCCAGCACGTTGTATGACTCATCCCGAATCGACTTGTCGTTCTGCTGCTTCGGATCGAGCAACGGCCGCAGCGGATTCAATTGATCGGGCGACGGCCCGACGCGGCCAAGCGCGCGAACGGCCTCAAATTGCACGCCCGAGTCCGGATCGGTCAGTGCGGTGATGATCGG
>CAXSBN010000046.1:7696-26337 GCA_964236135.1 uncultured Phycisphaerae bacterium
ATCGGCCCGGAGCTTTGGGGATCGCCGATCTCGCCGAGCGCGTTGAGTGCCGCGCGGCGAATCGGCGCGGGCTGCTGCCGGGGATCGAGCAGCTTGTAATACAGTTGACTCATCTCGCGCTGCTTCAGCGGCGCCATGGCCTGGACGGCGGCGATGCGAAGATCATCGTCATTCGCGTTGTTGCCGGATCGATCGATCATCGTCCTCAGTTTCAATGCGACCTGTTCGGTCAGATCGGGATTCGCGTCGCGAATTTTCGGGCCCAGGCTTTTCAGTGAGAGTGCCGCGTTCTTTTCCACAAGACGCGACTCATCATCGAGCAACTTCAACAGCGCGGGACCGGCCTTGGCGTCGCCCATGGGGCCAAGCGACAACGCAATAACAGCGCGGACCGATGGATCGGTTTCGTGCGCGAGCTGGGCGAGAAACAGGTCGAGCGCGGATTTATCGTTCGTCGTCTGAATCGCGACCGCCACGCTGCGGCGCACCTGCGGGCTGCTGTCATCAATGAGGGCGCGAACGGTATCCATCACCGACGCCGGCACGGCCCGGGCGTTGAGCACATCCTCTGAAACCTGATCGACGGCGGCGACGCGTGTTTCCGGCTCGGGCGAACGCAGGAAGCGGAGCAGCAGAGATTCCTTTCCAGCCGATGGAGTGGAGCGGTAGAAGTCGTGCACCATCGATTGCAACTCGCGCGCGATGCTCGCATTGCGGGACTTTTCCTGTGATGAGACCGCCGCCAATCGTTCCAGCATGTCATTATGAAACGCAGCCGGCGTCTTGGAGGACTGTGCATCCCACCAGTTGGCCCAGCCGCCGGCGTCGAATTCGCTAATGCCGGTCATCGCGGCCAACGCTTCGCCCGCGCGTCCGCGAGCGGCGGGGGCATCATCGGGATCGCGCAGGATTCTGATCAGCAGATCCGCGCTCCGTTTCTCGACGAAAGCACCCAGCGATCGGACGGCGGCAAGTCGAATGGAATCCGTCGCGCCGCGTTGCCGATTGCCGGCCAGTTCGAGAAAACGGGTCAGAACGGTGTCGTTCGTCCGATAGTTGGTCAGCGCGGCAGCAGCTTTATCGGTCACCGCCGAGTTGGTGCCCATCGCGGCGAAAAGCGGATTGATATACGCGTCATCCGTCGTTCCGTCATCCGCCAGCGCCTGTGCGACGGAGAGCTGCGCGCCCGCGTTTTGATCCGCCAACGCGGCGAGGAGCGATTGTTTTGCCTCCGGCGTCTTCCGCGCGAGCAATCGCCGCGCAGCTTCGTCACGCAGATTCTGGTTAGCGGCCGGGTCAAGTAGTTGTTGCGCAATCTGCCGGGCTTCCGCGGCGATGACCTCACTCCCGCGAGTCGCGGCATCCTGACCCAGCGCCGTCGATGACCGCACGCCAGCCAAGCCCAAACCCACCGCCGATGCGAGAGCAGCCACAAGAGAAGTCGGGATGATCCTCCGCGATCCGTTCACTTCGAAAGAGTTCCTCAGAGTTCCTTGAAATGGCAATGCCGCAATCTTACGGGTCGACCAGGTGTTGTCGCCCGCGCTTCGTTCGGCCCGCATTCATCAACCCACGCGATGGTCACGGCGACTCTCAACGCCATCGACGAAATGCAAAGACTACCCTATCAAACTTTCTCCTTAAAGTAGTCGAAGCGTGCGGTCTCAAAGATTGATAAAATTTTCTACGTCACAACTGCTTGAATCAGCACTCCATCATTTATTAAATGATGCACTCGTATTGCAAGTGAACTTGCCACCACGCGATATCGTTGCAGGCCCGAAAAGCAGTCCATCGAAATAGTCGGAGATATGGAAAGCAACGACTGGAACGATGCAGAGCAACGCGTTGAGCGCGCCCAGGAGCTGTTCGAACAACAGCTATGGCAGGAAGCGCTCGATGAACTTCGTGCCGCCGCGAGCATCAATCCGTATAACGCGTCCTGGTTTTTTAATATCGGTCTGACGCTCGACGAACTCGGCCGATACGACGAGGCCATCGAAGCGTATCGGCAGACGTTGCAGATTGATGACTCCGACTTGCTCGCGCTTCAACATCTTGGCATCGATCTGCAACAGGTCGGCAAGTATGAAGAAGCGATTGGCGTCTTCGAACGCATTCAATCGATAGACCCCGCTTGCGAGCCGTCGTATTGCGGGCGGATTATTTCCTACACCGAGCTTGGCCAGCACGAGAAGGCCGACGAGATGTTTTATCTCGCGCGGCTGTACAAAGATCATTGCGATGAGTGCTACCACAACATCGCGATCAGCCTGGCGGAGCGCGGCGAATTTGATAAGGCGATTTTTTGCTTCTCACAAACGTTCGAGAGCGGCACTGATTGGCCGGGTGTGCATTTTCGCATCGCACGCGTCTATCAACTGAAGCGTGATTTCGAACACGCGCGACGGCATTACGTTATGGGCCTGCGGCAGGACCCGGGCAATGTCGATGTGTTGCTCGAACTGGCTGAATTATTGATTGAGTCAAAGCGGCTCGAAGATGCCGGCGAAAAGATTCGCCGCGCGATTGAGTTGTCGCCCGAAACCCCCGCGGCGCACTGCGCACTGGGGCGATGGTGCATCGCACAGAATCGGCTGACCGACGCCGAAGCGGCGCTGTGCAAAGCGCTACAGCTCGATCCGACATGTGCCACCGTGCATCTGCAACTTGGTGCCGTTTATGCGCGGCTTGGCCGGCTCGGCGAAGCTCGGCGTCACCTTCGCGGCGAGTTGCTGCTTCGGCCCGACGACACGCAAACCCTGACCGACCTGGGCAACCTGCTCGTCGATGTCGGTGAACTGCGGCCGGCGGTAGCGTGCTTTAAACGACTTACCCAGATTAATCCCAACGACGCCTCGTCATGGTTGAATCTCGGAGTGGTGCATTTCCTGCGATCGCGATTCGACCTCGGCGTTGAGTGCTGCGAACGCTGCCTCCGCATCGAACCCCGCAACCCGTGGGCTTATTTCAACCTGGCCTTAGCGCTGATGCAGTCGACAGAATACGAAGAAGCCCTGGCGATGACGCGGCGCGGATTAGCGATCTCTCCCCGCGATCCGCTTCTGCAACGTTTGGAATTCCGCGCTCAAATCTTTCGAGTCAGGCAACAGCTTGTTCGTGCCGCCCAATCGATACTTTTCTGGCGGCGGCCGACGCGGTAACCGGTGGGCACCGAAGGCGCCGGTACAGGCCAGACGCGTGTGATGCAAAAAGATTTTCCGCGCGAAGATCGCCCAGTCCGTATTAGCTCGGCGGCAAGGCTGCAGCCGGCGGGGCGTTGAGATTGCGTTTTCTGACGACGGGAACTTTTACGCCTTTGTCCTCTTCGCGTTTGTACGTGCTGCCGCGGGCAATCGCAATCACGCCCGTGCGGGCAACTTCCTTGATTCCGTACGGATGAAGCAGATCGATAAACGCCTCAATCTTTTCTTCCGGGCCGGCCAGCTCGCATACGAGCGACGTTCGACCAATGTCGACGACCTTTCCTCTGAATAAATTCACCAGTTCGACAATCTCGCTGCGGTTGGCGGTCGTGGCGCTGACGGTAATCAGGGCCAGGTCGCGCTCGATGTATCGCATTTCGCCGAAGTCGCGCACCTGGGCGACGGGAACTAATTTCGCGAGCTGCTTTCGCACCTGTTCGAGCGTGTTGTCGTCGGCATCAACGACGACCGTCATGCGGCTGTATTCCGGATTTTCCGTCCGGCCGACCACCAGCGAGTCGATATTGAATCCTCGAGCGGCAAACATTCCAGCCACGTTGGCCAGCACGCCGGGCTCATTGATGACGAGTGCAGAAATCACATGCCGCATGAAAAAGCTCCAATCGCGAATCCGTCGAATAACCGGGCCGAACATTCTAGAGCATGAGCGTCAAACCGCCAGTGGATGCAAAGTTATCGCTTCCCGCTGCCGCGGAGTTCCGGCGGCTTGATCTTTTCTCGCGAATTTTCTTGAGCATCCTATTCACGCGAGATCGCCACGATATAATCCGCCGCCTTATCGCAACGCCGCGCACCACTTTTCCCGCGCGGCAGGAGAATGCAATCGATGGTCACAGGCGACGACTTCATGCCCAAGGAGTGTTTTTTCACCAAGGGCGTCGGCAGGCACCAGCAGAAACTCATGTCGTTCGAGCTTGCGCTGCGCGACGCCGGCATCGAGAAACAAAACCTGGTGCGCGTCAGCTCAATTTATCCGACGAGCTGCAAGATCGTCTCGCGCGATGCGGGCATGCCGCGGCTGAAGCCGGGGCAGGTCACCTTCTGCGTGCTGGCCGAGGCTGCGACCGATGAGCCGAACCGGCTGGTGTGTGCCGGCATCGGCCTGGCGATCCCGAAGAATCACGTCCACGGCTACATCGCCGAGCATCACGGCTACGGCATGAGCGAGAAGAAGACCGAAGATCTCTGCGAAGACTTGGCTGCCACGATGCTGGCCACCACGCTGGGCGTGCCGTTCGACGCAGACAAAGCGTGGGACGAACGCGAACAGCAGTACAAGATGAGCGGCGAGTTCGTGAAGACCAGAGCCTTCGTCCAGACTGCCGAAGGGGACAAGACCGGCTTGTGGACAAGCGTCATCAGCGCGGTCGTCCTGATTCTCGGATGATCGACGTCGTTAAATGACTGTTTCTGAATTTCGTGCCGCTTGCGGCTTCGCGGATGCGGACGGTTGAATATCGAGAACTCGCTTCGCAAATGCGCAAGCGGCTTGCTCCCTCGTATCGACGACAGCACGTCGAATCCGCGTTTAGTAAACCGCACTCACTCAACGCCGCTCCACTCCCCGTGCTCGAACAGCCGCTCGAGCCTCGTGATTTGCGGCTTCACATCATAACCGTGGCGAGCGAGCCATTCCGGGTTGTAATATGTGTGGGCATAGCGATCGCCGCCGTCACAGATCAAGGTGATGACGCTGCCGCGCTCGCCGCGGTCGATCATCTCGCCGATGAGCGTGGCGGCCGCGCAGAGGTTGGTCCCCGTCGAGCCGCCACAGCGTCGGCGAAGTTTCGATGCGAGAAAGTGGCAAGCGCCGTAGCTCTCAACATTTGGAACCTTGATGCAGCGGTCGATCACCGAGGGAAGAAAGCTCGCCTCGACGCGTGGCCGTCCGATGCCCTCGACGCCGGTCGCCCCTCGGCCGCAAGTCAGGTCGCGCCGCCCCGTCTGCCATGCATCGAAATAGACGCTGAACTCCGGGTCTGCAACGCACAATTGCGTCGAGAGATTTTTGTACCGAATGAATCGGCCGAACGTTGCCGACGTGCCGCCCGTGCCCGCCGAGCAGACGATCCATGCCGGCACCGGATTTGTCTCGGCACGCATCTGAGCGAACGTGGACTCCGCGACATTGTTATTGCCCCGCCAATCGGTGGCACGCTCGGCGTAGGTGAATTGATCCATGAAGTGCCCGCCGGTCTCCGCGGCCAAACGCAGGCATTCGTCCGACGGATTGGCGGACAGATCAACCTTGCGGCACTCGCCGCCATAAAAGGCGATCTGCTCGATCTTTTCCGGCGACGTATCTGCTGGAATGACGGCGACAAATCGCAACCCCAGCAGCCGTGCGAAATACGCCTCGCTGATCGCCGTATTCCCGCTGGACGATTCGATGATGAGCGTGTCCCGTCCGATCCACCCGTTGCATAACGCATAGAGAAACAGCGATCGCGCCAGCCGATGCTTGAGGCTGCCGGTGGGATGAATCGACTCGTCTTTGAGGTACAGATCAATGCCGCGCACGCCCGGCATATCGACGCGAATCAAATGCGTGTCGGCCGACCGAGTGGAGTCGGCCTCCAACTTCCGAATCGCCTCATCCGTCCATTCGCGATAATGATGACCGGCGGATATCACATCGCCACTTATAAACTCTCCTTCAATATCTGTTAAGCCGTCGACCTGCGGATCGATCAAATTCAAACAGATGAACTTCGGGAAGCATCATTAAATGATAGTTCCACTACCGACCGCGCTGTGAGCAACGTCAAGTCAGTGGGATGGGACGCTTGACTTACAAACGCAGAACCAACGGCATCAACATCTCGCCGCGTTCAAATCCGCGAGCCGTCAAGGCATTTGCTGGAAACCTTAAAGTCTGTTAAGGGATTTTAGGAGTTTTTCGCATCGATCGCATGAGCGGGTGGCGACTATAGTAACTCAGCTGCTTAGCGTGCCTGCAAGAAAAAAAAGGCGGCCGCGCAACTTCAGTGCTGCCGGCCGCCACAATCCTAGTCGAAAACGATGCGAACTAATCTTACTTCTCAGTTTTGACGGCGGCAGCGTCGACGAAGACCGAAGCCGGTCAGGACTAGCAAACCTCCGATGCTTGGCTCGGGCACGGCAGTGAGCGATTGAGGATGGGCTTCCTCGCGAGCAATCGTGGAATTAATAAATCCCTCGAATTGAGAGACGACGGTCGCTCCAGTGAGGTCGCCGTAATCGCTATTGGTATTGCCGTCGAAACTACTACCAAATGATACCAGCCCGGCAACATACTGCTGGCCGCCTACATTGGTGTACAGCGGGCCGCCGCTATCCCCGTTGGTGGACAAGCCTTCAGTGGCGGTCGGAATAGCGCTGCCTGTCGAATTATTCAGGCCGTCCGGACTGTCGAAATCTTCAAAAAAGATATTCGAGCTAAAGCCGGTCAAGCTGCCGCCGACGACTGTTTCGCCGCCAAAGGCGTCGATCGTATTCGTCGTCGCCCGTCGGGTTCGACTGTCATCGGTAGAAAAGAACGGACTGGCACCCGTGGTACCGGTGCCGGAGTTTCCGTAACCGACCAACGTTGTGACCCGGTTTCTTTCTGATCCAAGGCTAGCCGTGTAAATCGGCGTTGTGACTGCATTAGCTATTGGAGCGGTAAGGTGGAGTAAGGCCAAGTCGAAGCCCCGCTGGATCATCTTCCCATTGTATTGGGGCGCTACGAAGATCTGCGAGACGGTCGAAGTACCCGCCAAATTTGGGGGAATCATCGGCCCCTGACCAAATGTCACTGAAGACGGGCTGACCACGTTTTGCCGTTGACCCTCGACGGTAACCACGTGCGCGGCGGTTAAAACCCAGTCCGGCCGGATCAACACACCGCCGCCAAGGCTGAACTGGCTGCTTCCGAAGATGTAGCCGGCCGAGCCGAATTGTGGGGCGGCACTATTTGCAATAACCGTAGAATCCGGAACATCGTCCCGCCTTGTGGCGGCATACCCTTGGGTCGCAATGAGGGAAATAATCAGTGCTGACCCGCTCACTGACAAAGTCTTTGACCTAAGCAACATTTGCTGCCTCCTGTTGTGTAGAGAAACAATAAGACCTGAGTTGAACCAGACGCTCTGGGCTCAGCATAGTTTAAAGTAAATGAAACAGATCAGGCATGGCTGCGGCGACGACCGCCAAGCAACATGGTGCTGACGCTCAGCAGAGCGATCGAAGCCGGCTCGGGCACGGCGGCAACGAAGGTGCCATATAAACGGTACTCGGGCGTCCCAATGGCCGCTGCTGTCTGTGCGATGCTGAACCGGGAATCATCGAAGAGATCGAAATTGGCCAAGGTCGCAGGAGTTGTTGCAGTGGCCGAATCGTTCCTGAACCAGCCTTCGGGATCGGGACCATTAATCGTCGCGTCCTCTAACCCGTTGCTGCCGACTGTGGGTTGGCCGGTTCCGGTGATCGTGGGAGGATTATAGAAACTCGGAACGCCGATCGCCGACGTCAATCCTGCCATGCTCGCGAATGCACCATTGGCAGCGGCCTGAGTCTCAAAGTTCGCCGTCACGCAAATCGTGCCATTGGTAAAGGTGACCGGGGCGAACGCGGCGAATGGGACTGTTCCTGCAACAGCACCCTCGTAGGATACGAAAGAACCGCCGGCCACGTTGTTCAATGCGCCCAAAGTGACCGTTCGTGATGCGATTAAATTGGCGAACGCAAGACCGTGGTGCAACGTATCGAAACTCGCCGGCTGGGCCCAGAAATAAAGGTTAACCCGGGTGTCGTTGTTTGAGTACCCGCTGGCGGTGCCCGCAATCGATTGCGCCAACTTGATATCGATGCCGGTAATCGTCCCGACACCGGTCGCGCCGCTGCCGCCAGCTACCGTCGGCATCGACCCAATAAATGTGTTGCCCGGGCCATTCGGGACACCGTTCCCGCTCGCTTCGTGTCCGGTCATCGAATCGAAAATCAAGGTAGGTGACGCGGCGAACGCGGGAAATTCAGATAGACCGGTAACTGCGGCTACAAGCCCGACTGACAATAAAAAACGAGTAGAGAAACGCATTTTTTCCTTTCCTTGCGGGAAATTCCGCATTTTGCAATAAGAACCTTGAAAAATCACCGATACGCGGCTTTATTAGGTTCTATGCAAGCAACTGATCGATCGGAGAGCGATTGGTTCGTTTCAACGGTTATACCGACCGGCGACGACGGGATAGACCGCATAACACTATTGAGCCGATGCCGACAGATGTCGGTTCGGGGACGCTGCCGACGCCGCTGTTGATCACTAGTGTGTATGAACCTGTCGCTAGTCTGACGTTCGCGGGATCAGAGTCATTAAACGCTTTGTCGGAAGTTTGAACGACGACATAAGTCGTGCCCGCAGTCAGCGAGAGCACCTTCGCTCCGGTTGTCGAATCCGTTGTAACGACCGACGACGAACCGAACGTCCGGGAACTGGGCATGAGCGAGCCCGATCGTGCGGTCGCATCGCCACTGACGGCGCTCGGCAGATCGTCGGCGGCGGCTACAAGGTTCGTCACCGGATTCGCCGGATCGAATGTCGACGCGTAAAGGTAGATGGCCCCGTCGAGCGGATGATCTACTAACGGGGTATCTAATACATACGTCGACGAAATGGAATACGGCCCGCTGGCTTCGGCCGTAAAAGTGTAAGTGTCGTAGGCCCAGCGCCGGGTTTCGGAAGTGACCAACAGGAATGGCGGGTCAAATGGCGGGAAGATAATCGGCTTGTTAAAATTTGAATCTGTGGTCGTCAATTCACCAGTGTAAGTAGTGATTGCCGCCGAAGCCGACGACAGCACGGTGCCAATTACAGCAACGATCGCAGCGGCCATCGTAGCGGAAAAAAATCTATACATCATCCATACTCTCCTAGCCGGGATCGCCGGCATGACAAGCGAGATATGAGCAGGGTTGGTTGGTTTAAAAAGCTCACCAGTTGGGGCAAGAATTCAAGCTATGGGTTCGTTTGTTCAGCCAGAAGTAATAGTTTGCATCCACGGTGGAAAAATTATTGATTGGGCTCAAAGCGCCGATGTCAACCTTTTTAAATTCCGCAGTGACGCCAGCTGGATACTTCACTGGCTCACGGCTGACGTGGCCATCAAACCAGAGCACATTTCCATTATGGAAATGGCGGCCATGGAAATTGGTCGAATACAGTGCAGGAATAACATTGTTGGAAATTGGTTCGCCAATTGTTCTACTGCGTTTGAATACGCCAGTGCTTGCGTTTGCAGCATCGCCCGCAAGGAAGGTCTCGGATGAATTTTGTATATTATTTAACCTGATTCCGTATGGGATAGCTTGCGAAGCACTACTGCCGGTTGTGGGATTGAAATGATCGCCGGACAGCGTGAATTGCGTTGCCACACCATAGGCGACGGTGTGGTTCGTATTAGCGAAATGGGTAGGTTGGTCTGACAAGTCGATGCCCGCAGCCGCCGGACAATCCATTACTTCTGCTAAATTGGCTTTTAAATAGGGATAAAGCAGGCCCGAAGCCTGATCGACATCGGTGGAAGTCCCTATGCCGCCATAATATTGGAGATAAGGATTGTTATCCGTCGCATCTACAGCAGGGTAGCCTTTGTTGGGCTGCACAAAGATGATGGTATTTTTATGTTCCTGCGAATACATCAGGAACGCAGTGCCGAGTTGACGCAGGTTCGACGCGCATTTCACGGCCTGCGCCTGCTGTCGCGCACGACTTAGCGCCGGCAGAAGAACCCCGATCAGGACGGCGATGATGCCAATCACCACCAGTAGTTCGACGAGCGTAAACGCGAGCCGAATTCTGCGCGAATTTTGCATAACATCTCCTGAAGGTGGAACTGTTTGACAAATGAAATACTAACCACGCTTCTAGCACGTTGTCAACATAAATAGAAAATATTCTAGTATATTGCGGGAAGTTTTATTTGTGGCTAAAATTGGGATCATGCTAAGGGCGGATTCAACAACTTCGAGACCGATTCGTCGTGCTATTAAAACTCGATACAATGGAGCGATGACTGTAACGGATGTTGATAGCGCCACGTTTGAGAACGAGGCTTCGGCAGTTTTAGGAGCATTGAAAAGTGCCGTGGCGAACGTCCTCGCCTCCTTTGGCGATGTGCATAAGCCCGCTGATTTACAGAAAACTCTGGCTTTGGACTGGAAGCTGAGCTGGCAGTTGTTTCGCTTAGCCGGATCGGGCCTGGACGTGCTGTCCGCCGGCCCGCACGTGCCCACACCGCCGGCCGTTGCAAAGTTTTTGGCGGCCGCCGTAACTCGCGGAGTGGTTCCACTAAAAATCGAGCGGGCCCGCACGGAGTTCGATCGCTTTGAGCAACTTGTCGCTCGCCACGCGGGCGATCGCCTGAGCTTTAACTCGATGATCGCTGCCGCCGCAGCCATGGACGATGAATGGGAAGTCGGGGATACCCAGCATCGACGGAACACCTTTCGTGGAATGAGCCACGCAACGGGTTTACAGGCGAAAGTGAAGCTTGGATGCAATATTTTCAATTATGGTAGGACGTCGTCACTGATCGATGTCGCAACGTTGACGGGATACCTGGGATTACGAATGTTTCGCCCTCTCCCTCTTGTTCAGGTATTTCGCTCACGCCTGGCCGAGGTTGTCGATTCTGAACAACTCACTCGCGATCCACTCGATATTGAGGGCACGGGAAGCGGCTACCTGCTCGAAAACTTTTCATCACGGCCGCTACCGGCGTTTTCGATGCGCGACGTTGATGCCGGATGGGTTGTAGGGCAGTTAGAGAATCCGCTGGTCGGTAATCTTGGAGTCAGCACGTTACTTTTTGGCATCGTCTACCGAAATCTGCGCTCGGAGCCGGAGAGCCAATCCGTGGCCTCGGTGGAGGTCAGCGTGGACAAGCCGGTGGAATTAGTCTTGAACGATCTGCTGGCGGCACCGGGCTTAGTCGGAGAGAAGCAGCCGCACGCCGAGGTGTTTCTTGGCAACAATCTATCCAACGCGGTTGTCTTGCCCGGCGACATTGTTCCGCTGATCGGGAATTTCACGCCCGAGCGGCTTGGTACCGGGCCGGACGCGTTGGCGAACCCGTCAGTCCCGGACTACCCCGAAATGGTGCGAGCCGCCGCCAAACGTCTCGATTGGAACGTCGAGGATTTCGAAGCATGGCGAATCCGCATCGAGTTTCCCACCTACTCGGCGACCGTGCGGATGCGCTGGGAATAAGACGTTCCTCGCAAGCAGTCCAACATATCTCGACCTGATTTGCACTTCACGGCGCGGCGACATGAGTTCACCCGTCTAATTCCGCGAATTGATCGGCGTTACCTTCAATCCCATCGGCCCCGTGTAATCATCCGTTGGGCGGATGATGCGGTTGTTTTTGTGTTGTTCGCTGATGTGCGCTGTCCAACCGGTGATGCGGGCGATGGCGAAGATGGGGGTGAAGAGGTCGAGCGGGATGCCCATCGTGTAATAGGCGCTGGCGCTGAAGAAGTCGACGTTTGGGTCTTTGTCCTTCATGCTCTTGACGACCGGGATGATGGCCTCGGACATTTCGTACCACTTGGTGTTTTTCGCGGCCTCGCCGAGCTGTTTGGACATCTTTTTGAGGAAGCCGGCGCGGGGGTCGACGGTGCGGTAGACGCGGTGGCCGAAGCCGGGAATTTTGTCGCCGGCCTCGAGCATGGTCTTGACCTTGGCGGTGGCTTTGTCGACGTCGCCGCATTCGAGCAGCAACTCCATCACGTCCTGATTGGCACCGCCATGCAGCGGGCCCTTGAGGGCCGCGATCGCGGCGGTCGAGGCGGCGTGCATGTCGGCGAGCGTCGCGGCTGTAACGCGGGCGGCGAACGTGCTGGCATTCATCCCGTGCTCGGCGTGCAGCACCAGGGCGGCGTCCATGACGCGCACCAGCGTATCGTGCGGCTTCGTGCCGGTCAGCATGTAGAGAAAATTGGCCGCCAGCGAAAGCTTCGGATCGGGCGCGATCGGCTGCTGATCGTTGCGAATGCGATGGAAGGCCGTCACGATCGTGGGCAGCTGCGCGGTGAGACGAATCGCCTTGCGACGATTGGCTTCGGGCGTGTTGGAAGTCAGGTCCGGGTCGGTGGCGCTCAGCGAACTGACGGCCGTCCGGAGCACATCCATCGGCTGCGCGTTGTGCGGCATTGCCTGCAGGATGGCCATCGTATGTTTGGGCAATGAGACGGACGCGTGCAGATCGTCCTGAAGCGCCGCCAGTTCCGATGTCGTAGGAAGTTTGCCGTCCCAAAGCAGGAAGGCGACTTCCTCAAAGGAGGTGTTTTCGACGAGGTCGCCGATCTCATAGCCGCGATAAACGAGTTGGCCGGCGTGGCCGTCGATGAAGCAGATGTCGCTCTTGGCCGCGACAACGCCTTCAAGTCCACCAGCCGGTTTCGACGAGGCGGCGGGGGACGTGGTCAACGGTGCGGGAGGGGAGATGGTCTGAGTCATGCTCGGAACTCGCGATCGGTCAAAAGAAAGGGAATCGTGCGTGCAAAACAACGCGATTCGTGCGGAACGAAGCGACTATAGCCGGGCCGAAAAACGGCGTCAATTCGAGGAATTGGCTGGCGCAATGATCGGTCGGACCGCCGCTTGCGGCTTCGCGGAACGGCCACCCGAAATGTCTGCGTCATCCACTCGCGAGGCCGCAAGCGCCTGAACGCGTTGTCGAGAAGCGGCTGTGGTACAGAGATTTATCTGCACAGAGAGTCGCGCAAGTGACCAGAAACAAAAGCGGCTCTTCCATCCCCCGATACGTTCAGTGGGAGACGGAAGAGCCACGTAAAAATTCTAAGTTAAATCTTGACTTAGCTGACGACGATCACCGGCGAAAGCGCTTTGAGCACGGCGTCTGGCTCCATTGGCGTATCCTTGCCGTTGTTTTCGTCCGATTGCGGGGCGACGTCGACGCCGGCACGGAAGAGGGAGTTGCGCAGGAAGTTTGCTTCGGTCGCATGCCGCGCCTCGACGCCGAGGATTGCGCCGGCAGCACGGAGGTACTTGCGATTCGCGAAATGGGTAATCGCGCCGGTGTAAGCTCGCACGCCGGTCGTTTCCGCGCTGGCGATCAGCGTCAGGAGCGCCTTGCGGCTGAGCTTTTCGATGCCGAAGTTATACTTAAACGTTGGAATGGCAGCCTTGCCGAGCGAGCTGCGCAGGAAGGCCGCGTGCTGCGACTCGACGCTGACCAGCTTTTTCGCCAGAACGACGTCGGGCTCTTTCTTGCCGAGGTTCAAGCCGGGGATGACAACGCCGAGCTTGTTCGTGCCGCCGCCGGTCAAACGGAGAACCGCCTGCACGTATAGGTCGGACTCGAGGTCTTCCAGGGCCAGCGCGTAATTCAGGACTTTCACATCGCCCGTGCCGGGGATATCGGCGAACGTGAGGGCGGGGGTGACGGCCTTGGCGGAGCTTGCGAGCAGGCCGACCGTTGCGACACCGGCGGCGACGGCGATCGACTGGGTTAGAAATTTGCGACGCGCCGGAGAAGGCACAGTTGCGGATAGAAGTTCAGTAGACGATTGCATAAGTGATCTCGTTTTAATGGTGATTGATTTACTTGACGAAGTAGACGCTGGCGGCCGCGAGGACGGTCTGCGGCTCGAGGTAATATTCGTACGCATCTTCCGACATGCGGACGGACGGGTCGGACAAGTCGCCGCCCATCTTCGACGGTCCCTCTTCCTGACCGAGGATCAGGCGAATCGCGGCCGAGTGCCGGCATTCGGTGGAGTAAATCGTGCCCGCGACCTGCGCGAGCTGGTAGCTGGTGAAGGAGCGGATCGCGCCCAGATAGGCACGGACGCCGGTCTCTTCAAGCGGAAGGATCGCTTCAAGAATTGCCCGCATCGAAGCGTCGGGCATTTTGACGAACTTGTAGCCCTTGGCGTTCGCGGTGGTCGGTGTGCCGCCGGCCTGTCGGATCGCGGCGATGAGAAAGTCGCGGTGGGCGGCTTCGACATACGTAAAATCGCGCAGATAAACGAATGCGACGTTGGCCTCTCCGCTGGAAAGGCCGTCAACCATGACATTTCGTTTGTAGATCGATCGATCGGCATCGAGCGGCCTGGAGAGCTTGAATCCGGATGCCAGATTCAGAGCCTGGCGATAAAGGTCGGCTTCCAGAAATTCGAGCGTGAGGGCAAAATTGAGCACCTGAAAGTCGATGCTGCTGCCGCTGACGCCGGTGAAGTCACTTGCCGGGATAGTATGAGTCACGGGGTTAGTTAGTTTGGGAACGGTGTTCCCCTTTGGTGCGGTCGACTGCCGCGCCTTTATTTCCCCGCCCAGCAGGTTTGACGTAGCCGCCGCCATGCCGGCAGCGGTCATCATTCCCAGGAATTTTCGGCGAGTGCCGGGGCTACTCGGATCAATCAATGCAGACATGGTCAGACCTCCAGGTGCGGTGAGAAGAGTTATTCGAGCCGACAAAGTTAGCCGACTACTCGGTGAATTTTAAAGTCATCAAGCCGACGCGTGTAAAAACGGAAGTGAATCCTTCAAGATTCGAACACAAACAAAGTGACGTGTCATCTTGTACGGAATTGACCGGCCATCGGATTTCGATTGCCGATTGCATGAGCCACGCAAAATATAGACCAAGCAAATTTGAGAATGGAACTTCTGCCCGAGGTCGGCCTCGATCGATGGCGACTCCTCTAAAATCGATTAGCGTGCTAAGGTATTTGTTTCGGGTATTAGTCTCGCGAAAGCGACACGTATCTGCGTGTGAGGGCGACCATTTCAGCAATCGAAATCCAAACCATGGACGGCGGGCAGGATCTGGCCGTGTCATCCGGCGATTCAGTTGAAACGACGGACACGACATTTGTGGCCGTTAAAACGTCAATGCGCGGCACATTGCCCGTGTTCATCGACGGCGGGCGGGAACTGCGCTGGTCGCGCTCCCTCTACGCTTGCCTCGCCGTCGCCATCGCACTCTTTTTCTTCTTCAATTCAATGGCCTACTGGACGCCCGCGAACGGCGGAGTGGATCAGAACGGCTATTTGGTCGGCGGCAAAAACTTTGCCCGCACGCTCTCGATGCGTATGGCACCGGTCCGTCCCGGCACTGAAAACGTTTTCGACCCCTATCAATTCGTGGGCCTGATGTGGATCGGAACCGATTACGGCAAGCCGACGGAAGCCTATTACCCGAAATATCCGCTTGGCTATCCGCTGCTGGTCGCGATCGCCATCTGGTGTGCGCCCGCCGCGTGGAATGTTTGGGCCGTGTACATGATCAACCCAGTCGCCACGCTCGCCGCGACGACCATGCTGTTTTTTCTCGCGCGCAAATTTATGCACTCGCTGCCCGCGCTGCTGGCGATGATCGCCTTTGCAAGCAGTCCGGTCACGCAGGGGCTCACCTGGAGTCCCAACAGCCACGCGACCGCTACCTTTTGCGTCACGGGCGGAATGCTTGCCTTGGTCAGTTGGTGGCAATCGCGCGGCACCTGGCGAGCCGTCCTCGGCGGATTGCTGCTCGGATATGCCTTCACCATTCGTTACACCGAAGGCGCGCTCATCCTCCCCTTGCTGGTCATTGCCCTCTGCAACATGCGTTGGCGCGAATGGCGAAGCTGGCGCGAGACGATGTGGCTTGGCGCGAGCTGGCTGCTACCGGTCGGCTCGCTGCTCGTTTTAAATTACATGCAGATGGGTTCGTTCACCGGTTACGGCCCGACGAACGAAAGCGTCGGCTTCAAGTGGGAGTACGCCGTCGACAACTGGGAAACGCTTCTCCGGCAGCTTAACACCTTCGGCCTGTCGTATCTTTTCCCGTTGGCGATGGCGGGGCTGGTCTGGATGTTCTGGTGGAACTGGCGCGTCGCGACGTGGCTCGCCGCGTGGACCGTGCCGTGTCTGATCACCTATCTATTTTATTACTGGGCACCCAACCCGCAGCCGAATCCATCCCGGCCGATGCAGCAGTTCGATGTCGTTTATATCTCGTACACGCGTTTCTTCCTCACGATTCTGCCCGGGCTGTCGCTGATCGCCTTCTGGATGGTCGACCGCATCATTCTGCTCGGATCGCGCTGGACAGCGCGGCGCGGCGCGTGGCGAGTGATCGCAACGCTCGCCACGCTGCTGATCGCGACCGGCGGGGCGTTGGCCCTGGATCGTTGGCTGCTCGATGCCACGCCGTTGGCGGCCCTGCGACTGCACCCGAGATTTCCCGCCATCTCATCTGTCGTTGCCGAGGGCGCCACGGCACTGGCGGTGGGGACGGTCATCGCCAGCGTCGTGGCGGCTGCGGTGTATGGACGCGCGGCGCTGGCGACGATCGGCGCGGGCGTATTGACGGCGGTCGTACTGGCAATGCAGATGGACTTGTCGCTGGTTTCAATCGAAAACGCGCAGATCGAGGAAGGAAATCTGGAAACGTCGGTCGACGAAATCCGGAGCGCGGCGCCGCAGGGGTCGGTGTTGTTTAATGGCGATCCGGCGCTGTTCAATCATATTCAGATGGCCTGTGATTACACGCTTTATCAAGGACAGCCGTTCCAGCAGGGTTATATTCAGGGCCTTCCACTCCCAAAAAACACGCAAGCCGACCCGCAGGGCCTTGATCCCGGTCGGCGGCAGGCGCTGTTTGATCGGCTGCACACATTCGATCAGCCGATGCTGGACCAGGAGGAGCGATCGATCATCGAGCAATCGCTCGATTCGAATCGGCGGGTGTTCGTGATCGTCCCGCGCCGGGATGGGCCGAATGCCTCGAAGAAATTACCGGTGGTGAATAACAGGTCGAATCGCAACACGCTGCGCGTCGGTACGACATCCGCGGCGGCGAAGGTGAAAATGCAGGAACCGTTCAATCGCGTGTTGACGGACGACAAATTCGATACGGAGGTGGTGGCCACCTGGACGCGGAACAAGCCGCGGCCGTTGCCGCAGGGTGTGAGTCGATCGCGAGGTGTTTGGGCCGGCGCGCCGATGGATCGATCGGTCGAATGGTTTCAGTTGCTGGAAGTCACACGAAAAGCGCCGGCAGTGCCGAAGCCGGTTGAGTCGAAACCGGCTTCACCTAAACCTGCGACCGTTCCGACGACCAGGCTAACCTCGGCTGCAACCAAACCAGTTCCGACCAAACCAGCTGCAACCAAACCCGTTGCGACCAAGCCGGCTGCGACCAAACCAGCGTCGACCACGTCAGCGGCGACTAACCCTCAGACAAGACCGGCAACACGACCCGCGAGCCGCCCGGCATAAACGTGTTGCGCGCGATCACTTCTCGTGTCGTTCGCGATAACGCTTGACGCAGGTTTCAAGCGTGCTGATGAATCGCGGCGACTGCGATGCCGCGATATACACCCGAGCGCTGACGGCCGGCGTGGGATAAAATCGCGCGATGAAATCGAAGAAAAATTCCGTCGGCGAATGACCGATTAACACTTCATTCGCATAACATCCGGCGATCATCTCATCCGACAATTTAAACGTATCGTAAATATCTTCCACCGAGGGCCGCGGCTCGTTCGCAACGCTTGCCGGCAGGGCCGGCAGCGCCGGCGGGGGGCCGAACGTGCGCGTATAATTGTCCAGGCTGGTGCGCAACGCGCGCACGAACTGCTCCATCGTTTCCGGCGTCATCACCACGCGCGCCACGACCTGGTGCGGCCGGGTCAGGCCGTGGAAGAAGTCGATCGCGAATTCCTTCGGGCTGTCGTGAATGAGCTGCCCCGTGCTATACACGCCGCGCGTCCAGCGCTCGGGCACGCGCGCCGTCTGCGGGCGATGGTCGCCGACCGGCTCACGTAACGGTTTGGACGATTCATCGTCGTTCACTGGCTCGTCATTCATTAAGGCGCATGATAGCGAAGAGGCGGCGTCAGGAAAAAAGAATCGCGCAGGTCGCAGCCACGCACGCCAGCGTGCCGGCCGATCGATCAGACCCCGGAAAACCTAAATGCCTTGGCTCTTCCTCATCCTCGCCGGACTTTGCGAAATCGTCTGGGCCATCGGCCTGAAATATTCGCACGGCTTCACGCGCACCACTGCGAGCGTCATCACGATCGTCGTCATGCTGCTGAGCTTCGTGCTGCTCGCCAAGGCAATGCGCGACCTCCCGCTGGGAACGGCCTACTGCGTCTGGACGGGGATCGGCGCGGTCGGCACGACGATCTATGGCATCTGGAAATTCGACGAGCCGCGCGATGCGATTCGGATCATCAGCATCATGCTGGTGATCCTGGGCATCGTTGGATTAAAACTCGCGAGCGGCGAGAAGGGTGATTCGCACGTCAACACGAGTGAACGAGAATAGCCGGTTATTTCCCAACCGATTTCTGTGTCGCGGCATCCACCGCGGGCGCGGGAATTTGCGCGCGATAGAATGCCGATTCGGTGCGCAGCGATGCCAGCGCCAACCGCGTCTC
>CAXSBN010000046.1:26347-29067 GCA_964236135.1 uncultured Phycisphaerae bacterium
GCACCGTGCAACCGATGATCAGACTGCCGAGCCCCGCGACCCCCGCGCCCAGCGCGATGACGAGCACCGGCGGGAGTAGAAACGTGTGGCCCGTCGTCGACAGAATCGCGCCCAGCAGCGACGTCAAACTCCCAGCCGCGAATGCGCCGATGGCGAAGTAGAAGGCAGACAGCGCCCGAATGATCAGCTGCGCCCGCCGTTCGCTGTGGCCGAGCTGCGTCCGCAACAGTGCCGCCTGCGCATCGATATTCGGATCGCGCCCTTCCAGCATCTTCAGCAGAACGCGCCCGCGATCGATGTTGCGGGCAAAGCGATTGCTCGTTCCCAGCGCCAATACCGACGAAGCATTCGTCAACACCGCCGGCCCGGCAATGAACGTGAGGATAGCGAAAGGGTTGTTGTCGAAAGCGGCCATGATTTCTGCGAATATTCAGAACCGACACAAAGGCTGTTCGCCACTAAGATGCAGAAAGTCGGCGATGCCCCGCGATCTTTGCGCGCTCCATTTCTCATCAAACTGCGGATCGTCCCCAATGGGGATTAAAGACCTTCTCGAACCTCGAAACATTGTGATGCCCGGCTGATGCATTTTATCAGGATGGTTACGCTACTTGCTCGCGTACGTTACGGTCGAAGATCGTGCCAAGTCCCTGTAGCCCGACTCCAAAGGCTGCAACCGCTGCCCCTCTACCAAGTATTCGTATGTGAACGTTCGCAAGCTGTAATGGAATTCAAGACGGATCTGTTGCTTATTACCGAGCGGTTGCACGTTGAATACGACGTGCGAATCTCCACTCTTGCCGGTCGGGATTTTCCGCTCGATCAGACTTGGATCGCCGACAACGAAGGCTTGTGCTCCAGCGGCAATCGCGTCCTCGGCATCGCGCAGCCGGAGGCTACGGACGTTCGTCGCAACGCTGTTTGTGGTGTCGAACACGACAACTTCAAACCCGTCGGCATAGGCCATCGCGATCGGCACTTTGTTCTGGGTTGAAGGACGGCCGCACGATGCCGCGCTAAGAGCAATAGTGAAGAAAACCGAGGCACGTTGAATGGCCGAAAGTAGCAAGGTAAATCCATCCAATCAGCAGAAAAGATCGCGCTGAAACACCGTTCGAACTTTCGGAGAGCCGTCATGCCCGGCCGGTCCTTTCGAGTCTTTGGTCATGCAGCACGCCGATCGATCATATCTTCGATTCTTTGCAATTCGTATGAGGCGGACAAGGTCATGATCTCGCGCACAAGGGCGAACGAACAGTAACCGGCGATCCATCCGCCGATCATTCTCTCGCGATACAGAAGAATGGAAAGGGTGACAATTCCAAAATTTCCCAGCCAAAATAGCGCGAAGTATGCTTTGCCCCAACGCGTCGTTTGTAACACGTGACGCACCTTCATCGCACTGTCAACCGCAATCAATTGCAGTCCGGATTGACGCATCGCGCGCAGCTGTAAAAATCCAGCGATGCCGCCGAGCCCCGCGCCAGTGGCGAAGAACCACCAGAGCATCGGACGCATGAAAACGACCGCCGCCACGGCACACGCGATCGCCCAGACGGCAAGGAGGCGGAGATTGTTCTTCGGGGTCAGCGTCGAATGCATCGCAGTTCGCCTTCATGCCGCGTCGCGCAATTCCTTCCATCGTCTGGGCGGACGCTAAACCAACTCTGAACTTTCAACGACCGCGTGCCGGCCGGTCCACGGCAGCGTTTGACTATGCGGCTACGCGCCCGCTCAGAAGTTACCAAACATCGCATTCAGCCGCGACTCAAACCGCTTCCGTATCATCCGGCGGAGAGTGCGTTTCGCACCGGGGGGCTTCAGACACGCGCTACGCGAAATGCGTTCACTTTGCGCAGCGCGTTCGGGATAGGTGGATGTGCTCGGTCAAGCGAGCGCGTGGGACTCTACGGAGCGATGAGGCTGTCGTTCTCTGAAACGAAGCCAACTTGTCGCGAATGGTTGCCGTGGAATGAGTTGAGTGCGGGGGCAACGCGCGAGCGAGGGGAGTGAACGATGCCAACGTCGCGGCCTGTTCGGGTTGATCGACCGTATGCCGCGTGAGTTGATTTGAGTGAAAGGAAGCCAAATGTTGAACGTGGCGCGCAGCGCGCTGAAGCTGTGGAATTATTGTCGAGAGGATTTATTTGGGGATTTGCTTTGTCGCTGCCGCGCGGGTTGAAGAGGTTTTGCGGAGTGCGTTCATGCAGACGACGGAGTGGGAGGTTGTTTTTTTGAAGCGGTCGAGATCATGGTGAAGAACCCGGGGCTGAAGCCCCGGGCTTCAGCCCCGGGTTCTTCGGTGATTGGTACGTCTACCCTCTACCTTTCCGCGAACGCTTGATTACACTCCCTTACGCTAGGGGTCGACGTGTGTCGCACATTGCTCGCGCGCGATCCGACGCGCGGCGGAGGCAGTCTCTTGGATATCAAACTCTCACTCATCGCCATCGAAAAAGACGCGATTCGGATTGCGGTCGATGGGCCGATCACGGCCGGCGACTTTACGCCGGATTCGAAGAATCCGCTCGACGCTATTCTCGGCCAGACGTGGTCGGGAGCGACCGTGCTGGTCGATTTTTCCAAGGTGAATTACATCGATTCATCCGCGATCGGCTGGCTGATCGGAACGAGCCGGACGTTTCGCGAGGGGGGCGGAAAGCTGGTGCTGCACGACGTGCAGCCGGGCGTGAAGCAGATCATGGATGTGCTTCGCGTCG
>CAXSBN010000047.1:0-14345 GCA_964236135.1 uncultured Phycisphaerae bacterium
CCCTGCCTCTCCCCGAGTACGGAGAGAGGAGTTAATAGAATGCGGTTGCCCTGGATAACGACTAAGCAGTTCTGCAATCTGGCTTGTAGCGACAGCCTCATCTACGGCATAATGAGCAATCAGCAGCGCGGCAAATCACTCAATATTGCGTTGTCATGCTCGGATGCAGGTGGGTGATATCTATGGAACGGGTTGACGGACACATCCTCTACTGTTCATCACCTGCCGAGGATGTCGTTTCCAACCGACGGCGCTGGCCTTTGGCCCTCGCCGTCTGTTATTACGTCTGGGGCGGTTTGGTGCTGTCGATCGCTTTCGCGGGTTGGCTGATGGAGGGAATTACGTCGCGGGTTGACCTCCTGAGCTTGAGCCTGACCATTGCTTACGGAATATTGTGTGTGATTTCGGGACGGTGTATTCACACTTGTCGGGCCTGGTGGTTCAGTCTCGGCCTCGGCGTTCTCACGAGCGTCCTCTTTCCTCTGGGAACAATTCTGGGTTTTCTGACGATCGTTACGTTATTTGGGTCGGGTGCGTCGGCTCATCGTAACAACTAGGAAGTATATCCTGCGCAAAATCCGTGAGCTTGCGAGGCTCCGCGTCGAGTGCTCTGACAAAATGAAGTCAGTCGGCGCGATCGCCAGCGAATTTTAAGTGTTACCACCATCACGCATGTGTATACCGACAGCATCCGACATCAACGTCCACGACTCACTCGACGAGCGTAGTGCTTGCAAGCACTTTCTCGGAAAGAACCTTGAGCAGGCAGAGGAGCTATTTCGCAGGAATGCACTTTACTACCAGGAAGATCTGATGTGGATGGGGCCTGTGGCCTTTCGCTTTTATGTACCGGCGTTCATTCAGTATATCCGTAGCGATTATTCACAAGGCGATGCGGATGCGATCAATTGCTTTCATGGTCTCATTCGATTCTGGACCGACCACTATCGTTTTGAGGTTATGCCAGTCGTTGAACTGCTCGCATCCGCTTTCAGCTATGTCTTGAGTGACTACGAAAAGTTTAATGTGTCGAAGGTATATGGCGATCTGCATGAGCAAATCGCGGTGTTGTGCTCCGATCTCTGGCCATCGACCGCGGAATGACCGACCCGTGCGATAGACCAGCCCGCATCGAGCGTTTCTGGTAGACTTCCAGCCAGGGTCGGCGCGGTGCCGGGCATTGAGCGTCGTTGCACTATGCGGTCAAGACGAAGCCATATTCTGGTCGTCGCCGTCATGTACCTGACGGTTTGTGCATTGGTTGACTTCGTCCCGTACTTTGGCCCGCCGAGCTTCCGATACACAGGCTCCGATCCAGCGTTTAAGGTTTGGAATTTTGGCTTCCCGTTAGCCTCCGTTATTTTTGATTCGCGCAACGGCCTGCATGTGGGGCCGTTGGTTTGGCTGGCTGTGCTATTACAAGCGCTTTTGTTCGTTGGACTCGTCGTGGTCGCCAGCAGCCGGTCACTGATCGAGTCCACGTTGTTCACTCCAGTGCGTCATCGACTTGCCCGGTTGTCGCCTGCATGGATCTTAATACTCTGCGGCATTGCGGCCGCCTGCATTACACTGCAGCTTGCGGGAATTTGAACACGATTCGACGTATTCGAGCATTAGGGTCCGCAGTTCTATTTCCAATTAGATCGCGCTCCCATCGCCGCGTTGAGCAGCGGCGATCCCGGGCCGAAATTCGCGGTGGTTAGTTTCGAGTTTGACAAAGTTGTATCGAGTCTTGTCCGGTCGTTGACATCTATATGTAATGAAAGCACGGCCAGATCTTTTTGACGCGATTGGATCGGGTTAGAGATCGCCAATCGAGAAATCGGCGCGAAACTCGCATGGCGGTTTCTCATCCGCCGGCGATTGCGCCGAGAATGATGAATGGCTCGCGACCGGACGTGACGGCGTCGGGCAGCGGCGTGTCGGGTGGATCGTTTGAAAGATCGTCCTGGCAAGCGAAAAACCGAACCATCGGGCGGCGCCTGGTTGAGCCGTGATCTCGAATCGCGCCGCGTAGCGTGGCGTATTTTGCCTCAAGGGCGTCGAGAAGGGCTTGCTGCGTGACCGGTGCCGGAACGTCGAGATAAATCTCTCGCGCGCAGCCTGCAAGGGTTTGCAGATGTTGGGGAAGTATGATGCGAATCATTTGTTGCGAAATAGTCGAACGAGAAGAAAAGACCCCTCTCCCTGCCTCTCCCCAGAGTACTGGAGAGAGGAGTTTGGTTTCTATATTCACTGCCCACTGCCCACTGCCTACCCGCTCACGCCAGCGTCTGCACTTCCACCGACAGCACCGCCGGCAGATCGCGAACGATGGGCGACCAGTTGTCGCCGCCGTCCGGGGAGCAGTAGACCTGTCCGCCGGTGGTTCCGAAATAGACGCCGCATTCGTCGAGCGTGTCGATTGCCATGGCGTCGCGCAGAACGTTCACATAGCAGTCCTTTTGCGGCAGGCCGTTCGACAGCGCTTCCCATTCGTTCCCGCCCGACTTGCTGCGATACACCTGCAGCCTGCCTCCGATCGGGAAGTGTTCCGAGTCGCTCTTGATCGGCACGACGTAAATCGTCTCCGGCTCGTGGGCGTGAACGTCGATCACGAAACCGAAATCGGTTGGTAAGTTACCGCTCACTTCCGTCCAGCGCTCGCCCGCGTCATCGCTGCGCATCACGTCCCAGTGCTTCTGCATGAAGAGCGTGTCGGGTCGCGAGGGATGCATCGCCAGCCGATGCACGCAGTGACCAACCTCGGCCGACGGATCGGGAATGTGTTCGGACTTCAATCCCTGGTTGATCGGCTTCCAGCTTTGCCCATCGTCATCGCTGCGAAACGCCCCGGCCGCCGAGATCGCGATGAACATTCGACCGGCATTTTCGGGATCAAGGAGAATTGTATGAAGACACATCCCGCCCGCACCCGGCGCCCACTGCGGGCCCGTGCCGTGCTTGCGGAGCCCTGATAGTTCGTTCCATGTCGTGCCGCCGTCGGTGGAACGAAACATGGCAGCATCTTCCACGCCGGCGAGAACGACATTCGGATCGGTCAGCGACGGCTCGAGATGCCAAACGCGCTTGAATTCCCAGGGATGCGGCGTGCCGTCATACCACTGGTGAGTCGCGGGAATTCCTTCGTAAGCAAACTTGTTCCCAACCGGGTTCCACGATTTCCCGCCGTCGTCGGAGCGTTGAATCTGCTGGCCGAACCAGGCGTTCGATTGCGAGGCAAAGAGCCGGTTCGGCTCGACCGGCGACCCCTTCAAATGGTAAATCTCCCAGCCGGCAAAGAACGGCCCGGCGACTTCCCACTTCTCGCGCTTGCCGTCAGACGCGAGCACGAACGCGCCCTTCCGCGTGCCGACCAATACTCGAACTGAACTCATACTGCCTCTCGGTGTTTCATGACATTTGGCGAAATTTGGAAGATGAGAATAGCAAATGAAGCGTCGAATCCAATTCCATTTCGTATTGCCGACACTTATCGGACTCATCGAGAAATCTATACACGGCGTTTGCTTTCACATCGGGTTGAATCGTAATCCTTGAACATCGCCGCGAGTGTCTGGCCGTGGTGCCGGCCGCGGAATTTGATGGAGGTCTGAATTGCTGCAATTAACGACCGAACCCCCGATGTCGCACCGCTTCCTAAGCTCCGCCAACGAGTGGCCGCCGGAAGTGGAGCTGATTCTCAGTGCGCTCGATGCCGGCGCGTCGCTCTATTCCGAACGCCGACAGACGACGCGAATGCCTTACCGCACTCGCGCGAGGATGTCGCTCTTCAGCGATGCTCCGGATGCCGAGCCATGGCTGCTGTTTACCCGCGACATCGACCACCGCGGCCTGGGATTCATCACCAATCGCCGCCTGCCGCTCGGATATGGCGGGACGATCGCGTTGCGAACCCCTCGCGGTCAGCGGCTGAAGATTGGCTGCACGATCCTCCGCTGCCGCATCGCGACCGGCTCGTGGTTTGAAGGCGCGGTCTCGTTTAACCGTGAGCAATCGCATCTCTTCCCGACCTGAAAGCGCTTCGGCGTCACACATCGCATGACGTAAACGCCATTTAAACTTGATTCGATCGCCGCCGCCCGAGAAAATCTTCCCCGCAACAAATCGACCGTGATGAATTAGTCGCGCGTGATGACAGCGGGGTGTGATATGGCTGCGGCGGAACAATTTACCTGCGGCGGCTGCGCGCGGAATTATGCGTGGAAGCCGGCGTTGGCGGGAAAACGGGTGAAGTGTAAGTGCGGGCAAGTCATGGCCGTGCCGGCGGAGGTCGCCGCGCCGGAATCACCGGGCGATGATGATCTGTACGACTTTGCCGACATCGCCGCCGCCGACGCGACGGCGGCAGCCGAGGCGACGGCTCGCGCTGATGCGGCCGGCCCGGTCGAACCACGGCCGACAAAATCCCCGGCCAAACCTGAAGCGACGTCATCGGCTCGCGCCTTGCCGAAATTCGCTGCCGAAACGCTTGCGTATCAACGCGAGCAAAACCAGCGTCAACAACACGATCGATTCAACAGTGCCACGCTCATCGACATGAATCGAGACCTGTACGTCCCGGTCGGCCTGCTGGCCGTCGGTCTCGGCTTGTATGTCGCAAACTTCGCAGTCGCGTACAAGCTCGGCGGCAGCGGAATCGCGGCGGTTGGGTTTGCGCTGGGCGTGCTTACTTTGTTCAAAGCCGCGATGCTGGTCGGGTTTGCGCTGATCGTTGCAGGTCCGCTGGGCGTGAGCTTCGGTGGAATTTTTACGGCGGCTCTAAAACTCGCAGCCATCGCGGTGTTCAGCGACGGCTGCACTGCCTGGACCGAAACGCTGTTCTCCAAGCTATCGCCCGGCTTCGGCTCGACCTTCTTCACGCTGCCGATTTCGACAGGCATCTACTGGGGCCTGATCACTTATCTCTTCAGCATGGATCCCGGCGATTCCTGGCTCGTCGTCATCATCTTGAACGTCTTCGATTTCATCATCCGCAACCTGGCGATTCTGCTTCTGCTTCGTGCGATCCTCAGCATGGGCGGCGTGTCAGCTTCATCCGTTCCAATGCCCGGCTTTATCGGCGGCGGCACATCGAGCGTTCTTTCCGAGCGAACGGACTACGTGAATCAACTGAAGGAATACAAGCAATTGCAGGAGGCGCGAAAATACATCGCCGACGGCCATCAGGTATTCCTGACGCAGGCGGTTGAAGACCTCTACAACGCCGGCGCGAAGAACGTCTGGTTCGAAGTGACGAAAGACATCAATCAGAAGGGCGGGCCGGTGAAGCTCTTTATCGAAATGCCCAAGTCGTCGACGGCCCGCAAGCGCGTCGTCGACGTTCGCAAGGCATTTTACGAATCGCAGAAATGGGAAGCCGATCCGGCCGACCTCGCCGATGAACCGAATGAGCCGTACCTCGAAATGCGAATTTCCTAACGCTCCTGGGAGGCGGCAGCTCACAAGTTGCGTGGAAAACCTCGCCGGGGCACGCTTAACTTCTTATCGCTCGACGGTAGACACCCTCGCCGCATCATTGTCTGCGGCCTGGCGCTGTCGCGGTTCGCTGATTTTGCCAAACAGCGTCATCGATCGCGATTCAGTTACTTCCACGTCGACAAGCACCCCCTTGAGCGCACGATCTCCATCGAAGCAAATGACGTGGTCGCCGCGTGTTCGGCCGACGAGCTGGGCGAGCGTGGCCGTGTTGAGGATCTCGCGCCGCGTTTCCCAGCCAAGTTCGACGCGCGGCATGTTCGATTGCATTGCCCGCCGCGCCACCAGCTTGCTCACGCCTTCCACGATCACCGATTCCTTACGACCCACCATCGCGCGGTTCACCACGTCCGTCGCCTTCTGCTGCTCGGCCAGCAGTCTGTTATTGCGGCGACGCTTTTCGTCTTCCGGAATATCATCAACAAACCGATCGATCGCGATCGTGCCGGGGCGCGGCGAATATTTGAAGATGAAACTGTTCTTGAACTGCATCTCGCGCACGAGATCAACCGTCGCTTCAAACTCAGCCTCGGTCTCGGTGGGGAAGCCGATGATGAAATCGCTCGCGAGCGAAATGTCTGGCATGTATTCCCGCGCGCGGCCGATGAAGTCGCGGTATTGCTGCACGGTGTAGCCGCGATTCATCAGCTTTAGAATGCGATCGCTGCCGTGCTGCGCGGGCACGTGCAGATAGCGGCAGATGCGTCGGCAATCGCGCATCGCCATCAATGCTTCGTCGGTGAAGTCGCGCGGGAAGCTCGTCACGAATCGCAGCCGGGGAAGATGCGGCACGGCCTCATGAATCGCATAGAGCAGATCGGCAAACGTCGTCGAGCGGCCGTCGCCGTGCACAAACGCATAATGATTGATCGTCTGCCCCAATAGCGTCACTTCGAGGCTCCCGGCATCGGCGAGCATCTTTACTTCATCGATGATGTTCCGGGGCGGGCGATGCACTTCGGGGCCGCGTGTGTAGGGAACCACGCAATACGTGCAGAACTTATTGCATCCGCGCGTGATGCGCACGTAGCTTTGCGATACATCATCGCCGGGCGAAACCGAGCGCGAGAGATCGAGCAGCTCCAGGTGATCCTCCGCCGCCGCCAGCGTGCTGCTGCGACGGGAGGTGCTGCCCATGAGCGCGATTTGTCGCGACGTCGTGGCGTTGTGTACGAGTGACGGCAGCTTATCGAGTTCGCCCGGGCCGCAGAGCAAATCGACGTGCGGGAAACGTTTAAAGAGGTTGTCCCCGTCGCGCTCGGCCATGCAGCCGATCACGCCGAGGACCACATCCGGCCGCTCGGCCTTCCGCTGCTTCATCTCGCCCAGCCGCGACCAGACTTTCTGCTCGGCATGTTCGCGAACGGAGCAGGTGTTGAAGAGCACAACATCCGCCGCCGCTCGATTCTCGGTCAACTCATATCCCTGGGCGCGAAGCTGCCCGAGCACGAGCTCGCTGTCGAGCACGTTCATCTGGCAGCCGAATGTCTCAAGGAAAAGCGTCCGCTTCATGACAATGATTGTTCCGTTTCCCGTCCAGAGCCTGCGCCGAGTGTACCCTATCGGGCAAGTGCATCTACTGTGACTGGCAGCCCGTATCGCGGTCGAAATGTGATAGCGAATTTCCCGCGCTCGCGGCCCGTTCTACAATCGCGGCATGGCCGGCCGTCAAGGGAAGCTTCGCATTGGAATCAGCGGTTGGACGTACAAGCCGTGGCGAGGGACGTTTTATCCCAAGAAACTTCCGCAAAAGAATGAGCTGCCCTATGCCAGTTCGGTGCTGTCGTCGATTGAGATCAACGGCACGTTCTACTCGCTTCAGCGGCCGAGCAGTTTCGCGAAGTGGCACGAGCAGACGCCCGACGATTTCTTATTTTCGTTGAAAGCGCCGCGATTCATCACGCATATGAAAAAGCTGCGTGAGGTCGAAGCGCCGGTCGCAAACTTTTTCCTGTCCGGCGTGTTGCGGTTGAACGAGAAACTCGGGCCGGTCTTGTGGCAGTTGCCGCCGATGATGACATTCAATCCCGACGTCATCGAAACGTTTCTCGCCGAGCTGCCGCGAACGACCCAAGCCGCGGCCGAGCTGATTTCGAAGACCGATGCCCGCATGAAAGATCGCACCTGGTCGGACATCGACTTGGATCGCCCGATCCGGCACGCGATGGAGATTCGCCACGAGAGTTTCGCGTGCGATGAATTCATCGGTTTGCTGCGCAAGCATCACGTCGCGCTGGTCGTTGCCGACACCGCCGGCAAATGGCCGATGTTGCACGACGTGACGGCCGACTTCGTCTACTTGCGCCTGCACGGGGCCGATGAGCTGTACGCGAGCGGCTACACCGAAGCGGGTCTTGACGGCTGGGCGAAGAAGATTCAGACGTGGTCGACCGGGGGCGAAGTGCTCGATGATCGGCGCGTCGCGGACGCGGCACCGAAACGAGCGACGCGCGACGTGTATGTCTATTTCGACAACGATGCGAAAGTTCATTCGCCGTTCGATGCGGCGCGCCTTGCGATGAAGCTCGGCCTGCGGAAAGAGCCGCTCGAACGCGCCGGCGAGGGAGGCGAAGTGCCGCGCCCCCAATGGCCGGCAGTGCGATCTACCGCCCGATCGTGATCTTTTGACGCGCGTGTCGCGTGCCGTGTTCCCGCCGCCGGCACGAATGTATAAGTTATGTCATGCGCAGGCTTGAACCGTCAGACATCGCGCCGTTTGTTCAGCAGACGATGGCGCGGGAGCCGATCGTCGATATCCACACGCACCTATACCCGCCGGCGTTCGGCACGCCGTGTGGCCGGCGTGCGGACGATCCGATGGGATTGATGCTCTGGGGCATCGACGAACTGTTGACCTATCACTATCTGATCGCCGAAGTTTATCGCGTGGTCCCCGCCACCGTGCTGCCGTACGAGCAGTTCTGGGCCATGAGCAAGACGGCTCAGGCCGATCACATCTGGAAGCACCTGTTCGTCGAGCGCGCTCCGATCAGTGAGGCCTGCCGGGGCGTGTTGACGACGCTCCACAACCTCGGGCTCGACACCGGCCCGCGCGATCTGAACTCGATCCGCGTCTTTTTCGATGAGCAATCGCCGGATGATTACATTGACCGCGTCATGCAGATTTCGAACGTCTCGTCCATCACCATGACCAACCCCGTCTTCGACGACAATGAGCGGGCGCGCTGGATGAAAAATCCAACCGTCGGAAGCGATCGCAGATTCAAGGCTGTGCTGAGGATCGATCCGATCCTGCGAGATTTTCCCACGGCCGCCAAAAAACTTGCGGGCTGGGGCTATGCCGTGCAAGCTCCGGTCGATGGCCACACGATCAATGGCCACACGATCGATGCCGGCACGATCGACGAGGCGAAACGATTTCTGTGCGATTGGATTGACCGGCAAAAAGCGATTTACCTGGCCGTCAGTCTCCCGCCCGACTTTCGTTATCCCGCGACTGTGGGCAATGCCGTTGCCCAGGCCGGGCAAACGATGTTGGAGAAGGTTGTACTTCCGGTCTGTGCCGAGCGCGGGTTGCCGTTTGCGATGATGATCGGCTCGAAGCTGCAAGTAAATCCGGGCCTTAAAGATGGTGGCGACATGGTCGGGTTATCCGACGTCGCGTCGGTCGCAAACCTGTGTCATGCCTTTCCGAAAAACAAGTTCCTTGTCACGATGCTCGCCCGCGAAAATCAACATGAGCTTTGCGTGGCAGCTCGCAAATTCGGCAATCTGATGGTGTTCGGCTGCTGGTGGTTTTTGAACAACCCGAGCTTGATCGATGAGATCGAACGGATGCGAATGGAACTACTTGGCACCAGCTTCATTCCGCAGCACTCGGATGCGCGGATTCTCGACCAGTTGCTTTACAAGTGGGACCACAGCCGCGCAATCATCGGCAAGGTGCTCGCGGAGAAATTCACCGACATCGCCAACACCGGTTGGGCCGTCACGGAAGCGGACGTTGAAAAGGAAGTGAAGCGATTCGCAAGCGCAAATTTCCAGGAGTTCTTGTCTCGATCGTGACGCACGCATATCGGCCTCCTCCACCGGCCGCCGTCGAATCGGGTCTGGACTGGTTAGAATCGCTTTGACATGAACGACACGCTCATCATCGATCCGTCCGACAATGTGATGATCGCCCTGCGGGCGTTCAAGGCGGGCGAGTTGCTGGCGCCCGGCGTCATCGCGCTCGATGACATTCCCGCCGGCCACAAGGTGGCGAGACGAACGATCGGCGGCGGGGAAAACGTTCTCAAATTCGGCTGCCCGATCGGGACCGCCGTCGGCGACCTCGCGGCGGGACGTCATGTTCATACGCACAATATCCGCTCCCTTCTGGCCGACGATCTGAAATCGCCGGCGTTCGACGAGCGCGTTCAGGCCGATGCATCGCAGGCAACGACTGCCGCCACTTTTCGCGGCTACCGCCGGCCCGACGGTCGCGCCGCGACGCGCAATGAAATCTGGATCGTCAACACGGTCGGCTGCGTAAACCAGGCCGCCCAGCGCATCGCCGCGATCGCGCATCGCGAGCTGGCCGGGCAAGGCGTCGACGGGGTTTACGCCTTCCCGCATCAATTCGGCTGCTCCCAACTCGGCGATGATCTCTATCACACGCAGCTCGTCCTCGCCGGCCTGGTGAATCATCCCAACGCCGCCGCCGTGCTCATCATTGGCCTGGGGTGCGAGAACAACCAGATCAAGCTGTTTCTCGAAAAAATAGGTTCCGGCGATCGCGAATTCATTCGCTATTTCAATGCCCAGGACGTGTCGGATGAAGTCGAGCAAGGCGTGCAGCATGTCAGGGAGCTCGCGGAAAGAATCAGCGCCCGTAAACGCGAGGAGATCTCCGCTGCCGAGCTGATCATCGGAATGAAGTGCGGCGGCTCGGACGGATTTTCCGGCATCACCGCGAATCCCCTGGTCGGCCGTATGTCCGACAAGCTCGCTGCGAACGGCGCGACCGTCCTGCTGAGCGAGGTGCCGGAAATGTTTGGCGCGGAGCAGTTCCTGCTCGACCGCACGAGCAACGCCGCGGTGTTTCAGCAAACGGTTAATCTGGTCAACGACTTTCGAGCGTACTTTCGCAAATACGATCAGCCGATCGATGAAAATCCGTCGCCGGGCAATAAGGAAGGCGGCATTTCGACGCTGGCGGAGAAGTCGCTGGGATGCGTGCAGAAAGCCGGCCGCGCGCCTGTGAAATCTGTCCTCGCCTATGGATGGCCCGCGTCGTCGAAGCTCGGCGGCGTGGCGCTGGTCAACGCGCCGGGCAACGATGGCATCTCTTCCACCGCGATGACCGTCGCCGGCGCTCATACGCTGCTCTTCACCACCGGCCGCGGCACGCCGATGGGCTTCCCCGTCCCTACGCTGAAAATCTCGTCGAATTCCGATCTGGCGGGCCGAAAGCCAAACTGGATCGACTTCAACGCCGGCGACATGATCACGAACGGCCGCGACATCGACGAGCTTGCGAACGATCTTTTTACGCTGCTGCTCAACACCTGTTCCGGACGACCGGCTAAAAACGAACTCAATGACCAGCGCGAAATCGCCATCTGGAAAGATGGCGTGACGCTCTAAAAATCCACCATGGCAAGCCCGATCGCAATCAATCGTCTTAATCTGCCGCCGCTGAATCGGCGGTTGCTGAATGAAATCAAAAGCAGCGTTCCCGCCGACCTCGAAGTCCCGGACTATCCGTCCGATTTGCCGATCAGGGCCGTGCAATTTGGCGAGGGCGTTTTCGTTCGCGGGTTTATCGATTGGATGATCGACAGCGCCAATCGGCAGGAGTTTTTCAACGGCAGCATCGCGGTGGTGCAGCCGCGCGCGGGGGGAATCGTCGGCCGGCTTGCCGCGCAGGACGGCCTGTTCACCGTCGTGCTTCGCGGCTCGGAAGATGGCCGCGATGTGGTGCGGCGGCGCTGCGTCGGCAGCGTGCGCCAGACGATTAATCCTTACACCGAATTCGAGAAATTGATGGCGCTCGCGCGCGAGCCGTCGCTTCGCTTCATGTTTTCCAACACAACCGAAGCGGGCCTTGCGCTCGATCCCGATGATCGTCCGGGCGGCCAACCGCCGCCTTCTTTCCCAGCGAAGCTCACTCTGCTGCTGCACGAACGCTGGCGGCATTTTCAGGGCGATCCCGACAAAGGGTTGATCCTGCTGCCGTGCGAGCTATTGGAAAAAAACGGCGAGCTGCTCAAGGCTTGTATTCTTCAAACCATCGGCAGTTGGGAATTCCCTTCGCCCTTTGCCGAGTGGATTGAACGGCATAACTTTTTCTGCAACACGTTGGTCGACCGAATCGTCACCGGCTACCCTGCCGCCGACGCTGCCGAGATCGACCGGCAGTTGGGTTATCACGACGGAATGCTCCTTGCCGGCGAGCCGTACCATCTCTTTGCCGTTGAAGGACCTGCCGATCTCGAAGAGGAGCTTCCACTTCGACAGGCCGGCCTCAACGTGGTTTGGACAAACGATCTGACCCCGTATCGCGAGCGTAAAGTGCGAGTGCTGAACGGCGCGCACACCGCGATGATGCCGATCGCTTTTCTCGCCGGCCATGACACCGTGCTTGAGGCCATGAACGATCCCGATATTGGTCTGTTCATTCGACGATTGATCCACGATGAGATTCTGCCAACGCTGGATGGTGACCCAGCCGATCTTCGCGCCTACGCCGCATCCGTGCTCGATCGATTTCGCAATCCATTCAATCGGCACGAGCTGCTGGCGATTTCGTTAAATTCAATCAGCAAATTCCGCGTGCGATTGCTTCCGTCGCTTCTCAAGTTCGCCACGGCAAACGCGAAACTGCCCGACTGCATTTGTCGTGCCCTGGCAGCGCTGATCGTTTTTTACCGGGTCGGAAATGATGAAAGCGGAAAGCGTGGCGGGCAATCTTACGAGTTAAACGACGACCCCAAAACCATCGCCGTCTTTGCGAGCGAGTGGGCAAAATTCGACGCCGGGCAACCGATCAATGGCCTCGTCAATAACATCCTGGCCGATACAAACCTCTGGCAGCAAGACCTCACCGCCATCCCCAGCCTCGCCGAACGCATTACTGAACTCGTTCGGTCAGGACTTGAAACCGGCCGCTGGCATTGAGCAGCGGTAACTTTTTTAGAGCTGGAGAATCTCGTCGCGATGGCAGTTACGCTGAAACAATCGCAGACCTTGCGGACGGCCGACGTTTGTTTTGGCTGGCGATAAGCTCAACAATTAATTTGTGCCGTTCTGGCAATTATTCCTCGGCACTGACGCGAGATAAATTCTCGCTGCAACGCCGGCGGGGAGTCGTGATCGCTCGGGCCCATAGTCCCACCGGCCAGCACCGGTCACTGAACGGATTTGCGTTATGCGGAAGCGAGTTGTCCGGCGGATATGATCCCGCCCAGTGCAAATACAAGCTCCCAAGACTTTGACATGGCCGGTCGGGGCCGACGGTTGGACGGCTGAAGATGACTGAAGTTGCCTTGGTACTTCTTCCCGGCCTCGACGGAACCGGAACGCTCTTCGGTCCTTTGCTCGCCCATTTGCCGCCAGACCTGCGTTCACTCGTCGTTGCCTACCCGACCGACGAGCTACTCGGCTACGAGGAACTTCTTCCCCGCGTGCTCGCTGCGCTTCCGACGTCGGTCCCCTTTGTGCTGGTTGGGGAGTCCTTGTCGGGCCCGCTCGCGTTGATGGCGGCAGCGCGTTCGCCGGCCGGGTTGCGCGGCGTGATTCTATGCGCAAGCTTCGTTCGTAACCCGTTGCCGGCAGGCTCGGCGGTGTTCCGGCATCTCGTGCGCGGTTTCTGTTTCCGAGCCGCACCCGAGTTTGCCCGATCGTGGGCACTGCTGGGCAAATACGCGACGCCTGCGCTACGCCGCCTGTCGTGCAAAGCGATCGACGCGGTTTCACCGCACGTGCTGGCCCACCGAGTGCGAGCGGTGATGAATGTGGATGTCCGGCACGAACTCGAGGCCTGTCGTGTGCCGGTGTTGTATATTCGCGGGACACGTGATCGAGTCGTGAGTCGACGGAACGGCGACGAGGTCGCGGCGCGATCTTCCTTCGCAAAGGTCGAGGAGATACCCGCTCCGCACTTTGTATTGCAGGCCCAGCCGGCCGTCGCGGCCGTCGCAGTGTCGAATTTCCTGGCGGCGCTGCCATCAATGACCCACTACGGAAGCTGACTGCCGTGGCATAGTTTTAGAGTGGCCGTCCGCAGCGAGGCCGCCGTGGCTGCTCAATGGCATCATATGTCGCCTAGTCCAGCGTCCCGGCAATGATCGGCCAAGGCAGCCACGCTCGCAGGGCGACCGCATTCTGGATGATTTCGTTTTTTCTCCTCTCCCCGTACTTGGGGAGAGGTCGGGGGAGGGGCGTTTTCGAGCGACAGAAGACCCCTCTCCCTGCCTCTCCCCGAGTACGGAGAGAGGAGTTAATAGAATGCGGTTGCCCTGGCCACGCTCGCTCATGGGGTCATTCGCTCATCCAATTGCGCTTCGCGCAGGAGCTCGCGATAGAGCGAAACGTACGCGTGTTCCAGACGATGCGCGAGCTGAATACGAGCTGTCCGTCGCTCTCGTCTCGACAGTTCGTTCGCGCGATCAGGCGGCCCGATCGCTTCGCCGTACGCGACCCACACTTTTCCGTATCGTCCCGGCAGCCACGGCTCGAGCGCGTTTAGATGGTTCGTGCCGAGCACGACGACCGGTAGAATCGGAACGCCGCCACGCAACGCGATAGTGGCCACGCCTTGCTTGATGCGTCCGCCGCGGATTGCGAGTTCCTTGCCGCGTCGGCAGCCGCCTTCGGGGAAAATGCCGACGATGTCGCCGCGGCTGACGCGATGAATCGCCGTC
>CAXSBN010000047.1:14355-27963 GCA_964236135.1 uncultured Phycisphaerae bacterium
GCGCTCACGGGCACACCTTGACGATTCACTTCAAACACACCGGTGTGGCGAAACAAGAACGCGAGCCCCGGCACGCGAAAAAACTCCCGCCGTGCCATCCAGGTGATGGGCCGTCGAAACATCGCGCTCAACAACATCGGCTCGACGTGGCTCACGTGCGTGCATGCCAGCAGATACCCGCCTGTGCGGTCGGCCCTGTCGGCGTGAAGCACAAATTCGCGAATGCACTGCCGCGTGACGAATCGCCCGAACTCCCGAAATGTCGCGTAAGTCCGCGCGCCCATGCGCACAAGATTGTGGAATGTCGATTGTCGATTGTCGATTGTCGATCGGATTCTCGACGTGGAATGCTGAGCGTTGATCGGATAGACGAATTTTCCTGTTCAACAATCCACATTCAACATTCGACCCTCAACATTCCTTTCCACTTCGATTACCATTCCTGCACGACCGTTGGGAGAATGAACTGATGTCGGTTGTTGTCGATGCCGCGCTGTTGGACGAGGTGAAATCGATCCTTCGCCGCGATTTGAAGCTTGGGCCCGCCGCCGTCATCGCGGACAATATGCCGCTGGTCGGCGGCGAGCTTGATCTTGATTCGCTGGATATTCTGCTCGTCATCTCCAGCATCGAAAAACATTTTAAATTCAAGATTCCCAACGAGATTGTCGGGCGATGGGCATTTCAGGATGTATCGACCCTCACCAGATTCGTCGCCGAAAATTCGAAGGCTAATGCGAACGTCCAAACGGCAGCGGTCGGATCGTTAGAGCGGGATTGGCTGTCGATGCTGCCGCACGGGGACGGATTTCGCATGATTTCCCGCGTCTACGGCGTGAAGCCCGGCGAGCATGCCAGCGGCGTCTGGATGATCGACGGCAGCGAGCCGTTCTTTGCCGCGCACTTCCCCGGCCGCCCGATTGTGCCGGGCGTGTTCATCATCGAAGCACTGGCCCAGCTTTCCGGCATTGCCGCCGCGAGTGAATCCAGCGGTGCCGCGCGAAGTGTCGGCGGTATCGCGCAGGTCGATGTGAAATTCGAAAAGCCAGTCATGCCGCCGGCAGGGATCGAACTGCAGGCGACCGTATCACGAACGATGGGCGCGCTCCGGCAGTGCAACGTCATCGCCAGCGTCGGCGGACAACCGGTGGCGCGGGGGAGTCTGACGATCACGTTGGAACTCTAAGACGCGAACCCCTCTCCCTGACCCTCGCCCGGCGTACGAAGTGAGGGGATAAAAGCTGAATATGCACCTCATATTTACAACTTTTCTGGCGATGGTGGCGATTCTTGCGCCCACGTCGCAACCCATGTCGCAATCCACGTCGCAACCCACGTCGCAACCTTCCGCGTTCGAGCAAAAGCTCGCGGCCATCGATCAGCACTCGGCGACGATTCATGATCTCACCGCCGACTTTGTGCAGGAGAAACATTCACCGCTGCTGCGTAAGCCGCTTATAAGCCGGGGAACCGTGCGTGCAAAAGAGGGTGCCACGCTCTGGCAAACGATTCAGCCGGACGAGCAATATATGAGCATCGATCCGCAGACCCTGCGGATTTATTACGTGAAGCAGAGAGCGGTCGAGGAATATCCGATCCGCGGCAACCTCGGCATGATGGCGGCGTCGCCGCTGCCTCGGCTGGAAGCGATTCGAAAGAGTTTTTCTGTCCAACCGGACGACGGTGCCGGCCTGGACGGCGAGCTGGCACCGAAGGGGGGCTTGCTGGCGATCCGCATGACGCCGACGGACACGACGCTGGCGCAATATGTCGATCACGTGCGCGTGTTGCTTGATGAAGCACAGGGGCTGGCGGTCGCGTTCGAGATGGTCGACCCGGACGGCGAGACCACCGTGATGCGTTTTTCGAATCTGAAGATCAATCCCAACCTGTCCGACGATCAATTCAAGCTTAATCTGCCGACGGATGTAAAAGTGACCCGGCCGCTGGAAGGGGCGGGGCGATGACGACGATCGACGCGCCGCCGGTTCCGGACGTGCCGGCGCGATCGTCCGCGCATTCGATAGGTCGACTCTCGGCGGGCGCGTTGCGCGTGTTCTTTTTTCTATCGGCCCGCGTGCCGTGGTTGCCGCGCATGATCGGGCCGCTCGCCGTTCGGATTGCGGTGCGACTGTCTCCGACGGTGTTGCCGAACACCGCCGCCAATGCCGCGAGAATCTTCGCTTCACCGCTCTCGAAATCGCGGCAGCGGCAATTTGCGCGTCGAGTCCTCGCCAACTTTTATGGCACCGTCGTGGACATCGCCGGCCACGCGCGACAGTCGAGCGTGCAGCGATTGCTGGACCGTATCGAAGCGGTTTACGGATTGCCGGAATATGAGGCGACTCGTCGCGCCGAAACCGGAGCCGTGCTGGTGACCGCGCACATGGGCAGCTTCGAGATCGGATTAGCCGCGCTTCGCCGTCATGAGCCGAGCGTGCATGTCGTCTTCAAGCGCGATTCGTTTGCGCAGTTTGAATCGATTCGCGCGCGCATCCATCAATTGCTCGACATTGATGAGGCCCCGATCGACGACGGACTGGTGAGCATGATGAAGCTGCGCGACGCGCTGATGGCCGATGAAGTCGTCGTTATGCAGGGCGATCGCGCGCTGCCGGGGCAGCGGGCGGCGGTTCTCCCGTTTCTTGGCGGCCACCTGCGGTTGCCGCTTGGCCCGCTCCGACTCGCCGAGCTCACCGCCGCGCCCGTCATTCCCGTCTTCGTGACCCGCTCTGCCGGCGGACGATGTTCCATTCACCTTCTGCCCGCCATTTTCGTCGCGGGCCATTTCGACCACGCGCTGCGAACGCTGGGCAACGCGATCGCGCAGTTCATCGAGGCACATCCCGATCAGTGGCTCGTGCTCCATCGTGCGTTTGTGGAGGATGAAGCGTTCACGTAGGACGGTCGATTGATAACGCGGATTTGCCGCTCGCCCGCCGGTGCGGCGAATGCAGCCGCAAGCGATGCCATCGGGCAGTCTTCGATCCTGATCTTTGTTCTCGACTTTGCAGGGCGATGTGGAATAAATCCGCCACGACGGCCGTTCCGTACCTATACTGAATTCATTGACGGAGGATTCATGCGTATAGCGATCGCGGCCATTGTCATTCTCGGAGCGGCAATCATGTTTGGACTATCCTCGAAAAGTAAGGGCGGCATGACTGCCGACCACGAAGCGAAGGCGTTACCGAAGCCGAACATCGATCTCCCGGCCGCCAACACCGGCGAGATGCGGGAAGTGGTGTTGGCGGGGGGATGCTTCTGGTGTACGGAAGGAGCGTTCGCGCAGTTTAAGGGCGTGACCGGGGTGATGAGCGGCTATGCCGGCGACACAAAAGACAAAGCGAATTACGATCGCGTCTGCCAGGGCGATACGCTTCATGCCGAGGCGATCCGCATCAAATACGACCCCAGCGTGATCACCTACGGTCAGATTCTGCAAATTTTCTTCGTCGCGCACGATCCGACCACCAAGGATCGGCAGGGGAATGATTCCGGCCACCAATATCGGTCGGCGATTTTTTATGAGAACGACGACCAGAAGAAGGTCGCCGAGGCATATATTCAGCAGTTGAACGATGCGAAGGTCTTTGCCAGTCCGATCGTCACGACGCTCGAACCCTTAAAACCCGACAATTTTTATCCGGCTGAGGATTACCATCAGGATTTCGTCGCCAAGAATCCGAACCAGGGATACGTTCGTGCCTGTGCGCTGCCGCACATGCAGACCGTCCGCGAAGTATATAAAGATTGGCTTAAGTAAGTCAGTTTAAAGAGCACGAAGCTGCTCGGCGACGCCGGCATCCGTTGTTTGCCACCACAACTGCTTGTGATGGTGAACGGTACAGATGATGTGCCGGTGGGGCACGACCAATTTGAAGTCGCTGCCCGATAGTCGATCGATCAGGCTCGCCACAAGCGGCTGCATCGCCGGGAACTCGGCTGATGAAAACTCGACGGCGGCCCCGTTGTTGCGCGCGACCAAATCGGCTGAGCTAATCCCGGCATTTTGCAGCGCCTCCGGTAGCCAGTCAGCGCTTCCAAAATCCAGCTCGTATGACCAGTGACTTCCAGGCATGACCCAGACGGTGCGCGCCTGGCTGCTTTGCAGAGCGCGAACCAGCATGTCGGCGAGCCGCGCGCCGTACGGCGCGCCGATGCGATGTGTGATTGCCTCCCGCGCCGCCGGCCGAATCGACGAATCCTCCGGCCCGATCCATCCGACGATCTGAGCGCGGTCGTTCTCGGCAAAGCCGAACGACCCGCTGTTGTGATACAGGCAGCGTAAGCCATCGTCGGTGAGCGTTTTGAGAACGACGGTATAATCAACAATGTGCGGCATCGATGCGGCGAATCATACGCGCAGCGCGTGTTGATTCAGATGAAGTCGGCGGGATACTCTGAGCATGAACACCGCCAACGACGCTATCGCACAAAGCATCACCAACGCCGAAAAACTAATCTCGCGATTTGCCGAGGATCTTAGCGCGCAAGAGTATTTGCATCGACCGGCCCCGGCGGCGAATTGCGTCGCCTGGCTCTTGGGGCATCTGACTTTGTCAAATCGGTCTGCGATGAAACGGCTTGGCGTGACGAACCTGCCGCCGCTTCCGGACAACTTCGAGCAGCGTTTCGGCCGGGGTGACGCAGCGCCGGCGGCGAGTGACTTTGGCGACACCACGCAACTGCTCCCGCTCAGCCGCGCCAGCTTCGAACAGCTCGCCGCCGCGGTGCGGTCAGCCGACGCAGCGTTGCTCCACTTGCCGCTCGATCAGCCGCATCCAATGTTCGATACGATCGGCGGAGCGATGAACTTCATGGCGATCCATGCTGCCATGCACGCGGGGCAGATGTCGATCATCCGTAGATCACTCGGCCGCCCGCCGGTCATCTGAGATCCGGCAGTCGGCAGTCGGTGAACACAACATCATTTAAACTGCTCACCGCCCACTGCTCACTACATCATGAAACGCATTGTTCTCACCGGCGGCCCGGGCGCTGGAAAATCTTCGATCGCCCGGGCGCTGGTCGTGGCCGCGCCCGATCGGTTCGTACTCGTGCCGGAGGCGGCGACCCAGGTCTACCTCGCTTTGCAAACGCGTTGGGATCGCCTTGATCTTCCCGGCCGAAGCGAAGTGCAGCGAGCGATTTATAAATTACAGTGCCGGCAGGAGGAACAGTTCGCAAACGATCATCCTATGCATACGCTGCTGCTCGACCGCGGAACGGTCGACGGCGCCGCTTATTGGCCCGATGGACCGGCGGCGTATTGGACCGACCTGGGCAGCACGCTTGACGCCGAGTTGTCGCGGTACGATGCCGTGATCTGGCTTGAAACCGCCGCGGTGCTGGGCGTCTACGACGGCGATACCAGCAACGCCTGCCGCTTCGAGGACCCCGCCGCAGCCATCGCGAGCGGGAAGCTGCTGTCAAGAATGTGGCGTGGCCATCGAAACCTCCATCGCGTCGGCGCGTTTGCGGATCTAAAGGACAAGATTGCGGCAGTCAAACAACTCCTCGCCGACCTCGTTTAAATGGCCAGGCGCATCATCTGTTGCCCAAAAATCACGGGAACAGCCCCTTCAACCGGCACGCTTCGACGACCCTTCCGATCGCGATCGTGTAGGCGGCGACTCGGTAGTCACACTTGGCGCTTTGAGCCTTGGCATGCACTTCATCGAAGGCGCGGTTCATAATTTTTTCCAACTCGCGGTCGACTTCATCCTTGCTCCAGAAGAAATTCTGTAAGCCTTGCACCCATTCGAAATAGCTGACCGTCACGCCGCCCGCGTTGGCAAGAATATCGGGCAGGAGGATGATGTCGCGTTGGCGGAGAATTTCGTCGGCTGCGGGCGTGGTCGGGCCGTTGGCAGCTTCCACGACGACCTTTGCCCTGATCTTCGGCGCGCTCGATTCATCGACGGTGTTTTCCATCGCGGCTGGAACCAACACGTCGCAATCGACGGCCAGTAGCTCCTCGTTGTCGATCTTATCGCCGCCTGTGAAGCCGGTGAGTTGTTGTTTCTCTTTGTAAAATGTGCCGGCCTTGTCGATGTCGATGCCGTTCTTATTCGAGATGCCGCCGAACTTGTCGGAGATCGCGACGATCTTCGCGCCGCGCTCGGCGAGCAGCCGGGCACTGTGGAAGCCGACGTTGCCGAAGCCCTGAATGGCGACGCTCGTGCCGTCGAGCGATTTGTTTTTCGTCGCGAGAAATTTCGACAGCGTATACATCACGCCGCGACCCGTCGCCTCTTCGCGGCCGACGCTGCCGCCGATGCTGACCGGCTTACCGGTGACAACGCCCAGCTCCTGGTGGCCGACCATCATCGAGTACGTGTCGAGCAGCCAAGCCATCACCTGCGAATCGGTTCCGGCATCCGGCGCGGGAATGTCCTGATTCGGGCCGATGATCGGCATGATTTCGCTGGTGTAACGACGGGTAAGTCGCTCCTTTTCGCCCATCGATAATTTCTTCGGCTCGCATACGACGCCGCCCTTCGCGCCGCCGTACGGAAGATCGACGAGGGAATTTTTCCACGTCTGTAACATCGCCAGCGCCATGACTTCATCGCGATTGACTGAGGAGTCGTAGCGGATGCCGCCCTTGAATGGACCGCGTGCGTTAGAATGCTGCGCGCGATAGCCGGTGAATACCTGAATGTGACCGTTGTCCATCCGCACGGGGCAGGAAACGATCAGCACCCGTTTCGGAGAGGACAGCGATTGAAACCAAACCGGATCCAGGCCCATGGTTTGGTAGACCTTATCGAAGTAATTGTGAGCGTTCTGCCAGAACGAAGAATGGTGCTCGGCGGTGGGGGCGAGCAAATCGGTGCGTTTGGTGGACGATTGAGCCATGAGCGCGTCGGGCCTCCTCTGCCCGTTGGTTAGTTGGTATCGAAATCATACGATGACGATGAAGAAGAGAAAGCTCGGATACCCATGCGGGCAGCGGTTTCAGTCATTCTCAGTCTATTTGCAATCGGTGCCGCGCCGACGGAATCTCCATCTACACGGCCCGCTGCCGCGCGGAAGACGATGCGCGTTTTGAACTCAACGGTGATGGACAACGGCTATGCGCGCGGCACCTATCGCCGCACGTTCGGCGACATGCTGGCCGAAGTCGCAACGGTCGGGAAATTTCCGATGGACGTGAAGTGGGATGACTTGGCCGTCATCGGCGTCACGCCGAAGTCGACGATCATTATGCGCCACTACCGCCGCGCCTCGCTCGGCTCGATGTTGCGATTATCGCTGCAGGCGGCAGGCACGGACGCGGGTGTCGAAGATGCGGTGCGATGTCCGTGGTTCATGGTGACCGATGACGGGTGGGTGCTCATCTCGACACGCGAGGCGGTGGCGACCAAGTACGCGGGGACGAAAGAGAATTGAGTCGACTCACAATTCAACTCGTTCTAGTCACGCCTTGGTTTCTGGGGAGCGAGTCGTTCAGTGGCGTCGCTCGCGACGCGTTTTACGTCGAACTAGACGTTGTGAATTGCACAAAGAATCGCGTCGCAAGCGACGCCGCTAAACGGTGACGGCGTGCAGGAAGAACTTGCCTCTCTTCGCGTACTCAGAGCGGTGAAGAAGGAGGTTATCCCGTTTTCCGAAGATCCGCCGGCATGGCTTTCACTTCGTCGGTGATCACCGTGAACTTCATTAGCTTCGTCGCGCCGTACGTCGTGCTCAGCGCGACGTCGACCGCATCGCGGCCGCGCGCCACGCAGATTCGGCCGATGCGGGGGACATTATGGCGCGGGTCGAGTGGCCACCAGCGGCCGCTCAGGTATGCCTCGAAATACGCGCTGTAATCCATTGGGGTCGGGTCAGGGGCGCAATCGATGTCGCCCAGGTAGCCCGTTGCGTATCGCGCGGGAATATTTAGCGCGCGGCAAAACGTGATGGCCAGGTGCATGAAGTCGCGGCAGACGCCTTTGCGCTCGGTGAACGTGTCCTGCGCCGTCCGGTTACCGCGGGCATATTTGTAGCCAAACTCGACATTTTCATGCACCCAGTCGCAGACCGCCTGCACGCGGGCCCAACCGGGCTGGATTTTGCCGAACAGATCCCATGCAGTCGCGCTCAGCCGATCAACTTCGCAATAGCGGCTTCCCAGCAGATATTGCAGGGCGTCGCTCGGAAGATCTTCGACCGGGTGTTGCTTTGCTGTCAGATCGTGTGCATCGACTTGGCCGTCGTCGTTGATAATGGCATCCGTCCAGACGCGGATTGTGCCAGCCGGCGCGTGCAATCGAACGCAGCGATTGCCGAACGCATCGAGATATTCTCGGACGTTTCCCGCGGGCGGATCGGTCTGAATGCGATCGCTGGTGATCAGGTCGGCTGCGCGATCGGGATGCACATTGAGCATCAGCACCATCGGCGTCGGCCGGGGAACGTCAAAGATCATCTCGCAGCCGATACGCAGTTGAAGCGGGTTCATGTCACTTGAATTATCGGGAATCGCGGGGTCGGGACTGAAGGAGAGAGGCGCGCGAAAACATCGGCAAAACGTGAGAAAAATTTGCGATGACAAATTTTCGTTCTCCTCTCTCCGGGCACGGAGAGAGGGGTAAGACGAGGCGCATTTTCGCTTCTCGTGATTTTGTCTCTCGACGGCATTCTCTTTCGTGTATCTTCGCGAACGAAGGAACGTTTCATCCAATGACATATTGCCTCGGCATCGTGACCAAATATGGCCTCGTGATGGCTTCGGACTCGCGAACGAACGCGGGGTACGACCAGATCAACGTCTGCAAGAAAATGCACACCTTCGTGCAGGCCGACGAGCGCGTGTTTGTGCTGCTCACGAGCGGCAGCCTGTCGTGCACGCAAAGTGTAATGACGCTCGTGCGACGGGATTTTGAAAACGGCAAAGGGCTAGCCACCGCGACGTCGATGTATGACGCGGCCCGGGTGGTGGGCGAGCAGGTGCGGAAAGTCGCCGCCCTCGACAAGCCGGCGCTGGAGAGCGATGAATACAGCTTCAATGTCCACATCATTCTCGGTGGGCAAGTGAAGGGCGAGCCGCCGGCGCTGTTCATGATTTATCCGCAGGGCAACCCGCTGCAGGCGACGACCGAATCGTGCTATTTGCAAATCGGTGAAACCAAGTACGGCCGCCCGATTCTCGATCGCGGCATTCGATACGACAAAACCACGCTCGAAGAGGCGGCGAAGTACGCGCTGCTCTCGATGGATTCGACGATGAAGAGCAACGTGACGGTCGGCCCGCCGATCGATCTGATCGCTTATTCGGTGGATGAGCTGACGATCACGCGAAAGAAGCGATTCGAGAACGACGATCCGGGTTTCATGAAAATTCGAACGCGCTGGGAGCAGGCGCTGCGCCTGGCGATTTCGAAGCTGCCAGAAATCCGCTTCAAGGCACCGCCGCCCAAGGGGACGCCGATCGATCCGGCGACGAGCGCGCCGAACGAAGAGAGCATCGAGGTGGTGGAATCGCCGAATATATTGAGCGACTCGCCGGAACTACAGCCGCAGGCGCAGGACGGGGCGACGCGATCGCCGAAGCAGCGTGGGCAGCAGAGCTAGCGCCTCTTACTCCTCTCTGCGTACTCGGGGAGAGGTTAGGAGAGGGGCGTTTCGATTTACCAAAAGAAGACCCCTCTCCCAGCCTGTCGCCGAGTAAGGAGAGAGGTGTAAGAGGGAGCAAGGTGGACCGACTGACAATTGCCGAATTCCAAAAACACATCGCCGAGCGCTACGGCGATGTCGATAGAGCGCGAGGCTGGGCACCAACCTTCGCGTTTCTGGTCGAAGAAGTCGGCGAACTCGCGACCGCGCTCAGCGCGGCCAACGACCCCGCGAACTTGCGCGAAGAATTTGCCGACGTCTTCGCCTGGCTTTGCACGCTGGCGAACGTCAGTGGCGTGGATTTGTCGGCGGCGATCGCCGAGAAATACCTTGGTGAGAAGCGGCCGAAAGGACACAAGTGAGGGAAGAATTTTGAGAATTTGCGAAGTTAAGATTTTGTGATTTGGAGAACGAGGACGTGGCGATGACTTGCTTCCTCCTTCAATCTCAAAATCTCGATTTCGTAAATTCGTCTTTCTCTTCCGATTCCGTCATCCAATTCGTACCATTCCCAGCCGATGCGTCGATCATTTCTATGGGGGCTGCTTGCACTACTCGCCTTCGCTTCCTCGCCGATCCGCGCGCAGATTCGCGGGGAGGTCGAGACGATCGGATTTCAAAACGTCTATCGGCCTGACTGCTGGACGCAGATTGTTGTGCATCTCATCCCAGATGCCTCCACGCCGGGCGGCGATTATCAAATTCAGGTGAAGCAGGAAGATCTTGATCGCGATCATCCGATCTTCACGCGCAACATCACGCTGACCGGCGCGAACTCCGACGGCCGCATCCGCGATCAACGGTTCAGCGTGTATTTCAAGCCGCAACCGACCGGCGACGGCCTGCCCGATGCGAACGATCCGGGGCGAAACTCGATCCAGCAGTTGCAGGATCTGTTGCAGGTGTCGCTCTGCACAACGTCGGGCAAATTCATTAACTCGCTGCCGATCACTCACACCATTCAGAGCGTCGACCCAAAAGCCGGTAACGGCGAACGTCGCGGCATGAAGCTGATTCTCGCCGTCACCGATGGGCGAAGCTCAATGAGTTGGAAGGATTACGAGCATTCGATCGGCCTGCTCGAAGACGTGGCCGTCGTAACGGTTCGTCCCAGCGATCTGCCGGAAAGCGTCATCGGTTACGAGGCAATCGACGGCATCGTCTGGCTCGGCGGTGATCCAAACGAGCTGAAATCCGGTGGTGACGAACGTTTCCGCGCGTTGGAAAACTACATCAGTCGCGGCGGGCGACTAATCATCAGCACGCCCACCGAATGGCAGCGATTGTTGTCGTTCGGCGATCTACTTCCGGTCACCATCGAAGGCACGGAAAACCGCGACTCGGCCAGCGAGATGAAGGCGATCGTGCGCGAAACGATGAAACCGCCGAAGGCAAATCAGCTTAAGCGAAACGATTCCTGGGACGGCTTGCGAGGCCCGTTCAGCTTTGCGCGAGCCTCGTCGAAAGAGGGCGCGCTGGTCGACAGTTGGATCGATTGGAAACCGAACGGCGCAGAGCGTACGCCCTGGATCGTGCGGCGGGTAAACGGTTCGGGCTCGGTGACATGGGTCGCGCAAGATCTTGGCGATCCACTTTTGCTGCGTGCGCATCTGTACGGTTGGCCGCTGATCTGGGATCACATTTTTGATTGGAAGAACGACACGCTCACCGTGACGCCGGACACCGTTGAGGCCGAGAAGGCGCCGTATGCGCCGGCCTCGGGGATCAACGTGGGCGCTGCGCTGCTGAACGGAATGGAGCTGGGGACGAAAAGCCTCTGGCTGATTACGGTCGCGATCGTGTTTTTCATCGCGTATTGGATCGTCGCCGGCCCGGGCGCGTATGCGTTTCTCGTGATGAAAAAGCAGACTGGCGCAAGCTGGTTCATCTTCGCCGCCGCGGCGCTGGGGGCGACGGCACTGACGGTAGTGTTGGTGAAAGCGACGTTGCGTGGTCCGGCGACGATGAAGCACGTGAGCCTTGTGCGTGTCGGCGAAACCGGGCCGGCACATGTGCACAGCCGGTTCGGCTTATACATTCCGCGCGACGGCGTGCAGCAGATTGAACTGAAGGACATGACTGCGGATACGGTGGCATCGATCACCGCGTTTGGGATTCATCCTTCGGATTTGCCCTCCGGCTCGGTGCCGGACGATCCGGGGCCGGACTACGAGGTCGCGCCGCGAGACGCATCGAGTACGGGGGCGGCATCGATCGGCGTGCCGTTCCGCACGACACTCAAAAAGCTCGAGGCCGACTGGAGCGGCGACCTGCAAACGCGCATCACCGGCTCGGCCAAGCTGCTCGACAACAAATTTATCGAAGGCTCAATTACCAACGCGACGGGCCAACGATTACGCGACGTCTATATCGGTTTCAAATACGGCACCGGCAACACAGCGCGCAACGGTGACTGGCTGCTGTATTTACCGACCTGGGAGCCGGGCATGTCGCTCGATTTGAACAAGGAGTTCAACGTTGATGAGAACGGCAAGCAGTTGAAGATGTTATTTCTCGATACCGACCGCTCACCCGACCGCGGAAATAAAGTGCTCGGCCGGATCGACCGCGATTGGCAGCCCTTCTGGTTTCGCAAGATGACTTCGCAGTCGTTTATCGAGGAGCAATTCACCGATTACAGCCGCGCCGTGCCGCTCCTGAGCTTTTTCGATCGTTTGCCGCCGTCGAAAAACGAAAGAGGATATGATCGCCGCCGCTTCGAATTGATCCGACGATCGGCCAGACGATACGATATTTCCTCGGCGATGAGCGCGGGCGGGCTGGTCGTCATCGCCAGCTCTGATCTGCCTGAAAAAACGCCGATACCGATGCCGATGGAAGTGGAGGGTGACAAGCTCGAAGGCACGGGGATGACGCTCTATCAATGCGTGCTGCCGCTCGATTGCAGCATTTTCAATTCGCCTGCCACCCAGCCGGCCGAATGAGAGATGGAAACCGAATCACATGGCTGCTGTCATCAAGACCGTCAATCTCACCAAGCGCTATGGCACGCTGGTTGCGCTGTCGAACCTTAACCTCGAAATCGGTGAAGGGGACTGTTTCGGCTTCATCGGCCCGAACGGCGCGGGGAAGACGACGACGATCAAAATCCTCGCGACGCTGCTCCAGCCCACGTGGGGCGAAGCGCGCATCTGCGACCTGGTCGTCGGTTATCAGTCGCGACAGATCCGGCCGCTCATCGGCTATGTGCCGGATTATTTCGGCGCGTATGAAGACATGGTCGTGCAGGAATACCTCGACTTCTTCGCCGCGGCTTACAACATCAACGGCCCGAGTCGAACGAAGATTGTGAACGACGTGCTGGAGCTGACGGACTTGGCCTATAAGCGCGATGCTCCGGTCGACGGATTGTCACGCGGGATGAAGCAGCGCTTGTCGATCGCGCGCGTGCTGGTGCACGATCCGAAATTGCTGTTGCTCGATGAGCCGGCCGGCAACCTCGATCCACGCGCCCGAATTGAAATGCGCGAGTTGCTCAAGGAACTGCGACGCATGGGCAAGACGATTTTGATCAGCTCACACATCCTCCCCGAGCTTGCAGACTTATGTAACACGGTGGGCATCATCGAACGCGGCGAGCTGATCTACTCCGGCCCCGTCGCCGACATCGTCCGCAAGGCTAAGACCGGCACGGTGTTACAAGTGAGCGTCGCCGCCAACCAAGAACAGGCCGGCGCGCTGCTGAGCCAGGATGAAAACGTCTTGAGCGTCGTGCCGAGCAACGGATTTCTACAAGTCTCGCTGAAGGATGGCGTCACCGACTACAGCTTCGTGCCGCAGCGACTGATCCAGGGTGGATTTCGATTGACGATGCTCAAGGAAGAAGAAGTGAACTTAGAGACGGCGTTTATGCGACTCACGAAGGGCTTGGTCCAGTAGCTGTCCGCCGTATCCCCAGGGCAACCGCATTCTATTAACTCCTCTCTCCGTACTCGGGGAGAGGCAGGGAGAGGGGTCTTCTGTCGCTCGAAAACGCCCCTC
>CAXSBN010000048.1:0-27560 GCA_964236135.1 uncultured Phycisphaerae bacterium
CCCTGCCTCTCCCCGAGTACGGGGAGAGGAGTTAATAGAATGCGCTTGCCCTGACCGCGAACTGCGCGAGTTTCTCTGCGGCTGGACAAATTTCGCCGATTTACTATGCTTCTTTCCCCTCGCAGCCGGCGAGGGTTTGGTTTGTAATGCAATATCGGAGATACGAGACGTGGCCCATTCATTGTCCGCAAAGAAACGCATCCGTCAGACCGCCAAGCGCCGCGCGCGAAATCGTTCGCGCAAGGACCTTGTGAAGATCGAGCTCAAGGCGTTCAACACTTCGCTTTCGGGCGGAGACATGGGCAAGGCCAAGGAAGCGCTTAATAAGACCGTGGCTCGCCTGGATAAGGTTGCAGCCAAGGGCACGATCCACAAGAACACGGCCGCCCGTCGTCGCAGCCGCATGCAACTTCGGCTCAACGCGATGGTCGCCGCCGGCGGGGTGGTCAAAGCGCCGACCCAGAAGGTTGGCAAGGCCAAAGGTAAAGGCAAGGCAGTTAAAGCCTGAGCCGGCCGATTCGCTTCGTTACGATATTTTTGACCGATCGCTTGCCAGAAGTGTCGGAACGGCCGGATGATGGCGCGAACAGGCGATTGAACGCCGTTCACATCAGCCGAGCGTTCCGACACTTTTTTGTTTGGCACTGCATGAGGGAATCCGATGTCCACGCCGATCGCCGAACCGACCCTGATGGAGCAGATCGTCTCGCTTTGCAAACGCCGTGGATTTGTTTATCCGGCCAGCGAGATTTATGGCGGCATCCGCGGTTTCTGGGATTATGGACCGCTGGGCGTGCTTCTGAAAAATAACATCCGCGACTCGTGGTGGCGGCAAATGGTGCTGACGCCGCCCATCGGACCGGATGGCCATCCAATCGACATGGTTGGCATTGATACGTCGATCATTCAGCATCCAAAAACCTGGAAAGCGTCGGGCCACGTCGACACGTTTACCGACCCGATGGTCGATGACCGTGACAATCAGGAGCGTTTTCGCGCCGATCATCTGTGGGTATTCGAAGGCGATTTTTCCAAGCCGAATGCGGACGGATCAACCACGAAGTTCGCGCTGGTCGACGTTGGGACGAGCAAGGACGAAGCGATTCCCGCCTACGAAAAGCGGATGAAGAAACTCGCCTCGCGATTCGGCGCGCCCGCGTCGTACTCGATTCGAAATTTCACTTCATTGCGTCCTGACGAGATCGCCGCGACATGGGGGCCGAACTCGACGAAGGCCGGCACGCTTACCGAGCCGCGCGACTTCAACCTGATGTTGTTCACGTATCCCGGCCCGATTCTCAATGAAGAAAACAAGGCGTATCTTCGGCCGGAAACGGCCCAAGGTATTTTCCTGAACTATAAAAACGTGCTCGACACCACGCGTGTAAAAGTGCCTTTCGGTGTGGCCCAGGTTGGCAAGAGCTTTCGGAACGAAGTCACGCCCCGCAATTTCATTTTTCGATCGCGCGAGTTTGAGCAGATGGAGATGGAATTCTTCTGCCCGCCGGATGAGTCGTTGAAATGGTACGACTTCTGGAAGCACGAGCGCATGAAGTGGTGGCAGAGCATCGGCGTGTCATCGTCGAATCTGAAGTTTCGCGATCACGAAGAAAGCGAGCTGTCGCACTATTCGAAGGCGACCGTGGATATCGAATATAAATATCCGTTTACCGCACCCGACTTTGGCGAGCTGGAAGGGATCGCGCATCGCGGGTCTTACGACCTGACCCAACATCAAACCCATTCGGGGCAGAAGCTTGATTACTTCGACCAGGAACTTCAACTGAAGCTGAAGGAGCAGGGGGCAAGCGACGACGAAGTGAAATCGAGGAGCCGCTACATTCCCAACGTGATCGAGCCGGCGGCGGGCTTGACGCGGGCGACGCTTGTCCTGCTTTGCGAAGCCTACACGATCGACGAGAATCGACCGAGCGGTTTGTACATGAAGTTCACGCCGGAAATGGCACCGATCAAGGCCGGTATTTTCCCGTTGGTGAACAAAGAGGGCATGCCGGAGACGGCGGAGAAATTGTATTTGGATTTGCGAAAGCAGTTCACGTGCGAGTTCGACCCCAAGCAGTCGATCGGAAAACGATATGCGCGAATGGACGAGGTGGGCACGCCGTTTTGCATCACAATCGACGGGCAGACAAAAGAGGATGGAACGGTGACGGTGCGAGAGCGCGACACCGCCCAGCAACAGCGCATCGGCCTCGACAAGGTGCGTGAGTTTCTCGCGGAAAAGCTAATGCTTTGACGAGCGCGGGCGAGCCCGGATGAATCCAGGCCCGCCTGCGGCGATCTATCCTCTCGAATGACGGCGTTGACGATGCAGCAGCAAGCCGCTGCACGCGACGAGACCGAACGAAGCTGGTTCGGGAGTAGGCGAAGTCGTTGTCGTCAAGGCCAGCGAGATCGACCCTATATTGCCGTTATTATTCGACCCGAAGTTTTCGAAATTCACCGTCCAATCCCCGATGGCCGGTGCTCCAACGAAAGCCGCGTCGGTTGCGTGACGTCCCGAATTGCGTCCACCACCATCCCTTGAGGCGGCATAGGTTCCGCTCGGGATGGTTATAGACGTTGAAAGGTTCGAGCCACCGTCGGCCTGATACTTGTCATCGATCGACTGTTGGTTGGGGTCGAAGATAAAAGTATACGTGCCGTTGAAGCTCTCCGGATCGCGAATGGGCGGCGAACAGAGCGTCTCGGCGTTGTCGGACGGGTCTGTCAACGTGAGAGTCAGGTTCCCCGAGAAGGCGAACGTAAAGTTCGTCAGCGTGACGGAATTGATCTTCGTCACATTGCCGGTCGCAGTGACCGGTATAGTAAAGGCTGTCTCGCTGGCTGGTGCGTTTCCCTTGTCTGAAACCGGCCCGCCGGGCGCGGTGTACACCTCGGCATTCGCCGCGGTGACCGCTCCAAACAGCGTGGACAGAGTTAGAAACAGTCTGCATTCATTTTTCGACAACATTATCTTGTCCTTAATCAATGTTCACATGACGGCCCACCGACCGTGATCGGTGGGCCGAGATGCAATGCATTGAAGAGGTCCTGCCGGGCCGTCTACTCAACGGATCGACTCATTCGCCGTTGATTGGCGGATGAGGCAGCGGGTTGAGTCAAACGCGTCGCCGTCGGCGACCACCCAGAAGACCGCCACACGCGAGCAGGCCGAGGGCTGCCGGCTCGGGAGCGGGCGACGTCGTTGTCGTCAAGTCGAGCGAAAGCGACTGGATCGTGCTGGGATCGTTCTCTATGTTCTGATTGTCAAACGTAACAGTCCAGTTTCCCAAGGCAGAGACGGGTGGACTAGTGAACGCGGCGTCCGTGCTGTGCGGGCCAGGCTGTACACCGTCGCCCCCCTCACTGGCAGCATAGGTGCCGCCGGGTATAGTGATGCGATGGTCGAGATAACCATTAGGTGAAATCGTCGGGTCGGAAATGTCCGACTGATACTTGTCATCAAACGACTGCTGGGTCGGATCGAAAATTAACTTGTAGGTGCCGTCGAGCGTCTCGACATCCTGATCAGGTGGGTTGAAGAGCGAAACGACATGTGTACCGCCAGACGGTGCAGTGAGGGTGACCGCCAGATCGCTAAGAGAGTCGAAGTGAATATTTGTAAGCGTGACGGAATTGACCTTCGTAACATTGCCAGCATCGGTCACAGGAATACTGAATACGGTGATGCCGGTTAATTGATTGCCGTCGTCATCATAAGAGACGTCTTGAATCGGACCCCCAACACCGGTGTAGACAGCAGCACCCGCGATGTCGGCCAGTCCGCAGAAGATGCCGACGCCGGACAATAAGAAAGACCATTTTCTCGGAAACATAATTTGCTCCTAAGTAGTGAATGCGCGGTTAGCGTTCACGTCAAATTCCGTTTTCAAAGCGGGTTGGTTTTGAGTGTTAACGGGCGGCTGATTCTCCGAGATACTGTGGGACCAGCGTTTCAAGATCTCTTCGAGCTTTCACGCTCTGCAGAATGCCGTCGCGGTCGATCAGGAACAGGCATGGAATCGCGGCGATTGCGTAATGCTCGGCAATTGGACTCATCTTGTTCTCGGCGGCAGCCTTCTCATCAAACAGGCTTGGCCAGGGAAGAGGACTTGCAGCTAAGTAAGTGAGCATTGCATCCTTCTTGCGGTCGCTGGAGACGCCAACGACTTCCAGACCCGCGTCGTGATATTTTGTATAGAGCGATTTAAGCCGGGGCAGCTCGGCCTTGCAGGGGCCGCACCAACTGGCCCAGAAGTCGACGAGAATGACTTTGCCCTTAAGATCGGCGGTGGAAACTGCCTGTCCCTCGGCGGTAACACCGGCGATCGTAATCGGCTTTCCGACATAAGACGCGAGTACGCTATTTTGCCTCGCCATTCGTTCAAACGCGCTGGCCATTCGCTCGATCCCCGATTGGCGGATCAGACCGGCGATTGCCGCCTGCACGGGAGGCGATGTCTCATCGGACGCCATTGACATTAAGCTTTGCATGGACTCGCCGACCGCATCGCTCTCGCGCACTTCCTTCGGAAGCGCGTCGACCGAACGGCCGAACTCTTCGATGACCTTGACCTGGCCCGCGTCATCAGATGCTGCATAGAGGCGACCTGAAAATTGCGTGAAGCGAGCATTGTAGGCTTTCTCGGGGTCGGCCGAACGAGCTTGCTCGGCAAATCGCGCGGTCATTGCCGGGTCTTCAACGGCCAGCAGAACGGCATGCTCGGTCAAGTAAGGATAGAGCTCGAAATATGCACTCCATCGAGTTGGCTGACCGTTTGCGTCAAATTCGAGCTTGCGCTGCTCAGCTTCCATGAGCGCAACCGCGGCAGCGTACTTCGATCGTACTTCATCGCGAAAGGCCGCGTTTCGAAGCTTGGTGATGTCAGGGACGATGGCCTGAGCAGCCGCCTTCGCCGCCTGCCAGGGCTTGATCGCCGCAGCCGACGCGGCTGGATTGGTGGAAGGCTCTGTCGAGGGTTCCGCCGAGGGCCCTGTAGAGGGTTCGGCCGCCGCTTCCATCGCGATCAATGCGATGCTAAGGACAGCAAAGGCGGTAAATATCTTCTTAAGTGTCATAGCGATCTCCAAAAATCAGCGTATGGGATCCCGCCTACCGCTTTTGTTTCTTTGCAAAATAATAGTAGTAATCAATATTCGGCGCGTTCATGAGGTTGGCTTCGGGTCCGTCCTGCGGTGTGACGGGCGTCAAGTATCCAACTTTCGCCGTGACATACTTACCGATCACGCCAACGAGAGAGGAGTCATAGTTGGCCGGTACCGACGTAATGTAGGGCGTCTCGGCGCTCACATGCCCGTCATACCAAAGCACGTTGCCTCGACCGGAGTGGCGACCGACAAACGTGGGCATTTTGGTCGCGCCGCCATCAACATTGTTCCTTCTGGGCGGGTCGCTCAGATACGTCGTTGAAAACACGCCGGCACTGCTGATTTTCCCGGCGTCCATCAGAGCCATCGTCTCTGTCGGCCGCTTGATGTCGGCAAACTTAGTGATCACATTCGATCCGGTATTCTTATTATATGCATAGGTGATTTTGGGCACGTCATACGCGGAAAGGACGGCCGTCTTTTGATCGATGACGACCATCGGGCAGCTTACGATCTCTGGGTTCTTGAAATAGCGGGTTAGATAACCATCGTCATAATAAACCGCCGGAGCGCTTTCGTTTACGCCAGCGAACCAATATCGATCATAGATGGTGAAGGCAGGCCCCCCGACTGGAGGATTCGGGTCTACATAGAACGAAATGTACCCCATCTGCCGGCTGTCATTTAAATAGACCATGAAGCATTGTCCAATCGTGCGAAGATTGGACATGCAGTTGACAGCCCGCGCCGAGTCGCGAGCACGGCTTAGTGCAGGTAGAAGAATACCGATGAGGACCGCGATGATCCCGATCACAACCAATAGCTCCACCAAGGTGAAACCGATACGGCTGGGGCGTTGCATCTAAATTCTCCCGAAGAACACGTCGCGAAGCTGGTTGGAAATAGGAATAACATTGCATTGCGAAACTGTCAACATTATTGTATATTAAATTGCACAATAATTTCGTCGAGGCGAATTAGAGCGTTTTAAGGAAATAGTTATGATCGCACCGATGCCGGAGATACCGGATATGCCGATCAAGTCGCTCACGTCCGGCAACGGGACGAGCGATTTCGTGTCGGAGCTCGGCCATCAGATGCGGAGCCTTCGTCATGCGTTGGCGGGGCTCTTGGAGCAACTGGGTTCGCCAGACACACCAACCCGTTTGCAGCGGCAGCTCGGTGTTGCTTACACCGTCTGTTGGCAGATTTTCCGAATTGTGCAGGCGGGCGACGTGGCCGACGAGGCTCGCAATGCACCGTCGCCGGGCGCGCTCAAGGGGTTGCTCGCCGCCGCGCGAACTTGCGGCGCCGGTGAGGAGACCATCGCCGGGGTAGCGGCGGCGGCGGATCGTTATCGCCGATTTGTCCGGACTCATGCGGAAGACCGCCGTGCATTCGAGTCCATGGTGGTCGCGGCGACTGCCGAGCCGACAGCTGAGAAGGTACTGCTGGAGCGTCGCCGCGCGGCGTACCGCGCCGTGAGTCATGTCTGGGGCGTGCAGACCGATTTACAATGTGCGACGATGATGATTCGCCGGTCGGCCAAGGGTGATACAACCGACACGCTCTCAGTCTTTGCGCAGCGCGGGATTCGCCGGCTCCGTGCGGATGCACATGTGACGCTGATGGGATATCACGTGAATCCAGCGGCGACGTTCGATCCGAAAGACAATTTGCTGATGCATCAGGCCGTCGACGTTGAAGCCGCCGCGCGGTTTGGCCTGCCTATTTTGCCGCAGTTCTCCTCTCAACCGTTGCCGGACGTGAAGGTCATCACGTTGCCGTCGGGGTGGAGGATTTACAATCTCGCCGGCAATGATGTGGGGCTGCGTGCTAATATTGATTGCACGACCGCTTACACCATCAATGACATCCCCGAGATGGCCGACCGGGGCCGCTGGCTGAATCACGTCACGGTGAGTTGCATTCGCAAGCCGGTAGCGCTGCTCGTGATGGATCTTTTACTACACCGCGCGTCGTTTCCCGGCGCCGAGATCCAGCAGGCTGTCTATCAATATCAGGAAGGTGATATGTCTCAGGACGCGGTCCGGCAAGCACAGTCATTTGCCGGTGACGAACGGATTGCTTGCCTCGGCCCAGCCGATACGGCCAGCCTCGTGGAGCTGCCGAGGTACGGTGAGATGCTGCGGTTTGCCAGCGGGAAGGTGGGCTGGTCGTTGGCCGATTTCGACGTCTATCGGCTTAAAATGTCATATCCGATGATGGGCACGGCCGCTCGCATGTTCTTCTACGACCCGGCGCGGTGAAGCATCTGCCGACGCCGGGCAAACGATGCCGGGCGAACGACGACGTAACGTCAATCCGCTACCGATGCTCGTTGAAGAACCTCGCGATCTCATCGGCTATCGTCGCCCGCCAACTCAACGGCCACCATACGCTCAGGATTGCGCCGACGTGGTCCAACGTTGGGTAAGCGATGTAATCCACTTCCGCGCCGGCGTCAGCTAAATGTTTTTGGAGACTCACGGCGTTTTCCGGCCGCACCGTTGTGTCCTTCAGGCCTTGCACGATAAGCGTCGGCGGGGCGTCTTTCCGCGCAAAATGGATCGGCTCGATCTCGGGATTCTGCGAACCGTCCATCGCAGCGAGCGTCAGCCCAAAGGCAAAGCGCAGTTCGGGTGGCGGAACGAAGTCGGTCGGGGCCGCGATCGGGGCGACGGCCTTGATGACATGCGTATCGAGGCCGACGTCGTGCAGGTAGTGCTCATCGAGCGCGAGCAATAATGCAATGTGCCCGCCCGCGCTGTGGCCGGTGAGGTAGATGCGATTTGCGTCGCCGCCGAAGTCGGCGATGTGGTCGTGTGTCCACTTGACGGCGAGCGCGCCGTCGTCGACGAAGTCGGGGAACTTCACTGCTGGAATCAGACGATAGTTCGGAATGACGACGACAAACCCGCGCGACGTGAAGGCCTGTGCAGCGAAGCGGTAGTCGTGCTTATCGCCGGACGTCCAGTAGCCGCCGTAGAAGAAAACGATAACCGGCGCAGGCGCGCTAACCTTGTGCGGCCGATAGACATCCAGCTTGCGGCGAGGGAATGTCCCGTACGAAATGTCCGAGGTCAATGTCGAGCCGCGAACGGGAATGGCGGCATTCAGAACATCGAAATAGGTGCAGCCGGGGAGCGATAGAAGAATAACGGCTAAGACAAGCTTCCGAATCATTCAGCGCGCATCGTACGAAAAAGATCCGATCTACGAACGTCCGATTTCGCGATTGAAGCTGTCTTCACAATCGCAAATTCGCAGATTCATAAAATCTCAAATTTCCTTAAATCCACTGGTCGCGAATCAGCTTTAGCTGCACCCAGTCGCTTTCGTTGAAGCAATCCGGGCAGCCGTCGCAGTGGGCCAGCAGCTTGCCGAAGAATGTTTCGGCGTCGTCCTCGATCGTCTCGCGGATCTGACCCATGTTGAGACGCGCGGCGTAAAGGTCATCTTCCTGGCTGGCTAGGCGCAAAGCCTCGTGCCCGCAGTGCTGGCGAACAAGGTCGGCCAGCTGTTGATAGAACAGCCAGACGGTGTCATCGGGATAAGGCGGCGGCTGGCAGTGCCGTTTCAGCGCATGGGAGAAATATTTTGTCTTCTGCTCCCACGTCAGTGATTGCGCCAACGCGAGCGTAATATATTGCCCCACCTTGAAGGATTCGTGTGCATGATGATCGCCGTTCCGATTGGCCTCATGTACGCGGTGCGCGTAGTACGATTCCGGACGCCCGATTTCCGGCATGGGCGGCATTGAACGCGATTGGCCAGTGTTGCCGTAGGATTCCATGACACCCTCGTGCATGTAGCCCTCACCTAAATTTGCGGTCCCCGGAGCGAGAAAGGATAAGGTCACGTGTCGGCCCTCAAATGTTACCGGATGGACGCCATCGAACGCAATGAAAGTCGTCGGTGCGAAACGTTTTTATTGTGAACGCTTCAAAGGTCGCCATCGGTTTTGGACTGCATGTCGAACGATTAATCGGCTGCCCGCCCGTCAAACGACGGAAGACCCGCATTATTTCAAATACGTAAATCGCGGATGGCAGCTGCTCTCTGTTTCGATCGGCAAATTCAATCGCAGGTGTTCAGCTTGTTTAAAGGATTGAGCAGCTTATTGGCAGAAACCAGGTTTACTTTACAGCGTTTATTGCGCCCATTCGCAGGTTTCGGCCTGACGGTTATAGTCGCTTGATACATGACTGCGCCATCCGCCAACCCAGCCGTCCGAAAATCACTTCCGTCCGATGGAACCGCGATTATTCAGATCGATCCGATGCTCGTGCCCTACGCGGCAAAGCTGCGCGAGCGTTACTGGCATTTCGGCCAGGCGCTTCACCGCATCGTCCAGACCGGCGGGCTGCTTGGCCCGATCAGCGAGGGTCACAAATATTTCGGCTTCAACCGCGGCGAATTTCTCGGCAAGCAGGGCGTTTGGTATCGCGAATGGGCGCCGGGCGCCTTGCAGCTTCGACTCATTGGCGATTTCAATGGCTGGGACCGATACAACTGCCCGCTTGTCCGCGATCAATTCGGCGTCTGGTCGATCTTTCTGCCCGATGACAACTATGCGAATTCGCTAACCCACGGTTCGCGCGTGAAAGTCACGGTGGTTAGCGAATCGAGCGAAAGCGTCGACCGCATTCCCGCCTACATACGCCGCGCGATTCAGGAATCGGACATGCAATTCGTCGGACAGTATTGGAACCCAGCCGAGAAATTTGAATTCAGTCATCCTTGCCCCGCGCTCCATGGCGGACTGCGCATTTACGAGGCGCACATCGGCATGGCGACCGAGGAACACAAAGTCGGAACCTATGCCGAGTTCACAAAATATGTGCTGCCGCGTATCGCGACGCTCGACTACAACGCCGTGCAACTGATGGCCATCCAGGAGCACCCGTATTACGGATCGTTTGGCTACCACGTGAGTAATTTCTTTGCACCCAGCTCGCGGTTTGGCACACCCGAGGAGCTTAAAGAACTAATCGATACAGCCCACAGTTTTGGCCTGCGCGTTTTGCTGGATGTCGTCCATTCGCATTCCGTGAAAAACACGATGGAAGGGCTGAACAAATTCGACGGCACCGACCATCAATACTTCCATGCCGGCGCTCGCGGCCACCACAATTTGTGGGACTCGAAACTGTTCGATTACTCGAAGTTTGAAGTGCAGAGATTTCTTTTGAGCAACTGCCGCTACTGGCTGGAAGAGTTTCGCTTCGACGGATTCCGCTTCGACGGCGTGACCAGCATGATGTACCGCGATCATGGCATGGCGCGCGACTTCGTCAGCTACGACGATTACTTCGGCGCAAACATTGATGATGACGCCGTCGCTTATCTGCAACTCGCGAACAAAATGATTCACGAGTTGCAGCCGGATGCGATCACGATCGCCGAAGACGTGAGCGGCATGGTCGGCCTCGCCCGGCCGACCGACGAAGGCGGACTTGGTTTCGATTACCGCTTGGCGATGGGCGTGCCGGATTACTGGATCAAGCTGCTCAAGGAGCGCAAAGATGAAGGATGGAATCTTGGAGAACTCTATTACACGCTGTTAAATCGTCGGTACGGGGAGCCGCACATCGGCTATGCCGAGTCGCACGACCAGGCGCTTGTCGGCGATAAAACGCTTGCGTTCCGCATGATGGATGCCGACATGTACTGGAGCATGGACAACATGCATCAGTCGATGGTCGTCGATCGAGGCGTCGCACTGCATAAGATGATCCGACTCATTACCTTCAGCCTGGCGGGCGAGGGGTATCTGAATTTCATGGGCAACGAGTTCGGTCATCCGGAGTGGATTGATTTTCCGCGCGAAGGGAACGGCAACAGCTATCAGCATGCGCGGCGACAATGGTCGTTGGCTGACAATCCATTTCTGAAATATGGCGGGATGAATCGATTCGACAGTGCGATGAATCAACTCGACGAGCGATTTAACCTTTTGCCCGACGTGTTCATCGAGCAACTTTATTTGCACGAAGACGACAAACAGTTGGTCTACCGTCGCGGGCCGCTGGTATTTGTATTTAATTTTCATCCCACGAACAGCTACAGCGACTGGCGAATCCCCGTGCCGGATGCGACCGATTATCGTCTGGTGTTGACGACCGATGATAAAAACTTCGCCGGCCACGGACGCGTGACCGATGGCCAGCAGTTTGTTTGGCAGAAGGGTGACTTTGCCGGCCGGCAGCAAAGCGTTCAGGTCTACGTGCCGGCCCGCAGCGCGATGGTCATCGCACCGGTCGGGTCTGGAAAAAATTGACTACAATCCGGCGATGCTCGTCTGCGATCTGGGTCGAATTGAGTACCGCGCCGCCTGGCAAATCCAGGAGCAAGCCCACGCCGCTGTCCTTGCAGGCGGTGAGGAACAACTGCTCTTGGTCGAGCATCCGCCGATAATTACCTTCGGCCGACGCGCGGCGATCGAAGGGCGGAAACACCTTCTTGCTTCCCAATCTCAACTTCAAACTCGCGGCATCGATTTAATCGACTCCGACCGCGGCGGCGATGTCACCTATCATGGGCCGGGCCAGATCGTTGCTTACCCGATTCTGAAGTTAAATGACCATCGACTGAGCGTCGGTGCATATGTCCGGGCGCTCGAGCACGTTGTAATCGATACGCTCCAGGCATTTGGAATCGCGGCACAAAAAGACGACTGCGCGATCGGCGTTTGGGTTCGCCGGCCGGGCGATCGACAGCTTGCAAAAATCTGTGCGCTTGGCGTGCGTATTCGGCGCGGCGTGACACTGCATGGCATCGCGCTGAACGTCGAAACGGACTTGGCCGACTTTGACTTGATCGTTCCGTGCGGCCTGAAGGGCCGGCCGGTCACGTCGGTGCGCGAACTCCTCGGCAACGCCACGCCGGCAATCTCGGCAGTTAAAGAAACCCTGATCATCCACGCCAGGAAACTTTTCGATTCGATACCCGCGCCGGATCGGCGTTGACGCGGCTTTCGTCGACATCACATTCGTCCTCCAAGTTGGTAAAGTGTCAGCTCGACGGCCCCGTAGCTCATCTGGATAGAGCGAGCGTTTCCTAAACGCTAGGTAGCAGGTTCGAGTCCTGTCGGGGCTACTTGGTGATCGCTTTTCCCGTAAAAATACACGGCTGACGTCGTGTGGAATGCTCCAGCAAGGCCGCATGAATCGATCCGAATTAAATCACCAGCTTCTGGCGATCATAGAGGCGATTGTCGCCAGCGTTTTAAGCGAGCCGCGGCTGCAGCATTTGAATCGCGTGTTCCTGCCGAACCGCGAGTCGATCATCGACATCATCAAGCGGCTTCGCGAACTGATATTCCCCGGGTATTTCGGTAAGCAAGGACTGACGACCGAAAATCTTGCGTTCCGCGCCGGCGAAAATGTGATGGCGCTCACCGATTTGCTGTACGAGCAGGTGCGATGCTGCCTGCGCTATCGCGATCAGATTCCCGGCAACGACAGTGGCGGCAATGGAGAAGATCTCTGCGTTTCGTGCGACGCCGATGCGGCCCAGCTCGTGGCGACGTTCTGGGCTCGCTTGCCGGCGGTGCGCGAAATGCTCGCCGCCGACGTGCAGGCGGCCTTTGACGGAGACCCCGCGGCGCGCAGCACCGACGAGACGATCTTCAGCTATCCCGGAATTCTGGCCATCACCGTTCAGCGGTTGGCCCATGAATTTTACAAGCTGGAAATACCACTGTTGCCACGCATCATGACAGAATATGCCCACAGCTTGACAGGCATTGATATCCATCCCGGCGCGCAGCTGGGGCGGAGCTTCTTCATCGATCACGGCACGGGCGTCGTCATCGGCGAGACGACGCAGATCGGCGACAACGTCAAGGTGTATCAAGGCGTGACGCTCGGCGCGCTGGCGCCGGCGTTCGGACAGTACCTGCGTAACATCAAGCGGCATCCGACGATCGAAAATGACGTCACGCTTTATGCTGGCGCGACGATTCTGGGAGGCGATACCGTCATCGGCAGAGGGAGCGTCATTGGCGGCAACGTCTTTATCACGAGCTCCGTTCCGCCCATGAATCAGGTGAGCGCTGAGCCGCCCAAGCTGAAATATCGTGAGCGACGATCGAAGAAAAAGGGGGAGGACGAGGTGGCTTTGGATTTCCAGATATGAAAGGAGTGGGCAGCGGGCGCTCGGCAGTAAGATATGGGATCGAGACTGTTCATCTGCTCGCCAGCCACTGCCTGCCCTCAGTGCGCGCCGCACACTCCCTAAATCCGTTAAAGTCAGATCGAATCACCACTGAAATCCTTGCTCAATTCGGCAATGCGGCATTTGCATCTCGCGAAGTAAAATATCCGTGTCAAAGTTGGAGCGACTTTAAAAGCGGGTTCACTTATGCGATTGCCACTTTTTCTCGCCGTCGTGATCAGCGTGGTTTCGATCGGTTGCGCTTCCAACATTTCAACGCGTGCCGAGGAAAATTCACCGTCAGCGTTTATTGCGCAAGTGTCCGAGAGCGAGGCATCGCCGGCCGCGATGGCATTGGCGTTCAGCCCGCCGGTGACCTATGGGCAGGATTTGCCTCAACTCTCGCGAGAGCCGCGTGAGGCGTCGGCGTTTGTCGGATATGATGAGCAGACCATCACTTCTTTTTACGTCCGAACCGATGATCACCAGTACGGCAATGGGCACGATCGGTACGACCGCTGGGCGATTATCGAACGAAGCGGGGCGAGCTATCGATAGGTTCGCAGCGTCCTGTTGCATATGGCATTGCGTTACTCGCATGCCGTCTAACGCATCTTGCGATGACCGTTGCTCGACGGTCGCGGATAGACGCGGATTCATGTAAAATTTGACGCCACGATTTCCTGCTTGAAAATAGGCTCCGGGCAATGGATGATTCCGAACGCAAATCCATCGTCCACCGTGCATTAGCTGTTAGCTCACGCAGCGCGAATCCGCGCGGGAAGTCACCGACATGGCGACCATCACAAAGAAAGAACTCATTGATCGAATTGCAACCAGCACCGGCGTTCGCCGGGCGCAATGCAAGGATGTCGTGCAGCAATTTCTCGATCAGGTTGTACAAGAACTCGGCAAGGGGAATCGGTTAGAGTTTCGCGATTTTGGCGTGTTTGAGACAAAGCTGCGAAAGGCGCGAAAAGCACAAAATCCGAAAACGCTGGCACCCGTCGCCGTGCCGGCGAAGTGGACGGTTAAGTTCAAAGTCGGTCGACTGATGAAAGCGCGGCTATTTGAAATTTCCGGCATCGCGATGGACGACGAAGACGACGCCGCTCAAGCCGCGTCGGTCGATAGCGACAAGTCGGAGGATTGAATTCACCGACCCTGCGTTCACAAAAGACATCCGGCCGTCGAACGAGTCGCGGCACGCGTTCCACATCAAAGAATTCGTTTTACGACACATCTTTCGAGCGGACGATTGAAGGGTTCATCGTCTTCCAACGATCGGCAAAATGCGCGACCGCCGAGTGCAATCGAGATTTCACCGTGCCCAGGGGAATATCAAGGACCTCGCTGATCTGCCGATACGGAAACTGGTGAAAGTAGCTCAATAAGAGTATTTCCCGCAGATGGGCTGGCATGGACATCACAGCGGTTTGCACCTGCTGCTGCAGCTCCGCCCGTTGCAGCGGTGCTTCGGGCACTTCCTGCGTTGCCTGCATCAAGTCTAAAAACTCGCCGCTGTTGTTATCAGTTCCACTGATCGACGCCTGCAATGGCGTGGTTGGACGTCGGGCCTGGCTGCGGATGAGGTCACGCGCCTTGTTGGCTGCAATCGTGAAAAGCCACGGCCGGAATCGCCGCTGCGTGTCAAAGGTTTCCGCCGACTGGTGGACTTGAAGGAATGATTCTTGGAATACGTCCTCAGCCGCCGCTCGGTTGCCAAGGAATCGAACAAGGAAGTGAAACAACTCTCGTTGGTACCGTGAAACGAGCGTGGCAAAAGCGGCCTTTTCGCCGCCGCGATACTCTTCAAGCAACCGCTCATCGGTGCGCTCATCCGACACGGTGGCATGAGATGCCAAACGCCTGGATGCGTCGGCATCGTCGTCGGCAACTCCCGCTACGCTCGGCGTCGCGCCGCCGTCCGATTTCTCGGAGCTGGCATCGTTTTGGTTGTAAGTCAGATGATTCATTGCACCCTCACACCTCAACAGGTATTGTCCGACCCGTCAACGTAAAAAGAACTGAAGCCACCGCACCTCCGTTGGCGACATCTCCATCATTCTTTCATATGCAGTTCTCTCCAGAAATTGCCACTCACGTCGATCTTCTTGGCCTGGAAGGACACGAGATCGATGCGCTGATGGGCAGCTTCGGCTGGCCGGCATTTCGCAGCAATCAACTTCGCGAGTGGGTGTTCGGCAGATTGGTGATCGATCCGGATTCGATGACGAATCTATCGAAGCTCGATCGACAGCGGCTTTCGCAGCGCGTCTCGATCGGTACTGCAAATATTTCCGCGGACCAGGTGAGTGACGATGGAACGCGAAAATTATTGCTGCAATGGCCTGACGGCGCGGTAGCCGAGACGGTGGTGATTCCGGAAGGTCCGCGCAATACCGCGTGCGTCAGTTCGCAAAATGGCTGCCCGGTCGGCTGCCGTTTTTGTGCGAGCGGTTTGAACGGCGTCCGGGGAAACCTTACCGCCGGGCAGGTCGTCGAGCAGGTGTTGCGTCTGAACCTCGCGATGTCGTCCGCCGCCGATATCACGGCGTCGCCCGTAGGTCGCGTTGCAGATCGACCGCACATTACCCACATCGTGTTCATGGGCATGGGCGAGCCGCTGGCGAACTATGCGAATGTGATGAAGGCCGTCCGCATCCTGCACGATCCAAAAGGGTTCAACATCGGCGCGCGGAAGATCACGATTTCGACCGTTGGCGTGCCGCCCAAGATGCGCGAGTTGGCGCGGGAAGAATTGCCGCTCAATCTTGCGATCTCGCTGCACGCGCCGAATGAGGCGTTGCGCCGTGAGCTCATTCCCTGGGCCGAACATTTTTCAATTGATGAAATTCTGAACGCGGCCCGCTATTACTTCGATCAGACCGGGCGCGAGATTACTCTTGAATACATTTTGCTGTCCGGCGTGAACGACCGGCCGGAGCATGCGCGACAATTGGTGGGCGTCTGCCGCACGCTGCGCGCGAATGTCAATCTGATTCGATACAACGAAGTCGAATCGCTGCCGTATCGCCGGCCCAGCGCCGAAGATGTGATGGCGTTTCAGACTATTCTGCGAAACGCCGGTGTGAATGCGCACGTGCGTAAATCGAGAGGCCGCGACATCGACGCCGCGTGCGGCCAGCTTCGCCGCAAGCAGTCAGCGGCGGAGCCGGTGCAGTTGGGATGATGCAGATGGCGAACGAGCGATGGGCGTAAGTGATTTCGAGCTTGGACATATACGAGAAATTTATTGATGCTCAGCACACACGGGCGGGACGCACTTGATACGGGTGCGTCGCTTGTGTCACGGGCGTTCCCCCCGTGCGAAGCACGTCAGCAACCGGGAGTTCTTTCGACATCGGTTCACCAGGAGTGATCGGACTGGAATGCACCCTCGCCGCGCTTTTACGCTCGTGGAACTCATGGTGTTGATCGGAATCGTGATGATTCTGATCAGCATCTTTTTACCCGCCTGGCTTCGCCTGCGCGAGAACGACCATCGAGCGCGTTGTGCATTAAACCTCAAGCAACTGCGTGACGCACTTTCCACCTACGCTGCCGCCAACGGTCACATGTTGCCGCGCGTCATCTATGACGAAGCGAATAACCCGAACGGTTATACCGCGTTCACCGGTGCCGACGACGAAAACCCTTTCGCGCCGGGTTCGCACGTGCGGCCCAACGATGTATCGGCGTCGCTCTGGCTTTTGGTGCGGATGGATCTGGTTGACGCAAGTGTTTTCATCTGCCCGAGCGCCGGTGACTCGGCCGATCTGATGACCGATCCGAACGGCCGGTTTGTGAAGGCATCGCAACGAGGCAATTTCCGCCACGCGCGGAATCTGAGCTACTCGTATGCATCGCCATTCAGCAACGCGCCCGGCTACCGGATGGACGATACACGCAAATCTGATTTCGCGATCATGGCTGATAAATCGCCCGGGGTGGGGGCGGACAATTCAAATGCTCCGGGGAGCAGCGACGACAGCATCATCGGGCCGGCCTGGGATGCGACGGTGCTTCAGCGTTCGCGCGCGAACAGCCGCAATCACGGCAAGGCCGGGCAGAACGTTTTGTATGCCGACAGTTCCGTCAGCTTTGAGCGCACCGTGTATTGCGGCGTCGGCCGATCGCTGAAAGACAATCGGCCGGGCGACAACATCTACACCGCGCTGGCGAAGACACCGCTGATCTCAGAGAACCGGCCGGCATTTGAGAAAGGGTACTGGGCAAACAACACCGGCCCGGCCTGGGAAGGGGACAGCTATCTCGTGCCGACCTTCGACGACGGGCCGAATGTCAAACCCGTTATTACTACGACGCAGCCAATCAAGAGCGCGACGCAATCCTCGACCGAGCCGGCCATGCTGCCGGCTTCGAACCCAGCGAGCGCGCCGACCACCGTGCCAAACAACGTGTCTTCGACCGCGCCGACGACGGCATTGCCGGCCACGACGCGGGGAGGTTGAGCTTGAAAGCAGTTCGAGTCGGCGTCATTGGGTGCGGTGCGATCAGCGGCGCGTATCTGGGAATGGCCAGGAGTTTTCCGATCGTCGAGATTGCCGCGTGCGCCGATCTGGATGAGGCCCGCGCGAAAGAGGTTGCGGAGAGATTCGGTGTGCGGCGAGCGTGTTCGGTCGATGAATTGATCGATGCCGACGATCTGGACGTCGTCCTGAACCTGACGATCCCAAACGCGCATGCCCAAATCGGCTTAAGAGCCATCAATGCCGGCAAGCATCTTTATGTCGAGAAACCACTGGGGATTAATCGCGACGAAGGGGCCGCGGTGCTTGAAGCGGCTGGCCGGAAGGGCGTCCGCATCGGCTGTGCCCCCGATACATTCATGGGCGCGGGTATTCAAACCGCGCGGAAGGTGATCGACGATGGAAGAATCGGCAAGCCGATCGCGTTCACCGCTTTCATGATGGGCGGCGGCCATGAGTCGTGGCACCCGAACCCCGGTTTCTATTATCAGCCGGGCGGTGGGCCCATGTTTGATATGGGCCCGTATTATTTGACGGCACTGCTCAACTTTTTCGGGCCAATTGCACGCGTCAGCGGCGCGGCATCTATTGCGATTCCAGAACGAACAATCACTTCCCAACCTAATTGCGGCCAGACGATTCACGTAACGACACCCGATCACATCTGCGGCCTGATCGAATTCGCGGAGGGCGCGGTCGGGACGATCATCACGAGTTTCGCGACTCGTTTTCCAAGCTATGAAGGCAGTCAACCGATTACGGTTTTCGGAACGGAGGGGACAATGCGGGTTCCCGATCCAAACCATTTTGACGGCTCGGTGCACGTGCGACGCACGGCCGACGCCGATTGGTCGGAAGTCGCGCCCGCCTTTACGCAGGGATATGGCCGAGGCATCGGCTTGGCCGACATGGCGATGGCGATTCGGACGGGCGGGCCGTTTCGCGCCGACGGCCAGCAAGCCTTCGCGGTGCTCGACGCGATGCAGGGGTTCCTTGACGCCGCCGCGCTGGGGCAATCAATCACCATGCAGCCCGGATATCGCCGGCCTGCGGCGATGCCGCTGATGTCGCCGGGGAACTTCGATTGATAGATGCTTTTGTGCGTGAGCGATTCAGTGAATCAAAATCGCCGTCAGCGTTGCCGGCGGTGCCTTAGGTGGGACGAGCGTGACTTCGAACAGTTGCCACTCCGTGCCGGTCGGCATTTCCGCTCCACCCGGACCGCCAGCGGGGCCCCCAGGTCCGGCGCCGCCGGGTCCGGCCGGTCCACCGCCACGTCCACCACGCATTCCGCCGCCACCACCACGTCGTCCGCCGAACATCGATCCGCCGGTCTGCGCGGGCAGAATAAATCCGACCGGTGCCGGCGGCAGCCGCCAGCGGTCAACCGGCGACGTGTTGTACTTAGCCTTCGGAAAGTAAGTTCGAACGTAATTGTCGATCGCCGAGCGCGTACCCGCGAGAAATACTTTTCGCTTTTCGCTGAAGGCCTTGTCGACCACATCGTGTTGCGCCTGCACCAACTCTTTTTCACTCTTCCCGGCAAACAGTTTTTGTTCGACTTCGCGCCGGCGCGGCTGCATCGGTGACGGATTGTTCGCATCCTGCATCGCGCCCGGCAGCATGCCCCACCGACCGCCACGCGAATCGAAGGAATTCATCGTGTAGAGACTCCATCCGCCGGCGAACTGCAGATAGTTCGCCGCATTACTTAGTTGCCGGCCCTCTTCGCAGATCAAAATTGAAGGTTTGTCTGGTTCATCAGGCACATGCGAATGAATGACTTGCCCCGCCTGCGCGATCGCCAATCGCGAGAGGAACTGGCTCGCCAGCGATTCGCCTCCCATGCCCGGCGGGCCGCCCGCATTGGCGTCGGAAGATCCATGCAGCGCCCGCCACGATGCAACGCCGGACGCAATTGCAACGATAAGCCCGGCCGCGATCGGCAGCGCGATCGATCGTCGAGGTGAATCGTCCGAATCGCCGCGGTCCATAATTCCATGTCGAATCAAAACTGCGAGCCCGATCGTCAGCGCTGGGAAGACCGTCAGGAAAAATCGCGCGTAGGCGATGCCGCGGTCAGGTGACCAATAGTATGACGTGTAAAGCGCCGTGCCCGGCAGCAGCCATGCGAGCATCGCAATTGCCAGCCGCCAATTGCGCGCGAACAACATCAGCAATCCCGCGAGGCCGAGGGGCGTGATGAAGAAAAGTCCCTGGTCGTGGAACGTGCGAACCATTTGTTCCCACGTGTCGGCAAATTTTGCCCACGTGAAGGCCGCGCCAAATTCGCTTTCGTTGCTGTTGTCGTAACCCGTCCAGTCGCCGATCGTCAGCTTGTTGAAGATGAGCAGGGCCACAACCGGCACCGACCATGCCAGCAGCGGCGTGACATTCCGAAGATACGACCGCCAGTTTCTCCAGCGAATGCGAAACAGCACGGCCGCGACGATCGGCAGCACGAGCAGGCCCTCGGTGTATCGAATCGTCGCGGCATATCCGAGAAAAAAGCCGGCCAGGATTCCTCGCCAGATCGAACCGGTCCACGGCGAGCTTGTCGAATCCGTTTGCCACCAGCGCAGCAGGAAGAACATCCCCCAGACGACGAACGCGACACATGACGCATGGCTGTTCGACGCGTTCGCCAACTCCCACATTACCTGGCAGGTCGCAAACGCGATCGCGGCCAGCAGGGCGGCGAATGAACTCGATAGTTCGCGCGCCAGCATAAAAACGCCGACGAGCGTGAGGATCGCGCAGATCGGACTGATCGCAAACGCAACGGCGACTCCGTTTTGCATGCCGAATACTTTGAGCGCCACGGCGAACAGCAGCGGCAGGCCGACAGGATATTTCGGGTAGTAGCCGGGGCCGTCTTTCGGGACGATGTTCATCCGGCCGACATACCCATATGGACTCGGGGGGATGAAGCGGGTTGTCTTTCCGGTGACCGCCAGTTGCCTGCCGCCGAGTAGATATGCGTTCTGATCCACACCGCCGTCGGCCGGTGCCCATAATGAGAAAAGCGTAAACGCATACATCGCGGCCACCGCGAGCATGATGCAGATCCAGATCCATCGATCGCGGCGCGATTCGCTGAGATCGGCGAGTGCCGGCAACGATCGATCCGGCAGCGGATTTGTAAGAGACACCGGTACAACATCGTCGGACACGTCGTCTTGAAAAGGAATATCCGCGATCGGAACCGGCCGCGCGAGTTCCATGATGCCCGTCGTCGGCGCCGTGAGCGCATGGCCATCAGCGACCTCGCGAGGGACTTCGACTTCCCGCACCACCAGATTGGTTGCCTTGCCCGTCTCCGAACAAGTGGGAATCAAATCGCCGGGCTCATTATCAAATTCGTTGATACGTGTGAGATCGATCGAGTCGACAGAATCGCGATGGCCACTGGTCGCGTCGCTCATGAAATCATTTCCGCCTGCCCGAGTTGGATCGAGTTATCACGCCTGAACGGATGACCGCGCGCTTCATATTTTCGTGTCAAGAACTCACGCGTATGACTGGCTGCACACCAGACCAGTACCACGACAATAGAGGATTCTTCCAAGATACAGGAATTTACGAGTTGAGCGGTTTTGGTCACCCGCAATTACTTACCGTTATTGAATTAAAAGTTTAAAGCCGCGCTCTTTGCAGCTTAGATCGCCAGATCGTCGGAGAATAAATTCACACCATCACGAAGGCTTGTGCAGCGTGCCGTTGTGCATCAGCCTTCAATCCGCATTGCCACCCCCAATTTTTTCGCTCACAATCGCAGCTAATTATGACTGAAGGGTCGTACTATTTTGCTGAGGAAGGCAAGCCTCGCGGGCCCTTGTCGCTCGCGGAGTTCGCGACGCGGTCGCTCGCGCCGACGACGCTCGTCTGGCGCGATGGAATGGCTGAATGGCAGGCCGCCGGATCACTGCCGGAACTAGCGGAGCTGTTCGCAAAGGCAGCGGCCGCGCCGGCGGGTGCGTCGTACGATCCATCGCACGAGCAGGCCGGCTTCGATGCGGTGGCGTTTCCCGTGCCGTCAGACGTGCCGTCCATCGCTTCGCCCATCTTGTTGCCGACGGCGGATGCGTCAACGATCGAATATTTCCACCCCAATGCCGTGCCGCCGGCGAGCGGAATGGCCGTCACCAGCCTGGTGCTCGGTATTGTCTCGGTGCTCAGCTTTTGTGGCTTTCACGTCGGCCTGCTGATCGGTTTGCCCTGTTCGATTCTCGCGATCGTCTTCGGCTTCATCGGCCTGTCCAAAGTCCGCGACGGTTCGGCCGGAGGACGTTCATTCGCGCGGACGGGCCTGATCCTTGGCTTCATTTACATCGGTCTGTGGATCGTGCTGATCGGCGCGATCATCGCGATCGGAATCTTCATCAGTGCGACCCATCATTAACGATCAATCGCATGGCTCGCCACATCGTCGTCAAGCTCGGCACGCAACTGTTGACCGATTCCGCCGGACGGCTCGACGCGCGATTCCTCTCATCGATCGCGACGCAGGTCGCACGGCTGCGATCGTCCGGCACACTGGTCACGATCGTCAGCAGCGGCGCGATTGGCGCGGGCGTGGCGGAACTAAATCTGTCGCGTCGGCCGACCGATCTGGCGAAGCTGCAAGCGGTTGCCGCCATCGGACAGCGTCGCTTAATGGACACCTGGGCGTCGGCGTTTGTTGAGCATTTGCTGCCGGTCGCGCAGCTTCTGTTGACGCGCGATGACGTCGATGCAAGATCGCGTTTCCTGAATCTGCGGAACACGATCCACGCCGTCCACGAGCTTGGCGGCGTCCCGATCATCAATGAGAACGACTCCGTGAGCACGGACGAATTAGTAAAGATCACGTTTGGCGACAACGACCTGTTGGCCGCGACGGTGGCTGTGGCGCTGCGGGCGGATGTGCTGGTGCTGCTGACGAATGTGGAGGGACTGCTCGACGAAAACGGGGCGACGGTCGCAAAAATTGAAGACCTCGACGCCGCGCAACAACTCGTGCGATTGGCAAAGTCGCCCTCAGGAAAGGGCGGCATGCAATCGAAGCTGGCCGCCGCGCGAATGGTGACCGACGCCGGGCACGACTTTGTCGTAGCCGGCGGGCGCACACTCGATGTTCTGATTCGCTTGATGCACGGCGAATCGATCGGTACCCGGGTCGGCTCGCGAGCGTCATCTTCGCGCGGCGACCGGACGCGATGGCTCAGCGCGGCCCGCCCGGCCGGGACGATCATTGTCGACACGGGATGCGCCCAGGCAATCGTCGAGCGACAAAAGAGCTTACTACCGGCGGGAATCGTTCGCATTGAAGGCGACTTTGCCAGCGGCGACGTCGTCGACATCGTAGACTCAGACGCGCGGCTGCTTGCGCGCGGTCTCACGAACTATTCGGCTGCCGACCTCATGCTGATCCGAGGAAAAAAATCCGCCGAGGTCCGGCAACTGATCCCTAACCGGGCGTATGACGAGGTCGTTCACCGGGACAATCTCGCAGTGCTACTGACGTGATCCGCGTTTTCCAGCTACCGTATGTTGGAAGACGCTGGGAAAAGTGTTTCGACTTTTCGCTTGTTTGAACGCTGGTGTTCACGGCAGAATGATTACAACAGCTGTTGATGGAGTCGTTCACATGACCAAGCCCCTAGCCTTTTTCATCTGCGTCGCCTGCTCGGCGACTTTCTTCATCGCGGGTTGCCAGTCGTGGTGCCACCCCGGTCTCTCTCCGGGCCGGGACGCAACGGTGAGCCAGACGGGCGATGCCCATGCCGGTTCATCGACAGGTGTAGCAAGCGATTCAAAGATGGCCGAACCGCGCTGGCAGGTAATGGATTCGCCGGCGACGATGCCGAGTTGATCACGATTGAATGATCGGATCAACGGACGATTGAATCTGACTGATTCAATGAAATTAAGCGTTCAATCCATCCGAAGAACCAATCTCAATTGCGCATCGGATCGTTCGCCTGTATTGCGGCTGCAAGGGCATCATGCATGCTGGAAGGTTCGAACCACTGTTGAACGGCGAGGATTTTCCCGTCCGTGTTGATGAGCACCGCGGCGTCGTTCGGGCTGGCGTGATAAGCGGTTGCGATCGCATCATCCATCGAATCGACCGCGATCGGGGCAACAATCTTTAGTCGATCGCGCGTCACCGTTGCGGCCTTGATCCGCTCGGCGAGCGTCGTGGCAGCGGGCAATGCGATGTCGGCGTCCTTGTTGCGTTCGACTTCCCATCCACCGGCCGGGTGCGCTTCCCGCGTATAGATCACCAAGAAGTTGGCACGTGAGCTAAAATCGTGGCGAAGGGCTTCAAATGAGACCGCCCGTTGCCGAAACGAGGGCGAGGTATACGATCCGAAAAGCATCAACAGAATTTTATGTTGAAAGTTTGACAAGCTGATGGTTGAGCCGTCGATCTTTTTCGTAGTAAATTGGGGCGCGTCATCACCGATGTTCAACGTGACGACTTTCGTCTCAACCGCCGTTGGAGCGGCGGTCGCGATCTTTTGGTTGTTCGCACCGTCCATCATGTTGTCGTCGGCCGACGCTTTTTGATTAGCGGGTTGAGTCGAGGGATCATTGCCGGCGCCCCGTTTCCCGGCCCCACGCCCGCCGCGTTCCGCCTGAAAATGCTGCTTGAGTTGATCGACTTGTTCGGGGGTGAGCACGGTCTTCAACGAGGTCATTGCCTCTTCGATGAGGCTGCGGATTTTCTCCCGCAGCGCGGCTCGGTCGCCGCCTGAATCTTTCGCGACTTTGCGCAGATCGGCGGCCTTGGTTTCAAGGTCTTTGAAGATCGCCTCGAGCTTAGTCTTTTGCTCGGGTGTTAAATCAAGCTTGTCGACCGCTTCGCGAAGGCGTGTGACGCCCTGACCCCCACCACGTTCACCGCTGCCACGTTCTCCGGCGCGTCCACCCTTCCCCGCCCCGTCAGCGTTCGTCGGTTCAGTGGTTGGAGGCGTCTCGGTAGCGGCCTTCCTCCCTTTGCCACCCTCGGCCCGGAGTGCCTGTATTTTTGCAGTGAATTTCGCTTTCTGATCATCAGTGAGTTCCGCTGCAATCGCGTGGTGCAGCTTCTCCATCTCATTTCGCACGGCTGATCGGCGTTCGTCGGGAGAAGCGTTGCGTGTCTCCTGGATCGCCTGCCGAAACGCGGTCTGCTCGGCCTGAAGAACGGCATCGACCTTGGTTTTCTGGTCATCATTAAGGTTCAGATCGCTGACTACCTGGCGGATACGTTCAAGCATTTGTCCGCCGCCGCGTTCTCCAGCCCGGCTCTGTTTTCCGGATGCGGCAGTTGTCTGGGCCATCGCGGACGGAATGAATCCGGCGAAGAAAAGCGTAATGGCCACGGTCAAAACCGTCGCCAACCGGACGCTTTGGCGCGGTAAAGCACGGGACCTGAAAACATGCTGACTTTGATTCACGGAAGTTCCTCCGAAACGGAATAAGACGCTTAGTTTATGCCGTACGGCGTTCCACAGGTTCTACGGCGATCTTAAGACGCAATTGGAGTTGAAATTATTGCGGTAAGTCGTCCTTTCATCGATCGATTTACCTAAGAGTCAAATTACTTCGATGCCTTGGTAGAGTACGGCCCGGCGGTTGCAATCATGCGATGGCGGACAATATTCTCACTCAATAAACTCGAGAGGTTTCGAATGAATTGGAATCAAAAAGCGGTCTCAGCAGCAACTTTACCTTCACGAAGTATGGGTCGAACCGCGAAAATGACGCTGGCTGCGGCAGTCATGGCAGTAAATGTCGGCGGTTGGGTAGTGGGATGCGCTGATAAGCCGCCGCAGTCACGACCGATTCTGTACGGAACCGACGGCAACCGAGGTGTGACAGCGCCTTCTGCCGGCGTCTCCGGCTCAAGCAGTAAGCTTGGCGGCACGATCATGTCGCCGAGCGATCCCAACGCACAGAAGCCGGTCGTTGTTGGCGGGAGTGCTGCGGTCGACCCGCCGCCCTCAGCCGGCTCGAATAATGCGGCCCTTAATGGCAAGACGGGCGCGAACGGGTCAACGCCCGGTAATACCACTGTCAACGGCTCGGGCGGGAGTTCATCCCCGAGCAGTTCGGGCGGTACTTCAAGCGGTACTTCGGGCGGGCCTGCGGGCGCGGATGGGAATGGACCTCGTGGAAGCGCCCCGGCTCCAAGCGGGACAGCGGGGACGGCTTCGACCGATTCAAATGCGCAACAGGGATCTGGGGCTGCTGTGAAGTCCAGCAATAGCGCAAGTGGAACAGGCAGCGGACAGATTATCAGTAATGGTGGAACAAACACTGTTGATACTGGAACGCAACCTGGCGCTTTCCCGCTCGGCAACGGCGGTGACGTGGGCGGTCGCGGAGTGGTCATTAATGGTCTCGCTGGCGGAACCGGAAATACCGGTGGGACGACGGGCATTCAGGGCTCGCCACGCGCTAGTGATAATCCTGGTAATACGTTAAGCGCGGAACAGGCCGCAGGTGGATCGAACACGACGGGAAACACGGCCGGTGGTGGCACCGGGAGCAGTAACTCGTCGCCCGGAGCGGTTACGGGCACTGGAACCGCCGCTGGGAGTGGCGGTTCTAATAATGGCACTTCGAGCGGGACCACTTCAGTCGGCGGGCAGAACGGTTCGGCTTCGGGCAGCGATAGTACCAGCGGCGGAAATTCGACGAGTGCCGCGGGAAACACTTCCGGGGTGGGCAGTTCGAGTGCCGGCGGCAACACCAGCGGGGTAGGTAGCTCCAGCACCGGTGGTAATACCAGCGGAGTAAACGGATCTAGCGCGGGCGGCAATACTAGCGGAGTGAACGGATCCAGTACCGGCGGAAACACGAGCGGAACTGGAAACGCTGGTTCTGGCACAAGCACCAATGGCGGCTCGACCGTCGGCGGCGGAACGGGAAGCAGCACCTCGACGCCCGGCTCGGTAACAGGTACCGGTTCAGCAACGGGAACCGGTGGGACCGGAAGCGGTAGTGCGAGTGGAAACTCAAGCGGAACGGCAGATACCGGCGGGCAGAACGGCTCGTCGACGAGCGGCGGATCAGGGACAAGTGGTAGCAATACCAGCGGCGGTGGAACAGGGAGCAGCGGCTCTGCGCCGGGATCAACCTCAGGAACTGGCTCGGCCACGGGATCAGGCGGGAACAGCAGCGGCGGAATTGAAGCCTCGTCAAATGCTGGCGGTTCAGGTAGCAGTGCGACGGGCGGTAGCAACGGTACCGGAACCGCCACTGGAAGCGGCGGCAACAGCGGCGGTGGCAACAGCGGCGGCAGCGTCGGAAGTAATTCCGCAACGGCCGGCGGGATGGGTGCGGGTAGTGCCTCGGGAACCGGCGGCAGCAACTCAGCAACTGCGGGCGGCACGGGTGTCAACTCTTCCGGTAATTCTGGATCATCAGGTAACTCTGGAACGAGCAACGGCAGCAATTCAGCGACTGCTGGCGGTCGTGGTGCCGGCACAAGTACCGGCGCGGGAAACACAAGCGGCGGCGGCACGGGCAGCAGCGGCTCAGCGCCGGGCCAGACAAGCGGCTCGGGCTCGGCAACAGGTAGCGGCGGCGGCTCGGGTGGCGCTAACGGAACAGGCGGAACAGGTAACGGATCTGGCACTGGAACAGCAGGTAGCGGCGCGACCGGTGGCGGCGGCAATGGCGGGGCGACCGGATCGGGCGGGAGCGGTTCCGGGTCAGCAGGCGGCGGTTCGTCAGGCGGCAGCGCTGGTAGCGGTGCGACGGGCGGGGCCGGCAATGGCGGGGGTACGAGGTCCGGCGGCAGCGGTGGAACGGGCGGGG
>CAXSBN010000049.1:0-7671 GCA_964236135.1 uncultured Phycisphaerae bacterium
AAGCGAGGCCGCGACCCGCATCGCTTTTTCGAACAATTCCTGATCTGGATATGATTCGGCTGCGAGATCAACCAGCAGCCTTGTCGTCGGCGTGCCGCTCGACACGCGTTCTCGAACCATCAATTTTCCGCTCCGGGCGGTCTGTTTCCAGTGAACATCGCGAGCCGAGTCACCGTGCCGATAATCGCGAATGCCCGCCGACTCACCCTCGGCATGTCGCTGCATGAACGGACGAGCAAGCGCGCTCGCGCATTCGCCGCGCGACCTGTTCGCGCTCGGCAGCCCCATCGAAATGATTGACGGCCAGACGATGACGTCGGACGTCAGCAGCGCCGGTTTCACCCGCTCGCGGAGACCAAGCGGATACGAACACTGAAGCGTCGGCGTTAAACTGGAATTGAACAAATAGCCGCGCTGCGCGGCAACGACCCGAACCGGAATTCGGCGAGTTGCAAACGGCCTGATGTTGAGATGGAGGACAGTCCCGCAGTTATTAAAAGTGATGCCGACGGCCGGCAGAATGCCGCGATTGCCGACGGTCAGAACGCCGTCAAGCGATTCTGATTCGTGGCATCGCGACTGATCAAAGACCAGTGACGCATGCAGCCGCGACATCGCCAGCGTCGGCCACGTCCAGCCGATGAGGAGCGCCATAACGCAGCCGGCCGACACGGCAAATGCGCTTGGATCGACGACCATGCCGCAGACCGCCATCGCCGCCGCCGTGAACAGCAACCACCCGGCAACCGCCCGCCCTCCACGAGCCCGAAACAGTGTTAGGCCTCGTTCGATTGCAGAATGTCCACGACGCATCAGATGCAACTGTATAAAACTTGCAAATGAATTGCAATTTGATAATCGGGTGCGGTAGAGTGCGTATTCGTGGTGGATAGGACGGCGGGAGAAGAGTCTTTCGTCCGCTCGCAAACGCCCCTTTCCCGACCTCTCCCCGACTACGGAGAGAGGTGAAAGAGCCGAATTTTTGGGAATGCGATTATCCTGCAATGTGAGTTGAGAGCGTTCCCCGCGTGCAAGAAGTTTCCTGTATGAGCGTCGCAAAGTCCGTCGCCACCTGGCTGCTCGTCTGCTGCTACCTCGGCCTGGGCACGGGCACGCTGCAACGTCTGCACGCGGCGGAGCATGAGCTCGAGGACGCCCGTGAAGATGCCGCCATTCACGCGTGCTGCGCTCATACCGCCGCGCATCATCACGACGAACATAACTGCCCAACGCACGCCGACCTGCTGCTCGCTTTTTTCTTCGACGGCGTGGCCGGCGTCCCGCTGCTGCCCGGCGATCTCGTCTCCCCCGCCGTTCCCTGTCACGTCACGCATTCCGCACGCCTGATCTGGATGCGAATCGATTGCCGCGGCCCACCGCATCCGCTTCACTTCATCTGAAAATTACCCGCCACGGATAATCGCGTCCCCGCGCCTGCCTTCTCGAAAGCAGGCGCTGGTGGTGAAGACGATTCCGTGGTCCAGCCAATCCGTTCAAGTGGAGTACCACATGCCAATCAGTTTTGGCGCGTCTCTCGCGGCCATGATCGCCGCGGGGATCGTTGCCCAGCAGCCCGCGACCAACCGCACCGATTCGACCACCGATGCCTTTACATTGACGCCCCCGAGCACAACGCAGAAGACAAATGCGCAAAATGCGGCGACGCGGAATCTGTCGCCGACGACGCAGCAGGATCAAGCCGCCGCCGATCCGCTCGAGCCCGGTCAGCTCGGCAAGGTGACTGTAAATTCGGACCTGGATTTGGCCCGAGATCAGATCGCACCGAGCCTCGGCGCGGTGACGTACAACATCGGGCCGAGAGAAATTCAGAGCATCCCGGGTGGAGAAAACGCTTCCTTCCAGCAAGTGCTCATTCGCGCGCCGGGCGTCGTGCAGGATTCCTTCGGCCAGGAGCACGTTCGCGGTGAACACGCGAATCTGACCTACCGCGTCAACGGCGTGTTTCTTCCCGAACCGCTCAACGGATTCGGGCAGGAACTCGATACGCGGCTCATTCAGTCGGTCACGCTCATCGACGGCGCACTGCCCGCCCAGTTCGGTTTTCACACCGCGGGCATCGTGGACGTGACGACGAAGACCGGCTCGACGCTGAATCACAACGAGCTGTCGCTGTACGGCGGAAGTTACGACACGATTGAGCCGAGCATTCAGTTCGGCGGCACTGACGGAAAGCTCGACTACTTTTTTGTCGGGTCATACAACCACAACAGCCTGGGCATCGAAAATCCGACGCCCAGCCACAGCCCGATTCACGACTACACAGACCAGGAGCGATTCTTCGGCTACCTGTCCTACCGTCTCGACGACACCAGTCGAATCAGCCTCTTTGCCAACGCGTCAAACTCGCAATTTTCGATCCCGAACACCGAAGGGCTGACACCGGCTTTCACCCTTGCAGGTTCCGGCCCGCGCGATTCGGCCGGCTTGAATGAGAGCCAGAATGAGCAGGAGTATTACACCGTCGTCTCCTACCAGAAGACCGAGGAAGACTATTCATTCCAACTATCGGCCTTCTCCCGTTACGGACAGCTCGCGTTCGATCCCGACCGCAACGGCGACCTTATTTTTCAAGGCGTCTCCAGCGCGGTCTACAACAACTTCACCACAAACGGCCTTCAGTTGGACAGCTCATATCGCCTGCGCTCCGACCACACGCTCCGGGCGGGCTTCCAGGTCGACTACACCTATGCCAACCTGAACTCGAACACGGGCGTGTTTCCGGTGGACGCCGACGGGAACGCCACGTCGACGACGCCGACGTTTTTCAGCGATCACACGGATAACCAGGCCACCGAGTCGGGCGTTTATTTGCAGGATGAGTGGAAGATCAACCCATCGCTGACGCTGAATTACGGAGCGCGCTACGACCGCTTCGACGCCAGCTTCGACACCGAGCAGCAACTGAGCCCGCGCGTGAATCTGGTCTACAAGATCGATGAACAGACGACGGCGCACGTCGGCTATGCGCGCTACTTCGTACCGCCGCCCACGCAGAACACCGAGCTAGGATCGATCCAACAGTTTGACGGCACAACCAATGGCCCGGGGAACTTTGGAACCGATCCGTCGAAAGTCGAGCGCTCCAATTACTACGACATCGGAATCTCCCGGCAGATCACCAAGCCGTGGCTGGTGAGCATCGACGGCTTTTACAAGGACGCGCGGAACCTTGTCGACCTGGGGCAGTTTGGTGAGGCGGTCATTCTCTCGCCGTTCAACTACCGCCGGGCCAAGGTGTACGGGGCCGAGCTTGCAACGACCTACAAAGTCGGCGGACTTTCACTGTTCGGCAACGGCGCGTGGGTGGAAACGCGTGCGCATGACATCGACTCGCAACAGTTTCAGATCGATAACGACGAGCTGGCCTTCATCGTCGATCATGATATCAAGCTCGATCACCAGGCTGAGTTTGCCGGATCGGCCGGCGCGTCATACGCGTGGAAAAACGACATGGTGTACGCCGACTTTCTGTTCGCCACCGGCCTGCGAACCGGGTTTGCGAATACCGGGCAGGTGCAAGCGCATTACCCGGTGAACGTCGGGTATCAACATATTTTTCATCTGGATGATGATCGTCATGCCGTTCGCTTTCGCGTCGACGTCGTGAACGTATTTGATCAAAAATATGAGATTCGCGACGGCGGCGGAATCGGCGTCGGTGCCGCGCAATTTGGGCAGCGACTGAGCGCTTATGCCGGCATCTCGTACGAGTTTTAAGGAGATCGGTTTGCGGGCAGCGCGACGTTCAAGACCTCAGATCGCCATCGGTCCGATCGCGACGATGGCGGTCTGGCTTTTATGTTTAGCGGTCGGCATCGCCGGCCTGCTGGTGCCGTATCCGTGGCCGCGCCCGCCGGCCAGTGATGCGGCACCAGCAGCGGAGGCGGTGCGCGTCGAACTGATCGACGCTGAATCTCCAGCGCCCGTCGACATCGACTCGCAGCAATCCCCGCCGCCGCCCGCGGCTGTGCAGAACCCAACGCCGCCGCCGATCTCCGCGATGCCTCCGCTGCCCGAATCGTCACCGTTAGTTGCAGTGGCTGCGCCGAGCCCGGCGATCGCGTTTCCTGTGCCGACCACCGCCCCCGTGACGCCGGCCGAACCTCGTGAAGCAGCACCCGCCGCCGCGACATCGACAGCCGCCGCTCCATCACAGCCGACGTCGGCGAATCCGGCGCAGCGCAGCGCAACCGCAACGGCGGCAAACGCAAATACGCCGCAAAAATTAACCTTCGGCCGGGGCGAGGGGCGGCAGCCCGCGCCGGACTATCCGCGTGAAGCCGCGATCGCCGGCCAGGAAGGGTCGGTCACGCTGCGTTTTTCCGTCGGCGAGGATGGCCGAATCACAGCGGTGCAGGCGATCAACGGCAGCCGATTCCCGTTGCTGAATCTGGCCGCGCTTCGCGCCGTCCGCGACACCTGGCGATTCAAGCCCGGCGCTGTTCGCGCGTTTGAAGTGACCATCGAATTTAAATTGAGTCACTGACCTGAAAGCTTTCCATGACGTTTCCGCTCTCCAACATCATCGTCGATTATTTCATGAAGGGCGGCCCGATTATGTGGCCGATTCTTTTGGCGTTCCTCGCGGCGGCGACGGTCGCGCTGGAGCGTGTTTTGTTCTGGTGGAATCTCGCCCGCCGAACGCGCGCCGAGTTGCAACAACCCGTCTTCGATGCCCTCTCCATCGGCGATTTCGACAAAGCGTTGCAACTCACGTCCGCAAGCAAAGATGATCCAATCCTTCAGACAATCCACACCGGCCTTGAGCATGCGCATAGCTCACTGCTCGGTGCGATGCAGCTTCGTGCGTCCGAAGAGCTGGAAGGCGGCGAGCGATATCAGTGGATTCTCGGCACGCTCATCACGCTCGCCCCGCTGCTCGGCTTGCTCGGAACGATCACCGGCATCATGCGATCGTTCAGCTTTGTCGGCGACGAGCAGCTCGCGCCGACGAAAGTCAGCGGCGGCATTGCCGAGGCGCTCATTGCAACGGCGGCAGGCCTTTCCATCGCGATCATCAGCCTGCTGCCGTACAACTATTTCAACCGAAGATTTGTGCGCTTTCGCGCCGAGTTGGAACGCACGATCAACCACGTTGAATTGCTCGTCGCGTCAGCGACACATCATGGCCATGACCTGGAGTCTTACGCCCGGGCCCGGGCGATTGCAGAGATTGACAGCGAGCCGGATGCTTTTGCCGCCGCCGAGGTGATTCATGCCCGTTAAGCTCGGCGCAAAACTTCCGGCGATTGAGTCCGAAGCGCGGATCGAAATCATCCCGCTCATCGACATCATGTTTTTTCTGCTCGCATCGTTCATGCTGGTCAGCCTGAGTATGGTGAATATGAAAAGCGTGCGCGTCGACTTGCCGACGGCGACCACCGCCACCCCTCAACCGAAGACGGACTTCATCGATGTCTCGATCAACAAGGCCGGCGAGACTTTTGTGGATAAAAAGCCCGTCGCCGCCAACGAGTTGATCGCATCGCTGGCTGCGGCATCGAAGAAAAATCCGCATATTCAGATTTACATCAGCGGCGACAAGGACGCCCGGCACGGGGACGTCATTCATGTGCTCGATTTAATTCGGTCGGCGGGCGTCGAACGGGTCGCTTTCGAAATTCACGCGCCGAACCAGACCCGACCATCATGAACCGAACGCTCTCATGGTTTAATTTCATCGGCGTGTTGCTGTTGGCTGCGCTCTGTGCCACGCAGTGGAACGTTAATCGTCGGGTGAATCGGAAGGCGATCGATCTCGAACATCAGCGAATCGCGCAATCGGCGAAGATCGACGAGCAGGATCGGACCATTAAAGGCAACCTGGCCGACCTTGACGAGCTGCGGCAGCGATTGACGTTAAACGAGACCGCGTTGACAGAATCGCTGGCGAGGTTGAACACGACGCGGGCCGAGCGCGATCAGCTTCATCTTGAGCGCGATGCGCTCAAAGCATCGCTCGAAAAATGGACGGCGGCGGTCGCGGAACGGGACGCGGCCATCAAGGAGGCATCGACGCGAATTGAAGCGCTCGTCACGGAGCGCGATGATCTGGTGAAGAAGTTCAATGAACTGGCGGTGAAGTACAACAAGAGCACCGTCAGGTAGAAATAGGTGATAGCAAGTTGCGACGTATGGCCGAGCCGACCGCGATTTGAAATGTGACGGCAATTTCATTCGCTGAACTCGCGGGGTCGGCGCCGTCGCCAGCTATCATTCGTAGGCGTCCGCGATCCGCGAATTCAAGTCGGTCGATTCAGGAGAACTCGATGTTCGTTCATCTCCAAAATGTCAAGAAAACGTACGTTGCCCCCGACGGTACGATGGTTCCCGTGATCGACGTTCCGACGTTGAACATCGAATCCGGGGAACATATCGCCCTCGTTGGGACCAGTGGTTCCGGCAAGACGACGCTCCTGCACATGATCGCGGGGATACTCGTTCCAGATTCGGGGCGAATCATTTTTGGTACTGCTCAGCGGTCGACGTCGCAGCCGGGAGTTGAGGCATCGAGTGGCTCGGAGGGCATTGATTATCGCACGTCTTCAAGCGTTGACTCGGGCGCGGGCGATATTACGGCGCTCACCGAGGCGGAGCGCGACGTATTCCGCGGCGCACATCTTGGCTACATCTTTCAGACTCATCATTTGCTTCCCGGGTTCACCGCGATGGAAAACGTGCTGCTCGGCATGACCTTTACCGGTCGGCCGCACGATCCAGGCTGGGCGAAGCATCTTCTTCACGCTGTCGGATTGGCGGATCGTCTCGACTACAAGCCCGAGAAACTTTCCGTCGGCCAACAGCAGCGCGTCGCGGTCGCCCGCGCGTTGGCGAATCGTCCGGGGCTGGTGCTGGCGGACGAACCGACCGGCGCGCTCGACACGCGAAACGCGCAACAGGTCCTGGAGTTGATTCGTTCGCTTTGCAAGGATGTGGACGCCGCCCTGCTTGTCGTTACTCACGATCCGAATATCGCCAATCAGTTCCCGCGCGTTCTCAACCTCATGGACGTCAACCGAGCAGCAAGCCCGGTCGTGGCGACGCTGTAGCGCGCGGCACCGGTCGGCTGATTGAGAGTTCGAAGACTAAAGAAAGTTGTTCAGACATGAATCTTTTTCAACTGGTCGCCAAGCAAATGCGCCAACGGGCGCTCTCGACATGGCTCACGATGTTTTCGGTGATGTTGGGCGTCGGCCTTGCCATTGCCATCATTCTGCTGCAACGCGAATCGCAAAATCTCTTCGGGCAGACTGACTTCGGCTACGACGTGCTCGTCGGCGTGAAGGGCTCACCGCTGCAGCTCACAGTCAACACCGTTTATCACATTGATAAGAGTCCGGGAAACATCAAATACTCCGTGTTCCAGGAACTGATGCACAGCCAGTCGTTCCGGCCGTTTGTGCGCAACGCGGTTCCGCTATGCGTCGGCGATACTTATCAAGGGCTGCGCATCGTCAGCACGACGAATCAATTTTTCGGCTATGACGCGGAAGGCACCGCTGAGTTGCCGGCGGAGCGCAAGTTCGAGTATCGGCCCGGCAAGACGTTTGCGCTCGCCAGCGGCCGGATGATGAACGAGCAAAAGTTTGAGGCGGTGCTCGGTGCTGATGTTACTTTGTCGACGATCGCGGGCAACCGCACCTGTCCGGG
>CAXSBN010000049.1:7681-16761 GCA_964236135.1 uncultured Phycisphaerae bacterium
GCTCGGTGCTGATGTTCAGCGGCTGACCGGACTGAAGGTCGGCGATGTCTTTCAGGCGACGCACGGCATGCCGCTCAAAGGCGAAACGCCGGACATTCATCCGGAAAAATGGACGGTGGTCGGCACGCTCGCGACGACGCATACGTCGGCCGACAAATGCCTGTGGATCGGACTTACCAGCTTCTACACGATCTTCGAACACGCCAACGCCGAGATTCAGCGCGAGATGATCCGCAAAGGTCAAAACCCCGCGACGCTCCCGGCGGCGGCGGATGACGACACGGCTCAGCACTACAAGCTCGCGGCCGACGGAACGATCGAGCTTGACGCCGATGTCCTGGCGGCGCGCGAGGTCTCGGCCGTGCTCGTTCGCAGCCGCGGTGCCTACGCGGCGCAGATGCTCATGTACAACCTCAACCTGCAACCGGACGTGATGGCCGTGAATCCCGCGTCGGTCATGCGCGAATTTTTCTCGACGTTCCTGGACGGATTCACCAGCGTGCTGCTGATCGTCAGCATCCTCGTCATTATTGTCGCGGCAGTCGGCATTTTGACGACGATTTACAACTCCGTCGCCTCGCGAAAACGGGAGATCGCCATACTTCGGGCACTTGGCGCGACACGCGCGAAGATTCTGAGCCTGATTTGCGTGGAAGCGGGCGCCATCGGCCTTCTCGGCGGCCTCGCTGGCTTTGTCGCGGGACATCTTCTCTGCGCGATCGGATCGCTCTATCTGAATCACACACTGGGAGAAGGAATTAATTGGATACGTGTCGGCGGGAAAGAGTTTATCTTTCTCGCGGCCGTCGTCGCGCTGGCGACGCTCGCCGGACTTGTGCCGGCGCTAAAGGCCTACCGTACCTCCGTCGCGGCCAATCTCGTCAGCGGATGAGCGACAACGGCGATGCAAGAAACTTCGTAGCGTATTTGACATCGGCTGGAAGCCGATGCCACATATGTGGCACGTGCTTCCAGCGCGTGTCAGACCGTTACCGTTTTAGGCGATGCCACATGTGGCACGTGCTTCCAGCGCGTGTCAAACCGTTACCCTTTTTAGGCGCGCCGCTTTAATAGCGCGGAAGAGGTTCGTCGTTCCGAACTCGCGGAACTGCCGCGTGCGGCAAGCACATCAGTGGCACTTCGGGCATTTGCCGTGAAGCACGAGTTCGGGGTAATCGACTTCGTAATTCTTTTTGACGGGAATCGATTTGGCAACGCTCGCGGGGACGATCGAGGTTTCGAGACATTCCATCGTTCCGCACTCATCACAGACGAAATGCGGGTGTTGATGTGCCGGTTTATCGCCGCTTTTGCCGAACGCGTAGTGCCACGACCTGTCTTCGCCGCGGACGCGGTGGACGAGCTTTTTGCCGGTCAGCGTGTTGAGCGTTCGATAGACGGTGACGGTGTCGGCATATTCGGCGAACCGCGCGAGAATCGCGGGCGCGTCGAGCGGCGAGGACGATTCGCTCAGCACCTTCAGCACGCCCACTCGCACGGGAGTCCGGCGCAGGCCCACGCCGCGGAGCAATGCGTCGAGATCTTTAACAGCTTTCTCCGCCATGGAAGCATTCTAGTCGATCCGGCGGCAATCGCGAGTTGCGATTATTCGGAAAGCGATGAGTTCAAGGCAGACGCGATCCGAAAAGCCTGCTCTTTCTCCTCTCTCCATACTCGGGGAGAGGTTGGGAGAGGGGCGTTTTTCCGAGCGATAGGAAGACCCATCTCCCGGCCTTCCACCCACCACGATTACGCGGTGACCTCCGCGTACGGAGAGAGAAGATAAGACAAGAGAATGCGATCGCCCTGGCAATCAGATGGATCTTCGGCGTCGATGTCGCAGGCCTCCGACTTGTCTGATTCCAAATGCAATGGCAAAGAGAACGGTGCCCGTCAGGACGATCGCCGCGCCGGAGGCCACGCCATAATGAAACGAGGCGTAAAGCCCGACAATGCCCGACAGGATCGCCAGGACGGACGAGACGATCATCATCTTCAGAAGATTTCCGGTCATCAGCGATGCCGCCGCCGCGGGGGTGATGAGTAGTGCGCTGGTGAGGATCACGCCGACGGCCTGAATCGCGGTCACCACCGCCAGCGCGAGCAGAATCAGTAGAACATTCCTCATCCAATCCACGCGCAGCCCGATCACCGCCGAGTAGTTGGGATCGACGGAGGTCAACTCGAGCTCTTTGTAGAAGAGCGCGATCACCGAGAGGACGATGAAGAGAATCGCCGCCATCAGGATCAGGTCGGCCCCAGTGACGCCCAGAACATCGCCGAACAGCATTGCGGAAAAATCGCGGAAGCTTCGAGCGCGGGAGATGATCAGAACCCCGAGCGCGAACATGCCGGTGAACAGCACGCCGATCGCGGTATCTTCGCGCAGCTCTTCGCGGCCGGACAACCAGCCGATGCCCAGCGCGGTCAGCAGCCCCGCCGCCAGCGCGCCGATGAATAAATTGAAGCCGGCGAGGTAAGCGATGACGACCCCCGGCAGCGCGGTGTGAGCGATCGCGTCGCCGATGAACGCCATCCGTCGCAGAACAACGAAGCAGCCGAGTACCGCGCAAGTCACGCCCACCATCGTGATGGCGATGAAGCCGGATTGCATGAAGGAGTAATGCAGCGGGGCCAGCAACCAGGTCAGCAACCAGCTCATGGCACCTCTTCCAGCGGAACGCGTTCCCGCTTCGCTTCCAGCCGAGCCTCCGCGAGGCGATGTTCAGCGCCGTCACACAGCCCGCCGCTTAGATGGATCACGCGATCAAATTCCACTTCGATGTCGTGCGTATCGTGCGTGGCGGCGACGATGGTCTTCCCCGATTTGGACAGCGAGCGAAGCACGTCACGCACGACGGCACGCGTTTTGGCATCGACGGCGTTCAGCGGCTCGTCGAGAAGAAGCATGTCCGCCTCCTGCGCGATCGCCCGGGCGAGCAACGTCCGCTGCTGCTGGCCGCCGGAGAGTTCGCCGATCCGTCGTTCGGCGAGATCGGAAATTTCCAGCCGCTCCAGCATTTGATCGACAATGCGATAATCAGATTTATCCGGCCACGCGAACCAGCCGAGGTGTACATACCGGCCCGTAAGCACGAGCTTCCGCACGGTCATCGGAAAGCGCCAATCGAGATCGCCGCGCTGGGCGAGGAATGCCACGCGGTGGCAGCAGCCGCCGACCGGCGATCCATGCACCTGAATCGACCCGCCGCAGATCGGCAGGAGCCCGGCGGCGGCCTTCAGGAGCGTGCTTTTGCCCGCGCCGTTCGCCCCGATGAGGGCGACCCTCGAGCCGGTTTCGACCGTCAGGCTGACGTGCTGCACCGCCGGCCGATCGGCACGCGGATATCGCACCGACACGTTTTGACAATCCATCGCCGGCACGTCGGGGCTCGGCGTGCCGTGCCGGAAGCGAGCATATGAAAAACGTCCGCGTCTCATCTATTTCAGTGCGTTGACCAGCGTGTCGGCGTTGTATCGCATCATCTTCAAATAGGTGTCGCCTTCCGTCCCTTTTTGCCCCAATGCATCGGAGTAAAGCGGCGGCCCGACCTTCACCTTCGCTTCGGCGGCAATCTGGTTGATCAACTTCGGATTTTGAATGTTCTCAAGAAAGATCACCGGCACGCCCGACGCCTTGATCTGATCGACGACTTCGGCGATCTGCTTCGCCGACGGATCGGAGGCCTCGGTCGACACCGATTCCAACGCGCTTCGCGAAATATCAATCCCGTACCGCTGGCCGAAGTATCCGAAGGCGTCGTGCGAAGTCACGAGCTTGCGGCGTTTCTCGGGCAACGATTGAATTTGCTTCGCAATGTAAGTGTCCAGTTTTCCAAGCTCGCTGTCGTACGCCTCTGCTCTGGCCTTGTACCCCGCGGCATGAGCGGGATCGGCCTTCACGAGCGCGTCGCGAATCGTGTTGGCCATCACGATCGCGTTCTTCAAGCTCTGCCATGCGTGCGGATCACGGTCATCACTTTTTCCGTTCGGCCGTTCACCTTCGGTCTCTGGAACGTGGCGCACTTCGATGTCGCGAGTGACGACCACGCGCGTCGCCTTGGTCTGGGCCGAATCGCTCAATTTCGGCAGCCAGCTTTCCAGGCCGAATCCGTTTTCAAAGATCACCGCCGCTTCGGTCAGTTTCATACTGTCCGCGGGGATAGGTTGATATTCGTGGGGATCGCCGTCGGGACCGACGAGCGTCGTGACGTCGACATCATCGCCGCCGACTGTTTGCACCCAGTCGCCGATGATGCTGATGGTCGCAACGACTTTGAGTTTTTCGGCAGCCATCGCGGGACGGGCGCCGGCGGCCTGAATCGCAACGGCCGCGATCAGCAGCGTGATCAAAGTTCGGCATTGATTAAGGAGATATCGCACATGTCACCTGGGTTGAGAGTCGAAGTCCAAACGACGCCCGGCGATCGTAGACATAATGCAATACAATTGCAACTGCTATATCATTACAAATGCTTCAACCAGCAGGGCGACCGCATGCTCGATGATCCGGCATTTTCTCCTCTCCCCGCCTCTCCCCGCGTACGGAGAGAGGAGAAAGAGACTGCGCTTGCCCTGCTTCAACCCGTCGGTTTCGAACTGGTTTACGATGGTCCCAGATACGGATCGGGCGGGACGGAAATTTGCTCGACATGACTGGCCTCAATCGCTGGGATAGTTCCGCCGTCTTTGCCGGCCATTCTCAGCGTGCCCTTCACGCGCACCCAGTCGTCGGTCTTCAAGCCAGCGACGTCCGGCGAACTTAAAAGCACTTGCACCGGCGTGGCGTCGGCGGCGCAGCAAACGACGACGAAGCGAAAAATCATCGCCTGCCCTGGCGGAAGCGACTCATCCCTGTACACACGCCCCTCGGTCACGACCTCGGTGTCGGCCAGCCTTTTTGCGTGACGCGCGATGTAATTTAAAGAGACGAGCTTGCCCGCATCGCCCGCCGACGCGGGATCGGCGGCTGCGTCGTCGGCGGCACTTACGTTGTTCACGCCCAGCGATCGCTTCTGCAGCGCGAAGCTATTGAGACCCGATGCGGCCGAGCCCGTCGCGGTCGATGCCATGTATGCCAACGGCAGCATCAACATCGCGCCTTGCAACACCGCCGCGGGAGACACCGACCCGACTGCCTTTCCAATCCGGCTAATCATGGCGACGAGAAGCAGCCCGAACATAACCGTCGTCGCCAGAAGCAGCGGCCAAAGCTCGGCGCGGATAAAGAGCGAGTACCGGCCGGCGATCAGAAGCGTCGCCAGGCCCGCGATCCAAATTCCTAAGATGGCGACTCTTAATCGATTCATAAAAAGCGCTCCGCCATTCGTCGACGCGGCTTCAATGTACAGCCGGAACGAATAGATAATGCCACGCGATCATCGCGGTAAAGACAAACGAATACATCAGCACGACCAGCGTGATGAACGCGCGCTTCTTAATGAAGCTCAAGTACATCGCCGACAGTTTCAGGTCGAGCATTGGCCCGAGAACCATGAAACCCATCTGGGCTGAAAGGGGCAACACCGATCGGAACGATGCCGCGACGAACGCGTCCGCGCCCGAACAGAGGTTGAGCACCACCGCGAGCCCCATCATCGTCATGATCGCCAGCGGCGGAGCGTTCGACATGGTAAGAAAAGCGTGACGCGGAATAACGGTCTGACAGATCGAGGCGATGAACGCGCCGAGCACAAGAAACTGACCGACTTGAAGGAAGTCGTCGCCGGCATGATTGATCGCTTCCGCAAGCTGCTTCCACCGACTGCGGGCGTCATGGTGATGGGCAGACTTCTGATCGTGGCTATGTGAATGATCGTGCGCGCTCGCAGATTCATGTCCGTGGTCGTGGGTGTGAGCATGATCGTGATCGTGATCGTGATCGCAGCCGTGACTGCACGACGCGACGCCTTCCATCGTCGGATTGCTGAGCGCGGAATGGCCGGGGAAAAATCGATCGATGACTAATGCGACCGCGACCGCGACGCCGTAGCCGAAGGCCATGCGTGCCCAGAGAATCTTCCAGTTCCAGCCGTACGCCATCAGCGTCGCGGAACCGACGAGCAGGTTCACGATCGGGCCGGCGAGGAGATAAGCGACGGCGGTCGAAAACGGAACACCTTTGCGAACGATTCGCCGCGTGAAGGGAATCACCGCGCATTCACAAACGGGCAGAAGCAATCCCAACGCGCCTGCGACCAGGATGGCATAAATTTTCCGTTCGGGAAGCAGCCGCACGACCCATTCGCGAGGAACGAATACTTCAAACAAGCCGCCGAGCAGCGAACCGAGAAGGACGAAGGGGAGCGCTTCCAGAATGATGCTGACGAATGAAAGCCCAAGTGTCGCACCGGCAGCTGTGCCGTGCATCGCGATCAGCACGACGACCGCGGCGAGAAGAAAGCAATACCCGGCGATCGTCCAGGCGGACACTTTCCGCCGTCGTTCCAGCCGCGAGAGAGCCGCCGCGCCATCGGGGTCGACCGGCGTGTTCAGCAGCTCGATCGTCCGGGGAAGCTTAATTTCCGTCATAAACACCTTCAACGAAACGCGATGAGTAAACTGTAACGCGCGACGCATCGAATCGATTCATTACAAATCGGTGCGGACACTCCGCGCGGCGATTTCCCAGATAATCGACCGGCAAAACGTCCGTTCGCACGATCGAGAGAGCCTCCTCAATAGCTCAGGGCCAACGGTTTCAATCCCGCATACGCATTGCGGCAGGCACGATATTCGCCGCGCAAAACGATGTCATCCAGTTTACAACGGGCCGACTGGATATTTCTCGCGCGCAAATCGTCGCGCACCATTTCGATCGCTTCGCGGAGATCACTGACGCTCTTCGCCTGATCGGGGGTCACGCCGAAATGACGAAGGTATGTGCCTACCTGTAGCTTGCGCGCGACCAGGTCCCATTGCTCGAGGTTGCGAATGGATTCATCGACGAGCCCGTCATGAATCATTCCCCGTGTGTCCGCCGAGAGATATCTCATCCGCTCGAGGCAAAACTCGCGGTTTGGGTAAAATAGATACGCGCCGATCACGCTGAAAACGAAAAGCCCGACGATGGAGATGCCGCCCAGAAAGAGCGGCGGCAGACGCGGATCCCAGGCCGAGCCTGACGACGCCGGCGACGAAGCGAGCCAGCGATCCACCGCGCCGTGCCGATCGAGCAACCGGAGCATCAGCCCCGCGAAGAGCAAGGTCAGCAGACTCCCGACCGCCAGTTTTTCCGGAGCGCCAATTTTATCAATGAGCTTATGCTGAACGATTTCTCGCATCTGAACCGGCGACGCGTCGCGATCGCTGTAAAACGGACTCGCCAGATCGTCGAACGCGTGCGTGTGATCCGCTTCAACCTTTCGGGAATCCCAGAGAAGCTTCTCGCACCCGTAGCCGAGGCCGAGCACGATGAGAGAATACATGACAAACCAGGGAACAATTTTTCGGCCGAAGTCGCGGATCATCCAGAGCAGCGTGCCGAGGCAAAAGCCGATGCCGAGAATCAACAGAATGAAGGCGGCTCCGATTGAGTTGCCGTGCTCAAACATCGATCCGATGCGTACCATCCCGGAGAGCGGCGACATGTACGCGGGGATCGACAGAAAAAGCATCCGCAGCGGGGCCATCGGATCGTGATGGAACATGGTTTTTTGAAGCGATCCGCAGGGAATCAGCGCGCCCAGGATGGCATTGCCGAGCAAGCCGATTAGAAAATAGAAGATGTCCCGCCCCGCCAGCTCCTTGGCCGACGTTGCGAACACCGAGGCGATCCGTTTAATGCCAGGCGGCGGAAGAACCTCAAGGTCGGCTTGCGAAGCCCGGGCAACCGCGAGCGCGCGGTCCGAAGCGCCACCAAACCACCTTTCCCAAAGATACGCCACCAGCGCGGTTTTCAGCAGCGTGATGGCGACGAACGTGATAATGACCTTCGGCTCGCCGAGCGTCAGGCCATAAAGGAAGGAGATCGGATTCAGGATTGGCCCGGTCAGGACAAACGCAAGCACGACTCCGCCGGGCACTCCCGAGCGCCGCATTTCCCGGGCGACGGGAATCACGCCCAGAGAACAGACCGGGAGCAACATGCCGGCGCACCAGCCGCGGAGCGAGCCTTTGACCCCCGTCCCGAACAGCCGCCGCGTCGCCTGCGACCCGAGCATGCGACGGAATACTCCCGCCACGATCAGCCCGATCATTAACGTCAGCGACGCGTCGATGGCCGCCTGATTGAACCGTAACCAAAACGTGTAAAGGATACCCATCAAGTCACTGAAAGCCGGCAGTTAAGCCGAAGTCGCTGCTCGAATTGCGTCTTCCCAGGAAATTACGAGCTACCACATGACATGTCAATGCAAAAGCAAGTTAGTTGCTATGAGTGGTGGTGAGGATGATTTGCTTTTTCGACAATTATGCTCGTTCTCTAGCGCCAGCCGCTTGCGGCTTCGCGGCCCAGATGGCGAAATATCGCAAGTGCGGATTTGACGACATCGAAAGGTCGAGACACACTCGGCGAAAACGGTTAGTTCCGAGGGTGAAGTTCCCATTTCACTTCCCCATTTACAATCGTATAAATCGCCCGCCCCCTCACCGCCCAGCCGTCGAACGGCGTATTTCGGCTTTTGCTCACAAGCGCGTTCTTATTGATTGTCCATTCCAATCTCGGGTCGATGATCGTGACATCCGCCGCCGCACCTTCGCGCAAGGTTCCGCGATCGAGCTTCACGAGTTTCGCCGGCGCGGTGCTCATCAAATCGATTAGTTTCATCCAATCGATGTAACCCGGCTCGACCAACGCTTTAACATATAGCGCGACCGCCGTTTCCAGCCCCAGAATGCCGAAGGCGGCTTCCGGAAATTCAAGTTCTTTTTCCTCGGCCAGATGCGGCGCGTGATCGGTCGCGAGGATGTCGATCGTTCCATCGATCACGCCCTCGATGCACGCCCGCACATCGGCGGCGGTTCGCAGCGGCGGATTCATCTTGTAATTCGTGTCATAGCCGCGACACATTTCATCCGTCAGCAACAGATGGTGCGGCGACACCTCGGCCGTCACGTTTAAGCCATCGCGCTTCGCGCGG
>CAXSBN010000049.1:16771-26362 GCA_964236135.1 uncultured Phycisphaerae bacterium
CTCGACGCTCCAGGCGGTGCTGATGTGCTGGATGTGATACCGGCAGCCGATCGAGCGATTCAACAGCAGATCCCGCGCGATCATTAGCTGCTCGGCCTCGGCGGGAATGCCCGGGATGCCGATCGCATTCGACACCGCCCCGCCGTGCATCGCGCCGCCTCCGACTCCACCACCAAGCGACGGCTCTTCGCAGTGTTGCATGATGACGGCGTCGAACATTTTGCAGTACTGCAGCGCGCGGCGCATCACCGCCGCGTCGGCCACGCCGATGCCGTCGTCGGAGAAGGCGATCGCACCGCGCCCGTGCATCGAGCCGATCTCCGCCAGCTCTTTCCCGCCGCGGCCTTTGGTGATCGCGCCAACGGGATAGACATTCGCCAGACCGACACGTTCCGATTCGCGCAGAACAAACTCCACCTGCGCTTCGTTATCGAGCGCGGGCTTGGTGTTCGGCATGCAGCAAACCGTCGTAAACCCGCCCGCCGCAGCAGCGGCGGCACCTGAGGCGATCGTCTCTTCTTCTTCATCGCCCGGTTCACGCAGATGCACGTGCACATCAATGAGACCAGGCACGACAAAGCAGCCGGTGGCATCAACCGTGCGGTCGATCGAAGAAGGCGGAGTCACCGTCAGCCGGCCGTTGTTAATAAACAAGTCCTTCTTTTGCTGGAGGGACTCGGAGGGGTCGATGAGCGTGGCGTTGGTGATTCGGAGTGACATGGAATTTTACTGCAAAGGCGCGAAGCGCGCGACGAAGTTCGCTGCTTACTACACGCCCAATGCCTTGCCGTAATGGTTCGACATTCCAATTGATACCAGACCCGCCTGCAACTTCATCGTCTTTGGATCGGCGTGGGTTTGCGCCGCGTCGCGGTTTAACCGTTACGCCGATCGCGTTGGCTCGATCGTGACGATGACGGATTTCGACGAAGGCTGATTGCTCCGGTCGGCCGTATCGCGGATCGCAACGAGCGGATTCGTCTCGGGGTAGTAGGCGGCACAACATCCGATCGGGATGTCATAGGGCACGACCTTAAATCCATCAGCGCGACGTGTCTCCCCTTCATAGTGGCCGATGAGATCGATCCGCTGATCGCGCTTCAGTGATCGCTTCACCATGTCGTCCACATTCATGAACACGACCCGCCGCCCTTCCTTGATGCCGCGATACCGATCGTTCTCGCCATAGATCGTCGTATTGAATTGGTCGTGGCTGCGAATCGTCATCAGCAGCAACTTGTCACCGTTTATGTCATGTTTCGGAATCGGATGCACTTTGAAATGCGCGCGCGAATCCTTGGTCTTGAAATTCCCCTCGCGCGCCGCGTTGGGCAAATAGAACCCGCCCGGCTCGCGCACTCGTTTGTTGTACATCGTGAAGCCCGGGACAACGTGTTCGATGTGTTGGCGAATGCCATCGTAATTTGCAATCAGGTCGTCCCACTTCACGGTCGTCCGATTGCCAAGCGTTGCTTTGGCGATGCCGGCGATGATCGCGGGCTCGGAGCGAAGCTGATCGGAGGCCGGGTCCAGAACACCCTTTGACATGCTGACCACGCCGGTCGTGCTTTCAACGGTGAAGAACTGCTGCCCGCTGAGTTGAACGTCTTTTTCGGTTCGACCCAGGCACGGCAGGATCAGCGCCTGCTCGCCGGTGATCATGTGCGAGCGATTCAGTTTCGTGCTGATCTGAACCGTAAGTTTGCACTTCGCCAGCGCTTCCGACGTATAGTTGGTGTCCGGGCTCGCCTGCAGAAAATTCCCGCCGAGCGCGATGAAGATTTTCACCTTGCCCTGGTGCATCGCCTCGATCGTGCGCGTCGCATCGAGGCCATGGTCTTCGGGCGGCATAAAGCTGAATTCCTTCCCAAGCGCCTTCAGGAACGGCTCGCTCATCTTTTCCCAGATCCCGACAGTGCGATCGCCCTGCACGTTGCTATGACCCCGCACCGGGCAGAGCCCCGCGCCGCGGCGGCCGATCTGGCCGCGCAGCAGATTAAAGTTGACGATGGTCTGCACATTCGCCACGCCGTTCTTGTGCTGCGTGATGCCCATCGCCCAGCAGGTGATCATCTTCTTTGATGTCATCGCGACGTCGGCCGCCTGCTGGATCAAATCCTTGGAAACGCCCGAGCTTTCGACAATGTCGTTCCAACTCGTTTCACGGAGATCGTGCGCGAACGCCTCGTAACCGCTGGTGTGATGCTCGATGAAATCGTGATCGAGGATCGTGCCGCTGCCGCGCTCGTCGGCCTCGAGCATCAGCTTCATGACCCCTTTCAGCAACGCGACGTCGCCGTTGATGCGGACCGGCAGATGGAGGCATTCGATCGGCGTGCCGGTGCCGAGGAATCCGTAAATCGGTTCCTGCGGGTTCTTGAATTTGATTAAGCCGGTTTCGCGAAGTGGGTTGATGCTGACGATCTTCGCGCCGTTTCGGGCGGCCTTTTGCAGTTCGGTCAGCATGCGCGGATGACACGTCCCTGGATTCTGCCCGATGATGAATATGGCATCGGCATGGTTGAAGTCTTCGATCTTCACCGTGGCCTTACCCACGCCGATCGATTCCGTCAGGCCGACACCGCTCGATTCATGACACATATTCGAGCAGTCGGGAAGATTGCTCGTACCGAATTGCCGGGCAAACAATCCCCACAAAAATGCCGCCTCATTGCTCGCACGTCCGGAGGTGTAAAAGGAAGCTTCATCGGGCGAAGCGAGCGAATTCAGTTCGTCGCCAATCAACTGAAATGCCTCATCCCAATCAATCGGCGTGTAATGCGTTGCACCTTTTCGGCGAACCATCGGGTGCACGAGGCGTCCCTGCTGCTCGTGCCAGAAGTCCGAGTGCACGAGCAATTCATCGATGCTGGTCATCGCGAAGTCTTCACGCGTGAGCCGGGCCGTCGTAGCCTCGGACGCGATCGCCTTCGCGCCGTTTTCGCAAAACTCCGCCGCCTTGCGATGATCATCCGGGTCGGGCCAGGCGCAGCTTGGACAGTCAAAGCCGTCTTTCTGGTTGACCTTCAGCAGCGTTTGAAGCGTGCGCTTCAAGCCCATCTCGCGCAGGCTGAACTTGGTTGTCTCGTAGACCGCCGTGATCCCGGCGGCGGTCATGTGGTGGTGGCTAACGCGAGCCTCATCGCCCTGCGCGGGCGGCTGCGCGCCCGCCACCCCCACTGCCAAATGCGCAGTCGGATCCGTCGGCCGGCCGTCGTCCTGTTGATCGGGTGCGCTATTTTCGTCGTGATCGTGTTCGTGCATAGGTTGCTGCTTATCAAATATATCGCTTGCGAGAAGCAGTTGTCAGTCAGGAATCGGCGTCATCGCGGAATCAGATCCATAGTTTGACAGCCGATCGCGCATTTCCGTAACGTCTCGCTTTCGACCGTTTGTAATATTACCGAGGCTCACTTGAACGAATGGCTTGAAGGAAATGCGTGTGTGGTCGGCCTGCAATGGGGCGACGAAGGGAAGGGAAAAATCGTCGACTTCCTTGCCGAGCGCGCGGACGTGGTCGTGCGCTATTGCGGCGGGGCAAATGCCGGTCACACCGTTCGCATCGGCACGGAAAAGTACGCAACGCACCTGCTCCCCGTCGGTGTCTTTCGCCCCGGCGTGATGAATTACATCGGCAACGGCGTCGTGCTCGATCCGGCCGTCCTCTTTAGTGAAATCGACGAGATGACCGGACGCGGCGTGGCGATTTCCCCGGACAATCTGCGAATCAGCTACAAGACGCATCTGGTCATGCCCTACCACATGGCCGAGGACGCAGCCCGCGAAGCGTCGAGCAGTTCCGGCGGCATCGGCACGACCAAGCGCGGCATCGGCCCCTGCTATGCCGACAAAATGCACCGCACCACCGCCATCCGCGTCGCGGATGTCATTCGTGAGGACGTGCTGAAGAAAAAGCTAAACACGATCGTCACCGACCGAAACAAATTGTTGCAGGCCATGTACGACGCCCCGCCGTTGGGTTGGCATGCGGTGTTCGAGCAGTATCGCGAGTTCGGCAAACGCCTCGCACCGTATGTCGATGACGTCAGTCACTCGCTGCTGGAAGCAAACCGCGCGGGAAAACGCATTCTTTTTGAAGGCGCGCATGCCGTGCTGCTGGATGTCGATCACGGCACGTATCCGTATGTCACGAGCAGCAATTGCTCCAGCTTAGGGCTGTTTACCGGCGCGGGCGTGCCGCCGCAGATGGTCAGCAATTACGTCGGCATCATGAAGGCCTACAGCACACGCGTCGGCGCGGGGCCGTTTGTGAGCGAGCAGGATAACCAGACCGGCGATGCGATTCGCGAGCGCGGCAACGAATACGGCACGACCACCCGGCGCCCGCGCCGTTGCGGATGGTTCGACGCAGTGGCTGCAAAATACAGCGTCGAGCTTTGCGGCGTGACGCACATCGCGCTGACGCTGCTCGACGTCCTCAGCGGCCTGGAACAAATTCAAATTTGCACCGGCTACCGTCACCAGGGCCAACTCCTGAAAAACTTTCGCGCCGACGTCGAACTGCTCGCCGAGGTCGAGCCGGTATATGAGTCGTTGCCCGGCTGGAAAGCGGATTTGAGCAAATGCCGTAGCTTCGACGAGCTGCCGGCCGAAGCACAGAAATACGTCCTGCGCGTCGAGCAACTCGTCGGCGCACCGATCCGGTTGGTCAGCGTGGGTGCCGAGCGATCGGCGACCATCATCCGCTGAAGAAGCTGTAGCCACAGATGGGCAGAGATTCACTCAGATCATAACTGAAGCCACCTGCGAGCGCGGCGACTTTATCGCCCCGTGGAGCTTCTGCTTAGCTGTGTGAATCTATGTCCGCATCTGTGGCTAAAATCTATGCATCGAGCGATCCGCCGCCAACCGTGAACCAGAGGATCGGACCTACGAGCGGCAGGAGCAGGATCAAGACGATCCAGAGCAGTTTGTTTCCGCCCGACATCGACGACTGCATCACCTGAAGGATCGCGAAGATGTCGAGAATGAGAAGTAGAATTCCGCCGACGCCGTAAAACATGGGTTTCCTTTCGCCGTGTTATCGCTACCGCCGGACAAGTGATTCTCGGATCCTCGCCGTTGCGAGTTTTTCGAGAAATGTTGGCCCGGCGGAGCGTGTGGAGATAAGGTAACTCACTGGCGAACACAGCGCTCAAAATAGCGGACTTCTGCACAGTGCGTTTTACGTCAACAGGTTTATGCGACGAACATTCCTTCCAAATGCCTTTCGATCTGGCGGCGCGCTGGTCATTCTCGGCGGCGTTTTCCTCGCAGCCGTGATCGCAGCGCGGCCGGCACCACCGCAAACCTCCGAGTTGTTCCTTCAATTTTCATCGGCCGGCTGCGTCATTCTTTTGGGCGTGCTGCTCGTCGGCATCGGTGAACTATTCGTTCGCACCTCATTCATTCGGTCAATGGCCGATCAGTTGGAGAGCGTCACCGCCATCGTTTCGCGCTTGCAGTCCGATTTCATCGACAGCCGTCGAAAGATCGACGATATGGCCGTCGCGACGGAACGCATCGCCCGAAGCCGGCCGACGCTGCTCGACGCCGGCCTGTCGCCGCCGGAGGAAACGGTGGGCTCGCAGATCACCCGCGCGCTCAGCCCGGCATTAGAAATGCTCACCGAAATCCGCGACGTCTCGCTTCTCACCGAAACCGAGCGGCAGCAGCGATTGGCGAACATCGAAGAGGAACGGAAAGTCGTGCTGATTCGCGATGCCATCGACCATATAGAGCAGCAACGATGGGCGCAGGCCGACCACGCGCTGTTCACGCTCGAGGCTGAGCATCGCGATGATGACCAGGTGAAACGGACGCGGCATTATTTTCAGACGGCCCAAAAGAACGTGGAGCGCGATACGATCGAGAACACGCGGCAGCAAGTTGAAGCGCTCTGTTCGATTTCGTCGTTCGATCAGGCAATTGACGCGGCCAAGAGGCTGCGGAACGACTTCCCCCACAGCACGCTCGCCCAGTCATTGCTCGCGCGTGTGGGTCGAGAACGCGACACGTTTAACGAAATGACCATCGGGCGAATTATCGACGAGCTTCGCTATGACGTCGATCACCGCATGTGGCGGCGGGCGCTCATGCACCTGCACACGCTGATGGAGAAGTTTCCCGACCACCCCAAGGTCCAACGCGTCAGCGGCCAGATGGCAACCATTCGCGACAACGCCGAAATCGAAGAGCGGCAGGAACTGGAAGTGCGAATCCAGGAGCTGATTCGCTCACGCAATTTCAGCGAGGCGATTCATCTGTCCGAGGAACTTCTGCAACGATTCCCGTTGTCACCGCAAGCCGAAGCGATCGAACAACTGCTGCCGCGCATCCGCGATCTACAGGAAGATCAAACCGACGTACCGGCGATGGGGTGAGATGGGGGGACAAGGAGAGGGGGTGAGGGGGTGAGGGGGAGACTTGGAGAGGGGAGAGATCTCGAAATAACCCGAACTATCAATTTTTCACCTTGTCACCTTGTCTCCCCCTCACCTTGTCTCCCCCTCTCCCCCTCTCCCCTCGCCACTCACACCGGATCATATCCACCTTTCGACAGCGGATGGCACCGCGCGATGCGTTTCATCGCCAGCCACGACCCTCGCCACAGGCCGTGTCGATTCACCGCATCAATTGCATACTGGCTGCAGGTCGGCGTGAACTTGCACTGCCCGCCAACCAGTCGGCCGAGCGTGACGCGGTAAACGAGGATAAATGCGATCGCAATCTGTTTCATGACGAGGCCCAATGGAAGCTCACACGTCAAGCACCATCCACGCTTCGCGTTTCCTTCTTCACGGCCAATTCGATGAAGAGAAGAATGACGAGCTGCGCCATCGCGAACGCCGGGCTGTGCGGAATGAACTCGTACGCTCAGAGCAGGTCAGTGGCTTAGCTTCATCCTTCACGTTCCTCCCCTTTATCAAATCGTGTGCGCTCGCGCCATGAAATGCCTCATCAGCTCCTGATACTTCGCCAAAGCCATCGGCTCGTGCGGGCGGACGATCATGACCAAATCATAGCCGGCCGGAACATCGTGTTGCAGCAACCGGAATGACTCACGAAGGAGACGTTTGATACGATTACGACGCGGGGCCGTGCCGACGTGTCGCGAGACGCTTAAACCAAGGCGTGCGTGCGACAGGTTATTCGGCAGTGACACGCAAACCAGCGGCCCGCGCTTGTCGCGATGGCCCTCTTTATACACCCGCTCAAACGCCAGCTTGCCGCTGAGGCGATGCGATTTCGGAAAGGTGTTTCGTTGTTCATCGGACACGTTCGAGCAGTGTATCGATTTCGTTTAGCGGCACCGCTTGCGATGCATTCTATCGCGAGGATCTTCGAAGAAACGCACCGCGAGCGGTGCCGCTAAACGGAATGCAATTCTCTATGATGTGATCGTTGAGCGAATCGACTGACCATTCTTTAGAGACATTGGACGGTGTTGGTCCAAAGGGCGCAAAGGCGCTGCGCGAGCTCGGGCTGACGTCGCTCTCCGATCTCCTCGATTATTTTCCGCGCGCGTATCAGACCGAATCGCCGGAGCGCGACTTGTCGCAGCTCGTGCCTGACGAAATCCAATCCGCGCGCGGCGAGGTGGTGGCCGTTGATTATGTTTCATCCCGCGGGCGTCCGCGCTTTGAGGCAACACTCGCCGATGCGGAAAACCGCAAGCTCGCGCTTGTCTGGTTCAATGCCTCCTACCTGCGATCGACCATTCATCCCGGCCAAGTGCTGCGCGTGCGCGGAAAAGTGTCGTACTTCCGCAATCTGCCGCAGATGGCGAATCCGAAGTTCGAAGTGCTTGACGATGGGAACGCCGAGCCGCACGTCGAATCGAAATATCGCGCCATCTACTCGGCCAGCTCTAAAATTTCCTCCGAACGGATCGGTACCCTCCTCGCCGACAACATCGACGCCGCGCTGAACAACATTGACGAGCTGTTCGACGCATCGCTGTTGAAAAAACATCGCCTGCTCGGACGGCGCGCGGCGTATCGGCAGATTCATCTGCCCGACAACCCGCAAAGCGCCGAGAGCGCGCGGCGGCGATTGATCTACGACGAACTCATGCTCATGCAGCTCGGCCTCGGGCTTGGCCGGCAGACGCGCGACGGGCGGCTCTCCGCGCCCCTGCTGCGTTGTGACAAGCTGCTCGACACCCGCATTCGCGGACGGTTTCCGTTTCCGCTCACCGATGCGCAAGCGCGTGCGATCTATGACATCGTCGGCGACGTCAAATCCGGCCGGCCGATGAACCGGTTGCTGCAGGGCGATGTCGGCAGCGGGAAAACCGTCGTCGCGCTCTATGCGATGCTGCTGGCCGTCGCGAATAAAATGCAGGCGGCGATCCTCGCGCCGACCGAAGTGCTGGCCGAGCAGCATTATCTAACGCTGAGCCGATTTCTCGAAGGCTCGAGCGTGACGGTCGAGTTGCTCACCGCGCGCTCGCGACGCGCATCGCGCGGATCGATCGTGAAGCGAATTCGCAGCGGCGAGATTCATCTTGCAATCGGCACACAAGCGATGATTCAGGAGGACGTCGAGTTTGCCAACCTCGGCATGGTGGTAATCGACGAGCAGCACAAGCTCGGCGTGAAGCAACGCGCGCTGCTGAAAAGCATGGGGCACTCTCCGCACTATCTGGTGATGACCGCCACGCCGATTCCGCGAACGCTCGCGCTGTCGTTCTTCGCGGACTTTGACGTCAGCGTCATCAATGAATTACCGCCCGGCCGACAGCCGATCGAAACGCGATGGGTTCGCCCAGGGAATGCGAAGCAGGCGTATGACTTCATCCGCGCGCAAGTGCAGCGTGGACGACAAGCGTACGTCGTCGTCCCGCAGGTTGAGGACAACGGCATCGACGATGCGAAGTCCGTGAAGAAGGAATTCGATCGATTGCAGAAAGGTCCGCTCGAGGGACTTCGTCTGTCAATGATTCACGGCAGGATGGATTCCGACGAAAAGCAGTCGACGATGCAATCGTTCCGCACCGGCGAGATCGACGTGCTGATCGCGACGACGGTGATCGAGGTCGGTGTCGATGTGTCCAATGCGACGGTGATGCTGATCGACAATGCCGATCGCTTCGGACTTAGCCAGTTGCATCAACTTCGCGGCCGAGTCGGGCGCGGCGGCGAAAAATCGCACTGCATCCTGCTGTCCGATGCCAACACCGACAGCGCCCTCGAACGCCTTAACGCGATGGTGCGATCGAACGACGGCTTCGAGATCGCTGAAATCGACCTGAAGCTGCGCGGCTACGGCGAGTTCTTCGGCACTCGCCAGCACGGCCTCCCCGAAATGAAGCTGGCGGATATCACCCAGGAACTGGGCATGCTTCAGATCGCGAAATCGGACGCGTTGGAGATCCTGCGGACCGATCCAAAGCTGCGCGATGCGAGCCACAAGGCATTGCGCGAAGCACTGCGTAAGCAGTTTGGGGATGAGATTGAGTTGTCGCAGGTGGGTTGATGAGGGGATGAATCGTTTGTTTCGAGAGATTGTGAAATTACGAATTTACAATTTTTGAATTTGCGATTGAAGATCGGGTGATCCTGCGCGACCTCGTTTAGCGGCACCGCT
>CAXSBN010000050.1:0-25277 GCA_964236135.1 uncultured Phycisphaerae bacterium
CCGAGTACAGGGAGAGGAGAAAAAACGAAATCATCCAGAATGCGGTTGCCCTGGGGGTCGGGGGCAAGGGGCGAGGGGTAAGGGAAAGACGAAGAAGGAAATGAACTGTCTGTATTTCCCAGCTCGCCCCTTACCCCTCGCCCCTTCCCTTCCTCTCTCCCACGCATTCAAAAACAATCGCAACTTTCACTTGCCGGTCGGCGTCGGTTATAAGAACGTCCAGCCGAGCGGGGCCGGGCTTCCTTTCGCTGGTGTTCGCATTTCGCTGATTTGCATCTCGCTGGTGGGCATTTTGTTGGTGAGTTTTTTGGCTGATTCGCTGACCGAGGCTTCGTTCGATGGTCGACTTTTTCAACTACGACTCAGTCAAAGACACATACGATATTTTATTGAAGCAGCCCGTGGAGCAGCGCCAGCACTTCACCACCGTCTTCGTGTTATGGTCGATCGCGCACATTGTGTATTACATCGTCGCAGGCCTGATCATCTGGACGCTGGGGCGGCGGTTGATCCAGGCATCGTTCGCGGCGTTCCGGGAGGCTCGACGTGAGCGTCCTTGAATGGACCCTGGTCCTGGAGCTCGTCCTGATCGCCACGGCCGGCATTTTCTGGCTGATGACGTTTTTCGTCGGCAAGGAAGATCCGGATGATCCGATTACGCTGTTCTACGAGACGTTCTGGCGAGTCCTGCTTCGCCGCCGTGCGCGGGTGCGGTCGGTGGTATCCGAGCTCGATGAAGCGAAAGCGAAAAAGTTTACCGAGCTGAAGGATTCCGGCGATGTCGAAGGCATGAAGGAGTTGCTCTCCGAAGAGAGCGGCGGCAAGTATGATTTCGACGACATGGACTTGCTGAACGCGCTGGAAGACTCGTCATTCGATCCCACGCCCGACCTGCTCGACTCCGGAACATCGAACGCGCCGGCCACCGGCAACTTTGGCGCGGGCATTCCGCAGGGGGAGAAGCCCGTCGTGGCGATCGTGAATGTCAAAGTCGTTCCCTACGCGCCGACGAACGAGCTGGTGAGCGTGCAACGCGACGGCATTACCGTCCAAGTGACGTGCGGGCCGGAAGAAGGCCAGGCAAACAAAACCGTCCTTGACGCGGTCGCCGCGGCAGTCAACGTCAAGTCGTATCAGGTGACACTGCTGAAAGGGCACTACAAGCCGCTTAAGGTGGTTCAGGTGGCCGGATATGATCAGGATGAAATGGAAGTGAAGCTCGCGGAAGGGTGAGGTGAGGGCAAATTGCGATTTTGCGAATTTGTGATTTTGCGAATTTGCGATTGAGGGCTGTGCTTAGAGTCGCGATATCTCCTCCAGTTTCGCAATGGATTGGGGGAGCCGTGCGAGCCGCTGCGATTCTGCCCGCATTCGGTACGTGGCCCGCGTGCTACGGTGACGGACATGATGCGTACGCTTTGCCTCGCGATATTGACGCTCACGGCGGTATCGACTTCCGCCACCGCTCAAATTTTTTATCAGCCGGTGCAATATCAATTCGGCGAGCAGACGAAGTTTTATTATGGCGGCCGCGATGGGCGGCTTTTTGAATTTGCACGGCGCGCCGCGCGTGGCGACACCAATCGCCTTGGCCTGACCAGCGACGAGCCCGAGCGCGTCTATTCCGACCGGCTTGGGTTTCAGAACGCACGCTACTTCGGCTACACGGCGTCTGATGCGTCCAACGAGGCGCACGCCAATGCGCCGACGTATTTCCGCAAGCGCGATCTTCTGAACGCGGCGATCCCGACGAGCGACGGCACCTGGATCGTTCCAGCGATGGCTCAGCCTGTCTGTATCGATCAGAATCCCCCCACGACACAGCCGGTCGTTCAAATGAGTCGTCCGGCTCCGGTGCTGATTATTCCGAGGGGCCAGCTGATCCCCGTCCCCAAAAGCAACTTGATCAAAGTGATGAATCACGTTTCGGCACGATGAATTGCTGGAGCATCGTGCCACGCACGGGTATGATCGAAAGTCATCCCTTCGACCGATGATGAAGGCGGCGGCAACTCAATCATGAATAGAAGCGTAATCATTCTTGTGGTGTCCGGCTTCTATACGGCCACCGCGATTTTCGCCCAGCAGGCGCCCGCACCGGCACCCGCCCCATCGACACAACCGACAACGAAACCTGCCGATCTTCCACCGGGGCAATTGCTCGATCAGATGTTGAAGCCGCAGGCGACGGCTCCGCGACCGCTGACGCCGGTAATGGATGCACCCACCATCGACAAGACAACCGGCGCGGCCGCGATTGCGCCGGGCGCACCGCAAATGAACCTGATGCGCGAGGGCTCGTTCCTCGTCGACCGCATCGGGCGGCTCACCAAGAGCGCCGAAGGAACGCAATACGAATTCACCTTCGATTCCGACGGCAAGACGATGCAGGACCCGCCGGTGATCATTCTGCCCAATTTAAAACTCACGGCCATGCAGAACGCCGTCACTGGCGCGAGCCGCGATTTGCGATTTCGTATTACCGGGATCGTTACCGAATACAGCGGACGAAATTACGTTCTTCTGGAAAAAGTCGTCGTCGTGCCGGACTCGATGCAGCAGTTTTGAGAATGGGCGTTGGGAATTGGGCGTTGGGAATTGGGAATTGGGAAAGGCCCGAAAGCTCACGCGGCGCTTTCTTCTCTTCCCCAACGCCCAACGCCCAGTTCCTGACGCCTACTCCCAATGTTCTTCGCCTCGCCACTCTGGCTGCTTGCGCTGCTGCCTTGGGCGGGGCTGGTGGTCTGGACGCTTCGCCGCGTGCAGCCAAGCACGCTTGTCCCGTTTGTTCGACTCTGGCAATTCCACGACGTCATTCCGTCATCGCCGGAAAATCGGCGATGGCATCGCCCGCCATTGACGATTTTGATGCTGCTGGCGGCGATACTCGCGTGCATCATCGCGGCCGGGCAGCCAATGATCCGCCGCGCCGGCGATCTCGGGCCGATCACGGTCATGCTCGATCGCGGCATTGAATCCAGCGCAACGGTCGCGGCGTGGAATCAATCCGCAATCGACGCGCAGGACAAAATCCTCCGCACCTTCGGCCCCGGCCGCTGCGAGTTCATTTGCGTGCCGGGCATGTCGAGGGAATCGATCGATCGCGCGAATTTGTCTCGATCGATCAGAGAACACCCGCCCACCGCGCTGGATACGACCGAGCCGCTCGCCAGCGCGTTGCATCGTGAATCGCAATCGTTGCTGATTGTGCTGAGCAATCAAAAACTCGCGCCGAACGATGCGTGCGTTCAGCAGCTTTCATTACGAACGACGCTGAAGAATATCGCGATCACGCATCTAGGCATTTCCGACACGCCAAAGCCGGCGGCGATGGTGACGTTGCGGAACGATGGTTTCGCCGGTAGTCGCGCGAAGCTCTCCATCGCCGTCGACAGAACGCCCGCGGTTGAGAAAGAAGTGGCCCTGCCCGGCGCCGGCGCGGAACGTGATGAATTTATCGATTTGCCTCAAAGCGGCGACACGCTTCGGGCGGAGATTGAGATCGATGACGACATCCCGATCGACAATGTCGCCTTTGCCGCGCGTGAGACAGCGTGGCCGCGGATCGAGCCAAGCGTTCCCGTGCCCGAGTCGTTGCGGCGATTCATCAATACCTACACGAAGCTTCGACCGCCGGCTAAATCATCCGTCGCAATTATGATCGACGATGCCGTGCGCGCGACGGCTCAACCGTCGGTCACCATCGCGGCAGCGATCAACCGGCCGACATCGCAACCGCTGACGGTCGCCGATCACCCGATCACTCGAAACGTAGCTGATTGGCGAGCGATTCTGGCAGATGCGAAACTAGCCGACCGCCCGCCGCCCGGTGACGGCTGGACGCCAATCGTACGACTTGGCAACTCTGTGGCACTGGCGACCCGCGCCGATCCTGTTCGACAGGTCTGGATCGGCTTTGACTCGCCCGGCTTCGCAAAGCAGGTGGACTATGTCGTCTTCTGGACCGCTGTCTTCGACTGGCTTGCAGATCATTCAAACGTATCGGGACGCTGGGTAAGTCGCGAAGTCGTCGATCTGGGCAATACGTGGCGCCGCGATGACGCGCTATCCGGAATGTCTTTGTCGGATTCGCCGACGACCGGCATCTATCGCGGCGAAAATAGCGGAATCGTCGCATTGTCGCCGCAAATAAAAATCGCGGAGTTATCGACGGATAAACGGCCTTTGAACGCGGAGATGCTGCTGCACCGTGCCGACAAGTCGTTGGAAGCCGTCGTCTTGTGGGTCGCGTTAACCGGGTTGCTTATTTCTATATTGCTGATGGGAGTGCTGCGTAAATGAACCCCAGGGCAACCGCATTCTATTAACTCCTCTCCCTGTACTCGGGGAGAGGCTGGGTGAGGGGTCTTCTGCCGCTTGAAAACGCCCCTCACCCGACCTCTCCCCGAGTACAGGGAGAGGAGAAAAAACGAAATCATCCAGAATGCGGTTGCCCTGAAATGAACCCGCGCGGTCCGACACCGTTCCTTGACACTAAATGGGCACGGTCTAGACTTTCTCAGTTGCGCATCTTGCACGTAATGCGCTTGATCGCATTCTGAACATAAGTTTCAGCCTTACAGGATTTGCCGGACATGTCCGAACAAGTACCCACCATCGCCGTCGTTCCGGAAAAGGACGTCCGCATCGTCGAGTTCATGAACAATAAGATCCTTGACGAAGGAAACATCAAGGAGATCGGCGACACACTCAATGCGCTGATCGACGAGATGCCGAATCCCAAGCTGCTGCTCGACTTTGCCACGGTCGATCATTTGTCGTCGGCGGCGCTGGGGATGCTGATCAATGCGAACAACCGGATCAAGCATAAAGACGGGAAGTTCCGGCTGGCGAATATCCGGCCGCAGATTCTGGAAGTCTTTCGCATCACGAAGCTCGATAAATTATTTAAGATCAGAACCACGCGCGATGACGCGCTGCGGAGCTTCAGCGAATAGCGTCGTCGGAGTTTCTTCCAAGTGCGTTCCGAAGGATCGCGCCTTTGAAGTTTGATATCCCGTCTGATTTTCCAGCAGGCCGCGAGGTGCAAAAGAGCATCCTCGACGAGGTCGAGCGCGTCGGCTTTACGAGCCAGAACGCGTTCGGCATTAAGCTCGCGTTGGAAGAAGCGCTCATCAACGCGATCAAGCACGGCAACAAGCTCGACAAAAATAAGCACGTGAAGGTCGAGGCATTGGTGACGTCGAAGGAAGCACATATCACCATTGAAGATGAGGGCCCGGGCTTTATTCGTGAGCGCGTCCCGGATCCCACGCTGGAAGAGAACCTCGAAAAGTGCAGCGGCCGCGGTATCCTGCTGATTGAAGCGTATATGGACAGCGTGGAATGGACGAACCACGGTCGACGCGTTCGCATGACCAAGAAAAACATCGCGGACGACGAGCGATAGCATTCCTTCGAAGCCGGGTCGATTTGCCGATCACGCTCTGACCGATCGCTCCATGTTCTTCCCCATCCGTACAGATGTTCCGCTTCGCAGCACGCCGTGGATGAATTGGCTGCTGATCGTGTTGAACGGAATCGTCTTCCTCTTTCAGTCGCGATACCCGCAGATCGGTTCCCGGTTCGATCTGAATCCGCACGATCCCCATCTGCTCAACTACCTCACCTATGCGTTTCTGCACGCCAATGTCGGGCACATTCTGTCGAACATGTTGTTCCTTTACATCTTTGGCAACAACGTGAACGACCGCCTCGGCCATGCGGGATATGCGGCGTTTTATCTGGCTGGCGGCGTCATCGCGGGCGTGACGCACGTGCTGGGCGAAACCTCGCCCGTGCTCGGCGCCAGCGGCGCGGTCTTCGCCGTCACCGGCGCGTTTCTCATTCTCTTCCCCCGCGCGCACATCACGGTGCTCTATTTCTTCGGCCTGATCGGGTTGCTTGAAATTCCCAGCCTCTGGTTCATTCTTGCCTACCTGCTTATCAATGTTCTCAGTCAATTCACCGCGCTGCTCGGCCCGCCCGGGCAGGTCGCGCATCTGGCCCATCTTGGCGGCGCGTTCTTTGGCATCGTCGTCTGCACCGCGTTGCTCGCGGCCGGTTTGTTGCCGCGCGATCCGTTTGACATCATCGCGATGATCGACCGCTGGAACCGCCGCCGGCAATTTCGCGACATGGTCGCCAGCGGCTACAACCCGTTCGATTATGCCCCAAGCGCCAAGCGCGGGCCGGCCGATCCGAAGCTGGAAAAAATTCAGGATGTCCGCGCGACGATCGCCGAGGCGATCGCGCACGGCAATTTGCCGGAAGCGACGAAATATTTCATGGAGCTTCGCGCGATCGATCCGGCCCAGGTGTTATCGCGGCAAAACCAGCTGGACATCGGCAACTACCTCTTCGAGCACGAGCACCACGCCGCCGCCGCCGATGCGTATGAAGGGTTTGTGCGCGTCTATCCGAAGGCCGATCAAGTCGGGCATGTGCAGTTGATGTTGGGAATTGTCCTCGCACGATATTTGAATCGCCCCGATCGCGCAGCCGAGCATCTGCATCGCGCGATCGACAAACTGCGCAACACGAAGGAAATCGAAATGGCGCGAGCGGAATTGTCGCATTTAACTGCTGAGAAAAACACGAACTGATCCGCAAAGCCGCTTGCGGCTTCGCGGATCAGTTGGCGCGCGAAATCAAGTGGTAAAAAAACCCATCATCCTCCTCACCGAAGGCTCCGATCCCATCCCGCTCGATTGGCTCAAGGAGCGCGCTGACGTGCGCGAGATTACTACGGACGATGTGAATTTCGCTCGCGAATTGTCGCGCGCCGATGGTCTGCTCGTCCGCACGTACACGAAAGTGACGGATGAATTTCTAAACGGCGCGCCGAAACTGAAGGTCGTCGGGCGCGGCGGAGTTGGACTGGAAAACATCGACGTCACCGCGTGTCGCCGGCGCGGGATCGAAGTCGTATACACCCCCGATGCGAACACGCTCGCGGTCGGCGATTTTGTCATCGGTTACATGCTGCAACTGCTTCGACCCTGGAATTTCTTTCGCGAGCGCGCGTATTCGCCGAGCGAATTCAAACGCATTCGCGACACCGTGCGCGGGCGGCAGTTGAACGAATTGACGATCGGCATCCTCGGCATGGGCCGGGTTGGAAAGCGGGTCGGATCGCTCGCCGCCAACGGGTTTGGCATGCGGGTGATTTACCATGATGTGCTCGACATTAAGCCCGAGTCGCTGCCGTTCGCCGCGACGGCGGTCGATCCGCCGACGCTCTATCGCGAAGCGGATGTGTTGACGCTTCACGTGACGATGCTGCCGGGCAATGAACACCTCGTCGGCCGCGAGCAGATCGCGCGGATGAAGCGCGACGCAATCCTCATCAATACCAGCCGCGGCGAAGTGCTTGACGCGACCGCTCTGGCCGACGCGATTCGCGAGAAGCGCTTGCACGGCGCGGCGCTGGACGTCTACTGGCCCGAACCACCGCCGGCTGATTTTCCGCTGCTCGGTTTTGACAACGTGCTGCTCACTCCGCATTTAGCGGCACGAACGTTCACCGCGATGGAAAACATGAGCTGGGTCGTGCGAGATGTGTATGCTGTATTGAACGGAGAAAAGCCGAAGTTTCCGGCACCGTAATGGCATTGCCGCTCGCGAATGAATTGACGAAGGGGTCGACCGATGGATCTATCGAAACTTCCGCGACTCTCGGATTCGACCGACGCCACACCCAAAGCGACGGATTCAATTCCGCCCGATCCACCCACGCGCGTCTTCAATCCGGTCCCCGTCGAACCCCTCGCATATTCGCCGGACCCGCAAAAGAAGGATCTTCTCGACGCTTGGGTAGCCATCGGCGTGGGTACTATTTTGCTGCTGATGTATCCGCGATTTTTGCAGTGGATGTCGTCGCAGCTTTTCCATACGCACTTCGATCCGTTTTTTGATCCCGCCGGCGCGGAAGTGCCTTATCCGAAGGTGCCTGAATTCTGGGGCGATCTCGGCCCGACCTTGTTTGGTGTGGTGATGATCGTTGAAGGGCTTGCGCTGCTGGCGTCGCGTCGAAAGCCGGTGATCGCCTTCGCATTCGCGCTGACGATCAGCGCAACGTTATTTAATTTAATTTACTTGATCACAAGCTTCGCCACGTACGGCCTGGCGATCGTATCAGCGCTGGCCGTCGTGTTCGGCGTGTACATCGCGATCCATCAGTGGCATCAGTTGCAACACCTGCGTCCGAACGATTCGAGCGTTCCGACCGTCAGCGGGTGAGATAAAACATTCCACACAGCGCGGCATACGCGGCAAATGAAATCCAGCCGAGCCACGTCGAAGAACGTCCTGATGTAGCTGAAAATGCGGCCGCCATCGCTGCACTCCGTAAAGTCTGCGCGCGAGCTGCGCGCCAAATTCGATAAATCTCGACCCGGTCGAAACATCACATACGATCGTCAAGAAAGACAATATTTTCGTCGCAAAGGTTAGAGCCGTTTCTTCTCGGACGAAGCGACCCGGTTTTGTGCGGCACGTAATGCCGTGCGAATGTTTCATGCGGCTTTCGCTGGAATGGTCTGGTAGCGAGGGCGTCGGGCACTCGCGTGGGGGCAATAGATCGGCCAGGCGGCGTCGGAGTTGATGAAGCGGATCGGAAGACTCCAGGGCAACCGCATTCTATTAACTCCTCTCTCCGTACTCGGGGAGAGGCAGGGTGAGGGGTCTTCTGTCGCTCGAAAACGCCCCTCTCCCGACCTCTCCCCGAGTACGGGGAGAGGAGAAAAAATGAAATCATCCAGAATGCGGTCGCCTGTCGGAAGACTCACTTGAACCCGTAAACACTGGGCGATTACAACAACTACCCGTAACATATAAGCACGGCGTTGCGTGGCACCCAGCGCCCGCGTTGACCGTGCGTGTCGTTTCAAATTGCATGAACTCCCTGCGCTTCCAACACGTCTACTACGGCCTGCTTGCATTGGCCGCGATGTTTGCGTTTGTGATTCCGTCACGCGCGAGTGATCGATTGCGCGCGAATGTGCAGACGTTGTTTTGGCCGGTCGCGCGGCCGGCGCATTTGATTGGGTTGCGGGTGAGTCATCTGCGCTCGCCGAGCGTGGTGCGCGACGAGGGCGCACGCGATCCGGAAACGCCGCGCGATCGCAGTGCGCTGATCGCGGAAAATTCGACGTTGCGCGTGCAGCTCGCGAATCTGTCCGGCCGGATCGCGCAGCTCGAAGCGCTCGACAAAGTCCTCGCGAGCGTCGGGGATGTGCGGGCGTTGTGCGAGCGGTTCAGCGTGGTTGGCACCTCGGCCGATGCATCGCCACGCGATTTGCTGCACATCGCGGCCTCTTCGTTGCAGGATGTCTCGCCCCGCATGCCCGTGTTGTATGGCGATCCCAGCGGTGGCGCGGCGGCGACGGGCGGCGGCATCGCGGGGCTGGTCGACCGCGTCGAGGCCGGCGGCGCGACGGTGAAACTCATCACCGACCGTTCGTTCGGCGTTCGCGTGGGCTTTGCCCGCTTCGTGCAAAAATCGGATGGCGCGATCGAATTTGTGATGATTGCCGCGCCCCGCGTGCTGGCCGTCGGCGATGGGAACGGCCGGCTGTCGATTGCAAATCTATCCTGGCAGCAGGCGAAAGATTCGGCGCTTCGGGAAGGCGATTGGGTGGTGCTGGACGACGAGGATTGGCCCGCCGTCATGCAGCGTTACCGCATCGGCCGGATCGAAAAAATCGAACCCGCCGCCAAAGGCGCGGGGTACCCGCTCATTAAAATTATCCCGCCCGTGACATTGACGAGCCTGCGCGATGTGATGGTGATGGTGAGGACGAAGTAGGGTTGGGCGTTGGGAACTGGGCGTTGGGCGTTGGGAAAGGCAAAGAGCCAACTCCTCTCTCCGGTACTCCGGGGAGAGGCAGGGAGAGGGGTCTTCCCCAACGCCCAACGCCCAACGCCTAACGCCTAAAGCCCACTCTTATCCATGCGCTGGCTAACCTTTTTCATCATCGCCTACGTCGCCGTCGGTCTACAGATCGGCCTCGGGCCGCATGTGCGCCTTGGATTGGCCGGCTTTAATTTGCCGCTGCTGGTGGCTGTCTTCGTCGCGATCAATGCGCCGCGAGACGTCGGGCTGCTCGCCTGCTTTATCGTCGGCGCGATGCAGGACCTCGTGACGGCCGACACGATGGGACTCTATGCTTTGTCGTACGGATTGTTCGCCTTGGTCGTCTCGGGCGCATCCCAGAGCGTCAAGCGCGGCCATCCCTTGACGCACATCGCGATGACCCTGCTTGGCAGTGTCATCAATGCATTCATCATCTACCTTCACGGCGCAATCAAATATTTCCACGGCGTCCCCATCGGTGTCGGTGCGCTCTTCGCGTCCATCATTTACACCACGCTCCTTTCGCCGATCATCGTTGGCGCGTTGCATCAGATGGCTGGCGTGTTCGGTTTCGAGTCAGTCCGACGTCGAATGAGATGACTTGCCTTACCCCTCTCTCCAGTACTCTGGGGAGAGGTTGGGAGAGGGGTTTTCCTCCGTTGTCGCGCATTTCGGAAATTGAAGACCCCTCACCCCGCCTCTCCCCGGAGTACCACGGAGAGGAGCGAGCAACCTATGTTTGAACGTCGCCTCAAAATCATCCTCATCATCCTATTCAGCATCACCGTCGTGCTAATCGGACGGGCGGCACAACTACAGATCGTTGACCGCAACGATTGGGTGAAGAAAGCGGAGGACGCGCTGCATGACGACGAATCGATCGAAACCACTCGCGGTGCGATCTTCGACTGTCGCGGCGTGCCGCTCGCGATGGATGTCGCGTGTATCGATGCTTGCGTCGATTATCGCGCGATCGTCGATCCGCCGGACGCGGAGTGGGTGAACCAGACTGCGACGGCCTGGGTGCGCGAGCGTCATGGCGATGAATACCGCGCCGCCGACGCCGCAAAGCGAAAACGACTGTACGCGGAGTCGCATCAGGCGGTGCTGGACCACATCAACGCCATGTGGGAAACGCTGGCACACGTCGGACATAAGAGTCCGGACGAGATGCACGACATTCGCGGCGCGATCCAGAAGCGGGTGGAGTCGCGCCGGCGCGCGGTGTGGAGTCACAAATATAAAGCTGTGACCGACGCGCAGGCCGCCCAATTAGCACGCGCGCCATTGCCCTGGTGGCGGCGATGGTTCAGCGACGAGACGCCGGCCGTTCCGCAACTGAAGGATGTCGACCTGATCGATCAGCGCAGCCCGCAAACCGTGTTGCCCGCGATTTCAACCGACGTGCAAAATCTCCTCGGCATGGCCAGGAGCGATCTGCCCGGGCTGTTCTTGCGGCCGGGGATGATTCGAACCTATCCGCGCGGCAAGGCGGTCTGCCATCTCACCGGCCGGCTGCTGCGCGTCGATGCGGATGATCTGAAGAACGACCCGTTCGGCGATGACGACCAACGAAAGTTCCACGCCAATGACCTGGTCGGGAAGACCGGCTTGGAAGCGTTGTGCGAACCATTGCTGCGCGGCACAAGAGGGCGGCTGTCACGCGAGCTGGCCGACGACGATTCCGGCGAAAACCGCGTCATCAATCAGCAGGACGCGACGCCGGGACAAGACGTCAATTGCTCGATCGATGTCGGATTGCAGGAAGAGGTGCTCTCTCTTTTTGAACATGCGGTGGTTGATTTCGGCGATATTGCCGAGACCAGGCGCGAGGTTTCCGTGCATGGCGGCGCGGTGTTGATCGACGTCGCGACCGGGCAGGTCCGGGCGATGGTGTCGAATCCCGGCTTCGATCCGGCCACCCTCGATGATGACTATCCGAAGCTGGCGCTCGACCTGATCAACAAGCCGCTGCTGAATCGCGCGACGCAATATCCGCTTGAAACCGGCTCGACGATTAAGCCGGTCGTCGGCCTGGGTGCGATCACGCAGGGCGTGCTCGGGGTGAACGAAGGGATTGAATGCACCGGCTATCTGCGCATCGGCAACAAAACGTATCGAGTGCTGCGTTGCTGGACGGCATCCAAATTTGCGAACGATCCTCGCGCGGCAGGTCATATCGCGCACCATGAAATTCCCGACGCGGCGCCGCATCACGGCCACGATGGAAACGCCGATGGGTTTCTCACGTTTTCCGATGCGCTGGAGCGAAGCTGCAACGTCTATTTTGAAACCGTGGCCAATCGTCTCGGCATCGAAGGGCTCAGTTACTGGATGAGCCAGTTCGGTCTCGGCCGGCCGACGGGCGTGGGGATTGAAGAATGGTCGGGGCAACTGCCGTCGGCGTATCGCGGAAACAATGTTGAGTACACGACCTGGGCCTCGGGCATCGGCCAGAGTCCCGTCGCCGCGACACCGATCCAGATGGCGAACGTCGCGGCCACCATCGCGCGCGACGGGATCTGGACGCGGCCGACGCTGCTGACGGCGAACGTTTCATCAACGCTTCGAACTATTCTGCAACACACTTCGGCGATCAGCGATGCCGCTCCGCAGCCCGCAGCGCCGCCGCGGTGGGCCGCCATGGACGATCGGGTCGATCTGCATCTCGCTCCGGCTGGTTTGAAGGCGGCGCACGACGGGATGTGGGCCGTCGTCAATCACCCGGTTTCCGGCACGGGTCATAACCTGCATTCGGACGACATCGACATCGCCGGGAAAACGGGCACTGCGCAGGCCGCCGCGCCACCGCCGATTCCGCAATTTGACGCGGCAGGCCAGCCGATTCTCGACGAGTCGGGTAAACAGGTGCGCACGCGCCTTGTTCCCTCGACCGCGACTTACATCAATCCGGCGGCGCCGTGGTATCTGGCGTTTGGGGAGGACGGAAAAAATCTCAAGCACTCGTGGATCATCGGCTACGCGCCGGCCGACCATCCGCAGGTCGCGTTTGCGGTGATGGTGGAATATGGCGGCAGCGGCGGTGTCACCGCGGCAGGTATCGCCAAGGGGATGCTTGAGTCGGCTGTGCAGCATGGATACCTTTCGAAGAAGTCGGCAGCCGGTCGCGGGCCGTTGGCAGGAAATTAAAACTCGACGGCAGCTATGAATACCGGGATCGTGAAGCGTTTTTATCCATTGATCGAGCGTTCCAATTGACTGCCTCCCCTCCTCGCCCGCTCACCGCCAAAGCTCGCCGCCGAAGCTGGAATGAGCGGCCGGTCCGGGTCTGGCTCATTTTGGCGCTGCTCATCGCGCTGGCCACTTCATACTTCGCGGTGCGCGACATTGGTGCCGCGATGCGGGATCGCCGGCTCGTGCGTGACGGGTTGCTCGTGCCCGCAACGATCGAGGTCATCGACAGCTATGCCCGCCCGGAACGTGTTTTCTCCCGCGAGTCGCCGCATCATCTGCGCGTGCAATATTTTGGCGGAAATTCGACGAACGCGTCGTCCGTTGGCGATGCGCTCACGGCTGAGTTGGAAGCACCGGCCACGTCGTCGGCCGACTCAATCGCGGTCGGCCAGCAGATCAACATCCGTGTCGACCCCAAAGATGCAACCAACGTCACGCTCCGCACGGTTCCCGTCAGTTGGCTGGAAAGCTTGGCCGTGGTCATCATTTTCGCGATCGCGCTGTCGATCGTTTTGGCCGTCACGTTTTGGCAGCGCTCGCGAGTGCTGAGCGTTTGGCAAAACGGCCGGCCGGCCGTCGCGGTTGTTGTCGATTTTCATCACGCCGGCATCGCGCCGCGCAGCCGCGTGCTGCGCTTCACGATCGTCGGCGAATCGGAAGATGAAGCCGAGAACGACGATCCAGCCGATCAGCGCATCTTCTCCGCACTCTGGCCCACCGCCGCCGGTGATCTTCAAGCCGGCGACGAGATCGAAATTCTACTTCCCGAAGGAAGTTCAAATGGCGATCGCGCACTGGCGAGGGGCTTGTATGAGTAAAATGAAAGTGATCGTCTACTACGCTTTTGGTAGCCGCGATCACCGAGTCGTCGTCGCAAACCAGGCGTCTTGTCTGCGCGGGCACCTTTGGTGCCTGCCACACGGCAAACGCATGTGAATGTATTTGTGAGATTTCCAAGACCCGTCATTCCGAGGGGAGCAGCAGCGACCCGAGGAATCTCGATTTGCAGCATGTTTCGTCAGCCGAGATCCCTCAGGTCGCTGCTGCTCCCTTCGGGATGACGAATTTTTTGGTCACATGCAAGCGCCCTCGTGCCTGCCATGGGCGAGACGCCCATGCCAGGGAAGATTGGAATCGACGCGCGCGAATTACATGTGATCCGTATTATTCGCTCAGCACCGTTTCCTCGCGGCGAATGTTCGACGTCCGATGGCCCTTCGCTCTTCACAGCTTTGGCAACGCCTCTCCATCGCCACGAACTGGCCGGTGCTTTTGGCAATATTCGTGCTGTCGAGCATCGGCATCGTCAGCATCTGGGCCGACTCGTCGATTGACGGCCACATGCAGTTGATCTATCTGTTCGTCGCGCTCGGTTGCCTGGCCGTGTTTCAAGCGGTTGATTATCGCGTTCTGGGTCGATGGTCTGCCGCGTTTTATGTCTTCAGCCTCTTGCTGGTTTTCTATACCGTGCTGGGAAAATTTGCCGAGAAGCATCACCATCCGCTTCCGTTTGTGCACACGATTAAAGGCGCGTGCAACTGGATCAAAGTTGGGTCGGGCAGCTTGCAGCCGGCCGAGCTGGTGAAGATTGCATTCGTGATGCTGCTCGCGCGGTACTTGCGGTATCGCTCAAATTACCGAACGGTTCGCGGGCTTCTGGGGCCTTTCGCGCTCGCGGTATTGCCGCTGATGTTGATCTTAATGCAGCCGGATCTTGGTACTGCCCTGATCTTCATCCCGGTGCTGTTTGTCATGCTGTTTTGCGCCGGCGCGAAGCTGAAACACTTAGCGGTCATTGCTTGCATAGGCCTGGCGTTCGCGCCGGTTGCCTGGTGGGCCGGAAGAGATGAAAAGACCGGCGAGCCGCACTCTCGCATTCCATTGATGAAATATCTGCCGGAGCTGGTGAAGACTTATCAGCGGAATCGCGTGTATGCGATGTTTGACAATGATCCGCACACGCTCGCGAGCACCGGCTTTCAGCAGGAGCGGGCGCTGATCGCCTATGGTTCAGGCGGCGTCAGCGGGAAGGGCCTGGGAAATGTGATCGTCGGCCGACACGTGCCCGAGGCGCATAACGACATGGTCTTCGCGCTCATCGGCGAGCAGTTCGGTTTTTTTGGATCGGCGGTCGTGCTTGGCGGATACCTGATTCTCTTCGTGGCCGGGATCGAAATCGCCGCGAGCACGCGCGAACCATTCGGCCGACTCGTGGCGCTCGGCGTCGTCATCATGCTGGCCGGTCAGACGTTTCTAAATCTGACCGTCGCAACGAAGCTCATGCCCGTGACCGGCGTGACGCTTCCGTTCATCAGCTACGGCGGCAGCAGCCTGGTCGCGAGCTTCATGGCCGCCGGCTTACTGCTGAACATCGGGCAGAACCGCCCGATCGTCATGGCAAACGACGCATTCGAATTCGATTGAGAGAACGCTCGGCGCATCCAACCGTTTGCAACCGCCGCATTCTCTGACCCCTCTCTCCGTACTCGGGGAGAGGCGGGGAGAGGGGTCTTTCTTACGCGCGAAAACGCCCCTCTCCCAACCTTCCACCCACCACGAGTACGCGGTGACCTCCGAGTACGGAGAGAGGAGAAAATACCGGATCGTCGAGAATGCGGCTGCCCTGGCAGGATCGGGGAGAATGCGATCGCCCTGTGTAACCCACGGCGAAACATCGACTACGATTGACGAATCTATGGGCAACGAGACGTTTCGTGATTTTATTGAATTGCTTGATTCCAAAGGCGAGCTATCGCGCGTGAAAACGCGCGTACGCCCGAAACTTGAAATCGCGGAGGTTTGCGATCGGGTGTCGAAATCGCCGGCGGCGCATGGGCACAACGAACTGGACAAAACGATTCCCGGTTCGCTGGGCGGAAAGGCGCTGCTGTTTGAAGACGTCGAAGGCAGCGACATGCCGGTCGCGATTAATACGTTCGGCAGTTACGCGCGCGTGAACTTGGCGTTGGGCACAAACAATCTCGAAGAGCTGGCAGCGCGGGTGCAGCAATTGGTGAAGCCGGAAATTCCGACGACGCTGATGGAAAAGATGAAGCGCCTGCCGGACCTGATGAAGATGGCCAGCTTCCCGCCGAAAGTCGCGCGGAGCGGAATCTGTCAGCAAGTGATTTACGAGGGAGACCGCGCGGATCTGAATCGTCTTCCGATCATCCAATGTTGGCCGCTGGACGGCGATCTGCGCAGCGGACAGTCGCTCGTTCCGTGGGACGCGCCGCTCGATTATCAACCGAGCGGCCGATACATCACGCTCGGCGGTATTCACACGCGAAACCCCGAGACCGGCGACCGCAACATCGGCATGTATCGCGTGCAACAGTTCGGCCCGCGCACGGCGGCAATGCACTGGCACATGCACCACGACGGCGCGCGGCACTTTCGCCTCTATCAAAAGCGCAACGACAAAATGCCGCTGGCGATCGTGCTGGGCGGCGAGAGCGTGCTGCCCTATGCCGCCACCGCGCCGCTGCCGCCGGGCATTGAAGAGCACCTCTTCGCCGGCTTTTTAAATGGAGGCGGCATCGAGCTGGTGCAGTGCAAGACCATTGACCTGCAAGTGCCCGCCAACGCGGAGATCGTCATCGAAGGGTTTGTCGACCCGAACGAGAAATTACTCGAAGGCCCGTTCGGCGATCACACCGGTTTTTATTCGCTGGCCGACTGGTATCCGAAGTTCACCGTCACGTGCATTACGACGCGCAAGGATCCGATTTATCCGACGACGATTGTCGGCAAGCCGCCGATGGAGGATTACTTCCTCGGCAAGGCAACCGAGCGCATCTTCCTGCCGCTGTTGAAGATGATCGTGCCGGATATTGTGGATTACGATCTGCCGATTAGTGGCGTCTTCCACAATTGCGCTTTTATTAAGATCAAAAAGGAATATCCGTACCAGGCCCGCCGCGTCATGCACGCGATCTGGGGCGCGGGGCAGATGAGCTTCACGAAGTTCATCGTGGTGGTGGATGAGCATGTCGACGTTCATAACGAGCAGGATGTGCTGTTCCACTTATTCAGCAACTGCGACCCGGCCCGCGACACTGAGATCGTGAAAGGCCCGGTCGATATTCTCGATCATGCGAGCCCGGAGAAGGGAACGGGAAGCAAGATCGGTTTCGATGCAACCGAAAAAATCGCCGGTGAAGGGACGGTGCGGCTGTGGCCGAAGGAGCTTGCGATGGACGCGGCGACGAAGGAATTGGTGACGCGGAAGTGGAAAGAATACGGGCTGGGATAAAGGAAACTTTGCTATAATGGATCGCGATGAGCCAGGTATCAGCTGCACCAATCTTTCTTGCACCGGCGAGCGCGTCGTCGGCGACACGAAACGGACCGGCGTGGGAAATCGCGACTCTCTTTCCCGACCAGGGATCTATTTCTCAAGGCGAATATCTCTGGCTTACCGACAGCGCGCGGAGGCTCGTCGAGTTTTCTGATGGACGTATCGAGGTGTTGCAGATGCCTACGACATCTCATCAATTAATCGTGCAGTTTCTTAATGGCTTGTTCCTCGCGTTTTGTGCAGGTGGGAACGTCGGCACAGTTCTCTTTTCACCGCTTCGAGTGCGACTGCGAGACGGTCGTTTTCGAGAGCCCGACCTCGTTTTCATGCTGGCTGAACATTCTTCACGAATTGGAGAATCATTTTGGGATAGCGCCGACTTGGTCGTGGAAGTAGTCAGCAAAGACGATCCCGAACGTGATTTGGTGATCAAGCGCACGGAGTATGCAGAAGCGAAAATTCCGGAGTATTGGATTGTCGATCCACGAAACACGACCGTCACGGTCTTGGTTCTGGAGGGTGTCGAATACAAGCCGCTCGGCGACTTCGCGAAGGGCCAGGTTGCAGTGTCGTCGCTGCTGAATGGTTTCGCCGTTGACGTGAAGAGCCTCTTTGCTGCGGCAAATCTGTGAATTTCACTGTGGGTCGCCGCTTGAACGGTTCACAACGAATCTTCGTCCTCTCCCCGGCCCACTGCGGCGGGAAACGGGCGGCAATGCTGCTGCGGGAGGCGGCGGGGTTTGAGCTGGCACGCGAGATTCGATCGGAGATCGGTGCACCGCTCGGCAAAGTCTTCTCGTTTCTCAGCGGCCTCTATTTTCGCGGGAAGCTGGCGTATGCGAATCACTTCGCGTCGGACGCGTTTGTGATCACGACGAATCGCGGCCTGTTGCCCGTAAGCACCTTCGTGAATGCCGGTGCGCTGCGCGCGATGGGGACCGACGACATCGATCCGGCGAACGCGACGTATCGAAATGCGCTGTCCGAAAGTGTCGCAAAACTTAGCGCTCAAAATCCCGACGCCGAAGTCGTGCTGCTCGGCAGCGTCGCGACCGGGAAATACGTCGACATCCTCATCGAGCATCTCGGTGAACGACTGATGTTTCCGAAAGAATTCATCGGCCGCGGCGATATGAGTCGCGGCGGATTGATGCTCCGATGCGTCGCCGAGAATCGCGAGCTGGACTACATCCCGGTGCGCGGTGCGGTGCGGAATGGGGAGCGCCCGGCAAAATTAGCGCCGCGACGATGGACGGCCGCGTGAGCGAAGATTCCTCGCTTGACGTCTGGAAGCGCATCGCAAGCTGGTGGGACGCGCAGATCGGCGAAGGCAATGCGTTCCAAAAACAGCTCATCATGCCGGCGACCGATCGGTTGCTCAATCTGAAATGCGGCGAGCGGGTGATCGATGCGTGTTGCGGTAACGGAAATTACGCGCGCCGAATGGTCGACAAATTCGGCGTGAATGTTTTCGCCTTTGACGGCGCACCGGACTTCATAGCGCTTTCGAAATCACGGGCGGCGCGAGACATCGACTACGCAACGCTCGACGCAACGAATCAGGAACAGCTTGAAGCGGCTCTCGGTGATTCGCAGTTCGACGCGGCGGTGTGCAGCATGGCGTTGATGGATCTGCCAACGCTCTCGCCGTTGCTGCGGGCGATTCATCGCGCGTTGAAAACACCGGGCGGGCGGTTTGTGTTCAGCGTGCCGCACCCGTGCTTCAATTCGCCGCACACGCACCTCGCCGGCGAACTCGGCGAGGTTGATGGCCAGCCGCGGCAGACCTTCGACCTTCGAATCACCGACTACCTCGACGCGTCGCCGACGCGGTCGAGCGGCCTGTTGAATCAACCTGAGCCGCACGCATTTTTTCACCGGCCGCTCACAGCGCTCCTCGGCGAATGCTTCGCGGCGGGATTTACGATTGACGCGGTCGATGAGCCGGCGTTCCCCGCTGGCGCGCCCGCGCGCAGCGCATTCAGTTGGGCCAAGCGCCCGGGCATTCCGCCGGTGTTGATCGTCAGATTGCGTCGATGATCGCGTACGCCATCACACGGTGAGGCCAGGGCGGTCACAAGTCGCTCAGAATCTGGTCCAAATCGGATGCGATCGATTTGCTTCCGAAGACCGAAGCGGATGCAAGGGTAAATGGATGAAACGAAGCCACGGCCGCGCCGCGCGAGGGAATATTGCAGGTGAACTTTCCGAGCGTTTGTGCGGTTGCGAAATGGCCGTCGAGGTCGGAAACGCCATCGACGGCACCGCGCAATTTGACGGTATATGTTCCGTTGTCGGTGACATCCCATCCGCGTCCGGGCGAGGCCATTTTGTAGCGCACGATGCGGATGGTCGCGTCGGCATTGGCGGTTGACGTGACCGCCCGCGCGTATCGCGCAAAGTCGTTTGGGCCGCTGATGCGGAGATCGCGACTATCAAGCGAGCTGGGATCGATACCGTCGCGATCGGTGTAAGTGACTTGAAATTGAATGGAGGTCGCGGATTCCGCGGGCGCGCGAGGAATCACGCGCAATATCGCCGTCGGCCCGGCGGACAAAAGCGTTCGACTTTCAAGAAGCTCAATGGCGTTTTTCATGGGAGTCCTTGTCATTTAACGTAGAGCCGGTGCGCGCGAATGTACTCGACGACCGGCCGCGGAGTCATCCGGTCAATCGTGTCACCCGCCCGCACTTTGCGGCGAATTTCTGTCGCGCTGATATCGATGAGGGGAGCTGCAACGATTTTGTCGCGTAATGGCTGAATGTTGAGCGGCAACGCACTCCACTCGATCGGCGAGCCGGGGCGTTGAAGGACGAGAAACTGTACCTCGTTCAATAGCTCATCAATGCGGTGCCAATATGGCAAATAGTTCAGCATGTCGGCCCCGATCAGCCAGGAGACGGCCGGCCATCCATTTTCCTTTAGGGCACGAACAGTGTCGATCGTATAGCTCGGTCCATCGCGGCAAACTTCCATGTCATCGACGTCGAACTGAATCGATCCGCGCATGCTTCGAGCGGCCAGTTTTGCCATCGCCAGGCGGTCGGCCGCGGGGGCGAGTTCGCTATCCGCGGGCTTATGCGGAGGTTGCGCATTGGGGATGAGCAAGACCCGCCCGAAACCCGCCTCCCGTGCGGCGGCCTCGGCACACCGAAGGTGTCCGACGTGGATGGGGTTGAACGAACCGCCAAAGCAGAGCGTGCCGCAACTTTCGGCCGAGTTTTGAGTGAGTGTTTTTGGGTTCACAAAATTGATGTTAGCGCTGATGAACGGGCGTTGCGGGCGGATTGACCGCGGCAGCGTATGTTGCGACAGCATTAGCAATTTTGGCAGAATATCTGTCAAAATGATTTATCCGCACCTGTAAATGTCGCATGGCAAACGCCCGAGTTTCACTGAAATTGAATATTCATAAACTCTGACATTAAAGTCGTTTATGATTTGAACCGAACGGTTCAAAATTCGTACAACATATGAAGTTTTGTTCAGGTATGATTCGTGCGATTGGGTGGATACCGCCGTGCATGAGATGAGTATCAGGGAAGTTTACAACTAGAAAGCCGGGCCGGAACTATGGCCATTGCCACCATTCAGAAAGAAAAAGCCAAGCCGTCGCCCCGACGCGTTCGGACCGCTGTCACGCGGAGCGTGACTTCACCAGCGACGGTTCGTCGTCAGCCCGTGCCGCGCGCTCTTCGCGCTCGGGTCGAGGCGTTGCTGCTCGAAAATTACGCTTACATGGACAGCCCGATCTTCCGTCGGCGGAATATCGAGCGCGAGCTGTTCACTTTTGAAAACGATCACGAGCCGGCCCTCCCGTTGACCTCCTGGTATCAGCCGACGCGGGATGAGATGCTCGACGCATCGAAGTCGGGCGCGCCGCAATTGATGAAAGGCGATGAGGAGCGGATGATGTTTCTCCGCTTCAATTATGCCAAACGCCGCCTGAGCAAGCTGCAGAAGCAGTTGCAGGCGAATGGCATAACCCGCGAGGTGGGCGAGGAGTTCGTCGAGTGGCATCGCCGCTTCGAGCATTTCCGTGAATATCTTACCCGCACCAACCTGGCCCTCGTTCTGGCGATGGCGAAGCGAACGCGGCTGGGTGATGTCGACTTTGCCGAGATTGTGTCCGAAGGCAACATGGCACTGCTCCGAGCTGTCGATAAGTTCAACATTGATCGCGGCTTTAAGTTCAGCACTTACGCCTGCCGTGCAATTTTGAAAGCGTTTAGCCGAACTGCGATGAAACATAGCAAACATCGCACGCGGTTTCCGGTCGAGTTTGAGCCTGATCTGGAAAAGAGCGATTGGTCTGATCGAAAGCGCGACATGGTCGAGGAAGATTGCGTCGATGAGCTGAAGCAGATCGTCGATCGTAACCTGGCCGACCTGAGCGATGTGGAACAGACCGTCATCAAACAACGTTTTAACTGGCAGCAGCGGCAGGAAAGCCCGCTCACGCTGGAAGAGGTTGGCAAGATCATCGGTGTCACCAAAGAGCGCGTTCGCCAAATCCAGAACAAGGCGTTGGTGAAGATCAAGAAGCTGATGGAAGACGGCGTGCTTCGCGTGAAGAGCGAAGCTCGACCCGACGGCGATATGGTTCCGACCGCGCCGCGGTTGGAAGGTTGGCTGTAAAAGTCAGGTTAGATTCAACAGGAGAAACCCGGAAGCGATCGCGAGATCGTTTCCGGGTTTTTCGTTCTCGCCGCTTGCGGCGTCGCGGGCGGGCGACCGTGATTTCGCAGTAGCCGTAACGCGAAGCCGCACGCGGCTACGGTCAAGCACAGGGCGAACGCATTCTGGATGATTTCGTTTTTTCTCCTCTCCCTGTACTCGGGGAGAGGTCGGGTGAGGGGCGTTTTCGAGCGACAGAAGACCCCTCTCCCTGCCTCTCCCCGAGTACGGGGAGAGGAGTTAAGAGAATGCGGTCGCCCTACGATCAAGCGGCCGTCGGCAGATACTGTGTTAACGGCTCGGGAAGATCCTTCATCCCGCGACGCACCGCTTTGTCGACCGCATACTGCATCGACATCTCCACGCGGCGATGAACCGTTTCATCCGGCTCGACGCCAAGCTCCCTCATGCGATCGATGGCCCACATCCAGACGTGGTACTCCTCTTCGCAGCGTTTCTTATATTTATCAAAGCCGATCGCATGATGTCCGCATTCGTGCAGAAACACGGCCAGGCTCACTGGAGTTCGCGGCAGCGGCGATTCGATCCAATTAACGGTCCGGCCGTCGTGATGATGCACCCGCCACGCGCAGCCGCTCAGATTGTCCCGCCATTTGCGGACCCGCAAGTCAAACCGCCGCTTCATTTGTGCAACGATTTCCGTCCAGCGCGCATCATCGCCGACATTTTCCTGGAGTCTGTTCCGCATGAGGAAGTCATCGGATTGGTGATGTCGATTTCGTGTTGAAGATTTGCGATCGTGGATTTACGGACGTTGCCGTTTGCGATCGTGACGCCGAGATTGGAGCCGTGGACCTGCGTTTCGAGGTCGTCGATGTGCCGCGAGGGACGTTATTATCTGTCCTTGTGATCTCGACCGCGCTACCCTTCGCGCAAGCGCTTCAACCATCGTTTTCCTGGACGATCTTGCTGACGCTGATCGTTTTATTTCTCGTCTCGTTGACGATGTACACGCTCGTCGTCGTTCGATGGACGACGCGGCGGCACTGGGTGTCGTTGGCGGAGTGGTCAAGCGAGCACCGAATGAAAGTCGGGCGTATCACGGCCACTGAACTACCGCCGCCGCTCGATCGGCTGCGCGAGGTCGGTGCGAAGATTCGGCTGCGCATCGGCGATAAGCAAACGTCCTTGATTCAGTTTCAAACGCTACAGGTCGATGGCCGGCCGCAAATTTGGAACGTGGTGATTCGAAAATCGCAGCGCCTGCACGCGCCGGCAGCCCTACGCCCGGAGCATGTGGATTCAAGCTTGATCGATCTATTCGATTTAACGGCGTTTCATAGTCTGAGCACTTCACGATTTGCCGTGATGTCGGTGGATATCCGGAGCGCGCGGCAGTTGATCCAGTCGCCCGCGCGGGCGCTGCTCCCGCCGGACATCGGATTGCTCGTCGTGGGTGAGCAGATTGTCCTGGATTTTTCCGCGCGGCCGTTCGATCCGGTGGAACTGGATCGGATGTTGTCGGTGATGAGGCAGATCGTGGATAGCGTGGGCGGCGGGCAGTCGGCGGTGGGCGAGAAAACCTGAATTCTCTTTACCGCCTACCGCCTACCGCCCACTGCCTACCGCCCACTCTCTTCCGCAGGCACGAACGTTTCCGCGCTTCGACGGGCGATGGCTGTCTCGACTTTGTTTTCCGGAGAATCTAATCGATAGCCGGTGTAAACGAACCACGCATCAAGGCCGTCGACCACGACATAGCCGCGCACGTGATATTTCCCGTCTTCCCCATCGAACCACGGCCGACCCAGCGAATCGCGCCATTCCATGAAGGCCGGTTGTGTCGACGGTCTGGTCGTGGTGGTGGAGAAGGCCTTCTGCGAGTCGACGTTCTTGCGATATTCGCGCTTTGCAAACCAGGCGACGGCGTCGGCACGGAGCGGCAAAGGCAAACGCACATAGATCGCGCCGACCGCGGTCTGCCGCGTCGGGCTTCTCCACTGCTCATGAGTGAACAGCGCGGTGCGCTGCGTCACGAGCCGATTCCAACCGCGGGGCGGCGCGCAGGTAACGCGGACGCTTGACAGGCCTCGCACGGACGCCAAGCCCGTTGGATCGACCACGGCGCGGTGCAGGAGCAATTCACGAATCGGCACGGTCGGCGACACCGAACAACCGAACCCGCATAGCGCGGCCAGCGCGAAGAAAAATACCGCCCGGTAACGCATCGCTTCTTTCTACGAAAACCGCGCCCGATCGTTCGGAAAGCAAATGCAGTCTGGAAAGCGCGAGACAGGAGGAGATGACAATCAGAGCCAGGTGGTCAAGACCGATGCGCAGATTACTTAGGACCGGTTCCCAGCACGGTGCCATCTCGCGCCGCTTCCGCCAATTTCAGCTCATCGGGTTCGATCGTCGTTGCACGAAGGGTGCCGGCGTACACCGCCCACCCCGCAAACCCGTCGACGACCAGGCTAATCCTCATTCGATAGAGCCCGCCCTCGACGACGAATCGCAATCCGCCGATCGAGTCGTCGAATTGCTTGGAAATAAGATTTGCCTCGCCCTCGCGTTTTTTCATTTCTCGCAGGAACGACCAGAAGACCAGGTCCAGACCGACTGGAAGGGGGAGTGAAAAGTGAATCACGCCATACGCGGTGCGTCCGGTAGGACTGATCCACACCTGATGCTGGTGGCGGTCGGACGTTTTCAGTGGATCTGTGTGCCATCCCAGGGGCGGATCGACGCGGGCGGCCACGTCGGCATCGATGAATTCATCAGCCAGGCCATTCACGGCAGTTGGCAGACTCGTCGGGACCTGCGGGCGAATCGCGCAGCCGATGAAGAACAGGGCGAGCAGGGGAGTAAGTCGCTTCATCCCGCAGGCGGACGGTTCGCCTGTCCCTGGGTGACGCCCGTCGCCTGATAACCAGCCTGCTCGACCGCTTGCATCAGGTCGGCCACATCAACGGAGTTTCCGTCGAACAGAATCGAAGCCTGCCCCGAGGCGAAATCGACTTCGACCTCGCGGACGCCGGGAAAGGCAAGCATCGCGCGCTGAATGGCCTGCTCACAGCGGTGGCAGTGCATTCCGACAATCCGAATCAGCGCGAACTGGTCGCGTGCTACGTCCTCGGCCATCCCACAGCTCCGAATCACAAACGCTCCTCGTCACACCATAGCTCTGCACCGTGAGGCAGGCAATAATCCGAATCGAATTATCGGTACTACGACAGGGCAACCGCATTCTGGATGATTTCGTTTTTTCTCCTCTCCCCGTACTCGGGG
>CAXSBN010000051.1:0-20364 GCA_964236135.1 uncultured Phycisphaerae bacterium
CCGAGTACAGGGAGAGGAGAAAAAACGAAATCATCCAGAATGCGGTTGCCCTGGCATTATCGACTCGTCGAACCGTGCGGTCCCAAAAACTTGTCGCCGTTGAAATGGATGAGGTGGTCGGGGTGATCGGCCAGCCAAACTTCGGTTTCCCACGCGATATCTGCGGCATACTTGCGGAATTCGGCTGTCGTCGCGAATGCGGTAACGTAAATGCGCTCAGCGACGCACTGCTTGAACATCACCTCCAGTTCTTTTCTTCGCTTCGGCGAGACCGGTCCGTGCGAGGTGACGGCTTCGATGAGATCCAGCCAATGTCGATCTGCGCGGTATAGGAGGATGTCCGGTAGCTTATCGTGGTCGGTGACGACAACGCTGAGCGTCGCCAATGTGGCGACGTCAATAACGACGTGCTTGTCGGCAGTGTCGCCGAGATAAAGCACCTGAGCGCCGGGGGCGAAACGCGGGCCGAACTCCTCAACAATTGCCGCCTGCAATTTATTGTGCGCGCCTGGCGATAAAGTGACTTTACGGCCGTTGGGAAGAACAAGAGGCACACGATGCAGGTTGCGGGTGCTCTGGTAGTCCACAGACAGGCTGCCGAACTTCGTGCCGAACAACGCGACCGCGGCGTGGAACGCGGGCTTGTCCGCGAAGGCGGCAACCACCGCCCGCGCCGGTTCGGTCAAACAGTAGACGTTCTTGCCGCTGTTGGTGGGCCGGGTCGGATCGTCGGGATTTCGGTCGACGAGGCGAGCGTGCTCGAACTGGTGCAATGTCTGGCGGCGAATCGTCTCGCGGGAGTTCGGTTTATACTTCTTCCGGTAAGCAGTGCGCATGAACTCCATGATGTCCACGGTTCGCAGAAGCGGCGTCGTCGCGGATGACCACTTCGTCTTCGGACCAAGCCCGGCTAGCGAGAGAAGCGTTAGTGCGGAGCGCTCGTTTTGCTGGGCTTTGGGCAGGCCTAACGCAGTGAGGATGGACATCGCGTTTTGGATCCTGTTCACGAGTATTGCCCTGAAACAATCGTCATTGTTGACGGATCGATCTGCAATTCATAAAGCACGATTGCTTCGATGGCCGCGCGCTCGGTTGGCAAAACGCCTGCCGTGCGCTCGCCAATCCTTGCGAGGGAATCGAGCGGTGGAAACGGGAGTGAGCGAACCTCCGTCGCGTTGACCTGAGTATTGCCGCTGAACGTGCGAAAGTACCGGTCGAGGAAGGCGGAATTGAAGAGCGCTGTCAGTCCGTGTGCTTCACGCGCGGTCAGCTCGCGCGTCTGGTGCGTTACATAATTGAGATGATTCTCGATCGCGATTGGCCGTTTTCGATCTTCCGTCGAAGGAAGGTACGCGGAAGCGGTGAGCCGCCGAGTTTCCTCCTTCGCGCTAAAACGACGCAAGAGGACATAGTTTCGTGCCGGAAGCACCAGCGATGCCGAGCTGTCGCACGAACGAAACGCGATTGGCTTCTTCCCTTTGGTGACAGGCCAGACCGTGACGAAGGGGCGAACATTATGTATGGACAACAAAGGAATGGCTTCGGGATGATCTGCGGCGGGCAGGAGGAACGACGTTGCGCGGAAGCTGACGACGGGGCCGGTGGAAATCCGCAAGCCCCGCTGCGCAAAAGTCGCCTTCCAGGATTCGACCGTTCGCATCACGGCGATATCGTCTTCCGATGAAGGAAGCCGAATGACACGATCGCCGGAGGAATCATCGATCAGATCGGCGGCTGGATGCGAATGCGAAACGGAATCCGTCATCTCACTGCCGTGGCATGAACTGACGATGATCGACGTATGGGGTCGAGCTTGGCAGGTCGAAATCGTGATGACGCTTTCCTGTAGAACATCCGATTCTTTGAATGTCGCTCGGCGAGATTCAAAAAGATGCACGCGCCGCATTGCCATTCGCGAGAGAAACCATCGGCGAAACTCGCGAAAGTACAGCCCATTACAAAAGCTTCTGGGAGTAATGGCAACCAGCTCGCCGCCCGGTTTGAGCAGTTCAACAGCGGCGGCCATAAACAGCGCGTATAAGTTCGGTTGTCCATGCACGACTTCAGGAAACATGCGCGCCTGCGGAGATCCCTTCGCCAATTTTAAATACGGCGGATTCATGATGACCGCATCAGCTACACTCATCTTCCGCCCTTCGAATAGTGAGTCATCAGAACGGCCCAAGACGAAATCTTCATTGTGGACGGAAAAGGTGAGTTGATGTCCCCGCTCTTCAAGCGTCCGCCGGCAAATCGACATCGTTTCCGTAAGTGCTGGCAGCACGGCATGATCGGTTTCGTAAAGGTCTGCGTGAATCTCGCGCGGCTCATCGAACGCGGCAATTCGCTCACATACCGCGGCAGATAGCACGCCAATGCCTGCGCCGGCATCGACAAAGCGGAAGTGCGGCCCGATTGAGCTGATCTGATCGGCCATGAACGTTGCGACCGACGGCGGGGTGAACACTTGACCGGCACTGCGCCGCGCGACATCACAAGTCAGACTGACGTGACGGCTAGTGCGGGCAACGACATCGTGCAGAATGGATCCTGGGCGCTCGTCGCGAATCCCAGACTTGTGAAATCGGACATGCTGCATTCGCAAAGTTGATTGACCTTTCGTTAAATGCGCCAGGGTACCGACTGAGGGGCGTTGCGGAAGTGGCTGAGCCACGCGGTTACACAAGGTCATCTTACCGGCGAAGACGCCGATAAATCGAGCATGCCCGCCTTCTCCATTCGCGATTCGACCGAGCTTGTCGAATTCCAGACGTACGTTCGCTTATCCTGCTGAAGACTCAGACGGACTTCGACGAGTTCAGTCGAGCGCAGAGCTTCGCCCGCGGTTACGTTTTGCGTTTTGTCCGCGCTGGAAAGGCGTGCGCGGTCGTAGAAGCGTTGGGGCCTCGCGTGACGACTCGATCGTAAACCTGCGGTCGCGCTTTTCGCCATGCGATCTTCGATCGGCTTTGATGTCCTTTCTGCCGCGGGCGTATGACGCGTCGAAGCCGTTGCGGCGTCCGCATCATCGAAGGTTTATTCGGCAGGCGAAGCGGCTTGAGGCGCGGCGCGGCGAGTTGGCTTGAGGCGGCGAAGGCGGCGCGGTTGACCTTCCCGCACACCGCGAACTATTCCGACAACGTCGGAAAGTAGGCGATGCGAATTTTTGTCGAGCCGAACGGGATAAGCTCGACCGTTTCCAAAGGCTGATCGGATATAACCGGACTCGTCGGCGGTTCTTGAGCGTCAGCGCTTTGCAACTTTCGCGCCGACAACCCGATGTAGTAGCCGCGATATCCATCCAGGTCTTCGGTGACATCGCTCGCGCGAAAGATCAACCCGGCATTGCCGCCCGGCGATGGGGTAACGATTGCTTCAAAGGTAAAGTCTCTCAAGCTCGCCGACTTTGTAAAAATCGCCTTGCCGTCCCGGGCGGCGTCGACTGACATTTTTCCGTCGCCGACATTCCACGTTCCGCTGACAAATTGCCACGAATCGACCAGCGCCGTGCCGTTCAGCTTTACATCCGTGAACGTCGCGGCCGCACCGAACGTGCGCAGGCCGACCCTGCCGGTGGAGTAGGTGTCGTCTTCCTTGTCGATGACCGGCCGATTCATGTCGTCGACGAACAGGCGGAGAAGCGTTCCCTTCACCTCGACGCGCAGATGATGCGGCACGCCCGGTTCGAGCGGCAGCGCGCTATCGGCGATCGCCGAATAGTTGTGGTCGGCCTTGCCCAATTCGATTGTTCCCGGCATCGCGCGCGTACCCCACGCCGGCACTCGCCGAGCACGTACGCTCAGCACGACGGGCGGCGATTTGAAGTCCCAGGGGATCGCCGAGACAGGTTGCGTGTGCACGTTCACGGCGGGTTGATGGCGATCGATTTGAAGCGCGTAGTTCCACGCCGACGCCGGCCGAATCTCAAACTCGTCGAACTTTCCCTGCGCGTGTTCCTTGGCGGTGTTCCAGTCGCTTTGGATTTTCAGTCCGAACGCGAGCGGCCCGCGCTCCAGCCCCACCGAATCATTTGTCCAGGTTGACGTGCGCACTTCCATCGGAAAATTCAATTCAACGCGATCATTTGCCTTCCACTCGCGCTTAATGGTCCTGAACGTCCCCGCGTGCAATTCGTTTAAGCTCTCGCCGTTGACCTTTACGCTCGGCGAATCGCACCAGCCGGGAATGCGCACGACCAATGGAAACGTCGCGGCCGTTTTCGGTTCCACGGTGAGCACAATTTTTCCATCAAATGGGTACTCAGTCGTTTCCGTGATGGTGATCGGCACGTTGCCGGCGACCGCGGTCATCACCCGGCTCGGCCCGTACGCGATCGCCGCCAAGCCATTATCCTCTGTTGCCGCCCACAAATTTTGCACGAGCTTCGGCCAACCGGTGTGCCAGTTGTAGCAGCAGCATGGAAAGCCCGAATACGGGCCGGGCATGATGCCGTTGTGATAATCCTGCGTGAAGCCGTGCGACTGATCCGTGCAGGCCACCTGATTCGGCAGTTGGTAATAAGTGATCTGGCGCAGGTCGGCCGTGGTGTGGGCGGGCAGCGAGTTGTAGGCGACTTTTTCGAGCTGATCCGCGATGTTGGCATCGCCGAACGTTTGCACCGCGACGCCGTTCGAGATGATGCGCTCGATGTCGGCGCAAAGCTCGACGCCGTCGGTCGATCGACGGCCGGAGAGTTGCTCGGTTCCGCTGAACTGTCCATCGATGCGGCCGAACTGGCGGTTGAGATGTTCGATGCCCGCCTTGAACGCGCCGCGGTCTTGGTCGTCGCCCAGCAGTTGAAAACTGACGGCGGGAAATTTCAAAGCCTCGCAGACATTGACGATGTGATGCGGCTGGTAGTCGGCGGCGAAACCGTAAAAGCGGTTGTTGGTAAAAATTGATGCCCACGGATACGCCTGCGAGTGCAACAGCCGGGCGAGGTCGAGCAGCCACGCCTCGCCCGTCAGGTTGTAGGTCCAGAGCGCGATGTCGAGGTTATCGCCCGCTCGCGCGCGGCCCCAGTCGCGAAGGCGGCGCTTCGGCAATTCGGCATTTTGATATTTAAAATATTTCAGGAGAAACGGGAGAACGCGGGAATCACCCGTGGCCTCGTAATGATCGCGAAGGTAATACAGCACGATCATGCGCGGCCACCAGTCGTCATTCGACGTCGGCCCGAACGAACCGTCGGGCCGCTGGCTTTGCAGCGCCCAGTCGATCCATTTTTGGGCACGCTGCTTCAGCTCGTCATCGTCGAGCGTGTACGCCAGCGCGATCAATCCCCTGACGTAATACGGCGACTTCTCCCACCCCTCGCCGGCGCCTCCGAGCCAGCCGGAATCCTTCGTCAATGCGTCGTACAGTTGCTCGGCCGATCCGGTCAGGCCGGTTTTTTGCAACGCCAACTGCTGCTTCAGCCAACCCTCGGGCCGAACTGCGCCGAGCGGCAAGTGAATGAACGGCGTTGCCTGCAACGGCAAACGATTCGGCACGGGTGCGGCGTGCGCGTCCGGTTGATTCAAGGACGACGATCGCGTCGATTGCGCCGCCGCCGACGCTTCGATGCTGATGACAATTAGCACGGCAAAAAACGCACGCAGCATGGAACCCTCTCCTTTGCGATGTATGGCCGAGAATTTCAGGGGCGACCGCGTTCGCCCTGATACCGCGCTTTCTCCGCTCTCGCCTGCGACGGGCGCCGTCGGAGAGACGAGTCGGAGAATGCGATCACCTTGCGAAATTCTATCCGCTTGATCGCGCGGACTCTGAATTTCTCGCGGGCCATGTTACAGTAATTCGATGTGCCGTTGGCGGACGACGGCGGATCTTGCCATTCCTGGAGGTTTCATGTTCGGCTTCACTTCATTCCCTGCCCGCGTTCTCACCACGCTCTCGGTCATTGCGCTGGCTTCGTTCTCCTGTAAGAAGAGCGATGAGTCCTCGTCGATGTCGAGCGCGCCGGGCTCGGCGGCGCCCGCTTCGAACGTTCAAATCTTCAAGGCCGACAGCCCCGGCAGCCTGAAGCTCGCCTTCATCACCAACAACGCCAGCGAGTTCTGGAAGATCGCCGCGGCGGGCGTGCATAAGTATGAAAAAGAGGCGAATGTTCAGGTCGACGTCAAGATGCCGCCGAACGGGAAGACCGAGGAGCAGAACGGCATTCTCGAAAACCTGCAAAGCCAAGGCTACAACGGCATCGCCGTCAGCGTAATCGCGCCCAACGATCAAATCGCCAACGTCAACCGCGTCGCGAAGAAGACCAACGTCATCACCTTCGATTCCGATTGCGTGAAGTCGAATCGACTTCTGTATATCGGCACCAACAACGTGCAGGCCGGCAAAACGCTGGGCGAGCAGATCGTCAAGCTGCTTCCTAAAGGCGGGAAGATGGCGATCTTTGTCGGCACGCTCGCGGCGGACAATGCGGCCCAGCGCCTCAGCGGCATCGAACAGTCGATCGCCGGGCACAACATCGAGATTATCGCGAAAAAAGAAGATGCAACCGATCGCGCCAAGGCACGATCCAACGTCGAAGATGTCATCAACGCATTCAGCGATCTGAATCTCGTCTGCGGCCTGTGGTCGTATAACGGCCCCGCCATCGCCGCCGCGATCGAGGCGAGTGGAAAGAAAGGCAAAGTGCTCGCGGCCGTGTTCGACGAGGAGCAGGGAACGCTCGACGGCATCAAGTCCGGCGTGATCAACTGCACCTGCGTGCAGAAGCCGTTTCAGTTCGGCTACCTCTCAAGCAAATGGCTGCACGACCTGGCCGTTCAGGGCGACGCGATCAAAATCCCCGAAGGCGGCATCATCGATACCGGCGTTGACATCATCGACGCCTCATCCGTCGACGACTTCGGCAAAAAACTCGCGGAGATGAAAGCGGGCTGATTGTATTTCTGCATCACGCTGCGCGGGACGTGGGTTGGACGCAGCCGGGTTCTATACCGCGTGGCGCGGGCTGTCAGCCTATTGCTCGCTCGCGGGCATCGGAAGGAACCATCGACGACGAGGGCGTCGTCGATCATGGGCAGGATGCCCATGCTACGTTGATGACCTTAAAGCTCTGAACAATGCGGCCGGAAGCTCGTGCGTGAAAATGCCTGACTCACTTTGAACGCATCACCCATCCATCTCGAGATGCGCGGCATCACGAAGCGCTTTCCCGGCGTCGTTGCGCTTCAGGATATTCGTCTCGATGTGCGCGGCGGCGAGGTGCTGGCGCTGATGGGCGAGAACGGCGCGGGCAAAAGCACTCTCATGAAAATCCTCGGCGGCGCGTATCCGCCCGACGCCGGCGAGCTGCGCATCGACGACCAGCCCGTCAGCTTTCGCGGCGTGTCGGATGCGCGACGGCTCGGCATCGCGCTAATCCACCAGGAGCTGATGCTCGCACCGAATCTCGACATCGCGTCGAACATCTTCCTGGGAAATGAACGCTCCGGGCCAAAGTTCAGCGGCTTTCTGAAACGCCGCGAGATGGCGGCGACGACGCGGCGGCTGCTGGAACGCGTGGGGCTCAGCCTGTCGCCGTCGCGGCCGGTTTCGATGCTCACCGCCGGGCAGATGCAGATGGTCGAAATCGCCAAGGCGTTGGCGCTCGACGCCCGCGCGATCATCATGGACGAGCCGACCAGTTCGCTGACGGCCGGCGAGTCCGAGCAACTGTTCAAAATCATCGCGCAGCTCAAAGCCGACGGCATCGCGATCGTCTACATCTCGCATCGAATGGAAGAGGTGTTTCGCCTCGCGGATCGGATCGAAGTTCTCCGCGACGGCCAATACATCGGGGAGCTGTCGCGGGCTGAGGCGTCAAACGAAAAAGTCGTGTCGATGATGGTCGGCCGCACGTTGAACACGCGGTTCCCCGAGCGCGCCGGCGCGAATGCCGACGCCGCGCTGTCGCCGATGCTCGTGGTCGACGAGGTCGTCGTTCCGGGCGCGGGGAAGCCCGTCTCGTTCACGGCCCTGCGCGGCGAAATCGTCGGCTTCGCCGGCCTCGTCGGAGCGGGCCGCACCGAGTTGATGCAGGTGATCTTCGGCATCGATCCGATGTTGAGCGGCTCCATGCGAGTCGAAGGTCAACCCTACACGCCGCATAGCGCGCGGCATGCGATCTCACGCGGCGTATACCTCGCGCCCGAGGATCGCAAAAAGCACGGGCTGGTTCTGCCCATGTCGGTCGCGCAAAATTGTTCCCTTCCCGACATCGGAAATTATCGGCCGAACTTCGTGCTGAATCGCGGGAAGGAGCGGCAGGTCGCGCAGGCCGAGGTCGACCGGATGCGAATCAAGACGCCCTCGATCGATCGCCGCTGCGTCAATCTCTCGGGCGGGAATCAGCAGAAAGTCGTGCTCGGAAAATGGCTGGCGATGAAGCCGAAAGTGCTCATCCTCGACGAGCCGACGCGCGGCATCGACGTCGGCGCCAAGGCCGAAATCTATCGCACGATGTCTGACCTGGCGGCGACCGGTATCACCATCCTCATGGTCAGCTCCGACATGGAGGAAATTCTCGGCATGAGCGACCGGGTCGTCGTCATGCACGCGCGGGCCATCGTCGATGTTCTTGCGAAACATCAAATCAGTGCCGATCGCATCGGCGCGCTGATGACCGGACAGGAACGTCGGGAAGCGAGATTGTGAATGCTTGTTGCGTTGATTCATCTCGATGCGATGCGCTTGCCGCTTGCGGCTTCGCGGAATAACGGTGCGATGTCTCGCGCCGCTGGACTCGCGAAGCCGCAAGCGGCAGATTTCCTCGGGGGTGCGGCGCGGGATATCGTGCGCGCAAGCATGCGGTCGTTTGGTGAAACAATAGCTGGAAGGACTTCTCCGCAATGACTCATCTTCGCCGTGAGCTTGGCATGTTCGCCGCGCTGGTTCTGATGTGCGTCGGGCTGTACATCTCCAACCCCGACTTCCTCGGCATTTCCAATGTCATCAACACCACTCGCCAGATCGCCATGCTTGGCATCTTCGGCATCGGCCTTGCGTTCGTCATCATCACGGGCGGCATCGATCTTTCCGTCGGCTCGATCATCGGATTGACCGGCGTGATCCTGGCGAAAATGTCGTCGTCGAGCGAGGGATGTTGGGGCTACTCGTTCTGGGCCGGCATTCCCGTGGCGATGGGCGTGGCGCTATTGATCGGTCTGTTTCAGGGGCTGCTCATCACCCGCCTCGACCTTCAACCCTTCATCGTCACGCTGGGCGGCATGTTGCTGCTGCGCGGCGTGTCGCAAACCATCGTCGAGGGCGGCACGCTCAGCTTCGGCTCATCCGGCTTTGCAAACCTCGCCGACAGTGGCCTGTTCATGTCGCACGGCGATCCACTGCTCCCCTACCCAGTGTTGATTTTCCTCATCGTCGCCCTGCTGGGCGGCTATCTGCTGCACTTCACCGTGTTCGGCCGCTACGTCTATGCGATCGGCGGGAACCGCGATGCGGCGAAGTACTCGGGCATTAATGTGAAGCGCGTCGAGACGTTGACGTACGTCATCAGCGCGGGCCTCGCGGGCGTGGCGGGCATCTGCTACGCGGCCTACATCGGGCAGATGAGCCAGCAGGTCGGCATCGCCTACGAGCTATACGCCATCGCCGGCGCGGTGCTCGGCGGTTGCAGCTTACGCGGGGGCGAAGGGACGATCATCGGCGTGACGATCGGCTCGGCCATCATGCGCGTGATCGACAACGGCATTAACATGTTTCAGTTTCGATATCACGCCCCCGACGGCACTCCAAAGATTCGCCGGCTCGATCCAAACAAAACCTTCATCATCATCGGCGGCGTCATCCTCGTCGCCGTCATCCTCGACCAGGTCGCCCACATCTTTCAAGCGAAGCGACGCACGAGAAAAGTCTCGAAATAATCTGCGGGCAACAGATCCCGTTACGCACGACAATCGCATTCTCTTCTACGGTTCTGGGTTGATTCGCGGGCGTCGATTCCGTGCGATGATCAATCACGATCTGTATTACTCCTCTCTCCGTACGCGGGGAGAGGTTGGGAGAGGGGTCTTCGGAACGCTCGAAAAAGCCCCTCGTCCTGCCTCTCCCCCAGCACGGAGAGGAAGAGCGAATGCGGTTGCCCTTGTAGCCATCGGCGTCTCGCCAATGGGTGGGCACCGAAGGTGCCCGCGCAGGAGAGACGCCTATGGTACGGACGACTGACGTTCCGTGCGATGACCAATCACGATCGGCATTACCCCTCTCTCTGTACTCGGGGAGAGGTTGGGACAGGGGTCTTCGGATCGCTCGAAAAAGCCCCTCTCCCTGCCTCTCCCCGCGTACGGGGAGGGAGAAAGAGCGGATCAAGGAGAATGCGATGTTCGTGCACTGGTTACGGGTTGACCAGTGGTGGCGGAACCACCCGCGAATGACACAAGATCCGTCTCAAATGTCGTACGCAAACTCGTCCGAAAGATTGACGGCGGCACTGTCGATCGAGACGCCGATCAACTTTCTGGCGCGGTCGATCGCGCGCCGTGCGCCGACGAACACGCCGCGCTCGGCGACGAAGATATTGTCGCGGCCGATGAGCGAGACCAGCCCGTAATTTTGCAGTGTCTTCATCACTTCATCGCGCACGCCGCAGAGCAGCACGTGCCCGTTGTGGCGGTGCATGTCGATCACGAATCGATCCAGCACGTCCAGCGCCGTCCCGTCGATCGAGTGGCAGCGCTTCAGGCGGAGAATGATCGCGCGGACGCCATCGCGCCGTGAATCGGACAGTTTTTCCTGAAGCTGATCGGCCACCGCGAAGAAGAGGTCGCCCTCCAGTTGCAGGAAGACGATCTGGCGCTGGCCCTGGCGATCGTAGACGGCGCGCTCGATAAATTTGCCCGGCTCGATCTCTTCCATTTCCGCGACGTGCAGACGCGAGCTGGTTCGCAGAAAGAACGTGATGCTGGCGAAGATGCCGATGAAGATCGCGTACTCAAGGCGGGTGAACAGGACGGCGAGAAACGTGATGATGAGCACCGCCGCGTCGGAGCGGTCGGCCCTGGCGATGCGGCGCAGGAACGCGACGTCGATCAGCCGGAACGCGATGAATATCAGCACCCCCGCCAGCGCGGCCATCGGAATATATCGCGCGAATTTCGACATCGCGAAAAACAACACGCCGACGAATAACGCATTCATCACCGCGGCATACCGCGTCTCGGCGCCCGACTCGTAATCGAGCATCGACCGCGTGAAGCTGGCCGAGCCAGGCATGCACTGGACGAAGCTGGTCAACGCGTTCTTAAAGCCCTGGGCGAAAAATTCCTGGTTTGCGACGATTCGCTCGCCGGAACGGGCGGCGATGGTTTTCGCGATCGCGACGCTTTCGATTCCACCCAGCAGCGCCAACGCGAGCGCGCCGGGCAGCAGGTCGTAAACGATCTTCAGCGAAAGCCCCCGCCCCGGCACTTGCAGGTGCGGCAGCGTGTGCGGAAGAATTCCGATGACCGCGACGCGAGATTCCCAGCCCATCATCGCGACGAGCAGCCCGGCGGCGACAACGCCGATCAGCGGGCCGGGCATGAAGCGATTGATCCGCCGCGCTATGAACGCGAGGCCGAGGACGCCCAACGCGATTCCGATCGAGTACCAGTTCAGACCGTTGTAATTCTGAGTGAGCCGCGAGATCGAGCCGACGATGCCCGGCAGGCCCGATGTGCCGGCGGTGTTCAAGCCCAACATCGGCCCGGTCTGTCCGACGATGATCAGCACGCCCGCGCCGGCGCTGATGCCGACCAACACCGACCGCGAAATGAATTGCACCAGCTCGCCCGCGTGCAGACTCCATAGGCCGAGCTGAATGCAACCTTTCAACAGCGTGAGCATGAAGACGACTTGAAGATAAAGCTCCGGCTTAAAATGCGGATCGACCAGCGGCATCGCGGCCGAGGCGATCAGCAGCGATTGCGTGTTCGTCGGCCCGGTGGTGACGTGCTCGCTTGAGGAGAGCAGCGCGCCGAACACGCCTTGAATGATCGAGGAATAAATTCCGTATTGCGGCGGAACGCCGGCGATCACCGCGTAGGCCATCGATTGCGGCAGCTCGACGACCGAGACGGTCAATCCCGCGAAGAGATCTCGACGGAATTTTCGGCGGTTGTACTTCCGCGCGCTTTGGACGAAAGGCGAGAAGGGGTGAGCGAGAGCGCTAACCAACGATCGTGTGAACGAAGCCATCAGAGCCGCCACGGCGCACGCAATCGGCGGCGGCACGCCCGCGGACGCGAGCCGGGCCAGCCACGATGCAGCGCGACGGCGCGACCATGTCAACCGAACGGGATCGCGATGGCAAAGGGAGCGGTTCGCACCGCGTTGAAGGGAGAAATTTTCCAAGCGCTTGCGGCTTCGCGAGAAGAGGCTCGCGAAATATCGCGATGCCTGCCCCGCGAAGCCGCAAGCGGCGAATTGCTAAAGCGTGACTTTAAGATTAAGCAAGCCGGCGTCGACGAAGCAGCAAACCACCAGCGGCAAGCACGATCGACACAGAGCCGGGCTCGGGGACTAGATTTAGCTCAAACGCGGTGAGGGCAGTGCCGCCCGTGATGCCCCCATAGCCGACGATTTGCTGATTGTCGTTGATCCCATACGCTTGCGTATACGTAAATCCAGTTTGCGGTGCTAAAGTATTCAGGTCGGAAATAACGCCATTAATATATACGAAGGCGTGGATCACCTTGCCGGATGATAGGCCATAGCCCACCACATCACCCGAATTATCCACTCCGACCGGCGAAGCGAAATTTGTGGCTGTTGGAAGCGACGTGAAAATAGTACCTAAGTCCACTGCGACAGCGTTTGCGGTGCCAGCATCGGTAATTTCAAATCCGCGCGTCACGCTTGTCAGTCTCGCCATGGCCGTCGACTCTGCCGCTGAATAGGACGCGTACGTTCCAATTGTATAACGACCGTTCTGACTGATATTTGTCGCCGCACTACCGAGATAATTTCCACCTGGGGTCGTGCTATACCTATCGGCGAGCGTATCAGCAAGCGGAGAGAGGAGGGTGGCAAGATCAGTAAATTTATACTTCGTGTAATCGGTGGATGTCACGTCTGGAACACCGACGATCGCATCCGACGGAAACCCATTGTAGTCTGAAGTTGTGCTCGACGAGGTGGTTGACGGCGTTTTGGAAGAATAGCCGACAACGTAGTTGTTATTACTAATCCCGTTTAGCTGGCTAAATCCGGTCGCCGGAACCGCCCCTGCCTCAGGCCGACCGCCGATATCGGTGGTTGTTCCGAGTAGAGGATTGTAAATAAAACCGTGAGTGACAGCCTGGTTACCGGTACCGGTTGACGAGTATACTTGTTGACCTACCACGAAATTCGACGAATTGATCGCATACGGGTTAATTGTCGTCGCCGTCTGCGTCTGCGATGTCACAGTAGGATCATTAGTTACGTTGAAGGTGCCATTGTACCTCGTATCCAGCGGAACGGCCGTGTACTGGCTGGTCGTCGTGTTGTAAAAGCCGGCTGATGCCGGAGAACCGGGGTAATTCGCCAGGTAGTTACCATTACCGCTATTTACCACGCCGTCCGCCAAAATCCGGCCCGCGAGAGGCGCAGCGGTAAAGTAGTTAAGCATCGTCCCGCTTGCCGTCGCATACGGCGTGATCGTCGTTGCGCCCGGCGCGAGCGTGTAGTAAATCCGGTTCGACGCGTTTGTTGTGAGCGTATAGTATCCCTCGAGCTCACCCGCGGTATTAATGGACAGGACGCGGCTGGCGCCGACTGTACCGGTCGTTAGGGAGTTCTGGATAGTCGTCGCTACGTTCGTGAAGACCGGACCCGCATTCGAAAGCGCGCCGCAGACAGAAGTGGTGAATAGCGCCAGCGCTAGAGACGAGCGACGATTCACGATTGACGTAAGACTAAAATGTTGCATTTTCTGCTCCTTAAGTACAGACGTGGCCTGATAAATCGTCGGTTGGGACGATTCGCTTGTTATGGAGGAACGGTTGGAAATGATTAATTAAAGGATTTAACGAACTGCATTTCGTCGACGTCGTGTCAGACACCCTACTCCAACAAACGCCGCGATGCTTACCGCTGTCGGCTCGGGGATTGACGTGAGGCTCGGCGTGAGAAGGAACGCGCTGAATTGGCTTCCGCCGGGACCGGTGGCGTTTGCGTAGCCGACGAGTTGACCGGCATCATTGATGTTAGACACTTCCGTGAATGTTGTGTTGGGCACGGCAACCAAGCTGTTAATATCCGCAATGGTGCCGCCGGAGTAGAGGAACCCGTGCGATGCGCCACCTCCCGCGATTGCGGTGCCGACGACATTGCCGGCATCATCGACAGCGGTCGGATCGACGAGATCGAAGAACGTGCTAGTGCCGCCGAGGTCGCCTAGGTCTACCGCCGTGTTCGTAAGCGTATTAATCCGAAAGCCGCGAATAACGTCGCTGCTACCGTCATCGGGAGCCGCATCGTAGGTTCCGACGATATATACGCCGTTTGCACTGATGTTGGTCGCCTCGCTCGTGCCGCCATAGCTGAAACCAGCTTTCACGCCGGCCGAGATGACCGAGCTCAAGTCGGTGACTGTATAGCTGCTCGCGCCGCTGGGCGTTCCAACAATGGCCACGGTGGATGCGCCCCGCCCTGATCCAGAAGTGCTGGAGCCGACCACTACGTTCGTGTTGCTGATTCCCTTCAGCGTGCTCGCCCCGTTGGTGGCATCGCCACCCGAATTGGGTACGGCGCCACCGATGTCGATGGTTTGCCGGGTCACGCTGTTGTAGACGACGCCGTGATTGTTCGGACTCGGGTCGCCGGTTGGATCACTGGGGTCAAACACCTCGAAGAACTGGACGCCCACCGCGCTATTGGTCGCGTTGATCGCGTACGGCTGGAAGCCCGTGGCAACCTGGGTGTTCGGGACCTCGTAGGTCGTCGCATTTGGAAAGGACGTGTAGGTTCCGGTCGTCGGACTGTAGTAACCGCCCTTTCCGGTGGTGTCGGATGCGACGGCATTGTCCGCCAGATAGTTGCCGGCGTCATTGATCTGATGCCCGGCCATCGGCAGAGTCGTGAAGTAATCCAGCCGCCGTCCACTCACCGTGGCGAACGGCGTGATCGTCGAAGCGCCGGGCGCGAGCGTGAAAAAGAAATCCGTGCCGCCCGACTGGTAGGTGCCGACCAACGTCCCAGCGGTGTTGATGGCATACGCCCGGCTCTGCGACGGCGTGCTGCCGATGGACGCCGCGACGATGCTCGCGACGTTCGTATAAGTGTATCCGGCCTGAGCCGCGACGGGCAGACCTAGGATCATCGCGAATGATGAACCTAGACGAAGAATACTGAACTTCCGCTGGTGAACAACTTGCATATTTTCTCCCGAAAATCAGTCGATGAAGCTGGACAGCATGGCTCGCGAACGGTTGGTTTTACAATTTATTGATAAGAAACAACTGGCGAAACGAACGACATGACCGAGTATGGATCAACCCGATCCGGTACCATTGACCTTGTTGTAATTAAAGTAGAAGTTGGCCCGGGTGGACGGGATTGTCTGAAGATTTTCGTCGAATTTCGCAGGGGTTACCGTCCCCAGACGTTGCACGCGGCACAGATTCTCCGCCGCGGGCGTGAGTAAGGCCGGGTTCAGGTTCTCATGCAGCGGAAAGAAAACATCCTCGGCGGTCACATGCGCGTCGAACCAGACAACGTTGACTTTTTTAGCATGACGTGCATGGAACCACGGCGAACCTGAGCTCATCGCGGTCGACACGACCAAATTATCTTTATTGGGGTACTGAAGGATAACCGCGCCGCCATTATCGGTGTCGGTAAACAGGCTCGCCGCATCGGCGCCCAATATCGTTTCCGATGGATGGCGACAGGAGCTGACCTTTTTACTCTGATCGCCATAGACGCCATAAGTCGTGACGTTTTGAATGTCCCCCGATTTGGCATCGACGGTAAAGCTCGGGCAGATAAACGCTTCGAGATTTCTAAAGTATCGCGACATCCAACCCTGGGTCGTGTCATAGGTGCGGGTGCTGATGCCCGTCGTCGTCACGGCATAACACCAGTGCTGCGAGATTGTTTTGCCGGGCTGGGTCACGGAGATGATCGCCGTGGGGCAGCCCGCGCCTTTGTTCTCGGCGACATAGATGGCAAAGCCGGTCGCGATCTGATGGAGGTTACTCTTGCACTTCGTGGACTCGCTGGCGGCGCGTGCTTTTTGTAGCGCGGGAAGAAGGAGGCCCACGAGCACGGCGATGATGCCGATAACAACCAGCAACTCAACCAGGGTGAAGCCCAGTGGCAAGCCGGGTGGGACGCCAAGCGACGAGTCACGCCGTCGCCCTCTGCACTCGCTGGCCCACGTCGGCTCGGTTGCAGTAGACGCGGGGCGCCTACGACCTGTTTGACGAAACGAGTTGGACTTCATGAGCGTCTCGAAAAGAAGCAGTTGGTGAACGCAATATAACGACTCTTTTTTCGACTGCAACTTGTTTCTGAAACATTTTATGAATCATTTGCGATTACCGTTTTGTTCTGATAAATAAGAGAGCGCTTAGCTTTCCCGGGGAACCTGTTTTGCAACTTGTCTTCCAAGGATTGGAATTTCGCTTATGCCTAATGTTGAGCTGCTTGCACCGTTAGGCGCGGAATCGTTTCGTACTGAGACCGCCGACGTCGTCGCGCGGCTTCGATCGACGCTGACTGAGATGGTCTCTGCTGTCAGTGGCCGGCCTCTGACTAAAAGCCGGGACGCTCAAAAGCTGTTCAATGTTGACGTGAAATTGAGCTGGCAGCTTTTCCGCACGCTCAGCGCCGGCGATCCCTTCGACGTGATTGGGCACATTCCGCCGCGCGCATCGTTCAGCAAATTGCTGCGAGAAGCTCGACGTAAATCGGTCGGCGGCCCGCTCATCGATGCCGCCGAGCGTGCTTATCACGAGTTCGATCAACTCGTTGAACGTCATGCCGGCGATCGTGCGAGTTTTCACCGCCTGCTGGAGGGCGATTCGGGCTCGAACTTCAGTGAACTGACGAATCGCGAAGCGATTTTTAATGCCAGCCGGCAAATCTGGGGCACGCAGATGGATGTCAACCTGATGGTGACATTTCTCCATCCGGCCGCCGGTGGCGATCCGCGGAAAAACATTGAGATGATTTCGCTCGCCGCACTTCGCGGCTTCTGCCGGTGGAGGACCGAAGCGCCGGTCCTGCTTTTCAAACATCGGCTCTTCTCCGAGACGAAATCTCGTCCCGACTATCATGCCCGGCCGCTTGACCCCGAAACATTTGAGCGGCTCGGCGTGCCGCTGCTGGAACGCTTCTGCTCAAATCCGCGCCCCAAGCTGCGAACGCGCCGCGCCGACGATTCCCTGATATTGACCGAGCTGGATTCCGCGGCGGTCGGCCGGCTGAATAACGTGGATGTCACACAGGGGCAGTTCTTTCCGTCCGTCTCACTGATGGAGCGACCCGGCGGTCGGCTTGGCTGGCAGATGCGTCGAATCAATGCGACGCCGACGCGGGTCGCCATCAACGACTGGATCGTTCACCGCCCCACCTTCGGACTCCTCTCGTGGGAAACCGGGCGATGGGGAAACATCAACACGTTTCCGAAAACGCTTGAAGAGCTCGATCAATCTCCCGATGTGCCGCGATTGCCCAAGGTGGACAAGATCGTCTTCCTCGGCAACGCCGCGTACGCGGCGCGTAACACCGAGGTCGCCAACTATCCGGAAATGCTCGAGTTTGCATGTAAAAGTCGTGGCTGGGAGATCGACGAAATGGATGTCTATCGGCATCGAAGCGAATTTCCGCTGCAGTCGACCATGGATGCCGCCACATTTTCGATTGTGAACAGCGAGAACTGGCCGCGCGAGTCGGAAGCGGCCGACCGGACCGAAGCGCTCGAAGACAAAAACTGATCGCCCTGCTTCGCCGTTGTCCTGGATTTGAGCTGATGACCCGCCGTTTTAAATCCCCAACTTCGACCGCGCCAACACCGCTGCCCGAGGCGCTTTTACCGATCTGTGACGCGTTCTGGCGCATCGATCGCAAGCGTCATTTGGCACGTTCCATTTCACTCGCCAGCCGGGCGGGCGCTGTCGCTGCCGTCGTGGTGGCGGCGATCTTTGCCGTGCAACGGCATCGCCTTTCGTCGACGCTTATCTTCGAATGTGCGTTCTTCAGCGGCATCCTGATCGCCGCCGTTCTTATCGGTGCGGCGATCGCACGAAACTTTTTCACGCTCATCAGTTTGTCCGAAGCGGCGGAACGTTTGGATTCCGCGTTTCAGACGCATAACGCGGTTGCATCCGCTTTAAATTTATCACTAGAGGATCGCGGCTCGTTTCACATTGCCGCCGTCGCGGAGGGTCGACGATGCCTTTCCGCGCTTCATGAACACGAACATCTTGCGGCGACGCTGGCGAAATTCTATCCGCCGATGGCCGGTCGCTGGCTACGGCCGCTGGCCGTTTTCAGCCTGGGAATTTTTCTCAGTTTGCTGATCACGCAGATTCGTTTCCGCGACGTTGCTGCCGTTGCCGGCATGAAAGATGGGTCGGCACAGTTGGAAGCATCGACGTCCGGTTCGATGGGCGCTTCGACGGAGACGCCGCACGTCTCGGCGAAAGCGGACCGCGCGACGCTTGCGTCGTTGGACGCTGGAACGCAGGCGATGAAAGCAAATCTGCGTGATCCGTCGGCGGCGAGCGGCGCGACCGGCGGTAATACCGCCCGCGACATCGCAACGGCATCGGCGAATTCAGGTACGGCGTCGGGCAGCAACGCATCACCCGCCAACGCTTCAGGCGCGAAGCAATCAAATGCATCGTCGCCGCTCGCATCGCCCTCCGGCTCAAGTTCGCCGGTTCGTAAGGATGGTTCGAAGCCCGGCGTTGCTGAGTCATCGAACCCATTGGATTCATCGCCCGATTCGGCGCAAGCGAACAAACCAGGTGCCGGTGCATCACCGGCGGGAAGTCAGGAGTCCGGCAGCGCAGAAAGTTCGGGCAGTACCCCACCGAAAGACGGCGCTCCCGCGCCGTCCGGCACGTCCGGGCAGCCTGATAAAAGCAAAAGCGCACCGAAGTCGGCCGGTGGAACACCCCCGCCGCCGTCTGACTCGTCCCAGGAAAAGGCCGCGTCGTCGAGCGCTTCCAACAACGATGCGTCGTCGGCACAAAATTCGGGAAAGCCGTCAAACACTTCCGGCGAGATGAAGAAATCGCGCGGCGTGCCACCGCTGCTGCTTGGACATCGCCAGCAGGACACGATGGCCGGAACATTGATGCCGGGGCCGGAAGAGCGATCGATGTCGCTTTCGCCGCCGCAACCGCGCGAGGGCTTCGCATCGGCAACCGTCAACGTCACGCCCGTCAACTCATCATCGGCGCCGGTCGATTCCTTTCACGTCGATGCGAGCAACGTATCTGCCGTCGCAGACTATCTGTTGACATTGCATCGCGATGAAGCGGACGCACCGACCGAATCCGGTCGCGCACCCCAGCCCTGAGGAGCCTGTATTGTTGCCATCATTCGATGCGGTTGCACCCTGGCTTGGCGCGAGTGCGGGCATCATGTCTCTCGGCGCGCTCATCGCACTGCATCATCTGCGGCCGCAACGAGATTCCCGCGCCGTCGCTACCCTGATCTTTTTCCGCGAAGCGTTCCGCGCGCGAGCCGAGCGCCGGCTTGGCGGACGATTCTCACGCGTTGCAACGTTCCTGATTCTGCTCCTGATCACGACGCTCCTTGCCGCGGCGATAGGTGTCGGGCCGCTCGGCGCTTTTCATACAGCGCGGGACGTTCCTGCCGCGATCATCATTGACGCCGGTTGTGAATTGCTGGCCTCGTCGAGCAATCGCGTCACAGGGTGGGACCGAGCCCGGCGCGATTGCGACGACGATCTAAAAAGCTATCCCTCCCAAGCGGGGCCGGCGGTCATTCTCGCCGGGGCGCAGCCGCGGATGATCTCGGATTTCGGGACAGCAACCGTCGTCTCGCGCGCTCGTCTTCGCCGAAGCGAAGCGGAGGCGCTTCCGAGCCAGTCATCGTCGGCGATCACATTGGCGTCATCGGTTTGCTCTGACCACGCGGGGCCGCTGATCTGGTACACGACGCAGACGGCATTGCCTTCTGAGCTGCCGGCGGCCCTCGCTTCGCGCGTTGTCCTCCATCACATTGCCCTCAACGCCGCGGCGGTCATCACCGAGGCGCTCTTCGAGCCTGATACCGAAAATCCCAGGCTTGGCCGATTGCTCGTGCGTGTCGCCGCGTCCGGCAGCGATGCCGCCAACGTGTCCGTCGTGGCGGCGAACGTATCGCAGACTTTCAGTACGCCGCCTTCGGCCCCGATTCAACTTTCGCCGCCGTTCC
>CAXSBN010000051.1:20374-23946 GCA_964236135.1 uncultured Phycisphaerae bacterium
TATGCGCCTGTCGGATCTCCGCCACCGTCTTCACCGCGACTGGCGAGGCCGTGTTCAACGACATCCATGCGGACGGTGCTCGCTGGGTCGTTCGCCTGAACGAGGTGGCGGGTGCGCCGTCTCAACAACAGGCAACAATCGACTTGCCGCGGCGCGTTATCCCGCACTTTGAATTTCAGGACGGACTTCCAGCCGCGCTGCGGGAGGGTTTGGCCACCGTGCTGGGGAACTCCAGCGGCGGCCCGGCGATCTCGGTCGAGCGTGCGGCGACAGCCGGCGACGTCGATCGCCTGTCGTCCGGCGCTCACGTCATTCTCTTCGCCGATCAGCGAACCACGGAAGCTCCGCATATGTTGCAACACGTCGCCAACTCCAGCGCGACAGTCGCGTCCTCTTCAAGAGTCGCGACCGTGTCCGGCTATTCCGGGCTGCCGGCGCTTTCAGGATTCGAGCCGCTGCTCGCAGCGGGTGCCGCGCCGTTGGCTGGTTTCATTGCTCGGCCGGCAACGGGCGGGACCAACGGCGGCGTCCTGGTTTTGAGCGAAGCGCTTTTTGACGATCGGTCTGAATTCACCCGCCGCGCGGAGTTTCCCATTTTTCTCAAACCGGTCGGCGGCTTGATCGCCGGCGATAAAGCCGCGCCGCTTGTCATGAACGCCGATCGAGCATGCGTTGATCCGTTGTGGCCGGGGATGCGGCACGCAACGCTGACTTTCCCTTCGCCGCTCGTCGAGGCCGGATCGTCGTCGACATCGCCGGTGTCATCATCGACGACAGTGATGCTGAAAGCCGCTACGTGGCAAGTCCGTCCCGCTGAACTTCTTCTGTTGTTGGCAGCCGCCGCGCTAATCGTCGAATCATTGTTATTTTCATCGCGAAAAATCGTGTGATGAATGAGCGTCCACCATGCTGTTCGTCCATCCGATTGCCCTGGTCTTTTTCCCTATCGCGCTGCTGCTCGCGGCACTCGGCTGGCGGGCAACGCTTTCCAATCGCGGGCTGGTCGCGGTCTTCCGTTTCCTCGCACTAAGCTGCCTTCTGCTGGCTGTCGCTGAGCCGTTGTATCGCGTGCGTGTGTCGAGACGGATGCGGATTTCGATTTACGATCTTTCGCCGACGGTGAACGACCGCTCGGTGATAGCCGATGCGAAAATCCCGGAGCCCGCCGACGATGACACCGATCAAGCCGTCATCGTATTTTCCAATCGCGCGCGGCGGCTGGACGATCGAACCGCGCTTCTCAGCGCTGATTCGCTCGCTCGTTTGCGGCAAAGCATCAGCGAGCCGCTGCGGGCAGACGATCTTCGCGCGGGCGGCTCGGCGCTCGCCGACGCGCTACAGCTTGCGAACGCACTCATTCCCGCCAGCGGCGGCGACATTGAGTTGTTCACGAACGGCCTTTCAACCCGCGGCGATGCGGCCGCCGAAGCGTACCGCCTTGCGTGTCGTGATGTTCCCGTTCATGTTCATGCCGACTCCGTTCAATCCGTCTCATCGCTCCCGCCGTGCCTCGTGCAGTCGCTCACGCTTCCCGCGGCAACCACGCCGGGCAGGACGATTCAGGCATCGGCGGTCGTCGAGTCTTCTTCAGAGCAGACGATCCGTCTGACCTTAACCGCGGACGATCAAGTTTTTGACGGCGGCGCGAAGACGCTTCAGCGCGGCTTAAACCGCCTGACCGTGCCGATGTCGCTAAATCGCACTGGCACAACGGCGGTGAGCGCCCGGCTGGACGGCGTTGCTCAGCAATCGCCCGCCGACGCCGCGATCGAGGTGCTTGCCGCGCCGACGGTTTTGGTGGTGCGCGATCCGCGCCAGCCGAGCGGTATCGCGCCCGCGCTGAGCGCGCTGCTGGGAAATTCCGCACACATTGTGGAAGTCGATCCGGCATCGATCGGCGCGGGTGCTTCAGGCGCAAACCCCGAAGCCGACGCGTCATCCCTGAACTCCGCGGCGGTGATCGTCCTCGCAAACTTCCCGGCGACCTATCTGTCGCCTCAAGCTCAAACCAGTCTCGCCGACGCCGTCATTCGCAACGGCAAGGCGTTGATCGTCTGCGGGGCCGAGCGATCGTTCGGTGCCGGCGGCTATGCCGATTCCACGATCTTGTCGCCGATGTTGCCGGTGAAAATGCCGCAGCCGGCCGAGCAGGTCGATCCGTCGGTCGCCCTGGTGTTGATCATCGATACGTCCGGCTCGATGAACGGCACTCGACTGGATCTGGCCAAGGAAGTCGCACGGCTGGCGGTCGACCGGCTGAACCCCACCGATAAGGCGGGGATCGTGGAATTTTTCGCGAATCGACGCTGGGCCGCGCCCCTTCAAACCGTTGGCGAACGGCAGGACATCGACCGCGCGCTCGATCGACTCAGCGCGGGCGGCGGAACGGTTCTCTATCCCGCGGTTGAAGAAGCCGCCTTTGCCCTGCGCAGCATCTCGGCACGCAGCCGCAACGTGCTCATTCTCAGCGACGGCGACGTCGAGAATAAACCGTTCGAACCGCTCGTTCGGCAGATGGCGAGCGACGGTGTCACCGTCTCGACGGGACGCTGCGGTAATGCGAGCGGTGCCGGCGACTTTCTCTCGAATATCGCGCACTGGGGCCACGGTCGCTTTTATGACATTGCCGACCGGTTCACTCTGCCGGACATCACGTTCAAGCAGCCGCAAATGCATCCGCTCTCGCCGCTCGTCCTCGCGCCGCAGCCGCTCATCGGCCGTGCCGAGTCGCTCATGCAGTCGCTTGACGATTCCGCCTGGCCGGCCATCGATCATTACGTTCGAACGCCCGCCCGAAAAACCGCCGATGTATTGTTAGCGACGAGCGGCGGCGACCCGCTGCTGACGCGCTGGCGATATGGCGCCGGCTGGGTCGCCGCGCTGCCGATCGATCTCGGCACCGACGCCGCCCGAAAGCTCGCCGCCACGCCTGCGTTCGGTCAATTGATAAAGACGTTGTTCGACGACATCGGCGGTCCGGCTTTTCCCCTACGCGTCACGCCCATCGTGCGAGATGCGGGGCTGGAAATCGCAGTCGATTCAATGCGCCCGAGCTTTCCCGCGACCGCTGCGCTGAACGTATCGCTATATGATGCAGACAACGTCGTGCGCTCCGTGCCGACACAACCGATCAGTCCGGGACGCTGGAACGTGTTGCTGAGCGGCATACCGTCTGGAATTTATACGATCAAGGTCAATCAGATCGCGCCCGAACCAACGAACGGCCCGGCTGGTTTTGCGGCCGTTACGATTCCGGCGCCGCGCGCCCTGTCGCGCTTGTCGCCTGATGAAGCCCTGCTGTCGGCGATCGCTCACCCGCCAGCCCCTGCGGCGTATGAATCGCACGCGACCGGCCCGGCCGATCGCTACATCGAGCTTTGGTGGTTGTTTGCCCTGGCCGGAATTCTATTCTTCCTGCTGCACGTGACGGCCAGACGGTGGCCGGTAAAGCAAAACCGTTTCGCACCTGCCGCGAGTTCGACACCAAGGTTGGCGGCGGATGATCCGCTTGCTCGCTCTGCCGTTGCCGTTGGCCTCATACGGGATGGAAACCAGGAGCGGCGCGCCGAGAC
>CAXSBN010000052.1:0-18643 GCA_964236135.1 uncultured Phycisphaerae bacterium
GGCGACGCTCGCGACCTTTCAAAGGCTTGCCAATCCGCAGACCGGCCGGTGAGATACCGCCAAACGATCGCCCAGCGCGCCGAAATTGTATGACGCAACTGTTGACCCAGCCCGATCTCGTCGCCCGATTCGATCACGCGATGGCGGCGCCATCATGGACCACGCGATGGCTCGGCGAAGCGCAATGTGAACAGCACGGTGATCTCGTCATCCATCGCGGCGACAACGTGACGCTTATCACCGTCAGGCATCGTGATGCTCGTCTTTTGCGGCCAACCGAGTTTCGCGCAGTGACGGCCGAGCTTTACCGCGAGATTCGCGAACGCGTGGGTGATCTAAAAATCGTGCGGATATGGAACCACGTTCCAGGTATTCATGATCGACTGACCGGCGACAACGGCATCGCCGATCGCTATCAGCTATTTAACGCCGGCCGATTCGACGCGATGCGCGATTGGTTTTTCGAGGATGGTTCATCAACATCGCGACTGCGAGGGGAAAATCTGCCGGCCGCTTCGGGCATCGGTCATGCGGGTAATGATCTGGTCATTCACGCGCTCGCCACCATGTTCACCGCCACAGCGATGGAAAATCCGGCACAGGTTCCAGCATTCGAATATTCAACGCGCTATGGCCTGCTTCCGCCATGCTTTTCGCGAGCGATGTTCGTTCAATCTCCATCGCCGATGTTGCTGATTTCCGGCACGGCGTCCATTCGAGGTGAAAATAGCTTGCACGACGGCGATCTGATTAGACAGTGGTCGTTGACCATCGAAAATCTTCGATCGCTGATCGAATCACCAGCCGTGCGAGTATTGACGGGTGCAAATAAGATTCGCGAGCTGCGCGATCTTCGCATTTACGTTCACCCGCTTGTCGAGGCAAGCGCGTTGCATACGCTTGCGAGCACGGCATTCCCGAACAGTGATATCGAATGGTTTCCGGCCGAGATTTGCCGGGCTGAACTGCTAGTGGAAATTGAGGCGAATCTACCGGTTGGTCAGCTATGACGACAACGCACGACGTTCTCAGTTATGACGTCGCGATCGTCGGCGGCGGGCCGGGCGGAACCTCCGCCGCGATCGTGCTGGCACACGCCGGAATCAGCGTCGCGGTGTTTGAAAAAGAGGAGCATCCGCGGTTTCACATCGGTGAATCGATCCTGCCGCGCAACGCGCTCGTGCTTAAAGAGCTTGGCCTCGAAGAAGCGCTGGCCGAAGTGCCAAAGGTGGCGAAATTTGGGGCGGAATTTGGCTGGGGCAACGATGCCAAGACGATGCGCTTCGGCTTCACCGACGGCCTGCTGCCCGGATTTCCGATCTTCAACATCGAGCGAGCGCCCTTCGATAAAATGCTGATCGACCAGGCCCGCAAAGCTGGCGCGGCGGTCTTCGAAAACACTCCCGTTCAACGCATCGTGAAGCTGGATGATGACGGCGCTGAGTTAATCGTTGCCGGCGATCGAACGGTTCGCGCAAAGATGTTGATCGACGCCTCCGGCCACGGCACGGTCGTCGGCCGTCATTTGCAAACGCGACGGAACTTTGACGATCCGGAACTGCAAAAAGTCGCCTACTTCGCTCATTTCACAAACGTCGAACGATGCAGCGAAACACCTGGCCATCCATCGCTGTTCATGTGCGATGAGGGTTGGTTCTGGCTGATCGCGATCAATGACGATGTGATGAGCGTCGGCTTTGTGACCCGGCCAAAGTTTGCGAAAGAAATCGACGTCGCGCCTGATCGGCTTTTGCAGTGGGCGGTCGCGCGATGTCCGATGGTTCGGCAGCGGATGCGGCACGCGCGTGGCCCGATGACGAATCGCGTGCTGGCGGATTTCAGTTATACGTGCAAACCGTTCGCCGGGGCGGGCTATTTCCTGGTCGGCGATGCAGCGTGTTTCCTCGATCCGATTTTTTCGACCGGCGTCACGCTCGCGATGGTCGGCGGGCAGGAAGCGGCCCGGCTGACAATCGCGAGATTGCGCGGCGCGATGTCTTCTCGCAAGGCTGCAACAAAATATCGCCGCTTCGTTGCCGGCAGCACGTCCGTCTTTTGGCGATTAATTCGCAACTATTACAAGCAATCGTTTCGCGAGTTGTTCATGGAAGGTCGAGGCCCGCTGCGAGTGCATAATGCGGTGATCTCCACGCTCGCCGGCCAAGTGTTTCCACGGCCGGTGTGGGCGCTGCGTTGGCGATTGCGATTTTTCGACCTGTGCGTTTGGGCGCAGAAGCACTTCGCGCTCACGCCGCATCGGCCGGTATTCAAGCTGCGCGATGAATCGCCCGTGCCGCTTTCGATGGCGAACGAAACATCCGCCGTGCAATCGAACGAGGCGGCGTCGCTCATCGCGGTGTAAAGTAGTAACGTTGGAACTGCTCGATCGAATTTCGCGCCAGCCGCCCGATCGTGTCGCGTACATCGATCTAAAGCGCCGCCAATCGCTGCAATATGCCCAGTTGAACGAACGCATCGCGCAACTCGCCGATGTGATTCAATCGCGATGCGACGTTGCCTCGCCGATCGCGATTCTACATTGCGGCAATCGCATCGAATTTCCGATCTGGCTGCTCGCCCTCTTATCGAGCGGCGTGAGCGTGCTCCCGCTGCCGATCGAATCGACAACGAGCGAGATCGACGCGTTCGCAACGCGATGCGGCGATTCATTATTCGCGATCATCTCGGAGACCATGATCACCGAGAAATCGTGGCCGATCGATTTTCCATCGTCGAGGTCGAGAAGATCGCGAAGAACTGTTTCCCATTTTAGCGACTTGTTGCTCGCCAGCTCCGGTTCCACGGCCGCGCCAAAAATTGTTCGCCGCAGCGCGGCCTCGCTCGACGCGGTCTCACGCAACATGGTCGAGGCAATCGGCATTCGTACCGACGACCGCATGCTGGCAGCCGTGCCGTTGTCGCATTCGTACGGCATCGAGCACGCCCTGCTCGCGCCGCTGTGGGCCGGCGCGTCGGTGGCGTTGGTCGACGGCATGGACTCGCACGCGGTCGCTCATGCAAGCTGCACGATTCTCCCGGCGGTGCCGGCGATCATTGAGTTGCTTGCGACCATCAGCGACGAAACGATTTCGATGCCTTCGCTTCGCCTGGCGTACAGCGCCGGCGGGCCACTACCGGCCGCGGTGGCGGAGAACTTTGAGCGACGCTTCGGCGTGCGCGTCGGTCAGATTTACGGCATGACCGAGATCGGTTCGGTAACCTACAACTCGCCGACGATTGAACCGTTCGACGTGACCAGCGTCGGCCGGGCGATGCGGGATGTATCTATTCGCGAACTGCCCGGAGGCGAAATCGCGATTGCGGCACCGTCCATGCTTAGCCAGTACATCGACGGCGAAACGAACCTGATCGACGATCATTTCGTCACCGGCGATCTTGGCAAGATCGATTCGCACGGCCGCCTGTTTCTTAAAGGTCGCGCACGGCTCTTAATCGATATCGGCGGAAAGAAAGTCAATCCGCTCGAAGTGGAGGCCGTGCTTTCCGCGCATCCGCAGGTGCGCGAGTGTGCGGTGTTTTCGATGGAGCAGAGCGTGACGGTGAACCGGCTGTATGCGCTGGTCGTGCCGCGCGATGCCGCGCAGCCGCCGAGCGAAGCGGCGTTGCGCGATTTTGCGCGAGCGAGGTTGTCGCAATACAAGGTGCCGCGGCGAATTGAATTACGACTGACGAGTTTGCCGCGGAGCGCATCCGGAAAACTGCAGCGGCATTTATTGGAGCCCATCGTTTGAAGCGCGTGCTGGTTTTGTTCGCGTTGTCCGTATTCGCGGGATGCCGTGCCCACGACCCGGTCCCGGTCTACCGCGATTTGTCCGTCGCCGATTCACTCAATCTGATAAGCCGTCGCAGCCAATCGATCCACACCATTTCCGGAGATGGGTCGGTCACACTTTCGGATGGGCTCGGCAAGTCGGTTCGCCTCGACAGCGCATTTGTTTTCGCGCCGCCGGATCGAGCGCGAATCCGCGCGTGGAAGTTCAGCGCGGCCGTGTTAGATCTGATCGTGCTGCCGGATGCGATATATCTCTACGCGCCGCGCGACCGGGACGATGCGTCGATCGGCCGCCTGCGCTCGTCTTCGGCCGAAGCCGGGCGCTCGATCCGCGAATGGCTCGGCTGGTTGACATTTGATCCTTCGAAGGAACAAACGGATGCGTCTCTGAAAGGTTCGCAGTTGATGATCCGCCGCGCGAGTTCCGGCGGGCAAGTCGAATGCGCGGTCGACCGCGCGACGCTCACGCCGCGAAAATTAGTTTGGACGAATGAGGCTTCGACGGAGAAGAAATTTACGTTGCTGCTGAGTGACTACGTTTTGCTTCGATCGGCCGACGGTGCGAATGCGACTGTCTGGCCGCGGCGGATTGAGGCGGTGAGCGATCGTGGAAGCGTTCTGGTGCAGTTGGATCGCGTCGATTTGAACGATGCACCGCCGGATGCTTTTAAACCGCCGGCGCGGGCGGAAAAATTGCCATGAAGCTCGCACTCGATTGGCCGGTGAAACGGCCGCGGCTGATGCTGTCGCTCGCGCTGGCGGCGACGCTGGTGTCGGTGGCCCTGATGGTGTTTCGGCTGAAGCCCGAAACATCTCTACAGGGATTGCTCGACAAATCCGATCCGGCCGTCGCGGCGATGAGCATGGTTCTCGATCGGTTTCCCGTCGTGAACGAGCTGCTGTTGTTCGTCTCAATGCCGGATGCTTTCCGATACCCGGGCCGTGAGGAACCAGCGTGGCCGGGGCTCGTTCAGTTCGCGGAGCATTTCAAGTCTGCGGTAGAACATGATGCCGAGGCGTCGCAGCTGATCACGCATGTGCGCTATCGTGTTGAATCCAACTCGCGGGATTTTGTCGAAAAGGTAATGGCGCCGGCCGGGCTGTATTATCTTTACGACGCACAGGTTGCCGAGCTGAAGCAACGGCTGACGCCGGCGGGAATGGATGAGCAACTGGCTCGCGATGTAGCGATGCTCAGTGCTCCGGGACCGGCGGCCGGCGCGCTGGCGAAGACGCTCTCACGCGATCCCCTGCGCCTTAATGAATTTCTTCTGCAACGTATCGACCGCTTGTCGTTGCCGGGCGCGACTGCATCGTCCTTGGGCGACGGCGCTTTCCTTTCGCCCGACGGAAAAGGCCTGCTCATCCGCATCAGCGGCGCACAGTCGGCGGGCGACTTTCGATTTGCGCAGCGCCTGGTTGCGGCTGTTCAAAGAATTGCTGACGCGACAAGCACAGAGCGAGTGAAGATCGATATCGCCGGTGCATATGCGATGGCCGCGCACAGTGCGACACGCATTAGATCCGATTCGATCAGCGATATCGTCTCGACAATTGTTGGCCTGGCGGTGTTATTTTTGATCGCGTGCCGTCGACCGATTCGGCTGTTCGCGTTTGCGTTTTTTCCGGTCGCGGCGGGCATGCTCTGGGGCTTCGGTGCGTATGCGATCCTGATGCCGACGATCACGCCGCTCGCGGCCGTCGTCGGCGGGACGCTCGGCGCGATCGGCCTCGATTACTCGATCCACTATATTACGCACTACCAAGAGCTTCGCCGCGCATCCGCGGCCGAAACGATGCCGCGGCTCCTGACGCGTACGAGCGTCGAATTATTCTGGCCATCGCTGGCGGCGTGGCTGACATCGGTGATCGGCTTTGCCGTCGTCGCGGTCTCTCCCGTGCACGTGCTGCGCGATTTTGCCGTTCTGGGCACGTTCAGTCTCGTCGGTGCCTGGCTGGCGACGCTCTTCGTGCTCCCGGCGATGCTCATGCTATTTCCGCCGAGGCGCGTCGCGGCAATGGAAGAATTCGCGATTCGGTTCAATATCGCCGGCGCAATCGGCAGTTTCATTTTGCTGCGCGCAAAGTTGCTGCTGACCATTTCGTGTGTCACGGTCGCGTTGTTGTGCGGCGCGCTTGCGGCCAAAGGAATTCATTATCAGATTGAATCGGATCCGATGATTTTGCATCCTCAACCAAGCCTCCCATTACAGGCTCAGCGGCGGATCAACGACCGCATGCAGGTGGCCGGCGGTTCGCTGATCGTCTATCTACAGGCTGAATCGCAGAGGCAATTACTCGAGCGAGCGTACGACGTGCAGCAACGGCTCGATTCAGATTCCACGCGGCAGGTCGGGCTCGCCAGCACGTTTGGATTGCCGGCATTGTTGCCTGACCCGCGAGTGACTGAGTCAAGACGCAGCGCGCTACAGACGATCGCGCCGACGCTTAGCGAAGCGTTACGTGCGGCATTGGCGCGAAGTGACTTTCGCATCGACGCGTTCGACCAATACGCGAAGTTCATCACTTCACTCGCCTCGCCCGGGCCCGCGCCGTTACCGGATGTTCTGGCGAAATATCCTGACTTCGGCCAGCTTTTGCTGCCGCGCGATGTGGATGAGCGAGAGCCGGCGAGCGCGGTGACGTTGCTGTTCACGAAGAAGCCGTTGGAGACGCGCGAGGATCGCGAGTCAGCGCTCTCGGCTGTTCGATCGGCGCTGGCGGGTTTGGACGGCGTGACCGTCACCGGCACGGCCGCGATCGGCCATGATCTGGAATCGGCCATGCGCCGCGACCTGCCGCGATTCGTCCTCATCGGCCTGGCACTCATCGCCGGCTATCTCGTCATTCACTTCCGCTCGGTCAAGCTCGCGGCCATGGCGCTTTTGCCAATCGCGATCAGCCTTCTTTGCGTCATCGCGTGCATCTCTTTTCTCGACCTGAAATTAAATCTGCTGCACACGGTGATGGCGCCGCTGCTGCTGGGCATCAACCTCGACTATGGAATTTTCGCCGTGCACGCTTGGCATGATTCGCGTGATGCGCATGACCTGACGCATCACTTTCCCGCCGCCTTCGCCGGCCTGCTGATTTGCGGCGGGTCGACGATTATCGGATTCGGCTCGCTGGTCGTCACCAGCATTCCCGCCGTCGAAGCGCTCGGCTGGCTCATCAACGTCGGCGTCATCAGTTGCATCGCGGCCACGCTTCTCCTGCTGTGGTCCGCGATGATGCTGTCACGACGAGCCGCGTAACGACCGTCCGCATCGCCAGTTCATGCCCCTCACGCCGCCACGACTTCCTCGGCGTCAGCATGATCCTGAGCTTTGATCGCTTCCGCAGCAATTCGACCATCGCTGGCGACTTGATCGAACTTCACGGCCACACGCTTACTCACGCCCTGCTCTTGCATGGTGACTCCATAGAGCACGTCGGCGATCTGCATCGTGCGCTTGCTGTGCGTGATGACGATAAATTGGCTGTATTCCAGAAACTCCTGCACGATCTGGTTGAACCGGCCGTTGTTGGCTTCATCGAGGGCGGCGTCGACCTCGTCGAGAATGCAGAACGGGCTGGGCTTGCTCTTGAAAATGCTCATGAGCAGTGCGATGCAGGTCATTGTTTTTTCGCCGCCCGAAAGCTGCGAGATCGTCGCCGGCTTTTTGCCGGGGGGATGGGCCATAATTTCAATGCCGGCGTCGAGCGGGTCGATGGTGCGCTTCAAGATCGGCAGTACGGTCGCGCCGTCGGGGCCGAGCGTGGGCGGAACGTCGCCGGGCTCGTCTTCAATTTCGGTTTTGAGAAATACATCCGCTTTTCCACCGCCGAACAGCTTGCGGAACATGCCCTGGAAGTGCTCGCGGACGGCGTTGAACGTCTGCTCGAATCGCAGCGAGCTTTCCCGATTGATCTCATCGATCAGCGCTTCGAGTTGTTCTTTTGAATTGCGCAGATCGTTCAATTGATCGGTCACGAACTTCGCGCGCGTCTCCAGCTCTTCCTGCTCGGCCAGCGCGTCGAGGTTGACGTTGCCTAGTCGCTGAATCTTCTCGCGAAGCTCTTTGATCTCGGCCGCGATCGCGTCCCAATCGGCGTCTTCCGGCTGATAGCCGCCGTCCAATGATTCGTATTTCTCGGGAAGATTCAGTTGCACTTCATCGAGCGTGCGCTGCACGAGCGTCTGCAAGCGCACATTCGATTCGCTCAGCTTCAACTGCACGGCGTGCAGCGTCTGCTCGATCTGCGAGTGTTCTTCGCGCGCGCCGGCGACCGCGCGTTCCAGTTCGCCGACCAGCGATTGCAGCTCGGCAATCTCGCCGGCGAGCGATGTGCCGCGCGTTTGGAGTTCGTCGATGGAGTGTTCAAGCGTTGACTCCTGATGCTTTGCGCGATGTGCATCTTCATCGATCGCAACTTGCTTTTCCGAAACGCCGGCCGCGCTGCGGGCGAGGCGATCGATCTGCTGTTCGAGTTCTGACACGCCGGCCGTGTGACGCTCGACGTGCTGCCTCGCGGCCAACTGTTTTTCCTGAATCTGCCCCATCGCCACGCGGGCGGCTGTCAGCCGCTCGCCAAAATGTTCCATCTCGCCGACCAACGCCGCCTGCTCGGCGGTCATCGATTCGACTTGTTGCTGCAACTCGGCTTGCTTTGTTTCGATCTCGCCACGTTTCGCGACCAATGATCCCTCTTCATCCTTCAGCCGGCCGATCGCATCGAGAAAGCCTTCGAGCTCGCGATCGAGCACCGGCTGCTCGCGATTGAGTGCGTTCAACTTATCGCCAGCCTGCGCGACAGCGCTGCTGAGCTCGACCTTGGTCGTGTTTGTCTGATAAATCGAATTCGAAAGCGCGCTCCCTTCTTCTTCAAGGCGTTTGGCCTGCGCGTTGTTATCGGTGAGCTGATGGGTGAGGCGTTCGATTCGCGAGTGAATCTCCGCGATCTGGATGGTCAGCGCATCAAGCTCGGAGCGTCGCGATAGAATCCCCATCGCCGCCGTCAGCGGGCCGGCGCGGAGCGTGCCGTCACATTCAAGTACCTCGCCGGCATGGGTGACGATGCGATACGACGTCGGGACCATCGCGCGAATTTTCGCGGCAATGTCGAGCGTGTCGGCAACAATCGTCAGGCCAAGCAGATGGTCGACAATCGATTGATCGGCTGATTCGTATCGAACGAGATCGCTGGCAAGACGCACAGGATATGGCAGCGAGGCCCAGTTGACTTTATTTGCTTCCCCATGCTTCGAGTAGAGAGGCAATGAGGAGCTCTCTGTTTCGTCTGAACTATGGGCGGCGTCGGTCGAAGGCGAAGATTCCTCACGCCGTCTCTCCCCAGAGTCCTGAAGAGAGGAGTTTGGTTCCTGACTTTTCAACGCCATCAGCTGATCGACGCATAGGACATTCACACGCCCCGCGAGCTCATTCCACGCCGCATGATTCGTGAGAACATCGCTCTGCGTGTCCGCTAGGAGCGTTTGATCCTGGCCGTTCAGCGCGGCCTCGATTACTTTTGCATGTTCGATATCGACGCGCAAAACATCGGCAACCAATCCGCGAATGAATGGGAATTTCTCGCCACGCTGTCGCAACACCGACTTCACGCCTTCGCTCACGCCTTCACGGCGGGCTTCGAGATCCTGCAACAGCTTTTGCCGCGACATTAGACCGGAACGATGTTCTTTGGCCGCGCCGAGGGTCGCGTTCAATTCTGAAATCTGCTTGCCGAGCGAAGATGATTCCTCGCGCTTGACGATCAGTTGCGACTGAAGCGATGCAATCTGCTCAACGGCCGCGGAGAGCTTTGCGTTCAGCTCGGCGCGATGCGTGTCGAGCATCTCGATTTCGCCGGTCACAATGCGGCGGCGCTCGCTTAGCCGCACTTGCTGTTGGCCGATGTTCTTTCGTTCGATTTCGATGGCCGAGATGCGATTATTGACGTTCGCCAGTTGCCGCATCTGATCGAGGATCGCACTCTTGTCCTGCTCGATCTGCCGCGACAGCGAGCCGATGCGCAGCTGCCCTTCATTAAAAGCCTTCTGCCGCTCGTCGATCTCGCGGCCCTTGTCGGCCAGCTCGACGGTAAAGCGGTCGAACTCGGCCGACTCGGTTTCCAGGGCCGCGCGCGTCTGATTGAGTCGCTCGGTCGCGGCGGCGCGATCGCGCTCGAAGCTCTCCAACTGCTCTGCCATCTGCGCCAACTGCTGCTCGGCGAACGCCTGCCGCTGCCGCGCCTGCTCGGCCTGCGATTTGGTCTGGATCAATTCATATTCAATGCGCTGCTTCGTCTGCGTCAACGCTTCAAGATCCTGCCGCTTGGTCGCGAATTCATTCTGGCTGCGCTGCAGCGTCATCGTCACATCGTCAAGGCGAAACTGCGCATCCTCCTGCTGCGACTGCAATTCATCGAGCGTAGTTCGCAGCGTGTGATATTCGTGCAACGAATACGTGAGGCGCAGCTCGTTGAGCCGCGCGGAATGTTCCTGATACGTGCGCGCCTTGCCGGCCTGTAGCTTCACGCTGCGGAGGCGCTTCTCGATTTCTTCGACGAGATCGGTCACGCGCAATAGATTCTGGTCAACTTTTTCCAGTTTGCGTTGCGACTCTTTTTTCTTGGCCTTGAACTTCGAAATGCCGGCGGCCTCTTCGAAGATCAGCCGCCGCTCGTCTGGATTTGCTTCCAATAGCGCGGCCACGCGCCCCTGCTCGATCACGCTGTACGCATCCACGCCCACGCCAGTGTCGAGAAACAGCTCGCGCACATCTTTCAATCGAGAATGCGCGTTGTTCAACTGATATTCGCTCGTACCGTCGCGATACAACCGCCGGCCGACGCTGACTTCATCGGCGTCGAGGTTGAGGATGCGCGTGCCGTCATCGCGTGGCGGATTTTCGAAGACAAGCGTGACCTCGGCCAGCGTTGCGGGCTTACGGGCGCTGCTGCCGTTAAAAATGACGTCGAGCATCGCCTCGCCGCGCAGTGACTTGGCGGATTGCTCGCCGAGTACCCACTTGAAGCCGTCGACAACATTGGACTTGCCGCACCCGTTCGGTCCGACCACGCCGGTGATCGGCTGGTCGAACACAAACTCAGTGCGGTCGGCAAAACTCTTGAAGCCGTGAAGGATGAGTTTTTTGAGACGCATCGAGATGCGGTCCTCCGTGACCGAGTAGGTGGCTGGCAATCCAGATTACATCTGGAGGTGACGGGATACAAGAATCGCGGCACTGACTCGACCCGCTGCCGTCACGCGTCGATCGTCGCAATGCGTCGAACATTTTAAATTGCCCGCCGATGCCGATCAGCTTCACCGCCGCGGGCCGTCGCTCATTGCGAGACTTTCGCATTTTGCCCGATTAAGCATTTTTTGCGTTTATTGTTAACAAAAGGTACGGTTTTGCATCGATGCGCTGCCCGTTTTGTGAAGCTGATAAGGATGCTCTGAAAGTCATCGACTCCCGGTCGTGTGATGGCGGAAAATCCATTCGCCGCCGTCGCGAATGTCTGACTTGCGGGAAGCGGTTTACGACGTACGAGCGTGTCGAATCGACGGCGCGGCTGAGCGTTGTGAAAAAAGATCAGCGTCGCGTGCCGTGGGATCGGAACAAGGTAATGGCCGGGCTCGAGCGCGCGTGCTTTAAGCGGCCGGTGCCGGAGAGCGAACTGCACCGCATCGTCAACGAAGTAGAAGAGGCGACGTTTAAAGTCCATGACCGCGAGGCACCGAGCGAATTCATCGGCCGGTTGGTAGCTGATAAGCTGCGGCGTCTGGATCAGGTCGCGTACGTGCGATTCGCCAGCGTATACCGGCAGTTTAAAACACTTGAAGAGTTAGTCGACGAAGCACGGGCGGTGATCGACGCAAAGCGATTTGAAGATCCGGAGCAGGGAAAACTCTTTTTCGATCCGCCGTCGCGATCCGCAACACCGATAGAGACGAACGGGGCACACGCGGGCAATGTCAATGGAAACGGTGCGCACCGCTCGGCCCGACGTCGACCGCGAAAAAATCGAGCGCTTTCGGAAGAGCGGTCGAGCGAGGCCGGCGGTAATGATGCGAAGCTGCACCAACCGTGATCTGTGGCCGACTCGCTGAACATCATGGAAGATCAAGATCGTAAAGAGGCGGTCGCGGTTGCGGCCCGATGTTGAGGTAACGAACATGATCGAGTTGTTGGATCAAAAGCGTTCGCGTTCTGTGCTGCGCCATGCGATCTGGGCAGCAGGGGCAGCGATCATTGCTTCTCTTGCGGCGATCGGTTGCTCAGAGCAAAAAAAACCCGTCGTGCTCACGCCCCGCTACGCAACGCTTCCCGCCAAAGTCGTGCCGGAATATATGCGGGGTACGATTTTCGAGCGTGTCGATGTGACGAACACCGATCCGCTCTCGGTGAACAACTTCGGCCTGGTGACGAACTTGCCCGCCCGCACCGGCGACGCAATGACGGTGAAGACCTCAATCCGCGAATATATCCTGAAGGAAATGGGAAAGGCTGGCTTCGGCTCGACGCGCCTGCCCGGTTACGAAAAGCTCTCGGCTGAGGAGATGTTGAAGGATCCGCGCAATGCGATCGTGCGCGTCGATGCATTAATGCCAGCCGGTGCAAGGAAGGGCCAGCATTTTGACATCGCCGTATCTGTGTTGAACCAGAACAACACCAGCAGCCTGGCAGATGGTGATCTGTACCAGACCGATCTGAAGATCAACGGTGCGAATCCCGATTATCCCGGCGTCGTGCTGACCAATGAAGGCAGCGGCTCGGGCCAGATTTTCGTGAATCCCGCTTACTCGCTCACCGATCCGAACGATCCCGCCGCCCGCGCCAGCCTGCGCTTTGGCACGGTGCTCGGTGGCGGGCATGTGATGAAAGACCGCGCGATTCTGTTCCGTATTCGCCAACCGCAATTGAGCATGTCCCGGCAGATCGAATATCGCATCAAGGATCACTTTCACGACAGTTCAGTGGCGGCGGCATTCGACGAAGGCATCGTGCAGGCGTACGTGCCTTACAGTTTTAACGGCGATTGGGAGCATTTCGTCGGCGTGGTCACCCACTTGAATTTTAACAGCAGTCCCGAATTTGCCACGGGTCGTGCGCGGCTTTTGGCGGATGAAGCGGTGAAGCCCGACGCGCTCCTGAAGGACATCAGCTACTGCTGGGAAGCGCTCGGCCAGCAGGCGCTGCCGACGATTATTCCACTGATGAACAGCGAATCGTCTGATGTCGCTTATGCCGCCGCGCGGGCGGCGGCATTTTTGGGCGAGAGCAGCGCAATTAATGTGCTGGTGCACATCGCCAAGGCGGCCGACAACCCTTTCCAGATCAACGCCGTACAAACCCTCGGCGCATTGCCGCCCTCGCCGGTCGTCAGCCAGATGCTGCGCGAACTGCTTAACTCGCGGCAAAATACGGTGCGCATCGAGGCGTACAAATTACTTGTCGCGATGGACGATCCATCCGTGTTTTCCAAGCCGATCGGCGATGGGAAATTCACGCTCGACATCATCCGTTCCAGCGGCACGCCACTCATCTACGCGTGGCGGCGCGATCAGCGCCGGCTGGCGATTTTCGGTGATAAGCCGAGCCTCGGCCTTCCGGCCGCGTTCAGTGCGATTAATAACAAGCTCACGATTACTTCGAACGCGGGCGATCGAACGGTTAAGATTTTTTGCCGCGACAACGGCCGTCTGCGATTTGTCGATGCTGATAAAACGATGCCGCGTCCGGCCGTCGTCCTATCCAATCCTGATGTCGCCGAGATCGTTGCCCGCCTGGCTGGAGAGGGAGCGGGCGATGCGAAGCAGCGGCTCGCGTTCAGCTATGGCGACATAGTGGCCGTTGTGCAGTCGATGACGAGCCAGCAGCAGGTGTATGCCTTGATCGGCGACAAACGTATGCCGACGTCATTTGTGTTGCAGACCTTGCCGCGTGTCGATTCGTCGATAGACGACGCACCGACAATCCCCGATCCGAATCAAGCTCGTCCCCAAGGCGAAGAGGAAGGGCCAAAGGTTGGGCTGGCAAGGTGAGCGTGATCAACCCCCGACCTTGGCGTCGAGGCGATCGCATGGATTGTGCTGCTAGATTGAAATATTCAGTAATCGCTCTCGACGATATCGATCTTCACACCAACGCCGCCTGCCGAAGTCCTATGCCACGAAACGATTGCATTCGACGCGAGGGAATCAAACTCGACTCGTATGATTGAGCCTGATCGAAGACAGGTGACGGACGACGACGTTTCAATCAAACATCGTTCCGATTATCATCAGTGAATGTGTCGTCTCATGGGCGACCGCTTCGAGCACGTCAACGACACCGCCACATGGAAGGAACATTTCGATGATCACCGATCCCGCACTCGCAACCGCCGCCGACTACGCCGACGCTTTGATCGTCGCGCGACGGGCAAAAAACCTGATGTTGCTGATCATCCTCTTAATGTTGCTCGCGCAACTGGCGATGTTTTTCGTCGCTCGCTACACGAACGCGATCTCGCCGGGCAACCTCACGTCCGCTGAACCGGCCGTGTCGCTCGCCATCACAACGCCGACCACCTCCGTCTCGACAACCGCACTTACCACACGCTGGCCGGATGTCGCACAATATTTGACCGGCCTGTTCATTTTCCTAACGCTGCTGCTGACGATTACGATGTCGATGGTGCTTTACCTGATCGTGAAGATCATGCTCGTCGGCCGGCTGATTGGCGTCGCACGACTCACCGGCGCGTTCATTTTATCGATCTTTCTTCTTGTCCTCTTGTTCCCGTGGCAGTCGTTTCTGGCGAGCGCTACATTTTCCGATCCCAGCTTCAAGCCGCCAGGCGTGCTTTACATGTGGTCGGAACTGATGGCCGATGGCGGCGCAAAATTCCACACGGAGGTTTTGAGTGTCGCGATTCTGAAGTGGGCGCGGTTTGTGGCGTTTCCAGTCGCGGCGATTCTCGTGCTGCTTATCATTCAGGTGAAAAGCAATCGCGGACTTCGACAGGCGCTGGGCGAGGAAAGCTCGCTCGAAAACTTCACACCGGTCGGCACGGAACCTCTCGTCTGATTACAGACGGCGATCACGAAATAACGATAACTGGTTTCTATGCGTGAAGAGCGCGGGAAGTTCGTCGGCGATGTCGTCGTCAATGAGCCGTATACGCTCTGGGGCTCGATCGGTGGAAATGTACGCGTCGTCGATGACGGCAAGCTTTACGTTCGCGGCGCGATCTACGGAAATTTGACCGCCGAAGATGGCGGACGAGTTCACGTTTTCGGCAACGTGCAGGGCGATGTGACCGTCTGCGAAGGCGCCAAGGTGATCATCAGCGGCATCATCGGACGACACGTCGTCAACAGCGGCGGGCGACTATTCATTGACATGGATGCGACCGTCATGGGCGAGGTCAGGGCCAAGTGTGGCGAGACCAAGGACGAGCGCAAACCCAAACGCTGATACGGATCGTGATTGGTTCTCGCTCGGAAGTTGTTCGTCTCGTGGGAACCAACGCGCGCGAATTAAACCTGATTCGCATGAAGGCGATTCGACGTATCGGTCGGATAGCCTGTTTCTCTACCCCCACTTCACGCGCGATACTGCTCGCAACGCCCTGCGTTGAGTGCGAATTGCCCACCTCGGCTCGCGAGCGCGAGTAATCTTCGGCAACGTCCCGCCGTACCAGCGAGCCCGCATGTCGAAGACGAAAAAAGTACAGAATGTTCAGGCCTTGCGCGGCGTCGCGATTTTGGCGGTGATGCTCTCACACCTTGCCGTTTACGAGTTGCGCTTCGGACACGGCGTCCTTAAAATTGGCCAGTGGTTCCATGCCGGCAACGCGGGCGTCGATTTGTTCTTCGTCATTAGCGGTTTCGTGATGGTGATCACGGCCGCCGGAAAGTATTCAGGCCCGGCCGGCGCGGGCGATTTTCTTTGGCGACGCGCGACACGCATTTATCCACTCTACTGGTTTTATTCCCTGCTCGTTTTGCCGATGTATCTGCGACATCCCGAGATGGTCAATTCATCACAGGCTGGCGTCCCGCTCAGCCTTTGGAAGAGTTTCCTTCTGTTGCCGCAGCAGTCCGACCCGCTCGTCGCCCAGGGATGGACGCTTGTGCACGAGATGTATTTCTATGTCGTCTTTGCATTATTGCTTCAACTGCCGCGACGGCTGTTAGGCATGGCCTTGATCGCCTGGGCGGCGATCGTTACGGCAGGTCATCTCTCGCTGCACCACCAAACGCCGACACTCGCACTGATCGTCAACCCGCTGACGCTCGAATTTATTCTCGGCTGTTTTGTCGGGCTTGCAATCCGACAAGGAATTAACCGGGCGGGCCCGGCGTGCCTTATCGTCGGTGCCGTCGGCTTTGGGATAGCCGCTTCTCTCGGCGTTGCGTCTGACTCGCCCTGGGCGCGGCTGCTCGGGTACGGCATTCCGAGCACGCTCATCCTCTACGGTGCGGCGGCGTCCGAAGCCCGGCACGCACTCTGCCTCCCGCAGCCGCTTGCCTTTGTCGGCGATATTTCCTATTCGATGTATCTCTCGCACGGCCTCGTGCTCGCCGCCGCCGCACGCATTTGGTGGCGCTTCGCACCGGCGGGCATCGCATCGAACTTGCTCGGCTGCCTCACGCTGGCGGTAACAACGATTCTCGTCGGGTATTTGAGCTATCGCTTCATCGAGCGCGTGCTGCAGTCGCTCGTCCGACGCAGTCCGTTCACGAGCCCCGCCGTCGATCGATGAATCGACATTCCGGCAACATTGATGCCGAGGAGACGACGATTGAATTTCGTCCGAAGGGACTGACCAAATCAATTAAGGCGATCCCACGGGCGTGTTCACGGCGGCGCAATTTTGAAAACAGACTCGAAAGAGCTAAGCGACGTCGGGTCTTAAGCGCGATCGTCTCAACGTCAGATGGTGATGCAACACGCCCATCACCGGCCAGATTGCGGATACCAGGGTGATCGTTCGCCACCGAATGCGCAACCAGAAATCACTGAAGTGACCGCGCAGGGCTAACGGCACGGAGACATGTCGCCATTCGATTCCCAATGTTTTTAGCCACGACGGTTGCCACGCATCGACAATCGTTTCGGGTACGAGCGACGTGGTGTAGCTGGTTCGTATTGTGCCACCCGGAACAGCCGGACTATCCGGGTACTCGCGAGACAGCAGAAAACGATTAAAGACGATTCGTCCATAAATTGAATTGGTCGTCCAGCCGTATTGATCGATCGGCCAGACCGAAAACGAGTCGGATAAGTTATAGCTCCGGTACCAGAGACAGGCGCTGATCACGCAGATACAGGTGACCATGATTTGCAGCATCGGCCGGACAAAGCGTAATACCCCCGCCTGCCCGAACGGTTCTTGAATTATTTGTGGCGGCGGAGCGGCGATCGGCTTCGGTCGCGATGACAGTTCATGCGTTGGAGATTGAAACGGAGCGGTCCGCGACATAGCCGCATTGTACCGACTCGTCGCAAGTGACGTGAAGCAGCACTTCCCTCTGCGTCAAGGATATGGCGACACTTTCGGCTCATCGGAAGGAAGCGCGAGCGTTCCGACTAGGTCGGCCAATCGATCGATCTTCATTTTTGCCAGATAGGCTTTAATGCCGCGACAAATGTCATTCGGCGTCGCGGGGTTGACGAAGAGGGCCGTCCCGATGGCGACGGCGCTGGCGCCGCAGAGAATAAATTCGACCGCGTCCTGCCAGGTCTGTACGCCGCCCATGCCGATCAGGGGCGTGCCGGTTGAGCGGGCGATGTTGCGATACACTCGGCTGACCAGGTGCAACGCGATCGGTTTAATCGCCGGCCCTGACAGGCCGCCGGTGACGTTCGTCAGTCGCGGTTTTTTTTGATAAACGTCGACAGCCATCGCCGTGAAGGTATTCACGAGCGAGAGTGCATCCGCCCCGCCTTCGATCGCCGCCCGCGCGGTCACGACGATGTCTTCCACATTCGGCGAGAGTTTCACGATCAGCGGCTTGCTCGGCATCGCCCGCTTCACCTCGGCAGCCAACTCCTTCAGCCGCGGACCATCGGTTCCGAACATCAAGCCATCCGAGACATTCGGGCAACTGACGTTCAGTTCCACGCCCGCCACACAGGACAGGTCGTTCATCGCGGCGCACGTCTCGGCGTAATCCTCGGTCGAATGCCCCGCGACGTTCACGATGATCGGGCACGGCATCTTCTGAAGTTGCGGAATTTTCTCCGCGAGAAAACGCTTTAAACCGACGTTCGCCAGGCCGATCGCATTCAGCATGCCCGCGCGCGTCTCCACCACTCGGGCCGGTGCATTGCCGCGGCGTTCTTCGCGCGTGATCGACTTGGTGACGAACGCGCCCAGCTGCGAGAGGTCCATGAGCTCGGCATATTCAAACGCGTAGCCGCACGTGCCGGAACAAGTCATCGTCGGGTTCGCCAGCTTCAGGCCAGCGACAGTCATCGAGAGATCTGGAGCGGTGGAAGTCATTGATCAAACACCCGATGGCGGGGCCGAGCGCTGAGGATCTGTTCCTTGCCCCACTTGGTGACGGCCTTAAATGCGTCCGACGCGATAAAGCTCGCAAACTCCTGGGCGGAGTTCCATTCGCTGAGAATCACGTAGCTCGACGTAGCATGCACGTCGCGATAAAGGTGCGAGTCGACGTGTCCATCGCTCGTCCGAATCAACTCGAGGACGACCCCAAACTTCTGCTCGAATTCGGATTCCTTGCCGGGAATCACGTCGTAGTTCATTCCGATGGTCGTCATAGTTAAACTCTAGCGAATAACCCACTTCTTCGTTTAGCGGCACCGCTCGCGGTGTGATTTCCCACGCGCGACGACCGCGGAAACACGC
>CAXSBN010000052.1:18653-23463 GCA_964236135.1 uncultured Phycisphaerae bacterium
CGATGCTTCGATTGATCGACCAGCTTTTACCACAACAAATCTTTTCCCATAAATACCGGCCCTTCCGTGCACGCCAGTGCGTAACGCCATTGGTCGTTCGACGCTTCTGCTCTTACACGGATGCAGCAGCTCTGGCAGGTTCCCATGCCGCAGGCCATCGCGCGTTCGACGGCGATCTGCACGGGCAGGTCTCGCCTAGCCGCGATGTCGGCGACACGCTGCATCATTCCCTCGGGACCGCAGGTGTACAGCATCGGGCGGAACGTTCCATTCTGCTGCAACATCTCATCGAGATAATCCGCCAACGCATCGGTCACAAACCCGCGTCGGCCGAGGCTGCCGTCGTCGGTGGTAATGACGGAAGAGATGCCGTGCCGGTCGAACTCTTCGATGATGCGCGACGGCACGCTTGTGCTCTGCGAATCATCGATTGTCAAAGGCAGCAGATCGCGCGACGTCGCGCCACAAAATGCGACAGAACCCGCGTCGCAACCCTGCGTCTTCAACACTTCAGCGAGATAAAGCATTGGTGGAATTCCAACACCTCCGCCGACGAGGATCGCGGGTTGATTTTCAAATGGCATCGTGAAGCGATTGCCCAGCGGTCCGATGAGATCGACGCGATCGCCCACCGACAACCGGCTCAGCCAATCGGTGCCTCGCCCGACGACGCGATGAATGATCGAAAGCTCCACGCCATCAGCGCGGTCGACCCGCCCCGCGAGCGAGAACGGCCGCCGCAGGAACGCCTGTGGCGACCGAAGCTCGACTCCATCGATCGTCGGAAACCTGCCATCGATCCATTCGATTGCGCGTTCGTCGGTGTCGGCACGTTCAATCGAACCTTCATCGCCACAACCGAGCTGAATAAATTGACCTGCCGACGTCAACGGAAAATCGTTTCCGACGCGAATCAGCAATTCAAAATGTTCGCGACAAAGCCCGCGATTGGCGATCACGACGCCCGACGCGAGATGCTTATCCGATTGAGAAGCGTCGGCTGAAATCGAGGGCACCGGCGGCATAGCGTGGAATGTTCCAGCTCGAAGTGTCTATAAAAAAACTTCCGGAGGGGTGGCTCCTACCAACCTCCGGAAGTGCGCCACGGCTAAGAAGCCGCTTAACTCAAGGTTTGAGGAATTGGCCTTCAAAGGAATTGGCGACCAACGCCGGGTCGAACTATAACCACGTAAAAAATCAGTGTCAATCAACACTTTGAATTGTATCTCTTTAGTTTTTGTGCGACTTAAGTACTTGCCGTGAAATAACTTATGATTACTTAAGCTCAGGTTGTCGATCGCATAGGAGCGGCGGTGGAACGGGGTCGCCGATTTCGCCGCGGTTTGGAGGACGATGGATAAAATCCATCAAAAACGAAAAATCGACGTGGCGATCGCGGTGACCTTTCGCGACGAGGATGGCAGGATCCTCATTTCCCAGCGCCGGCCTGACGACACATTTGGCGGCTACTGGGAATTCCCCGGGGGTGGCCTCGAACCGGGCGAATCACTGAAAGAATGCGTCGCCCGCGAGTTGCGCGAGGAACTCGGAATCATCATCGAAGTCGGTGATCCGCTCACACCGATCCGTCCCGAATCGTCTGCAGCCGCCCTTATGCTCCATCCGTTCGTCTGTCGTCACGTCGGCGGCAAGCTCGCGTTGCTCGATGTGCAGGACGCTCGATGGGTCTTACCCGATGACCTGCCTCTCTATCAGTTTCCCCCTGCAAATCGATCGCTGATCGCCGAAATCATCGAGCTCACAAGGCATCTTCCTCATGGCAAGTGATTTCTATAAAACGATTTAGATGCTAGGCCACACATCATGGTTACACGTCGGTTGTGTGGGCCGGCCGTCGGTGCCGCTAATCGTACACGTCGATCAGGTTTCCCTTTCCCGGTTCATGGGCGGGTTCGGATCGTCCCGCGAGCGGCGGCTGGACGCCCTGCGCCGCGACCGGCGTGTGAAGCTTCTCCTCCTCGAATTGCTCGCCAATGGCAATCGGATCGCCATCAGCGACGCGCTGCTCCGTTGTTTTCAGCTCCTCCAAGTGCGCCTTGGCCAACTCAATCTGCTGCGGGCCAGCATGAATCTGATGCAGATACTCGAGCGTGAGCGCCTCTGTCGCGGGCAGACTGCCAACCTGATCCACGTTGCCGATCGGTTCAATGGCCATAGTTCTCCTACTTCCCAACTAACGCCCCGTTCTCTCATCGACCGGCCACCTGCTCTGACGCAACGAAACTTTGATTCCGAATACGTCGCCAGATGTCCGTTAGAGTCAGAGACGCGAGTTGAAACAATGCGGCGCATCCGCCGCTTGACGCCTTTCTCGCGCGACATATACTTCTCGCCGCCATGAAAGGGTTATTCCCCGGGGCGATAGTCTAACGGGATGACGGCTGAATCGCATTCAGCAAATCGGGGTTCGATTCCCCGTCGCTCCATTCAAAACCCCCGTATTTACGGGGGTTTTTCAATGGACGAGAATCATTCGTCGACCCTTTCGTCCAGCGTCTTTTATGGAGTTGGACGTGCTCGGTTGGCCAACATCCGAGCCAGTTCCGGCTGTTCGTAGACCTGTTCAAGGATAATGGTCGACGATGTCGAACGCAGCTTTTAGCGATGTGATAGGTGGCTGGTCGAGTTCGTGGGCTGCGTCGTTACCCAGAAAGCGGATTTGATGCAGTACATCAGCTTGCCGACTGCTGATTAATCCTCGTCCGACAAGTCCGCGAATTTTTCCCTGCAGGTTACTTTTCCGCACGGGCGTTCCATTGGGCTGCGGTACGTCGCCATCAACCACGCCCTGTTCACCACAGATGCCCTCGACAAGCAACCGAAAGCCCGCGCCGCAAAGCGTCGAGAGTTGTAGGTTAAAAGCCTGAAGCGTCTGTCGGTAAACCGACTCGATAGCGCTTCCTTGGAGCATCGCGTCAAAGTCTTTCGGTGAGCGTTCGTGCGTGCGATGCCCCTGCCAGCGCTGTTGGCCGAAGAGGTAGCGGAAGGTGATCTCGCTCTTGTTGAAGCTGTTCTTCGGGTTGTTCCCGTACGGCACGCCGTTCGTCATGTCGTAGCCGGACCAGTCCGACTTCAGCACCATCGGCAGGCCGCGCGGATCATAGACATACCGCTCCTTCACTTCGAAAGGCGTCTTGAGACGAGAGAACGGGGATACGAGATAATGGGGGCGTAGCCGACGTCCCCGTTTTATTCCGTCCTCGTTTTCTTCCCCCCACACCGCTTTCAGAGCAACCATGCTCGTCCAACCTGCCGCCTGCGTTACGGACGTTCCCAGTTAGAGCTGTATAGCTCTCCATATGCGTGTTATCGCAATTAGAGTTGTTCGCGAACTTGTGTGAGAAGGAACTCGCCGAAGTCTTTTGCTACTTGTTCAAAGTGCCGATTTTGTGCGGGGATATTAGGTTGGTAAATGACCACAGGACCTTCCTCCCATTCACACAGTTCGATGCAGTAATAAGCTCCGTCACCAGTATCACCAATTGCTAATAGATTATCCGGAAGCTTACCTGCGCGGCGTTGCTTCAGAGTCAGCCATATTCCATTTGGAACTTTGCCATTTTCGAAATTCGAGTTAGTGACGCCGTAGACTTCAAATGCACCAAAGTTGCCTGCACCTAGCCGCTCGACGAACTCACGATAGGTGGGTGGAAAAGCACGGCCAATCGCCGTTTCTGCAGCAGCAATCAATGCCGGATCTCGTGGGCCAGCGAAGAAGCCTCGACTGCGATTTGCGTCAACAATATCTAGGCCTTCGTTCAATTCATGCATGCTCATAGTCGAGTCTCCTACGGCGCGAAGTCGCCTGCACGTGTCTCCCAATAGTTTCTACGCCAAGCATTAAAGGTTCGTCTATTTATACCAGATGGAATCGAATTGTCATTAATGTGGATCGTGCTGTAGTTTTCTTGATGGAATGTGTGCGTCATTTCGGCGAGCGGACCATCTGGGGTTTGCAACATATGATGGAGATTGATCGACTCTCCATCCGGACCGATCGGCGCGAGACCCGAGTGCATCCGCTGCAAGTTAGACCGTCCAAGATCATCAACAAGATTGGGATCGATAAGGTCTGAACGCTGATAGACACGCGATCCGTTCACCTCCGCTCGCTTCCATGAGGAAGTTGACTGCGCCGCACCATTTTCTACCGCAACAGCCGTAGTTTCCGTCTTTGCGGCTGCGAGCTGTGCTGCCTCGACACCGGCTTCGGCGGTAGCCCTCGTAGCAAACCGAGCTACCCCAGTCAAGAGCGTTTTGACCAGCAACGCGTCTGTTGCTACTTGAACTGTATTTGCCAGTCCAGTCAGCAAATCCAGCGTTCCGCCGAAATACTGGCCATTGGCAAAATCCGACTTGGCATGTCCAAAGTCATAGTAGGCCTGTTTGGCGCTGCCCCAGATTGGGATCATCCGATCTAAGCCGACGTCATTCCGCCAGCTTTCCGTGTGCGCGTTGTAGCCGCTGCCCGGAATCACGTACGGATTGATTCTGTCCATCGGGTTATGGCCGGCGAGGCTTAATGCACCGATCACCGGATTCGTCAGCTTGTTGATTCCGTTGGCCATCTGGCCAAGTTGGCCACCGAATGAGTAGGCAAAGTCACCCCACCAGCCATAACTATTGAATGCCTGATTGGCCGCGTTGGTCCGGGGCTGCTCGCTCGCCCCGAGCACCGGGTCGTAGCTGCCCCCGCCCATCGTCTCGTACAACCGTGTCTGGCCCTGCCAGCGTTGCTGGCCGAACAGGTAGCGGAAGGTGATCTCGCTCTTGTTGAAGCTGTTCTTCG
>CAXSBN010000053.1:0-22113 GCA_964236135.1 uncultured Phycisphaerae bacterium
CAGCTCGCGCTGGCCGCGGCCGATCGGGATCATCGAGTCGACGGCCTTGATGCCGGTGAGCATCGGCTCGGTAACGGGCTGGCGCTCGGCGATGCCGGGGGCGACGATGTCGAGCTTGCGCGTCTCGCGCGACTCAATCGCGGGCCCGCCATCGAGCGGCTGGCCGAGCGGGTTGACGACGCGGCCGATGACCGCCTCGCCGACCGGCACTTCAAGCAGGCGGCCCGTGGACTTCACGGTGTCGCCTTCCTTGATCTTCAAATAATCGCCGAAAATGACCGCGCCGATCGAGTCTTCTTCCAGGTTGAAGACCTGCCCCATCGTGCCGTTGGCAAACTCAAGCAGCTCGCCCGCCATCGCCCCGCGCAGGCCGTAGATACGGGCGATGCCGTCGCCGACTTCGATGACGGTGCCGACTTCAGAAACCTTCAGTTCTTGTTCGAAGCCGGAGATTTCTCGCTTTAGGACGCTGGTGATTTCTGCGACGTTGATGGACATCTGTTCCTCTTATTTCGAATTTACGAATTTACGAATTTGCGATTTTACGATTTTTCTTTGCGTTCAAACGACGACGCGTCGTTCGAAGGGCTGCGGAGAAGATAGCGACAAGTTCGCCACATTCGACCTGCAAACGTCGTAGCTTTGCGGCTCCAACGATCTCGCCCTCCACTAGCATCTCGAGCCAAAATTCTGATTCATCTGCCTCTTCCAGGATCACATTTAACTTTGAAGCGAATTCCTTCTCAGACCTCGAACGGTTCAATGCTCGATAATTCGCGGCGACGGACGTTGCCGAGCGGAGTAGCTGCTTTCCGACAACCCGGGCCTCGGGCGAGCGAGGAAGCGCCTTGAACATCTTCAATACGCGGACGGCGAATGCTTTTGTCCGGCGAACCAGTTCGGCTTGACGAGCGAGTCTGTCTTTTTCTTCAATCACAAATTCATAAATTCGTAAATTCGTAAATTCTTAACTTGGCCGCGAGGCGAGCAGTTTCTCTTTGATCGATTTCAATTGCTGCTTCACGCTCGCATCAATCAGCTTGTCGCCGATTCTCAACATCGAGCCGCCGATGAGGCTGTCGTCGACGTACACATGCACTACCGCATCGCGTTTCAGCGACGCACTAATTTGCTTTCGCGCGGCGTCCAATTCCTCAGGCGATAATTTATTGGCGACGTACAGATCGACCTCGATCTTGCCGAGCTTTTGATCGAGAAGATCGGCATATGCGTCGGCGACCTCCGGCAGCAGACCGAGGCGACCTTTTTCGTTCATGACGCCGATCGTGTGCATGAGCACGGGGTTAACCTGGCCTTCGAGCACGCGCTTTAGTAGATCGCCGCGCACTTCGGAATTGATCGCGGGGCTGCCGAGATAGATGCGGAAGGTTTCATCGCCTTTGATCATGTCGCGCAGCGCGATCAGCTCGTCGCCGATCGCTTCGAGCGGAAGCTTCTGCTCTTCGGCCAGCTCGAGAATCGCCCGCGCGTAACTGGCGGCGGTGAGGGAGTAGTGGGTTGCGATTTCCATGTTCGTCTTCTGCTCCGGCTCCTCTCCCTCGTACTCGGGGGAGAGGTTGGGTGAGGGGTCTTCGTCTATTGGTCGCCCGAAAGACCCCTCACCCTGCCTCTCCCCCGAGTACGGGGGAGAGGAGTTTGCGTTTTTACACACTTACGTTCTGCAACTGATCGAGGCTCTGCTTCACCAACTCGCGCTGGTCGTCGACGTTCAGATTCCTTCGCAGGATTTTCTCAGCGATGCTCGTCGAGAGGGTGGCCGTCTGCTCGTACACCTCGCGGATGGCGGCGTCCTTGGCGGCGTCGATGTCTTTCTGTGCCCGCTCCTTGCCTTCTTCCGCTTCCTGCTGGGCCTGCATGCGGATGTTCGTCGCCAGCTTTTCCGCGTCGGCGGTGGCCTTGTTCAGCATCTCGCGAATGCGCCGTTCCGCGCCGGCGAGCTGCTCGTTGTACTGCTTGAGCGTTGCCTCGGCCCGGGCACGCTGGGCCTCGGCTTCGGCGATGTCGCCGCGAATCTTCGCTTCGCGCTTCTTGAGCCCTTCGACGATCGGCCCCCACGCGGCCTTGCCGAGCACGATCACCAGTGCCACGAAAACAATCAGCGTCGTGATGGCCGTGATCAACGATTCGCTAGGCCCTTTGACGAGCGCTTCCGGCGCTTCGCCGGCAGCTTCGGCCGCCTCAGCGGCAAACGAAAGCGTCGCCGGCAAAAGCAAGAGGGCCGTGAACATCATCCATCGAAGAGAACGTTTCATGAACTGACTCCGGACGAACTTGATCTCAATACTAAATGCGACCGCAGAGACGCAGAGATCGCAGAGACAGACGCAGAGAAAACAATTCAACTTAGAGAAGAACAAAATCAGTTTCTTCACTGCGTCTTCCGCTGCGTTCTCTGCGCCTCTGCGGTCGCCTTCTTCTTCAATTCCAAAACCCCATCGCGATCGATTAAATCGCGATGGGGTGAAAATACCTACTTGAACGAGACCAGCAGACAGACCACGACAGCGAAGAGGGCGACGCCTTCGATGAGGGCGGCGGCGATGATCATCGTCTGAAAAATACGCGGGCCGGCTTCCGGCTGGCGTGCGATCGACTCAGTGGCCGATCCACCGATCTGACCGATGCCGCGGCCGGCGCCGATGACGGCCAGGCCCGCACCGACGCACGCGCCGAGCAGCATCAGCCCATGATCGCCGATCATCGACGGGGCCGTTGTTGTCACGCCGGGCGTGGTCGTCGTCTGAGCCATCGCGCCGGTCGTGCCGAGCAACAAAAACAACGCCATGAAACCAAAAATCTTCTTCATCGCATGAACTCCGTCGCCCGTTTCGGCCGGGCGGGCCGTGAATCGTCTGAGATTCGATTCGCATTCAACAGGATTCGACGACTCGCCTCAGTGCGACCCGCCGCCCGGATTGTCGTGGCCGATTCAGGTGCGGGCGTTCGTATTCCAGGGAACTGGACGATCCCGCCGCCGCAAAAGTTCAACCATCACCAACCCAGGAAATATTGTGTTCAGGCCGACACCGGGTGGTGATGAGCGTCGGCCGCGCGAACGCCGTGGCTTTCGCTCAGTTCGTCGCCGGTGGACTCGTGTTCGCCGTCGTGATCTTCGTGATGCGCCAACTGACTGATAAACAGCGCGGTCAGAAACGCGAAGAGATACGCCTGGAGGAAGGCGACGAATAATTCGAGACACAAAATCGCGACCGCCGACACGACCGAGATCAACCCGATCGCCACGCCGCCGCCCGCGCCCAGCGCGCCGTACGCCAGTGGCGTAAACGCGATGATGACCGCGAGCAAAATGTGACCGGCCGTCATATTGGCCGCGAGACGAATCGCCAGCGCACACGGCTTAATAAGCATGCCGAGCAATTCGACCGGCACCATGATCGGTGCCATGAACACCGGCGCGCCGCCGAGGAAATGCTTGAGCCAGCCGCCGATGCCGTTGTCTTTAATCCCATTGACCTGAATGACCACGAACGCGCAGAGTGCGAGCGTCGCCGTCACATAAAAGTTTCCCGTCGCCGTTCCGAAAATGCCTTCGTTTTCGTGAGGCGTGTGTGCGGCGTGGAACGTCAGCGGAAAATGCAGCAGCGTGACAACCGGCCGGGTGATAATGTCAAGCGGCAGCAGGCCGAGCAGGTTGTTGATCAGGATGAAGAAGAAAAGCGTCCAGAGGAAGCCGATAAATTTGTCGGTTTCGTCGCCGAGGAGCGGCTTGAACACTTCATCGCGCATGTAGAGCAGAATCGCTTCGAAGAAGTTGTTCGTGCCGGTCATCACCAGCTCGCCCGAGCGGAAGCGGCGCGTCATGGCCGGGAAGACGATCAGCATGATGACGGCCGTCATCAGCAGCATGATCATGTGGTTGGTCAACACCCACCAGTTGCCGACGATGATCTGCGGATGATCCATCACATGCGGCAGCGGATCGATCGCGGCCAGCAGGTTGAAGGAGCTCAATATTGAAGGAGCAAACATGCGATTGATTTCCGATTACTTCTGTAACGCGATCGAACGAAGCTCATTGACAATGATGTACGACTCGACAAACAGCACGGCGAAATAAAACGCAGACATCGTCAGCAGCGTCGGCGCGGGCGGCGTATGCCAGAAAACGATCGCCGCCACGCATCCGCCGAGGCTGATCGCCGAGCGGATCATCCATGAGGCGAGAAACGCCGCGGCGATGGCATCGGTGCCGCGTCGCACGCCACGCCGTAACACAAACATCGAGACGACCGCAGACAACGCCGAGGCAACACTCCCCGCGACGGCTCCGCCAAGCCATTCGCGATGATGCAGTGCGAATATTGCAGCGAAGACCAGCAGGGCACAACCCGCAAAGGCCGCCAGCAGAATTGTCCAACTGTGATCGCGCGACTCTCGGACTGTCGTGTTCATCGCCAACTCACTTCATCAGCCGATTGCTCGCGCGCACGATCGTGTACAAACCGACGGCAAAGCCGAGCCCGATTCCGATGATCAAGCCCCACGGCGACCAGCCGAATTTTTTGTCCAGCCACCAACCAACCCCGCCCGGCACGGCCAGCGCCGCGAGGAACTCAAACCCCAGCCCGCTGAGGCTGAACCAGAGGGCCGATTCGTTCGAATCGTCCGGCAACCTCGGGTCGGGTGAGTCCATGATCTACACCACGAAACACACCAAAAAATACACCCTGACGCACGCGATCTCCAGACATTGTGCAAAAAAGCACAAACCTGTGACGGTAGGTTAATCGATGCATTACGTGCGTCAAGTTACGGTGGGGAACCGACAACGATCAACGACCCAGGGCTGAAGCCCTGGGCTTCAGCCCTGGGTCGTCGCTTGTCGTCGCTAATGTCATGCTGAGTCGTCATCCTCCAGCGCTAGACTTCACGTACACTTCCGTCGAACACCATGTCCGACCGTCGCCGCGATCTGCTTGCTCTCTTTGTCTCACTGCTCTTTTGCGCAATCTGCTTCACGATCGGCATCACCTGGGGGCTCCCATCGCGCGCGGCCGACAAATTTATCTTCGGCGACCATCCCGTCTGGGACGGTGCGACGATCTCCAACCTCGCTGGCGATCGCGGAGAAAACGCATCAATCGGCGCGGATGTCGATCGAAATCCGCTCGCGAAAAACCCAGCCACGCCCATCGTGCTGAACGCGACCGATCGACAACGCGCTGAAATCATCCGGCGCTATCACCTCTACACCGCGCAGCCGGACGAAATGATCACGATGATGGCGCTGGCCTCGATGAGCCCGGCCCGGCGCGATTTCGACCCGAAACTCTACCAATACGGCGGCCTTTGGGTTTACCCCGTCGGCGCGCTGCTGAAGGTTGCATCGCTCTGTCACTACATCGACCTCGCCCGGCCGCAGGGATATTTCCTCGATCATCCTGAAGCGTTCGCACGCTTCTACATCGTCGCGCGGTTGTATGGCGTCGCCTGGGCGCTGCTCGGAGCGGCGGCGGTGTTTGCGCTGATGAAACGCTGGACGGATGATTCAATCGCAAGCGCGCTCGCGACGATCTGCTACGGCCTGATGCCCGTCGTCGTAAACATGGCCCACGAGGCCAAGCCGCATCTGCCTGCGGCGGCGATCATGCTCTGGGCGATTTATTTTGCGTCGCGATATGTTGATACCGGCCGTCGCCGCTGGTGGGCGTTGGCCGGCCTCGCGAGCGGAGGGGCGATCGCGATGGTGCTCTCGTCGCTGCCGATTTTGCTCGTGCCGGTCATCATGTGCGCCCTGCGTAAAGATCAGGTCGGCCAGCGATCCATCGTCCTGATTGCATCGCTCATCATCGCGGTTGACGTCTACTTCATTCTCAATCCATACGTTCTCCTTCATGCGTTGCACAACCTGGCCGTGCTGCTGTCGAACCTGCGCAACTCGCAGGCGATGTATCAAGCCCCGCCCACCCTGCGCGGCCTCGGCAACGCGATCGTGCTGCTCGGCACCGGCACATCGCCGCTGCTCGCGATGGCCGGATTGATTGGCGCGATCATCTTCCTGAAATGGCGCCGCGACCCGGCCGGCATCATGCTTAGCGGTGTCGCATTAGTTGCGTTCGCTCAATTCGCAATATTCGCCACCGACAAGCCGGGAGAATACGCCCGCTTCGCGCTGCTGCCGGACATCGCGCTGCTCCTCTCATCGTTCGCGATTTTCACACCGCGCACTCCTCTCTCCAGTACCCTGGGGAGAGGTCGGGAGCGGGGGCTTAATACTGCAACAGCCGGAACAGAATACCCCTCTCCCAACCTCTCCCCGGCGTACCGGAGAGAGGAGAAAGAGATCGCCTCTACTTGGCTTAAGATTCCGTATATGGCGATTCTAGTAATCACCACCGGCCTGTTCGGCGCGGGTTATATCTGGCATTTCGCTCGCGACGCGTCCGCGCGACCCACGCGGCTGATCATGGCCGAGCGGTTGGCGACGCTTCAGAAGGAAGGGTCGCACACCCTCGCCCTCGCCGCCGAGCCGGCGCCGTATTCCGTGCCGCCGGTCGACTTGTGGAAGTGGAAGCTTCTTCTCGTTCCGCCGGGCAAATTGCTCGACAGCAATGCCGACGTCGCGCTGAACACGATCGACCATGCCGTGAGTGGTGAATCCGTTCAAAAAAACTACAAGACGCAATCCGAAATCCGCCCGCGCCTCTTCGACACGCCCATCAGTTGGGCCGGCAAGCCGTTCGAAGTGTCCAAGCGATTCCGCCCGTGATTTTGGCGAGGTCGAAGACGTAAACGCCTCCCCCGCTGTTGGGTACGAACATGCGGTTGTCGACGATTCGTGGGATGCCGAAGGCGCGATCGTCGGTATGACGCTGACGCCGCCGGGACCTTCGGACAAATTCCATCTCCTGATTGGCCACTGAAAATCGTCACGCCGGTTTTGCAGGGTCGGTCGGAACCCAAATCGTCGATTCGCCCGAAAGGAAATAACCATCTCCAAGCTTGAAGAGTCTTGCCTGTTCGCCGGCCGGTATCACCTTGAGTGGTTGAACCTCTTCAGTGCGAATGACTTGCTTCAAGTCCGCGTACGGATCTCGATGACCGCATTCGAACGCGGATAGACGACGTAAATCGCCGCGGTCGAATGGTCTGCATCAATGCCCGCAACGACCGGCGAGAAACCGCGTGGCGTCGTGGGTGTGCACTCGGACGTGGTCTCATAGTCGATCAACTTCGAGACGGGCCTAAAATCGTCGTCCGCGAGCGTTACTCCGCTGCGAAATCAGTCGCACGGAAAGCTCGCGCAGCTCGGCATGGTGCTCGACGTCCAGTTCCTTCAACTGCTGATCGACGTCATCGATCGTCGCCTTCGACGAGGCGGTCTGCTCCTGTGAATTCGCCAGTTCCTGCTCATAACGACTCTTCGTCGAATTCGCGTATCCGACACGCACTCGTTCATCGCTCGACGAATTGGCAGCATAGCTGGCCTCGAGCTCGCGTCGCAGATCGCGCAGCCGCGAATCCAATTGGCCACGTTTGGCGACGAGTTTTTCTCGTTCCTGCGCAATATCTTCCGCGACGGGATCAACGTTGAACGAACGCATCGTGCGATTGGCAAGCTCGTGCAGCAACTTGCCGGCCGTCTGCTCGGGCAGATCGTGGCCGGCCGTGACCGTCAGCATCACCGCCGTATCGCCGGCGGGCGTGACCTCGATCCGGATCGCGTTCTGCCACGTGCGTGGCTTTAACTGCGTGATGCTTTCGACTGCCGGGTCGACCAGCTCTGTGCTCGTGAGCGCGGCGATGATCGGGGCGGCTAATTGATTGCCGCCGCCATAGCGTGGCGTCTCAATGCGAATGACGGCAGACACTCGGCGCGGCCTGGCGGCGCTCGGCGCCGATGTTTGAGCCTGTGCAGTTGCCGCGGCGACTGCAGTGAATGCAACGATCAGAAACCATTTTCGATTCACGATGTCCTCCCCGGTTCGCCTGTACCGCGTGCGAACGTCCGCCACTTCGATTTTGCCGAGACCATCGTCTTTGCCCACTGCGCGCTCAGCAAATCGCAATACATTTCAACATACATTTTCGTCGGAACTTCCGCGACAACCTTTCCGCCATTGCTAGCTCAAGATCATCCTCCAGCTTCTGGGATGCGAGCCGATCCGCTTGTTTCGAAGAGATGTTTGCCACAGAGGTACGACGACGCAGAGAAAAGAAAACATTTTGAATTTGATTCCTCTGTGCCTTGTATGTTCAAGAGTCTTCCAATCGATCCACTTCGACGCGCGACCCAATCTCCAGCTTGCCGCCGGTGTCAGCCTTTGGGGGTGGCCATGAGCACAGGAATCTCATAAAACCCGATCCAGAATTGATGAAAATTAAGCGTAATGACACTTGAATTCGTTGCGCGAACGCGTCAACATTTTGACCCGAACGGATTCGCTACGAGCCACAGGCAGAACCGATGAACACGACGATCTCGAAGAAGCTGGCGTAGTACTGAGGACGCGAGAGTCGCCGTTCCTGTACGACTCTCGTTCGCGCACGCCAACGCCCCCGTCTTCCAAGTATCATTCGCGAATCGGGATTTCGCCTCTGGCGATTTTTTGCGCGCTCTTACCCCTTTCTCCGTACTCGGGGAGAGGATGGGAGAGGGGTCTTCAATTTCGCATGCCTGTGAGTAAGCGAAAAAGACTCTCTCCCCAAGTATAGCGCGAGGACTTTAGTTTTTGGAGTATTGAGTCATGTCCGTGAATGTTGCCATCGTGGGTGCCACCGGGGCCGTCGGTCAGGAGCTGTTGAAGGTCCTGGCCGAGCGAAAATTCCCCGTCGCCAATCTGAAGTTGCTGGCCAGCGCGAACAGCGCGGGCAAGCGCGCTGAGTTCGACGGCAAATCGTTCACCATCGAAACCCTCACGCACGACAGCTTCAAAGACGTGAAGATCGCCTTCTTCTCGGCCGGCGGGTCGATCAGCAAGGAGTTTGCGCCGTCCGCAGTGAAGGCCGGTGCGGTCGTTGTCGATAACACCTCTGCCTTCCGCATGAAGGAGGGCATCCCGCTGGTCGTGCCGGAAGTGAATCCGGAGATGATCCGCAAGCACGCCGGGCTGATCGCCAATCCGAATTGCAGCACGATCATCATGAACGTCGCGGTCTGGCCGCTGCATAAAGTCAACCGCGTGAAGCGCATCATCGTCTCGACATATCAAGCCGTCAGCGGGGCGGGCGCTTGGGGCTTGTATGAGCTGGAAGCGCAGATGAAGCAGTACGCCTCCGGGCTGGCGGTGACGAAGGAAAAATTCCCGCATCAGATCGTCAACAATCTCTTCTCCCACAACACGGCCATCGGCGAGAACGGTTACAACGAGGAAGAGAACAAAATGGTGGGCGAGACGCGAAAAATCTTCGCCGACCCCCGCATCATGATCACGGCCACCTGCATCCGCGTGCCGATCCCGCGCGCCCACAGCGAAAGCATCAACTTAGAATTCGAACGCCCGATCACGCCGCAACAGGTACGCGACATCCTGCAAAACGCCCCAGGCATAAAACTGGTCGATCACGTTGAAGCGAACCACTTCCCAATGCCATTAGAAGCGAGCGGCCAGGACGCCGTGCTCGTCGGAAGAATCCGGCAAGACATGAGCCGGGACGACGGGCGAGGGATCGAGCTGTTCGTGAGCGGGGATCAGATCCGCAAAGGGGCCGCGACGAACGCGGTGCAGATTGCGGAGAAGTTGGTTTAAAACTTTACCCGTTGCTCAACTTTCGCTGGAAACTAACGACTACAACTGTATTTTATGTCGGGTGCTAAATCTGAAAGTGCGATTCGAGCGTGTTATCGAAGCGAATAACCGCTTAATAGGGGAGTATTTAGATCATGGCTAAGACAGATAGTGTTGTGGATCCAGCCACAACATTTAAGTCTGACTTGAACTTCATGGCAATTATCGAGGTCGTTCGGAAGCACATTTCAACTGGCCAGCCGACAGCATTTTCTAGTGACGATTACTTTAATCTGCGGAGCACTGTGGCCCAAGAGTTCCGCTTGCATCTAAGTTCGGTGATTGTTGTTGGTTCAACCAGAATGGGCTTCAGCCTCAATCCGAAGCATCGCTACCGACAAGTAACGGATCGATCTGATATCGACGTAGCAATTGTTTCTCAGACGCGATTCGATGATTACTGGGACCGGGTGTTCGAATGCGTTAATTCAGACTTGGCGTGGGAAGCCAAAAAATTTAAGAACAGTCTTTTCAACGGATGGATCGATCCCCGTCACCTGCCTAACACCTCAACGTTCGACGCAGCCCACAGATGGACCCAATTTTTTGACAGTCTAATGGCGTCGAGAAAGTATGGCCGGCGTCGAATTACGGCCCGCCTATATCGCTCATGGAGCCGACTTGAGGCATACCAAGAACGTGCGGTGAGAGCTTGCAAGCTTTCAGGGAGTCAATGATGAACGCTAGGCAAAATAGCATTGTAAGCAGCAAACGTCTCGGAGACCTCTTGACCGACGTTGAGGAGAAGCGGCTAATCGTGAGACCCCAGTTCCAACGGCGTCTCGTGTGGAATAATGTGGTAAAGGATGAATTCTTGGACACAATTCTGAACGGATATCCATTTCCCGAAATATTTGTCGCCGTGGGCGAACTTGATCAGAGCAAGCTTAGGCGTACGCAGTGGTTAGTTGATGGCCAACAACGGATATCGACCTTGCGCCAATACGTTTTAGGCGATGGCTCGCTCTCGCTAAAGAAGGTGAAACCCTACAGTGATTTGTCGTCCGAAGAACAAAAAGCTTTCTCCGACTACCCGGTAGCGGTACGCGACCTAGGTGCGGTAAGCGAAACGGAAATTAAGGAAATTTTTTGGAGGATAAATTCAACCGATTATTCACTCAAGGCAATTGAGCGGATGAACGCGTTGTTCAGCGGGGAGTTCAAGTCATTTTGTGAAAAACTCGCGGAGCAAGCCTTTTTTCGGTCACATCGCGTTTTTAGCATGGCCGATTTACGGCGAATGAGAGATCTGGATTTCTGTGTGATTTTGGTTGCGACACTCATGTCAACTTATTATCACCGTGATGAGAAAAATCTTGAATATCTGGAAAGGTACGACAATAAGTTTGATGAGGGCGAGAAGATCTTTACACGTTTGGCATCTATCTTTGCATTTGTCGAGAAATGCGGCCTCCCCGCGGACTCTAGGGCATGGAAGAAAACTAATCTGCTCAACCTTTTAGTGGAATTGGATGCAATTCTGAATCGCGGAAAGCAAAAGTTGAACGCTAAATCCGTAGGCCCGAGACTTATCAAATTCTATAATCAAGTCGACGCGCTGTTCGAAGAACCAGGTGATTCGCCACCGCAATCGCAGTCAGGAACTGATGTAGCAAACTATCTTAAAGCTGCAACCAAAGCGACGAACGATAAATACGCTCGGGACGAACGTGCAGAGATTATTAGTCGAGTTATATTGGGCTCTGAAGGCAGCAGAAAGGTCACGCGCTTGCGGCTAATCAAACCGTAACGCGCGACAATTCAGCAGCGGCCGTCGCACAGAAATTGGCGTTTAGGTCGATTCCCATGGCTGATAGACCTCGAGCCACTGCAACCCTCAACACAGTGCAACTTCCCGCGAACGGATCAATGACTTCTCCTCTATGGATACCGGAGACATCGAGGCAGCGCGTGACGAGCTCTTCCGGAAATGCTGCAGGGTGAGTGCGCCCGCGAACCGCCTTTGCATCGATTGACCAAACGTCTTCTTCATTTGATTTAAGTAGAGACGATCTATCAAAGTTGTAGCGTGAAGATTTTGCAAAGAGGAAAACAAATTCATACGTACGCCACGGACGATCTAGGACATTTGCCTCAGGAAGTGGGCGCTTCCTTTTCCAGATTATTGGAGAGCGCAGCGTCCACCCATCATCAATCATCCCGGTAGCGATCCTCCATGGAAGACCGAGCAAGCATTTCTGGGGAAACCCAAGACCGCTGGCATCGACTACACGCAGTTTATCCATTCGTCGAGCGCGTTGTTTCGCATCACATCCATGCGGTTTCCCCTTGCCGGAATAGTACGTATCACCCAGGTTAAGAAAGAGGGTGCCATCCTTTTTCAATACGCGTCGCACAGCGCGCATTGTGTCAACAATAGAGTGCACGTATTCAGAAACCGATGCTTCCATTCCGATTTGCCCGTCAACCCCGTAGTCACGTTGCCAAAAATATGGCGGGGAGGTTATCGCACATGCAAATCGATTCTCGTTTACTTTTGCAAGAACCTGTCTCGCGTCCCCAGCGTGAATTTGCCACGTCAGTGACGAACTCTCACTCGAGCGCCAGACACTCGTACTATTGCTTGCTCGTCTTCTAAGCGTCATCAGTTCGCCACTCACTCTGCGCATTGCTCACGCCACTCGTGACGTGTCTCGCATCTTTGCAGGATGGGCTTTTCCTTGCAAACATCTGCCGGTACAGGAGACCGGCGGATGCCTACGAGTCTCGCGGCAATAGGTTCAAGAACTCCTAACGCAAACTTTAATCTCCCGCGCCGCCCGTTCCCCGCTGCCGATTGCGCCTGCCACCGTGCCGCTCATGCCTTCGTAGTGCGTGTGTTCGCCCGCGAAGTACAGCGTTTCTTTGATCGGCGTCGCAAGGGTTTTCATGGCGTTGCTTCCGCCCACGCCGACGTAGCTGTAGGCACCTTTCGCGAGTGGGTCGGCCTGCCAGTTGTGGACTCGGAATGACTCGACGTGTCGCGACATTTCGCTCTCGCTCACGTTGAGCAACTTCGACAGCGCGCGGACTGTGATCGTGCGAATCTCGGCGGGCGACAGGCGCGACAGCTTCGCGGCCTTTGGTCCGCCGGCCCAGCCGATGAGCATCGGCACGCGCATCGGGCGAAGTGTCCACCAGGTTTGCAGCGGGCCGGTGAGGTCGTGGAAGAAGGTCTGGTCCGGCAGCTTCGTTTTGCCGGTCGTCGTTTCAAACGTGCGGTCGAAGAAGAATGTCTCGTCGAGCCGCAGCACGACTTTCATCACCGCACCCATCTCGATCTTCTGAATCGCAGCGCGATGACTTGCCGGCAACTGCGGCGAGAACTTCACCGAGTTCGCGCGCAGCACCCCGACTGGCAGCGTGATGATCGCGCGCGGACCGTGCCACGCTTCAAGTTGCCCGCTCGCATCGCGCGTCGTGATCGTGACGGAGTTCTTTCGCCAGCTGATCGATTGCGCGACGACGCCGAGCCGCAGGTGAAGATGCTTCGCGTCGATCGAGTCGTGCAGCGCACGAATCAGGCCGTCGTACCCGCCACTGATGCGGAACAATCGGTCGGCTTCGATCTCCTCTTCATCTTCTTCCGAAGCGATGATTCCCTGCACGCCGATCTTTTTCGCATCGGCCGCGTTCAGGCCCTCGATGTAACCCATAGCGAGCTGAATCGATTTGGGGTCAACCTTTTCGCGACGAAGTTGTTGCGCAAACTGCTCGAAGCTGATATCGCGTGATCCGACCGACGACATGCGATCGAGGACGGCCTCGATCTCGCGATAGAGATCCGTCGCGGCCAGCTTCTTCGATTTCGGATCGAGATTCAGATGCGCATCGGGAATTTCGTAAGTCGATAAACGCGCATTGCGGAGGATCGACCAGGTTTCATCCGGCAGGCCGTGCACGAAGTCGGCTCCAAGCTCGATCGGCGCGGGCCAGTCGGCTTCGTGGAGCGTGTGAATGCGACCACCGACGCGATCGCGCGCTTCGAGCAGTGCCACACGCAGGTTGCGCGCGGTCAGATCTCGGGCGGCGGCAAGGCCCGCTGCTCCCCCGCCGAGGATGAGGATGTCGAAACCGTGTTGCGAAGATTCAGATTTGCGTCGCGGCATTTTGAATTCAACGTGGCACGCGCTTCCAGCCCGTGATTTGATTTGCTAACCGCTAGGACACAGGCTGGAAGCCCGTGCACAACAAGAAGGTCACCGTCAGAACGGTGCGGGCTCGCCTTCTTCGTCGTCATCACTTTCGTCTTCATCCGACGCCGGCGCAATGTCGCTGGCCTTGACGCTTTCAACGCGAAGCTTCTGCTCGCCCGGCGCATGGCTGAGGAGTTCGATGTGTTTCTCGGCCCGGTCGAGCACGCCGCGGCAGTGCTGGATGAGAAACGCGCCGCGCTCGTGCTTGACAAGGCTCTCTTCCAGCCCGATCGACCCGCTCTCGATCTCACCCAGAATCTGCTCAACTTCGCGAAGTGCATCTTCAAACGACTTCGGCGCGGTTTGTGTTTTCTTGGCCATGGGTTGGGTTGGCGAATGATAGCAAGCGGTAGAATAGGGCGGGTGCGGTGCGATAGATCGAGTTGAAAAAGTGGAATTTCTCAACCCAACTTTTGAAAAGATTTATAGCTTAAAATTTGCAAGTGGTGTCTTTGCCACGGGGATTTTTACGAGGCCCATTATCAAACACGATGAAGGCAGATTTCACGCAATCGCAAACCCGCCCGTATCGACCAGATCGGATTTCCACCGCGCTCCGCGAACGAATTGCGTGCAACAGCTAAGACGCCGAAGTGCTCCGGAATGTCGCACGCCATGTTCTGCAACTAAGGTGTAATGCCGAACATCTTCGCAGCGATATTTGATATATCAAACCGTCTTTCATCGCCGGTGGTTCGTCGAAATTGTCTTTTGTAGACGAACGTGCATCGGGGCTTTAAGGCCGTGTGTCGTCTCACGCGTCCGAAAGTCGTCGACAAACCCAGAGCAGCGGCGATGATCGATCACTTTTTGGCCACGTGTACTTCGAGCGTGGCGATCATCTGCTTTAATTTGTCCCGGGCGGCGGCATCATCGGAAAGCGGCTCGCTTTTGAGAGCGGGCAGCAGCGCCCAGATCGCATTCAGTTCACCCTGCATGTTGGCACCGCCGGCCGTCATGGCGACAACCATGTCCTGATCGGGAATGACCACGCAAAACTGCCCGCCGGCACCATCGCCGCGGTAAGCGCCATGCGTGCATTTCCAGAACTGAAAGCCGTAGCCTTGCGTCCAGTCCGTGCCGATTTTGGAATGGTCTTCTTTTTCGTTCGGCACCTGCTTTCGCGTCGCCTGTTCGACCCATTTTTCCGGGATCAATTGCTTGCCGTCCCACATCCCTTTTTGCAGATAAAGCTGACCAAACTTGGCGATGTCTTCCGTTCGAAGCCACAGCCCGTAGCCGCCCAGCGAATTGCCTTCGTCGCTTGCATCCCATCGGGGCGTTTCAATCCCAAGCGGCTCAAACAATCGGGTTTTTAAGTAGTCGAGCGATGTTTGGCCGGTCACTTTCGTGACGATGGCGGAAAGAACGTAGCTGCCGACTGTGTTATAGAGAAAATGCGTTCCTGGCTTGTACGGGACAGGTTGTGCGAGGAAGGCCCGCACCGTCGGTTTGCCACGTTCACCTTTTGCCTCAGTCTCCTGCCCGCAAGTCATCGTGAGCAAATCGCGCACGGTCATCGCTTTCAAATTGTCAGACGGATCGGCGGGCGCATCAGCAGGGAAAAATTTCAGCACCCGGTCGTCCAGGCTTAGCTTTCCTTCTTCAATGGCCAGCCCGACGGCGGTGGAATTAAAGCTCTTGCTCACCGAATTCAGAATGTGCGGCTTGTCGGCTGCTTCGGGTTTCCACCATCCTTCCGCGATGACCTGGCCATGCCGCACAATCATGAAGCTGTGCAGCGAATCGATCTTGTCAGCCGCGGCGACGAAATCGCATAACGCTTGCGACGAGACGCCTTGCGATTCCGGCGAGCTTCGGGGAAGCGCGGAGCCTGCTCCATTTGCCTGACTGCTCGAAATGAAACCAACGCCTGCGACGAGTATCGCGATAAAAAAATGATGAACCATGTCAACCTCTCCAATTTATCTAACAAACGACTCGAATGCGAAAACGATTTGTCAACGATAACGATACAACTTGACGTGCTCGATCATGTAATCGCCGTCGAAACGAAGCCCTTTGCCGGACAGGATTTCATCTCCATTCAAGCGGCGGTCGGCGACCCAGCGCCCGTCGGTGAATGTTCCGTCCTCGGCCAGGGTAATTCCAACAATCGGATCTCCGGGCGTCGCGGGGGCGAATGAGACGGTCAGCCCTCGCCCGGCCGCGATAAATTCATCGGGGCCGGTCTGTACAAAGATGCCGGCGGGGTACTCTGGGGTCGTGAAGGAATAGTGATGGGAAATACCCAACTCCAGCGTGTAGTCGCCGACGCGTAATTTTTGCGTCGGATGCTCCTTATCGAGTATTGCACCGCCGGTGACGTTTTTCCCTTGATGTTCGAGGATGACCGGGGCGATGTTCGCCAACACCGCGTAGCTCTTGCTCATTTCATCCTCGAAGGCCGGCACGCTTTCCATTCCGAACGGCGAGAAGCCGATCGCGTCGTGCATGCCCAGCGCGTAGAAGATCGCGCTGGCCGTACGCGTCGAGCGCGTGATCTCAGGAATGAAGAGCGGATTCCCTAACCGGTGATATAGATCGCATCGCTCTTCAAAGTAGTTATAGATATCGGGGGCGAGGATATCGATTTGAGGCGCACCGGCTCGCCAGATGTCCTGCATGTGCGGCGTCGGGCCGCCGCTTGGATAAATCCCAGGTTTGGACGGCGTCGATTCGCGCCAATCCGCGAGCCACACGTTCACAAACATCGGCAGCGGATACTCGGCCTTCCCCGCGGCGGCAACGTCGTTGACGTAACGAGCATAGTTCCACGCCATGAACATTTCATCCGTCGCATCGCCGCGGCCGAAGACTTCTTCCCAACTACCAGACGTTTTGAACCCGTTGGCTCCCCAAAGTTTGCTAAACTCCGGCACCAGCGCGTCTTTATGCTTCTGGAGATATTCAACTAACTTCGCCGGCACCGCCTGAGTGAAGGCGTCATCGGCCTCTTTAGATCGATCGCGTGTCTCTCCGAGAATTCCAACCTCGTTCTCGACCTGAATCATCAGCACGGTGTGCTGGTCGCCGTCGATGTCCCGGATGTGGCGCATGAGCGCGGTGAATGCACGAATATCCGCGTCCCGATTCGCATCGCTGAATGTAGAGAGTATTTCCAGGCTGCTTCCATCGTCCTTCTTCGCACGCGGAAAACGCTTAAGGTCCTGCTTGACCCAGGCAGGCGGATACGTGGAGACGCCGTTCTTCCAACTTCCAAACCATAGAATGCCGAGTCGAAGATTATTTTCTCGGGCTGAGTGAATCAGTCCGTCGACCGAAGCGAAGTCGAAACGGCCCTCTTCCGGTTCAATGACATCCCACCCGACCGCGGCGAGAACCGTATTTAGATGATGCGAAGCGAACCGGGCCAGCAGTGGGGCGGTGAAGCGAACGCTGGACGAGCTTGAGTTGTGAAGTTCAGCGCCGAGGATAAGGAACGGTTTTCCATCAACGATCAGTTGTGTCGCGCTCCCCTGTTTCGCCAGATGGGGAATGAGCGGCGAAGGAACGGTCTGCGCGACAGCTTGCGAGGCGGCGAAGCAGCAGGCAACGACGCTGCAAAGCATGCCGAACGCTCTGTTCCAGACGTAAAGTCGATGTCGCATATTTCCCAATCGTTTGAAACGAAAGAGGCCGACAAATATTCGAATTAATGTTCCGAGTCGCCGGGATTTTCAGGGATGCCCGGGTCGTCGAGCACCTGCACACAGGTCGCCGGGCCGAGCGTCTTCCAATCCTGCAAAATCCAGACAACCTTTTTATCAGGCGAGACTTCGACAAGCTGTGGGCCTTTGCCATTGTCGCCGCGCGAAGTCAAGATCGTGTTCCCATTCGCGAGGCGAGTGCAGGTCTGCGACGCCGATGCGAAGCGATGGGCTTCGGGTAAGTCGGTCCCCTTGAATTCCCAAACGATTTCCTTCTTCGGATTGACTTCGACGGTAAGGTTGTCGGCCTCGTCGCTGATTAGCGTGTTTCCATTTTTCAGGCGAATTGCCGCCCACGGCGATTTGATGTCGTATCTCCAGATTTCCTTGAAGTCCTTATCATACTCAATGACGAAATTCATATTAAACGCGGCCACCAGGTAGGTTCCGGCCGCCGTGTAACGAACCCGCCGGTACTGACCGTGAACGCTGTTCGGATTGGTCGATTTCGACGGAAGTTCGTGTTCCGCTTCGACCGCACCCGTCTTGATATTGACGACCATCAACTTTGGTGGAATACCGTTCAGGATGAATAGAACTTTATCCTGTCCGATCGGCTGACAGCAGTGGATTTCGGTGTGGGCAGGGCCGGCCTCGTTGTGGCAATCGAACCGCCATACCACTTTCTTGGCCGGCGTGATTTCCGCGAGGTACTGCATCCGGCTGAAGAGGATATTTCCGTTTGAAAGCATCCACGCATCGTCGTACTCATAACTCGTGCCCGTCGAGTAGGTCCAGATAACCTTCCCCTGATTGACGACAAACATCTTGTCGTAACCTTCGCCGAGATAGAGCATCGGATGCTGGGCCAGTCCATCGCCCGGCAAGTCGGCCGGCGTGACGCCGTTGGCCCATTTGCCGGCGGGAGAAGCCGTTTCGTCGGGGCTCATCTCGGGCACGTCGGGCTGTGTGAAGCGATCGATCGCGGCCATGCACGGCGCGGTTGTCGGCTGATCCGCTTTCGTCGAACGGGCGACAGCCAAAACGGCAACGACAATGACTGAAAGAACGCGCAATACCATTTTAGATTTCGTTTTCATGTTTCCGCCAGATGTCTTTCCGCAAAAGGTGTGACCATCGATAGCTTCCGTAGACGACGGCTCTTTTGCAAGCGCGCAATCGCATATCATCTAACGGATGTTCGCGCTCGACGATCTTTCAGCCAGGCACTTCCGTGACGAGGTTCGGCGCGCGGGCGAGCTGCCGCAGGCGCGAATTGCCATCGAGTGCATTTATGAAGCGTTGCAGGACGCGATTGATCTTCAGCGGCCGCGCTGCGATGCCTCGGGGCGCTGCTGCAACTTCGAAGCGTTTGGGCACCGGCTTTTTATCACGACCCTGGAAATGGCGGTCTTCGCCCGGCAGGTCGACCGCTCGATTGCGGTTAACCAAAGCGCGATCAACCGGAGCGGCGCGGGTTGTCCGTTTCAACTTGCGAAACTATGCGGCGTGCATTCGATTCGGCCGTTTGGATGCCGGATCTTCTTCTGCGACCCCGCCGCCAGCGAGTGGCAGTCGATGCAATACGAGCGAATGCACCGCGAGATTAAAAAGCTGCACGAACGTTTCGACGTACGATATTTTTATGTCGAGTGGCGAGAAGCCCTGCGAGCGGTGGGGGATGGGGTGAGGGGCGAGGGGTGAGGGGCGAGGGGTGAGGGGCGAGGGGTGAGGGGCGAGGGGTGAGGGGTGAGGGGCGAGAGGGAAGTGAACGAATCCGTCTACTTCTTTCTCTCGCCCCTTACCCCTCGCCCCTTCCTCCTGTCAGGGCAAGCGCATTCTATTAACTCCTCTCCCCGTACTCGGGGAGAGGCAGGGTGAGGGGTCTTCTGTCGCTCGAAGACGCCCCTCACCCGACCTCTCCCCGAGTACAGGGAGAGGAGAAAAACGAAATCATCGAGAATGCGGTTGCCCTGTTCCTCCTGTCGCAATCTCCACTACTGCTTTGACACACGGACACGACGTCGGCTATCTTGTTGGCGCGGCTCGTCTCCTTCGAGAGCCACGAATTGCACCCCGAATTGCACCCCGTTGTGAGAGGCGTTGTTATGAAAAGTGCGATGAAGAATGCCGCGGCCGCGATGATATACCTCGTCGGCGCTGTCAGCCTGATGGGCTGTGCGCGGCCGAATGAATTTGGTTGGGGCGTTGCCTATTCACCGGACGAGCGCGGGAAAATGATCGCGCGGAGCTGGGATTTTGAAGGCAAACAGATCGTGGATGATATCGATCACATCCTGCTGCTTCGACCGTCAGGTCATTTGACGGAGTGGAATATTCGGTGAACGCCGGCGCCGGCAGGCATCTTTGAACGAAAAAGGCGGACTGATGTCAGCGATGGCTGAGTCAGGTCCGCCTTTTTTTCGCTAGGAGACCATTCTGAATTTTGGCTGGCGACGCACCCAGCCGCCGATGCGAATTTGTTTTCGAGCCGCCGCTTGCAGATGCTCCAGATACTGGGCTAAGGCAGCTTCATCGAATTGCGTTAAAAACTGCGGCTGGACACTGGTGTTATATTGCCGAATGTCGTCGATCAGTTGACGTTTGGTCATGACAGTTTTACTTTCGAGGCAATGGTGCGCGGAGTGTCGCCGAGGCCGATACCGTTGCTTGACATATCGGATCGCCGTTCAATGGAACTTGAGAAGGCGATCGACCGAGCATGGTCGCGGCGACCGGTGTGAAAATAATGTGGCTATGAGCGATTTATCGAGCAACTCGACGGCTGCCAGCACGGTGGCTAGCAGCTCAACGGCGATCGGATCGGCCGAGGCGTTTCATGCTGCCACCGCAAGCCCCGCGGGAAGCGAAGAGCTGCTGCAACTACACAAGATGTCGCGCACCGCGGGGCTGGGAGACAGCTCGTATGTCGCCGTTAATCCAGTGGCTGTCATGTCGGTGCTCTTCGGTCTGCTCAGCGGAATCGTGATCTTCAGCTCCCTGCTGCTCGTCGTTCCGGTTGTCGCCATCGTGTTGGCTGTCATCTCGATGGCCCAGGTTCGAAATAGCAATGGCACGCAGACCGGTCGCGCGCTCGCCATCATCGGCATCGTGCTGGCGATCGGAATTTCCGCAGCACTGGGCTCGAAGCAGGTCATGCAGATTTACACAACCCGTGCCGACGAAGCGGCCGTCGCCAAAACACTTCGAGATTTCGGCCAAGCCGTCGCCGAGACGAAATACGACGACGCGTACAGCATGATTTCCGACCGGTTGGCGGGCGATTTATCAAGAAAGACATTCGGCGAACGCCTGGACACGCTCCAGAACAGCCCGGTTTTCGGCAAGATCAAATCGATGAATTGGAATGGGCTGGCAAGCTTTGATATTGACAGCCGCACAAGTCAATCCGTTGTGGCGACGGTAGCAATCGTCACTCTGCAGAGCGGCACGGAAGACCGCGAAGACACGCGGTTGTCCAAGTCCGGCAATACTTGGAAGATCGATGCGATGCCGCGCGTGTTTCCGCCGCCGCCGCCACCCGAGGTTCTCGATTCGGTCAAGAGCCCGTCACGCAAATAGTCTCCGCTGCGCCTCATTCCACCGCACACTGCCGCGCATGTTCGCAACTGGGCAACGCGCCTCAAGTCAGTTGTGCTTCACGTCCGATAACACAGTAGTTCGTCTGCCCGCATCGATCGGCATCACTTTTCCGATCGGTTCAGCCGATACGCCCGGTAACGCTTTTTGCGTTTCCCGGCCGACACCGGCGAGCGATGTCATCGAGCGAGGCACAGCGAATCATGAGCGTCAAGAATGGATGCAACTATCCTGCCGCCGCCCGATTGGGCTCGGCAGTAATGATGACGGTGCTGAGCATGACCGCAGGGTGCGCGAGCTTTAAATCGATGCTGGGAGTCGGCGAACTGACATCCCACACGTACGGCCCCGGCGAGAGCGGCGCGCAGGATGTCGATGCTCCCCCTCGCAGCGCCTCGCCTGCGAACGCGAATCGGTCGGTCACCTCGCCCGCGAAATTCGCTGAGCTTCCCGCCGCGGGCCCGATGCCGCCCGCCAGCGCGATGGATGACCCCGACGCCGATAAGCCCGCGCCAAACATCAACGTCTTCGGCGAGCTCGACGGCCAACAGCCCCGCAACACTAAAAACGCCGGGTCGCTCACGGGTCTGCAGCAGCACACGTTCGTCGCGGATGGATACGACGGCGACGTCGCGGTCGATCCGGCCGGGCAATTCCTTGTCTTCAGCAGCACGCGACATAGCGAGCATCCTCAGATTTACATGCAGCGCATCGACGGCCAGAGCGTGACGCAACTGACGTTCGAGGAAACGTCGGATAATGCGAATCCGGTCATCAGCCCGGATGGAAAGATGATCGCATTCTGCTCAACCCGCGCCGGCTCATGGGACATCTATACGATGGACGTCGACGGCAAGAACGTCGTTCAAGTCACCAGCGGCCCGTCGCACGATATGC
>CAXSBN010000054.1:0-19628 GCA_964236135.1 uncultured Phycisphaerae bacterium
CATCGCGCTACCGAACATGCGCCGAACATCCAGAGGGTCGCAACAGAGCCGGACGCGAGTCTTTTCAGCGATGGAAAAGATTCGCGCCCCCTTTACTTTTCCCCAGCGATCGAAAAGATTCGCGTCCGGCTCTGTTGCAACCCTTTGACGAGTCGCGACGGTGCACAGCATGATGAAGCGGAATTACGGCTCGGCATTGCGAGCCAGAACCGCCGAGCGACCAGAGCGGGAAATGCTGCTGAAAGCGATGACGCACAACATCGCAATATCACAATCATTCGAAGGGGTCCGGACAGAGCAGCCGTGGACCCTTTAATTCTCCCTACTTAATTCTCTAACTTCAAACTATTGTCCGCGGTAGGTTTGGAGCTTGGCGTTCGCGTCGTCGAGCTGTGCTTGGTAGGCCGTCTTTCGGGCGGCGGTGTGCGACTGGTCGGCGGTTTCTTCAGCACGTCGATTCCTCGTTGCTGATACGTCGCCGCCGCTGTCGAGTTGCCGGCGGTGTTCTCCAACTCGGCCAGCATGAAGTAGCAGGTATGCGGCGTCGACGTTTTTTCGACGGCCGGCTCACAAATGGCTGCGAGCGATTTGAGCGTCGCTACGGTCGCGATCGCGGTCGGACGCTTCGGCATGGCGTACAACATCGCGGCGACCAAGTTCGGATCACCGGCAATGGGGCTGCCGTCCGCGGTTAATCGACGGGCATAATCCAGCGACGCGGCGGCATCGGAGAGCAGGTAGATCTGCATCTGAAACGCAACGACATTGAGGCTGGTCTTAGCGCCTTCGGGATTGTCGGCGACCAACACATCAAGCTGGGTCTGCATCGCCTTGGGGTCTTTATTTCGACTGATCTCGAACAGCTTTTCCGTATCTAAAATTTCCTTCGACTTGACCGGCTTGGACATCTGCACTGGCTCGGCCGTGCGGACCGGCCGGCCGGACAGCAGGTCGTCGAGCGCCGGCTTCATCTTGTCCGGCTGACCGATCCAATCGATCACGCCGTCGCCGCCGACGAGAAACGCGGTTGGAATGAAGTGCTGCCCAGCCGCATGAAGCCACGTCGTTCTCATCGTCTGAGCAACGCCGTCGCCCGCCACGGCGTAATCCATTCCATCGCCCATCTTGTCGACGAACGGCTGCACCAGCTTGACGATTCCATCCTCCGTCAGCTCATCGGGACGTTCACTGATGTCCACGCCGACGATCGTCACGCGATCGGCGTACTCATGCTGCAGTTCGGTGAGATGCGGAATGTTCTCCTTGCACGGGCCGCACCAAGTCGCCCAGAATTCGACGACATACACTCGGCCGCGCCGGAACGCGGTGAACGGCTTGCCCTTATACCAATGCTCGACCGCGAAGGCCGGTGCCGGCGCGCCAACGAGCAGCGTCGCCGTCGGCTGCGTTGATTGCGCAGAGGCGAGAGCCGCGGAGCCGCCGAGAAAAGCAATCATGGCCAGGATCACGGCAGATCGATAACGCATTAGAACTTCGAAAGTGTGTAATTTGAGTAGAAACAACCACTCGGTCGATCTGCCCCCATGGACGGCGTTAAGCGGCGGCCTTGGCTCGATCGCGATAGGACTGCAATTGGGTGACAGCTCTCTCCATCTGCTTTTTCTCAGACGCGACGACGGCCGGCTGCGTGTGGCCGCCGCCCTCCATCTCCTCCTTCAATACTTGCACGCCTTTCTCCTGGTATTTGATGGCAGCGTCGAGATTGCCGATGGTGGCCTCAAGCTGGGCCATGGAGAAATAGGCATACTTCGGCGGGGGAGCATCAGCTGTGAACGCAGACTCGCAGAGCGACGCGATCGTCTTGAGCGTATCCGTCGTCATAGCCTTGGTCGGGGCGGAAGGCATGGCGGCGAGAATGGCGGCCACGGCAACCCCTGGCGTCGCCGCGTCAGCACGGCCCGGAGCGGTCAATTCGCGAGCATAGCTGACGGCGGCGTTGGCATCGCTCAACACGTATATCTGCATCTGAAACGCGATCCCATTGCCCGAGCGCTTATCGAATCCCGGGCCGTCCTTCGCCATTAGGTCGACCGCCGCCTGCATTGCCTTGGGATCTTTGGCCTCGCTGGCCGCCAGGAACTTGTGAAGGTCGATCACGCCTTGAGAGGTCGCAGTGCGATTCGACTCTTCGCGTTGACGTTCGGCCGCCCGATCCCAATGCCCCGCAAGTACCCCGTCGAGTGCCGGCGCCATGTCCACCGGCTGGCCCACCCATTCCACCATGCCGTCGCGACCGATGAGAAACGCGGTCGGGATCGAGTTCACTCCCGCCGCCTCCAGCCAGCCCTTCGCCATTTTTCCCTCAATGCCGTCGCCCGCCACGGTGTAATCCATCTTCGGCCCCATGCCGTCGACGAACTTAGTGACCATTTGCAATATCTTGGCGTCGGTTCGTTCGGCCGGATGCTCGCCGATATCAACGCCGATCACCGTCACCTGGTCGGCGTGAGATTTTTGCAGCTCGGTCAGGTGGGGAATGTTCTCCTTGCACGGTCCGCACCAGGTGGCCCAGAACTCAACCACATACACGTGGCCTGGTTCGAACTGGCTCACCGGCGTGCCCTTGTACCAGTGATCGATCGCCAGCGCCGGTGCGGCCGAACCGGCCGCGAGGGTGTCCGCGGGTTTCGTCGTCTGCGCGCTCGAAGTGCCCGAAAAGAACCCCGCCAGCAGGCTGCCAACAAGTAGGGAAAACGTCTTATGTTGCATAGTTACATTCCGCTGAATGACAAGTTCGCGCCGGCCCGTGTCGTGCAACTCGGCGAGGAGTGAAAACGATTCCGACATCAAGCCTACTACCAACCGGGCGCGGTGTTCATCGCGTGCGTCGTCTTGTTGAGCCAGAAGTAGTAATTCGCCTGGATCTTGGTCAGATCGTCCTGCGGGCTGAGCGCGCCGATATCCGCCTGAATGTTGCGAATGTTAGCCCCGGGCAGATACCGGGCCGGCTCGCGGCTGACGTGGCCATCGAACCAAAGCACGTTGCCCCGGTGATCGTGCACGGCATGGAATTGGTACTGCGCAAATACGCCGAGATATGCCGGATCGTTATTGTAGGCTGGCTCGCCAATGCTGATCTGCCGGGTCCAGGTTTTAGAAGCTGTTCCCACCGTCGCACCTTCCGCCGCCAACATTGTCTCTGCCGTGTTCTTCACCATGCTCATCCGCAGGCCGTAGGGAATGGGGGTAGGGGCACCCGTCGGACCGGTATTGGTCAGGCCCAGCTGGGCAGAAAAACCATAAGCGACGGCGTGCTTCGTTCCATCAAAATAATAGAGCTGTTTCGACAAATCTTCCGACGCCCCGACCGTCGGGCAGTCCATCACTTCAGTCAGATTGCTCTTTAAGTATGGATAGACCAAACCCAATACCGGATCGATAACAGGGTTGCCGCTCGAACTGGAGTATTTTCCGAAGTAATAGACCGAATCGGTGTTTTCCTTCCGCAGGAAAGTGAGCGTGCCTTTGTTTTCCGCGGCATACATGAAGAACGCGTTGCCCAACTGTCGCAGATTTGAGGAGCACTTGACCGCCTGAGCCTGCCGGCGGGCTCGGGACAACGCCGGCAGCAGGATTGAGATTAGCACGGCGATGATGCCGATCACAACGAGCAACTCAACAAGGGTAAAACCAACGGGCTTGCGCTGCCGGGATCCGGCGGCAAGCGTTCCGGCCGTTGATGCTGAACGCATACCAGAGCAGGAATTCATGATGCACCTCTTTTTCCAACTTGGACAAGTGGACGTGGCGAATTGGTTCACGGAAACTTAACGAACGTCTCAGAATTTGTCCAAGTAAAAATACTTTTAAAAGTAATTTCATTTGTACTTTCGTATTTCAACGTTATTATTTGTGGTGAAAACGAGGGCCAAATGATTGTTGAAACGTCTGCGGCGGTCGCCGATCTCGTGGAATTTCACGCAGACGCGATCGATGTGCTGAATCATCTGCGCGCCTCGGTGGCGGGCGTTCTCGCGTCGGTGGGCGGCATGCGGAAGCCGGCCGATCTTCAACGATCATTCAATATCGATTCGACGCTCAGTTGGCAGTTGTTTCATGTCGGGTCGCCCATCCGCGACGATGCAACCACATTGGCCGCCGGAGCGAAGATTCCGGGCCGGGCGTCGCTCAAACGTTTTCTCAAGGCTGCCGAGTCGCGTGGCGTGGGGCTCGAAAAGATCGAGCGCGTCTGGTCGAATTTCGAGCGGTTCGAGCGCCTGGTCGAAACCCACGCGAACGATCGGGTCAGCTTTGTCTCGATGGTCTCCGCCGCCGCGGGGATGGATGCCGACTGGCTGGCGGCCGACCTCCAGCACCGGCGAAACATTTTCAGAGGCTTGAGCCACATCGTCGGCATGCAGGAGTTATGCAAGCATGCCTGCTCGATTGAATACAGTGAACCGGATGGGCGGAGATTAACGTCGGCCCTGGTCGTTGGGCATGTGGGCCTTCGGTTGTTAAGGCCGCAGCAGAAAGTCCTGGTGCTTCGCCTTCGTTGGATCAACCCGACGGCGCGGACGCAGTTGTCGCTCCATGGCCTTGGAGAGGAAAGTGGTGGAGGCGGCGGATTTCTGCTGCCGGAATTTTCCACCGACCCGCTTCCAGCGTTAACGACACATAACGCGGACGCGGGATGGGTTGTGACGGAAATGGAAAACCCCGTGGTTGGCAACCGCGGCGCCTGCACGCTTCGATTTGGCTCGGTCTGGCGAGGCCGCTCCTCGCAAGATATCGGCATCGACGGGAAAGTGACGGACATGGTGGTCGATCATCCCACCGAAGTGTTGATCATGGATTCCCTAATCGAGGCCGACATGATCCGCGACGCCAAGCCCTCGGTTCAGGTATCGCTCGGCGTTAATCACAGCGATGCGCCCTCACTGCCCGGCTCGGTCGTGCCGGTGCTCGGCGACCACCGCATCACGTATCTGGGCGAGGGACCCGACGCCCTAGGCACGCCTGATGTACCCAATTATCCCGAACTGCTTCACGCCGCCGCGGCGAAGCTCGGGCGGGATGTGCGACGATTTAAAGCCTGGCGATTGCGTCTCGAATACCCCGTTTATCAGTCAACCATTCATACGCAGTGGACGCATTCGACCTAGCGCGACGCCCATATGTCTTACCCGTCGAAAAACGGTTGACTCGATCTTTAAACGTCGCCCGACGCGAGCATTCTCATTCCCCGCGCATCCGAACCGATGACGTCGGCCAGGAGATCGTGCGTAAACCGGCGAGGCGGCGCTTCTCCCTCGATGCCGCGATGATGATGCGGCGGAGTTCCATGCGAACAGACATCGGCCGCTCCGGCGTGCGAAACAGGCAGGCCCCAGAAGAAAGATTCGCCGCGCGGGGTGCGTCAAGCAATCACGAAAGGTGGCGGGGGTGGGAGCAGGCGAAGAACTGGGTCTGACTTGGTAGAATTGGCCTCATGGTGCTGACGCAACCGGAACAACTACAAGTTGAGTTGCCGCTCCAGGCGTTGGCGGAGGCATGCCGTCGCTTTGACGTGGCGGAACTCTGCGTGTTTGGGTCAGCGCTTCGCACCGATTTCGGGAAAATAAAGGGGACGCGATTCTTTTCAAGGGGAAAATAAAGGGGACGCGATTCTTTTCAAGGATGGAAAAAGATTCGCGTCCCCTTTATTTCTCCCCTGGTTGTGGGTTATGCTGGTTCAACGTCCGCAAGATGCTATCCTTCGCCGGCAAGCTGTTGCGAACGAAACTACTGGGAGGGGCTAAGGTGAGCCCAAATGAAATCCCGCCACGTCCGTGTGCCGGGGGTTTTTTTTCGCGAATCCGTAAGGGGGAATTAAAGGAGGAAATTGAAGCGACGCAAGTCTTTTTAGAGACGGAAAAGATTCGCGTCCCCTTTATTTTTTCCAAATCCCGAAATTCCATGGCGTTTACTCGCCGGCATGCGCGACAAAGTGATTCACGGCTATGACTCGGTCAACACGCAAGTCGTCTTTGAGGCGACGACCGTCGAATACCCGACCATGCTGCCGACGATGAAGACGATCGCCGGGGGAAAATAAAGGGGACGCGATTCTTTTCAAAGGGGGAAAATAAAGGGGACGCGATTCTTCTCAAGGATGGAAAAAGATTCGCGCCCCCTTTATTTCTCCCCTCCCTCTTCAATTCCCAGCAAATCGGAAGCGACGAACAGTTCGGTTTTTCGTGCCAACAGGCGGTGGAAAAGGCGATGAAATCGGTGTTGGCGCATCGGGGAAATAAAGGAGGAAAATAAAGAGGACGCGATTCTTTTCAAGGGGAAAATAAAGGGGACGCGGGGGAAAATAAAGGGGCGCGATTATTTTCAAGGATGGAAAAAGATTCGCGTCCCCTTTATTTCCCTCCTTTATTTCCCTCCGAAGTCACCGCGGGCGAAGTCCACGAATCGACGCGGGCCGAATCGGTCGTCGAACTCGCGATCGCCACGCGGATCGGTCAGCGACGGCAGAAGCGACGGGGGGAAATAAAGGGGCGCGATTATTTTCAAGGATGGAAAAAGATTCGCGTCCCCTTTATTTCTTCCGCGTCCCCTTTATTTCTTCCCGCGTCCCCTTTATTTCTTCCCCCCTTTATTTCTCCCCAGTACCTACCTCGCCGGCGCGGTCGGCGTGTCGGGACGACGGGCGGCGTGAGCGAGCCCTTCGCTCCGATCTCGACCAATGTTTCATTGCGAGCTAAACTTTTGCCATGAGCAATGTCCAATTGCGCCGCAAGATCAAAAGCGCCATCGATCGCATGCCGCCCGGTCGGCTCGAGTCACTGGCGGACTACGTGCAGTTCCTGACGCGCCCGCCGATCAAAGAGCGCTTGGCCGCTGCGGAAAAAGCCGTGACGTCAGGTAAAGGCGTTAACTGGCGGAAGGTCCGTTCGGATGTTTGAGGTCATCCTCTCGCCGGAAGCGCGCGCTTTCTTTGCAAGTGCAGATCAACCTCTCGCACGAAAACTCGCCCGCTGCTTCGCGCAGTTGGAACACGATCCACGTCGCCACAACAACATCAAACGCCTGACCGGTGAGTTCGCAGGCCTCCATCGCTATCGAGTCGGCGATTGGCGAGTCATCTACCGAATTGATGAGAGCGTGAAACAGGTTCATGTTCTGATCATTGCGCACCGAAGCGACGTGTATGAATAGTTCGTAGCGACACCACGCGCCTTGGGATCTCCAAGGTATCAGCCAAAAGCGCGGACCCGTCGTTCAGGGGTGAAGTCGCCTTTCGATCTGCTGCTTCAATTCTTCCACGTCGTAAGCACTCTGTGTGCGAATCCGATAGATTGGCATGCCGGCGGCGGCGAGGACTGCGTCCTTAAACTCATCGCGCGATCGGCGGCCGGTTTCTCGATGTCGGCGATCGTCCAATTCCACGACAAGCAGCGGTTGCGTTGTCTGCGGATCGCAAATCACAAAATCGACGTGGTAGCGGCCGATCTTGCGAAACCATTGCCGCTCGTCTTTTCGGTCGGGCGGACAACAGACCACGTCCGCCAATCTCACTTTGCAAAACAGGCGATATTTACCTTTCACCGCCAGAAATAGTGGATGCCAGAGCGCTCGCTCGCCTTTGCTCAGCAGATGGTCGGCCTTGCGATAGGGGAGCGGCCCGGCGCGCTGATCTTGTTCACGTTGCCAAGAAGCAACCACTTTGTCGACGCGCTCAAACCGCTCACGCTTGGCGTTCGCTCGGGTACCGCGCGATGGAGTTGAATATCGTCGGGAGGATCGGCCGCGACGGGATGGCTCCTCGCTTGACAACAAAGATGCAAGCGAGCGGGCCATGCTTCGAATAGTTCGTACCAATACGAAAACAAATCCGCCCTGTTGCGTTCCAGTTGTTCGACGAGCGGATGGAATTGACTTTGGCTTGTCCGGCATTGGAACGCACAGTTTACCGCGCGATCAAAGCGGGCGGCGCGTGGGTGGATTGCTGCGACAGTGGGCCGAATGAATGCGTTGGAAAGCGGTTGATAGGGACGCGCCGCAAGGCGCATGACCGGCGGAAATTGGCCGACAAATGGGGGAAATCGGCGTAGGATTGCGGGCGTGGGTGGTTCGACGGAGCGCACCACAGGCGGTGATTCGACGAGCTCACCGCAGGCAGGTTTGGGACTGCGATGCTCTTTGACATCTGAACACGTTCGGGCCGGCGGAACGGGGGATTGTGGCGGTGTCAAGGCCAAAGTGCTGGCGTGAAAGTGGGCGGGGGTGCGGACGACACCGACCAGCGGCCAACCTATTTTCCGGCAGACCGTTGGCGGGAACGCACCGCCAGGGGTCGGTGTCGCACCATGGCCTCCGTTCAAGTCGGGCGGGTGGATCGTCCGATAATTTTTCCATGGCTGACCCGCGCCTCATCTCTGCCCTGGTCGCTTCCAAGAACGAGGCGGCGGATGAGCTGTTGCTCGAGGCGCTTCGCAGCGGAAATTTGGGCGAGCAAAAGCTCATGATCGAGACGCTCATCCGTCGCGGGACGGTGCGCGGCCTGGGTGGGATCATCGGGCTGTATGGGTCGCTGGACGATTCGCTCAAGCTGGCCGTGCTGGAACAGATCAAGCACTTTTACCATGCGATTCGGGAGTGTGGCCGGAGCGAGGATTTGGATCGACGGCTGGCGGCGCTGCGGCTGATCGCGCTGGGCCGGCAGGGGAAGCTGGCGTATGTGCTGTCGGAAAATCTGCACGATGCGAACGAGAGCGTGGCGCAGGTGGCCTGCGAGGCGATGGTGGCCTTAGCCCGCTGGGTCGCGAGCGAGACCCGGGCGTTGCAGCGGTCGGGGATCGCGGGTCGGATGGATGCGGAGGATCTGTTACAGAAAGAGGACGACGTCCATCGCCGCCGGTCGTATGCAGAGTTGAACGAGCAGCGCGGCGAGATCGAGCAAGCGGTGGCCAGAGCGATCGATTCGCATCGCGGCAAGCAGGGGCCTGACCTGCTGCGAGCGGCGTTGCTGCTGTGCGACTGGCCGGGCAGCAAGACGCTGGCGATCTTGCAGACGATGAAGCACGGCGGGCAGTCGGCGATGGTGCGTCGCCTGCAGCAACCGCCGGCCAGCGAGCATGTCGACGCCTTCCTGCTCGGCGCGAGCCATGGCGGATTGCGGTCCCATTTTGGGACGGTCTTCGCGCACATCGACGAAGCACCGGTGCTCGACGCCTTGCTGCGTAAGACGCACTGGCTGAAGGACAACCAGTTGCAAATCTGCATGCATCAAGTATCGCGCGGCACGTGGTGGGTCGATCACGATCTGGTACGAGATTTCGAGCGACGACCGCCGGAAGACGCGGCGCGGATTGCGGACTGGCTGGCCGTGTCAGGCATGCATGATGTGATGCAGGATGCGCAATTCGCGCGACTGCGGGAATATGCAAAGGACGATTTTGGATCGCGCCTTCGGCTCCTGCGGATTGCGATGTCGCGACGGCGGGCCGGCGCGTCGGTCGAGTTTATCACCGCAATGCTGACTGACGGCGACGAGCGGCTGGTGCGAATAGCCGCCCGTGAAATCGTGCGACGGCGGCCTGCGGATTTCGAGAATATTCTGTTGCAGATGATGACCAACGCGCCGACGAGCGTGCGACGAATCATCAGCCGGTCGATCGGGCAGGTGGGGTTCGATCACTTCTGGAATCGCTTTGATCGCATGGAACGTCCGATGCGCAAGCAGGCCGGCCGAGCGATGCTGAAGATTCTGCCCGATGCGATGCAACGTCTGGCCCGCCGGCTCGGGAGTGGCCCGGTCGAGCAGCGGCTGAAAGCGCTTTCAGTCGTCCAGGAACTTGAGTTGACGACACAACTGCGTGGATCGATCGAGCCGCTTTGCAGCTATCCAAACGCTAAAATTCGATCGAAGGCCATCAGCGCGCTGGGGGATGTCGCGTCGATCGAATCCGACGCACTTCTGGAAAAGGTGTTGAACGATCAGGACTCGCGCGTTCGAGCCAACGCGATTGAAGTGCTGGAAGTAAAACGTCGCGATGACCTTGTGCCGTTGCTTACGCAGCGGGCGCGATCAAGCCACAACCGCGAGCGCGCGAACGCGATCAAGGCAATGCACAGCATGAAGGTCTCCACGGCCGCCAACGCGCTGGTCGGCATGATGCGGGATGATCGCAGCGAGCATCGAATCTCGGCGCTATGGGCGTTGCGGCAGATCGGGTGGTGGCAACTTCTCGGCGAAGTTGCAAAGCTGGCGAAGGAAGACGGCAACATGCGCGTGCGGCGGTATGCGCTTGGCGTGCTGCGAAACGCATCCGCGATTCTTCGGCCAGCGGGAACCAGCGAAGTTCGGAGCGCGGGATGAGGCTGCAAAACATCTGTATATTGTCCTTCATCGCACTCCTCGCGTTGACGTCAAACCTGCTGGCCGACCCGCGTATCGAAGATGTGTTCCAAAGCACCCACGATGCGATGGGCAGCGAGATCGACGGGACGAAGATTTTCGCGATTGCGTGTGCGGCGGTCGGATTGATCGTCGTGCTCGTCCTCGTCAGTAAGATTAAATCGGGCGGCGGCACGGGTAGCGGCAGCATCGGGCCACGCGCGTTGAACCACCAGGGGAAACTGCTGAAGGAACTGACGCGGGAACTGAATCTGAAAGCGGGCGAGGTGCGCCAGTTGAAGTCGCTGTCGGAAACCTCGAGCCTGAAGAATCCACTGACGCTCATGCTCTGCCCGTCTCTATTGACTAAAGCCGCCCGCGAGCAGCCGGCGAAGGTTGATCGACGGGCGATCGCTTCGCTCGCCAAGCGGCTGACCGCGCCGACTCAGCCTACGGCGACTTCCGTCAAACGATAGCGGTCGCGTACAGTGCGCATCGCGCGATGTCCAATCTTCTCTCAGCCGAACAGCTCGTCTTTTCCTACAGCGGCCGCTGCGCGCTCGAGGGCGTTTCGATCTCGCTGTCGCCCGGCGAGATCGTCGCGATTGTCGGTCCGAACGGCAGCGGCAAGAGCACGCTGATCCGCGTTCTGCTGGGCGAGCTGAAACGAACATCGGGTGCATTGAACTGGCTTGATCGGCCGATTGACCGCTGGCCACGGCGAGAGTTGGCAAAAAAGGTCGCGTATTTGCCGCAGCATCCGACGTCCGCACCCGGTCAGACGGTGTCAGACGTTTTACGCCTGGGTCGCGCGCCGCATCTGCGTGCATTTGGTGTTGAGACGATTGAGGATGAGCGAGTTGTTCGTGAAGTTGCGACATTGCTGGAACTGGACGAGCTGCTGAAGCGTCCGATGGATGGGCTCTCGGGCGGTCAGCGGCAACGCGTGTTCCTCGGGCGATGCCTCGTGCAGCAGCCGGTGGCCCTGCTGCTCGATGAGCCGAACACTTACCTTGATGTACGGCACCAAATGTCGCTTGGCCGGGAGATTCGAGGGCGTTCGCGCGAGCAGAAGATCGGCGTGATCATGGCATCGCACGACCTGAACTTGGCGGCAATGGTCGCGGACCGGATGTTGTTGCTTTCCGCCGGCCGAGTGTTGACGGAAGGGTCGCCCAGTGAAGTGCTGCGCAGTGCCGCGCTTGGCAGCGCCTTCGGCGTGACGATGCGTATTATCGAAAGCGAGGGCGAGTCGCCGGTCGCTATGCCACGAATGAATCATGAATGAACCGCATCGCATCGACATTGCGTTGAAAGAATGGCAGACCGTCACCGACGCGCTCGCCAGCGGCCGGCAGATGATTCTGCTCCGCAAGGGTGGTGTGTCGGAAGTTGGCGATGAGTTTAAAATCGAACACGATCGCTTCGTGCTGTTTCCGACGTTCCTGCATCAGCATAAAAATCTTTTGAAGCAGGAGCAGCGCAACTCGTTGGTCGCACACGCAACCGAGCCGTCGCGCGTCCGGATCGAAACGTTTGCAGAGGTGACGGATATTCTCGAGTTGAAAGATCGCGCCATCGCCGATCGCTTGGATACGGAGCACATCTGGCTGCCGGCGCTGATTAACATGCGTTTCAACTATAAGCCCGAGCGACCGCTCTACCTGCTGCTAGTGCGGACGTACCGGCTCGCGAACGCGGTTGAAGTTGAAAACACGCCTGCGTATGCGGGGTGCAAAAGTTGGGTGCAGTTGGACGAGTCGATCGATCTAGCCGGCATGAACCCGGCGATGAATAATAAATCGTTCGACGAACGACGCGCGACGATCCAGAATCTCCTGAAATAACCAATCACGATGGCTTGGGTCTACTACATCTTCGTGCTCGTCCTTCAGCTCGCAGGGTTATTCGCCAACCTGCTTGGCCTGCCGGGTTTGTGGCTGATGGTCGGCTCGGTCGGCGTGTTTGCGTGGCTGACGCGCTATCAGCAATTCGTCAGCAACATAACGCTCGTCGTCCTTGTCTTGATCGCACTGACGGCCGAGGTTGTGGAGTTCATCGCCGGGAGTGCGGGCGCGAAGAAAGCGGGCGGCAGCCGCAGCGCGATGATCGGCGCGGTCGTCGGCGGATTGCTGGGCGGGTTCTTTCTCACGTTCGTTCCAATCCCGATCATCAGCACGATCGTCGGCGTCTGCCTGGGCGCGTTCATCGGCGCGGCGGTCGTGGAAATGGTCAACCAGAAGGACGTCGGCCATTCCGTACGCGTCGGGCTCGGCGCGGCGCAAGGACGATTTTATGGAATTGTCTTGAAGCTGATCTTCGGCCTGGTGATCTTCGCGATCGTCGCGTTCGCTACGTTTCCGGTCAGATCTAAAGCGCCGCTTACGGTCGGCGGTAAAGCGCTCACAACTATTCCGACGAGCGTTCCTTCGACCGCGCTGTAAATCAAACGCGCGTGTCTTCTTCCGTACCGTCCACGGGCAATTCAGCGTCGTCTTCGTCCGGCGTCGCCAATCCCATGTGCTCGGCGATCCGATCATAAATCGCATCGATCGGCGGACGCTCGTAGACAAAATCATCAAGTCGAAACCGGCCCGTCGTGCCATCCGACAACGCATAGTCGGCGTACGCAATACCCTTCCGATCCCACAGCGAATTGTCGACGGATTTGATATCTGCCAACGTCAGCGGTGGGTGGCCCGGCAGCGAAAGTAAATCACCAGTCAGGCGAATTTCGCCGCGTGAATTGCGCAACGCCCAAATCAGCAGCCCGATTCCGATGGGCGGAAGCGTAAGTCCCAGGATCCACTGAAGGCGAATGTCCCAGTCGCTGCGAAGGACGTGTTTTTTCTTTTCGGCGGCGAGACGGCCACGCTCGGCATCGTCGCCGCGCTCCATCGCTTCCTTGTCCTGCTGCTCAAGGCCGGCGATGACGCGATTCTCGCGCGGCCAGACGACCGCACCGTCTCGCAGAAACCACGCCGACATCCCAACCAGCAGCACAGCCATCAAATAACGAGTGTTTCGATAATACCGACCTGCTCGCGCGACGATCGGTTGCGGGTTGTTGGCGGGAATGTCTGATGAAACTGAGGGTAGCGCGTCGGTCATTCGCCATGATTCTGTTGTACGTCTCCGCCCGGTGCAACCTGCTGGAGAATTTCTGCCGCCAGATTTCTCGCGGCAGTTGACGCAACGCTTAATTTTTCAAAACCTCCCGCGGCGATTTGCGGTGCCAATTCACTTTGCAAGACCTCGTTCGCGTCGGAGGCAAGGATTGCCGAGAGCTTCATCGCCAACTCGCGACTTTTGTCCAAGACTTCGCGCTGCTTTTCAGTGAACGGTGGTGTCGCCATTGCCAACCTGTCGAATCATCGCCTCGACCACTTGCCGCCGCGCGTCGGCGAGCGGTGCATCGATTTTCAACCCGGCCGCCCGCGCGTGCCCGCCGCCGCCAAACTGCTCGGCAAACTTGGAGACGTCGACTGCGCCCTTCGATCTCGCGCTAACGCGGACCGCGCCCCCCTCGGGCGGATCGACGAACAGCAGCGAGACCGCCACCGTTCCGATTTGCAGCGGAAGGTTCACCAGATTCTCTGTCGCGCCCACTCCAGCTTCAAAGGTGGCAAAATCATCTTTCGACACCTGCATCGACGCGACACGACTGTTGGCCGACAGCTCCAAGCTCCGCACGGCGTTCGCCTGAAGCAGAATCCGCGGAGCACGTTCGCTCTGATACATTCGTTGATACAATTCATCGGGATTCGCGCCGGCCTCCATCAGGCTGGCGGCCAACCGCAACGTGAACGGCCGCGTGTTGCTGAATTGAAACCAGCCCGTGTCGGCCACCAGGGCAAGATAAAGTGCCTGCGCCATTGGCGCATCGAAATCGATCTTCCATTGCTGGAACAACTCGCCGACGATTTCACCCGCGGCGGCGGCTTTGGTCACAACCAGTTTCTCGTCCGCCCAATCCTCTTGCGTCAGGTGATGATCGATAACGAACTTCGGCACGTTCCAATTTGCAAATCGATCACGCAGGCCGGGCAATTGCGACCAGGTGCCGGTGTCGGCCACCACCAGACCGTCGAATCGGTCGAGCGTTGCCAGCGGCTCCGGCCAGTCGCGTTCGGCCACGTGATGGACGATCGAATTCTCGACGTAAATAAATGCGTACTTAAACGGAAGAGCACTGAGGAGCAGCACTTCGCTGTCGATGCCCGCTTTTCTTAAGCCAAGGACAAGGGCGGCCGTCGACCCGAGCGCATCGCCATCAGGACGAACGTGCGTGGTGATCAGCAGCCGTTTGCAACGCGATAGCACCGCGATAAACGCCTGATAAGGGTCAGCAGACATGCTGCGATCATAGCGATTGTCGGCAACACCGTCGCGTCGAGACTTCATGCGCGGGGCAGAACGCTGGCCAGCCGATTCACTTGATACACGCGCTCGGCGCGGGCACGCAGGCCGACAATCCGCAGATCCCGGCCACGCTGTAGAAGCCAGCGTCGAAGCACGATGAGGTGCGCGAACGCGGACGTGGTGGCATCGAGAGCGGCCGCCAAGTCGATGACGATGGTACGGGCCGTCTCCTTAAAAGCCGCGCGAGAAATCTGCGCGGCATCGCGCTGCAAAAACTCATCCGCATCAAGAACAAAGGAAAATTCGCTGGCCGACATAGCTGTACCCACTAGCACAAACACTCGAAGCGAAACGAGCCAGACTTCTCACTCAACCCCATCTCATTCCGCGATTAGTTTAGCACGGAACTGTAGTGTAGGCGCGCATCGAGGTTTTTTTGAAACGGGGCGACCTGTCCTAAATTACAAGCCAGAGAAGACGGAATACCCACAACGACGGCGACGTCCGCGTGATCTTGTTGCGTAGCCCGCAATGGTTCTCCAATATCACAAGTGGTCCATCAATCATGCAACGGCGATTAACCGTGCAACTCGATCGGCGGTGACTGCTCCGCACGGTCGTCGGCCAACCGCAACTGGCTGATATCGAGCAGCGTCCGCGTGCAATACGATTCTCCCGACTGACTGAATTCAACCTCGTACGCGGTCGACGGGGCGAACCAGGTGCTGCGCACAATTCCAACGTCGCCGCGCAATAACGCAAGCTCTGGGATGTCCTGATTCAGACGTATGAGATCGTCAACGTGAGGCGCCCGCATCGGAGTTCCACCTTCCTGGCGAATTGAACTGCTACCCGAAAGTCGCGAGGCATTGCGTATGAAAGACGCCGCGGGAGCGACTCTTCCCTGAGCGCTTCCCAACGCGCAAGAGAATACAATCGAACATTCCCGGTGCAAGAGGCCACGCTAAAAATCGATCCGCTTCCGATGCCGTCGACGCAGACGCCAAACGATCTTCGCCGCCGGCTTTTGCGATGGTATGACGCCTCACGGCGCGATTTGCCGTGGCGGGTCGCACCCGGCTCGCCGCTGGAGGCGTTGCCGCTTCCGTATCACGTTTTCGTCAGCGAGGCGATGTTACAGCAGACGCAAGTGGCGACCGTGGTTCCGTATTTCCACCGCTTCATCCGGCAATTTCCAGATTTTTATTCACTAGCGGCGGCGGACGAGCAGGCGGTGCTGCGCGCCTGGCAGGGGCTGGGCTATTATTCGCGTGCACGGAATCTTCGGAAAGCCGCGCGGGTTGTCGTCGAGCAGTTTGCGGGAATATTGCCGCGCGATGCGGAGTCGCTCCGCAGCCTCCCCGGCGTGGGGCCGTACACGGCCGGCGCGGTCGCATCCTTATCCTTCAACGAACGTGCCGCAATCCTCGATGGAAATGTTGCCCGCGTGCTTTGCCGGGTCGACGCGATCGAACAGGACCCGCGCGGGCCTGAAACGCTGAAACGCTTGTGGACACGCTCGCTCGAGCTGTTGCCGGCGAAGCGAACGGGCGACTTCAATTCGGCACTGATGGAACTCGGGGCGACTGTGTGCCTGCCGCGTAATCCGCAATGCTTAATTTGTCCGATCACCAGGCACTGTCGTGCGTATCAGCGAGGATTACAGGATCGGATTCCACGGCCACGGATTCGAAAGCAAATGCCGCTGCATCGGCGGATCGTCGTGTGTATCCGCGATCCACGCGGCCGAATACTCATCGAACAACGGCCCGCGAAGGGCCGGTGGGGCGGCCTTTGGCAATTTCCGACGTTGGCCGCCGAAGGCGATTCGTACGAGCGAAAGACACTCTCGGCATCGCTGAATTTCGAGGTGCGCAACGTCCGCCAGATCGGGAAAGCTCGCCACGCCCTCACGCATCGCCGATATGAATTTACAGCCTTCTCGGCGACGGCGGTTGCGGCGACAGTCGAGCCGCGCCGATGGGTCGCGCTCGATGAGCTTGACCGCTTTCCTATGTCTAAGCCGCAATTGGCGATTGCCAAATTACTCGCTGCCGATCTCTAAGTTCCGCGCTGGTTTCCATAAAGCGCGACGTGCAATCGCGGGCAGAATCGAAAGCCGAGTTCCTTGCATCGCTCGGCGATCCAACCGGCACGGCCGTTCAATGTTCCGGTATCGATTCCCTCCGGCATCAACAGGACATCCGCCGGCGACACGTTGCGGAGCGTTGCAACGATTTCCCGAATCTCTTCAAGATCAGCTTCGCCGGCGATGACAAACTTCAACTGCATGTCCGGCGAGGCGTCGATGAATTGTTGGATCACCTCCAGGTTCAATCGCTGTCGCTCGTGCGCGACCGCGAAGCGTCCTTCTTCCCTCGCCCAGGGCGTCGAGTTTGCCAGCTTGGGAGAGAGGCTCGCAAGGTCGATTTTCACCGGCCGATAAACCGTCGCGGCCGTTTCCATTGTGATGTGCTTGCCGCGCGATTTGAGCGCATCGCACAACTCGACAATCTCCGGCATGACCATCGGCTCGCCGCCGGTGAGCACGACGTGCGGAGCGCGATAGGCGTCGACCCGGTCGATGATCGTGGCGACGCTCATTTCATCACCTTGCGGATCCCAGCTCGCGTATGGCGTGTCGCACCAGACGCACCGCAAGTTGCAGCCGCTGGAGCGCACGAAGGCCGACGGCACGCCCATCAGCTTGCCCTCGCCCTGAATCGAATAAAAAAGCTCGGAGATTTTCATCGGCTCGCGTGCAGCGCGCCTTGCGCATTATGCTTGCAATGATATGTCGTCTGCCAGCGATTCGAGTCAACCTGATTCAGACAATCCACTCGCCTACGAAACGCCCGATATCGAGCGGGCTGCGTCAGCAAGTCCGCCGGCGGAAGCGCTATTGGATAAGGCGCGCGAGGATCACGATCCTTACGCGGCGTGGCGATCGCGCGATTTCGTGCTTTACTCGGCGGCATTCTTCGTCAGTGTCATCGGCGGGCAGATTATGACGGTCGCCGTCGGGTGGGAAGTCTACAAGCGAACGAACAGTGCCATGAGCCTCGGCTGGCTCGGCTTGGCGATGGCGGCGCCGACGCTGCTCTTTTCTCTTCTGGCCGGACAGCTGGCCGACACTTATTCGCGACGAAAGATTTTACTCGTCACGATCTTTGTCCGCTTGTCCGTTGCCATCGCGCTTGCGGTGATGGCGGCGCTCAATCCAGACTCGCGACACGCGGTGGGCTACATCTATGCGCTACTCTTCGTCTACAACCTCGGCGGCTGCTTCGGGCAGCCGGCGCGCTCCGCGATGATGGTTCAGCTCGTGCCGCCGGCGGCATTCAGCAACGCCGTCGCCTGGAACAGCAGCATGTTCGAGACGGGCAGCGCGCTCGGCCCGGCGATCGGCGGGCTTGCGGTATGGCTCTCCATTCCGTTCGCCTACTCGATTACCGCTGCCTTCGCGATTGCGGGCGGGACGATCTTTTTCATGCTTCCCGATAAGCCGATCATCGGGCGGCTCGGAAAAATGCGCGAGTCGGGATTCGCCGACCTGATCGCGGGGGTGAAATTTGTCTTTCGCAGCAAGATGATGCTGAGCGCCATGACGCTCGACATGTTCGCCGTCCTGCTCGGCGGGTGCGTGTTCGTGCTGCCGATTTTTGCAAAGGACATTCTTCACGTCGGCCCATTTGGTTTTGGCGTGTTGCGGGCGGCGCCATCGGTGGGGGCGATTTCCACCGCGCTTTTCATCGCCCACCGCAAGCCGTTCGCCCGCGCGGGCCGGACGCTGCTCATCGCCGTGTTCGGGTTCGGCGTGGCAACGATTGTGTTCGGGCTGTCGCGCAACTACTGGTTGTCGTTCGCGGCGCTGGTGGTGACAGGCGTCTTCGACAACGTCAGCGTCGTCATACGACATTCGTTGGTGCAGTTGCTCACGCCCGACTCGATGCGCGGGCGAGTGTCGGCCGTCAATCAAGTTTTCATCGGCTCGAGTAATGAAGTCGGCGGCCTTGAATCCGGGCTGACGGCGGCCTGGCTCGGGCCGGTGAACAGCGTCATCCTCGGCGGCGTGGGGACGGTTCTAGTGGTGATCGGCGTGGCCAAACTCTGGCCGCAGCTGCGCAAGCTCGGATCGTTGCAAAACGTCGTCGCGGAGGAAGTGCCGCCGCCTCAGGGATTCGACGTCATCGCAAACGTGCCCGCCGCCTGATCGTCAGATAACGAGCTTCGGAAACATCCAGCAGACCACTCCAAGCAACGCCAATGCGACGGCGATTCCGAGAATCTTCAGCCAGCGATAAATCCGCCGTGGCCAGACATGCCGCCGCGCGTTCCAGCGCACGTCCGTCAAAATTAAATCGTCGCTCGGCGTGAGCGATCGATACGTTTGGGTGAGCTGTGCGGTGAATGTTGGGAAATACGTGCCGGCGAGCTTGCTTAATGTTCCGCTCGCCTGCTTCAAATGGTTTGATGCCGCCTCGGTCGAGCAATCCATGGAAACGGCCAGGTTGCGAAGGTCCATCTGCTCGCCGTGCGTGAGAATGAACGCCTCGCGTTGCTGGCCGGGAAGCGTGCGCAACGCGCGGATGAACGCCGCGTAGTAGGCATTTTCGGTTTGCGCGTGACGAATCAACGTGTCGTGGGAAACATCGGGCGGATGTTTCGCCGCGCGGCGCGCGATGAGCACGGTGTGATGCTGACACCAGCGTTCCGGCTCGCCGTCATCCAACCAGCTATCGATGGCGCGCAGTCCGCGTCGAAGCACATACTGCACGACCGACTTGCCGACATCGTCGCGCCCGGTCAGGCCGAGCGCCATTCGCTGCACGCGGACGGTCAACCTGAATGCTCCTCGAAATCATTTCAGTGAATCCAAACAGGTTTCTCCTCCGGCGGATTCTTACACAACCAACAG
>CAXSBN010000054.1:19638-19899 GCA_964236135.1 uncultured Phycisphaerae bacterium
CATTCGCTGCACGCGGGGATAGCACGTGCTCATGACGGTGATCGCCGAGCGCAGGTTTCCTTTGCGAGCACTTTGCAAAACCTCCGCATCGACCGGCATGCGAGGAAATTGTAGAGACCCGCGTGCGATGCGATATGGCTAACGAACACCGAATCCAAATCCATTCGATCGTCACGCGGGAACTGCGCTTGATAGCGGGGACGGGCGCGCTGTTGGACGCGAAACAGCTTCGGCCGGCTGCGATGCGCGATGCGAGACGAC
>CAXSBN010000055.1:0-8117 GCA_964236135.1 uncultured Phycisphaerae bacterium
CGGAAGTGCCGCCCGCTGATTCACCCGTGGCGAACAGGGAGCCGATAACGAGCGATTCCCCCGCGGGCGAGCAGGCAATCACCAGGGGCCGCGAGCTGTTGTCTCAGGCGTTTCGCGCACAGGCGAGCGATAATTACGCAGAAGCGATTCGCTGCTTCGAAGAGATCCAGAAGCTGCCCGAATTTGCCTGGCCGGCCGGATTGCAAATCAAGATTGACAACGCCAAGCGTTTGGCCGCGAAATAGTCTTGTCTTCGCTCGCAAGATGGATCCGCACGATATCGATGCGTTGAACACGCTCCCGCCGGGGCCATGGATTGTCGGCGTTAGCGGTGGCGCGGACAGCGTCGCGCTGCTCCGGCTTTTATGTGCTCATCGCGCCGATCTGTCGATCGTCGTTGCCCATCTAAATCATGAAACGCGCGGCTCATCGAGTGATGAGGATTCGACATTTGTCGCAACGCTTTGCGAGACGCTCAACATCCCGTGTGTCATCGCACGATTGAGCGAGATCGATCAAGCTAATCCATCGCGCAATCGATCAGCGAAATTTCGTGCGGCGCGACACCAATTATTCCGCAAGCTGGTTTGCGACCATGGAGCTGCCGGCGTGCTTATTGCGCACCATCGCGATGACCAGGCCGAGACAGTGTTGCAACGCGTACTTCGCGGATCGGGTTTCGCCGGGCTGGCGGGAATGTCGACGCGGGCGAACGTCGGCGGGCTCAGCATCGTGCGGCCGCTGCTCCATATGCCGCGTGAATCGCTTCGACAATATCTGACTTCGATCCGCCAGCCGTGGCGCGAAGATGCGAGCAATGCGTCCGATGCGACGACGCGAAATCGCTTGCGGAAAATTCTCGCGGTCAATCCCCGGCTCACGGATCGGCTGATCGAGTTGTGTGATGCGTGCGCCGCGGCGCGAAAGTGGGCCGAGCGACATCGCCTGCGCTTCGCGGACTCGATCGACATTCGCGCTGCGGTGGGGCAGCCGCGTGTTCTCTTGCGATCGACGATTGGTCAATGGCTGCTGGAGCGCGGCGTGCAGAGTGATGAACTGACGCCCGATGTCATCGACCGCGTGGCTGTTATGATCGGCGATGCCGCTTCGCCGCCGGCGGTGAACCTGCCCAACCGCGTTCGCCTGCGTCGCCGACGCGGCAGCGTTGTTGTCGTCGAGTGACTGCTTGATTGTCGATGCAAATAAAAACTTGTAGTGTTCACACAGAATTAAACCGGGTTGTCTGGCAAAGACCGGTCTGACTCGGCCCCGTCTGCGGCAGCCGTTGAAAAGCCCGCACTTGGATTTCCGCTCACTGTAGCGGACGCATGAATTTAACGAGGCGGATGGCAATTATGATCTTTAACGTCGGAAAATCTCGAATTCAAAAAATCCACGAGATGGATCTGACCAGCCTGACCTTCTCAAAGCTGTTGCCGCCGCTCGATAGCCACATTCTTACTACTCATCCAGATTGGAATCCAAAAGGCACCTCGGATATGGATGGCCATGCCATTCTGAGCTTGCACAGTTGGCTTGTTCATCACGACGGGAAAATCATTCTGATCGATGCGGGTGCGGGCAACGATAAGTCACGGCCTGAGCAGCCGGTGCTTCAGCATCTGCAAAATCCTTATCTGGCAGCGCTCGAGGCGGCGGGCGTCGAGCCCGCGCAAGTCGACATGGTGCTCTTGACCCATATTCATTCCGACCACGTTGGTTGGAATACGCGGCTGGAAAACGGCAAGTGGGTTCCGACTTTTCCCAACGCGACGACAGTCTGTTCCGCGCGGGAATGGCAGTATGGCGTTGCGTTGACTGAGGGGAACGAGACAGACCTGGCCCGCATCCGTTCCGAGGCTGGTCTGGACGTTCGTGTTCGCAACCCGCTGCCAGGCACTTTCAGCGACAGCATGCTTCCGCTGAAGGACGCCGGAAAATTGCGACTGATAGAAATCGACGGCAGTGAAGTAGTGGCGGGCATTCGATACCTGCCGACACCGGGCCATAGCATCGATCATGCGGCAATTGAATTATCGTCTGACGGAGCAACGGCGATTTTCGGCGGAGATATTCTTCATCATCCGATCGAGATCTATGATCCTTCGCTCGTATCCTGCTTCTGCGAGTTCCCCGGCAAGGTGCCCGCATCACGAATGAAAATTCTCCAGCGTGTATCGAAGCTTTCCGCGATCTATTTCAGCAGTCATTTTCCTCAAAGCTCGGCAGGCCGCGTTACCGAGGGCGATGGAAAATTTGTTTGGCATCCGATTTAGCTAGACCTTAACGATGCAGAAGTCTTAATCCCTTAGCACACGCCTTAAAGCGCAAGTGTCTTATTGGTTCGTCGCTGGGCTTGTTCGTGGCATTCGACCGGCGGCCTTCATGCTGGGACGCAGTTCCATGGCGCGCATGAGCATTTTTCTCGCCTCGTCAAAGTGTCCTTGAGCGATAGCGACATCAGCGCTTTGAATCCAGATTTCGTCATAGTCGGGCAATACCGCGCGACCTGCGGCGGCCTCAACCGCCGCGCCGTCGAGATCGTCGCGCGCGAGTCGATCGGCGACGATCAGCATATGCAGGCGAACACTTCGCGGCTGCTGACGCGATGCCCATTCGTAAAACGCCGTGCGATCATTCCACCTCGCGGCGTACGTGATCGTTCGGGACGCCATGAGCGTTGCAAGAAGAACCATGACCGGCAAAAGCAAGCGTTGCGGCAGTCGCGCGAGAGCAATCGCGGCCAACACCGCGAGAAACGCGGAGGGGAGGTACATCAGTCGTTCGCCAAAGTTCGTGCCGATCTGAAGGCTGAAATTCGAGACCATGCCGTAACTCAACAGCGCGATCGTGAGGCAAAATAAACCGACGCCGACGGCCGGGCGGTTCCTCCACCAGCGCAAGAGCAATGCGAAAAAAAGAACGGCGACGCTCGTGATCGATACGACTCCGATCCAGAAGAATGGATCGAAGAGCGAACCCTTGTAGCCGATGACCGCGCCGCCGTAATCGGGTGAGAGCTGGGTCGGCGCGATGAACAGCAGCGCATACCGCCCCGCGATCGCGACTGGGACGAGCCATTTGTCTGCATCTGGCCGTACCAACGGATTAATGGAAATGTCGATGAATTTTCGATCCCAGCCGAACTTGAGGAAATGCTCGCGAAATAAAATGTAGCCGGTGAAGAGCCAGCAGATCAGCATCGTCAGCGTTACCCAGGCGCGGCGCTCGCGTTCGCGCGACGGGTCGGTGGCGGGTCGAAGCAGCGCGGGCGGATGAACAAGCCACGCCGCCGCCAGCAGCAGAATCGCGGGCATCAGCAGACCTTGCTCCTTGCTCAGAACGGCCAGGATGCAGCAGCCGAGCACCGCAAATGCGCGGCCGATGGTCAGCGGCTTTTGCAGCAGCAGGATGATCGCGCTGATCACACCCGCAGCGCACATCAGCTCGGCCCGGCCGATGATGTTGGCGACGGGTTCGACGTGCAGCGGATGAAGCGCGAATAAAACGCCCGCGAGGTAAGCGACGGTCATCGCCTGCCGGGGTCGCTCCGGCGAGGTGCGCAGCAGAAGCCGCCTCGCCATTTCCGCGACGAGCGCCGCGACGATCGCCGCTAGAATCCAGTTCACCAAGTGAAACGGCCACGCGTGCGAATCGCCGTGGAGCAGCCACTGCAACGCATACGTCATCGAGACGAGCGGCCGATATAGATTGTCAACGCCGCCGTTATAGGACTCGGTCCAATACTTGGCCCAGGTGGCGGGTTGACGCAGCCGATCGTCATTCTTGAAGACATCCAGATCGTCGTAGACGAACGTGCCGCGCAGCGTCACGGCGTACGCGCTGAGTGAAAGCGTCGCGGCAAGGAGCGCGGGCCACGCGTTTTGAAGTCGAGACGTCAACGACTTCCAAGCGTAGGAAATCCGTCGCGATTTCGGAAGGGCGGCGTGAAGCGCTATACTGCGCGGGAATGCCGCACGCCGCTAGAAAAACCGCCGAGCACGCGCGATTGGAGCAGGATGCGAAGCGCGAGGCCAACTGGAAGCGGTGGGGGCCATATCTTTCAGAACGTCAATGGGGCACGGTGCGTGAAGATTACTCGCCCGATGGTTCATGCTGGACTTACTTCCCGCACGATCACGCGCGCAGCCGTGCGTATCGCTGGGGCGAGGATGGACTGCTGGGATTGTGTGATCGCGAATGCCGGCTCTGCTTCGGCATCGCGCTCTGGAATGAACGCGATCCAATTCTCAAAGAGCGTTTTTTCGGCCTGACGGGTCCGCAGGGAAATCATGGCGAGGACGTCAAGGAGCTTTATTACTACCTCGATTCGTCGCCGACGCACTCGTATTGCCGCGCGCTTTATAAATATCCGCAGGCGGCATATCCGTATCAGCGGCTGATCGACGAGAACGCCGCGCGCACGCGCAACGATCGGGAGTTTGAGCTGACCGACACCGGCGTGTTTGATGAGCGGCGCTATTTCGATGTCGGCGTCGAATACGCGAAGCGATTGCCGGACGATCTGCTGATTCGCATTTCGATCACCAATCACGGCCCCGATCGCGCGCCGCTTCACATCCTGCCGTCGATCTGGTTTCGAAATACATGGACGTGGGGATGCGTGACCGAGGAGATCGGCCCCAAGCCATGGCTGCGCCGGGCGAGCGAGCATTCAATCGAAACGAGCCACCCGACGCTCGGAAAATTTCATTTCACGGTCGAGCCGTGCGCGGGCATTGAGCCCGAGTTGTTGTTCACGGAAAATGAGACGAATCATCGGCGCGTCTTCAACTCGGACGGGCCGGGCAAATATTTTAAAGACGCGTTTCACGAGCGCGTGATTGCCGGAAACGAAGCAGCGGTGAATCCATCAAGCAGCGGCACGAAGGCGGCAGCATGGTACCGGCTCAGCGTGGGCGCGGGCGAAACGATTGTCCTTCGGGCCCGCCTCACTTCCAACGACATCGCTCAACCCGACCCGTTCGGCGATAAGTTCGATTTGACCTTCGCCGCTCGGAAGGCAGATACCAATGATTTTTACGACGCGAATCTTCCGCGCGATCTCGACGCGGAAGGAAAGTTCATCGCCCGGCAGGCTTACAGTGGGCTGCTCTGGAACAAGCAGTTTTACAATTACGTCGTGAAGGACTGGCTCGAGGGCGATCCCAACCTGCCCGCGCCGCCCGCCGTCCGGAAGACGGGACGGAATCACGACTGGATGCACTTGTTCAATCGCGATCTGATCTCGATGCCCGACAAATGGGAATACCCCTGGTATGCCGCGTGGGATCACGCGTTTCACATGGTGGTGATGGCGCGGCTCGATCCGGAATTCGCGAAAGATCAATTGATCCTGCTGCTCCGCGAATGGTACATGCACCCCAACGGCCAGTTGCCGGCGTATGAGTTCAACTTTTCCGACGTGAATCCGCCGGTGCATGCGTGGGCGGTGTGGCGCGTTTACAAAATGACCGCGCCGCGCGGTCAACGGGATCGATCATTCCTCGCCCGCTGCTTCCAAAAGCTGCTCATCAACTTCACGTGGTGGGTCAATCGTAAAGACGTCAAAGGGAACAATATTTTTGGCGGCGGATTTCTCGGGCTGGACAACATCGGCATTTTCGACCGCTCGCAGCCGCTCCCCGGCGGCGGAAGTTTGGAGCAGGCCGACGGCACGGCATGGATGGCGTTTTACTGCGGCACGATGTTGTCGATCGCGCTGGAGTTGGCGAGCGAAGACCCAACATACGAAGACGTGGCGAGCAAATTCTTCGAGCACTTCATCGCCATCGTCGACGCCATCAACACGATGGGCGGCACGGGTCTTTGGGATGAGACCGACGGCTTTTACTACGATCAACTGCAAACCGACGGCCAAACCACGCGACTTCGCACTCGTTCGCTGGTCGGCCTAATTCCGCTGCTGGCGTGCGAAGTTCTGGAGAAATCGTCGATCGATAAACTTCCCGGATTTCAAAAGCGGATGCAATGGTTCATCGATAATCGAAAAGACCTCTCGCGCTTTATCATCTTTATGTCCGATGAGCCATCGTCGAACGGAATGAAAGCCAGGCCTTCGAGCGATTCGGCCATCGATCAACGGTCCACGGAATATGATGATCAGGAGAAAGTCGAAGGGCTTTTCCTGTTGGCGATTCCCTCGAAGAAAAAATTGAAACGGGTCCTCCGTTATGCGCTGGATGAGAAGGAATTTCTCTCGCCGTTCGGCTTGCGATCGCTGTCGCGCTTTCATTTGGAACACCCGTTTCGCCTGCAATCGGATGGCGGCTCGCTCGAAGTGCACTACACGCCGGGTGAGTCGGACAGCGGCTTGTTCGGCGGAAATTCAAACTGGCGGGGCCCGATCTGGTTTCCGATCAATTTTCTGTTTGTCGAAGCGTTGCAACGGTATCACCACTACTTCGGCGATTCAGTGAAAGTCGAATGCCCGACCGGGTCGGGCCGGATGATGAATCTCGACGAAGTATCGCGAGAGCTGGCGGGTCGCCTGGGGACGCTGTTTCGCGCGGATGAAACCGGCGCGCGTCCAAGCAACGGGCAGGAGCGTTGCTACGCCGACGACCCAGCCTTCAGCGATCTCGTGCTGTTTTACGAGCACTTCCACGGCGATACCGGCCGCGGGCTGGGCGCGAGCCACCAGACGGGCTGGACGTCGCTCGTTGCTCGATGTCTGGAAATCAGCCAGGGCCGGCAGCCATCGGGAAAACGGATCTCGACCGATTTATAGACCTCCGGACGATTGACGTGTCATACAGTGTGGGAAATGACTCGAACGCTTCGACTCATCGTCACGGCTGTCGCGCTCCTGCCGGGCGTTGTATTCGCCGACACGATCGTTCTCAATGACGACACCCGACTGGTCGGCGACATCAAACGAACGGACGAAGGTTGGCGAATCACGACGGCCGGCGGGCAGTCAATCGAAGTCAAGTTAGCGCAGGTGAAGACCATCATCGTCGGCTCGGAGACCGCCAAGCCGGATCAGTCGATGTCGAATCTTCAATCGCTTCGACGATCGGTCGATGCGCTTTCGGATCTGCCGCAGATCATCGATCGGTTCAAGCATTTTGTTGAACAGAGCAAAGGCACACCGGCGGCGGTTGAGGCGGGGAAAGATCTTGCCCTGTGGCAGGGTCGTCTTGATCAAGGTCTGGTGAAGCTGGGAACGAGGTGGGTCACGGCGGCGGAACGCAAGCAGGCCGCCGACAAGGCGCTCGACATCGCCGAGGCAGCGCGTCAGCGCATCGCGGCCGGGCGCATTCATGACGCCGACCCATTGCTGCAACAAGCGCTCGACGTCGACCCGAATTGCGCGCCGGCATTGTTTCTGCGCGGCGTGTCGCTCTATCAATTGCATCAGTTGCCCGCATCACGCAAAGCGTTCGAGGCCGTGACGTCGCAAGTCAACGATCACGCGCCGTCGCTGAATAATTTGGCCGTGATTCTTTCGCAGCAAAACGCCGCGATGCCGTCACTGAACTTTCTGGATCAGGCGCTCGCGGCAGCGCCGGTCAACAAGACACTGCTCGACAATGCGGCGGAAGCGCTAGCGGCGTTGCCGGAGGCACAGAAGAAAAATCCGATCGCTCAAAAGCTCTATCGCCGGTTTGTGGAGCAGGACACAAAATTGCAGGAAATCATGGCCGCCCAGGGGTGGTATCGATGGGGCGGCACCTGGCTGGACCGGGCGGCAATGCAGCAATTACAGGACGTGGAGAAGCTCGCCCAGGACAAGATCAACGTCGCGCAGAATGACGTGCGGACGTCGCAGCAGAAGGTGACGGATATCGACAATCAGGTGGCGACCATCGAGGCATCGCTGCGATCGATTGAAGGGCAGAGCTTTTACCGGGACACAAACGGCAACATCGTGCGGCTCGCATATCCGCCGCTGTACTATGGACTGCAAGCGGATGAGCAACGACTCAAAAGTGAACGCGCGGGTGAACTGACGAAACTCGATGCGGCCAAGCAGCGGGGACGGGCCGCGGAAGCGGAACTGCCGAAACCAAAATTCACCGGCGTCGAACAACTGATCGGCGTGGAAGGCGCGCCCCGAATGCTGCCGCCTGCTGCCAGCGAGCCGACAACAT
>CAXSBN010000055.1:8127-18498 GCA_964236135.1 uncultured Phycisphaerae bacterium
TCGCCCTCGACCGAGCCGGCGACATCGCCTTCGACCGAGCCGGCAACCGAACCGGCATCGCAACCGTCGACGGCACCCGCATCGCAACCCTCGACCGTTCCAACGACCGGCCCCTCAACCCAGGCGGCCTGATTTGAATTCGATCTCGATCGATTCCTGAATGCAGGAAGAATCCAGCGCGATGCGCGCTTCATCGCGATTGATCTCGATCATCAGTTGAAGTGCCTCGCGAAGATTCGCTCTGCACTCCTGCAACGATTTGCCGACGGTGATCGTGCCGGGCACTTCTTCGACCCAACCCACAAAGCGCCCGTCGGTTTCGGGCCTGAGAATGGTGTGGTATCGCTGCTTCATCCCCGTCATGACAGAGCGCCGACGCTAAATCGTCAAGCGTTAAATCGAAACGGCGGTCTTCAACTCTGCTTGGCTTTTTCTTCCTGCCAGAGATCCTTGAGGTTGAGAAAGTCCACCATGTGATCGTCGAAGATTTTCTGCGCGGATGGATCGTTTAACGGCAGCCGCAGTTCGTTGATGACTTTCGTTCCCATGCCGATCCATTCCCGCCAGCTTTCGGCGCTGACATGCTCGAAAAGGAATCGCCCCATTTTGTTGCTGAAGGGCGGCGCGGGAAGCCGCTTGCCGGGCCGGCCCGTGCGGCGGTCGAGCACTTCCCCTTCCCCGACCGCCAGCGGCGCGCCGGCCGTGCCGCTGGCGGTCAGTTCCGGGACTTCAATTTGATGGTCGCGCAGCGTCTGTAGCATCTCATTGCGCGGCAGCATGTCGCCGCGCGCGTGCGCGATCCGCACGCCGTTTTTCAACGTCTCGATCGCAAAGTCCTTGTGATCGAGCTTCATCTGCGCGGCGGCCAGAAGCTGATACGCTTTTGCAATGTTCGGATTCAATGCAATCACGCGCTGAAACGATTGCGATGCGTCTGCCAGTTGCCCTGCATCGAGCAGAGCGCGGCCGAGTGAAAAGTGTCCGAGCTCGTTCGCGGGATCGTCGGCGGCCATCTTGCGGAATTGATCGATGCGTGCCTGTTGTGGTGCTGCGTCTGCCATGAAAACCTTTCGATAGTCGTTCCAAATTATAGCCGATGCGACAGCTCGTCGACCCGGCCGAGACGCTCGAGAACTTCCGGCGATTTCGCGCGGTCGATGCGGTAAACAACGCGATCCGGCTGTTGCTTTGCGTAGTAATGGAACAGCTTGAAATTTTGCTCGCCACGATCATGCGCGCGGATGACAGGCGCGTCGTCCGGCCAGATCACATCCGGATTGTACACCGGCTCGACTCCGCCAGGCTCATCGGGGCCGACGTGAAAAAGAACGATTGCGCGCTCGCCGCGATCGCGGATCGGCTGAATCAGTTCCGCGATCGTTTTCAGTTCGGTCGCCGGGAAAAACTCATCCCACGCCGAGTGGTTGAATAAGCTGAATTCCGAGATGCTGAGCATCGCGATCGCGAGCGTAAAAAACATCGTCAGGGTCGCGCGTCGCGCCGGGAAAGTCGCGATGACGACATCCGCGCCGACGAGAATAAGCGCGATGACGCCAGGCGCGCAGATCACCGTGTAGTGCGTGAGGAAATAAGCGTAGGGAACATACAACACGACGAAGACCGGCAAGAGCGATGCGAGCATCCAGCGCCGGCGCTGAAGCAATCCTGCCGCCGCCGGTCCTAACAGGATAAGCAGCAGCACCTGCGGCGTGCCGTTCAAAATCGTGATGGGTAGCCTTGAGTTCATCCAGGTTGAAAGCGTCTTCAGCGGGGTGTGATTCTCGACCACCGGCACGGTGCTCGCGTCGTAGAACTTTTGAACCTGCGGCAGATCCCATATCGGGCGAATCGTCGGATCGAAGGTGTGAAATCCATATCCCGATTGTGGGTGGCACAGCGGTTGAAAAAATGAAAAAGGAGTCTGCAGGTAATGGCCGGTGACGTGCGCATTGAATATTAATTGCAGCGCGAAGAACCCCGATGCGCCAAGCACGAGCAGGCCGACCGTTCGCGGGAACGCGATCGAGCCTTTGTCGTGAAATTCAAGGCACGTGCGGGACGCCCGCGACACGATTCGCGTTCCCATGTCACGGGCGTCTCGCCCGTGCCTTGAACTTTGTCGACGGTAAAAATCAATCAGCATCGCGACACTGATCGGAATCACTGCGATCAGCGCGTCGAGCGGCCGGGTGATCGCGCACCAGCCGGACGCGCCGCCGAGCAACACCGCCCAGATCCATCGTCGCTCCCGCGCCGCCTGCCATTGCATCCAACAGACGATCATCACCAGCGATAAGAAAAGCGTAGGCACCTGCGACATCGCCATGATCGTCACGAGGCGAAAAATCGGCAGCGAGATCAGCATGATCGTGCCGAGCACGCCGACCACGCTGTCGAAGAATTGCGTCAACACCCAGAAAAATAATCCGCAGGAAAAGCCGCTGAGCATAAGCGGCACGACCCAGAACGGCAGATGCAATATGATGCCCGCCGTGAAGAACATCGCCGCGCCGGGGAAGTAAATCGACGCGTACACCGGCGATGCCAGCAACTGAAATGAGTTGAAAAATTCAGCCAGCGGATGCGCCGGCATCCAAAGCCGGCCGTGTGCGATCATGCGGGCCTGGATGAGGTAACTAAATTCATCCTGATAGCGCGGCATGAACGCGCGATGCTGCTCGCGCGCCTCGCCGTACAGTGCGAACATCGACACAATCGAAATGACAAGCATCAACACCAAACGCGTTCGTCGCGATGGGTGACGACATCGATTAAGTATCGCGCTCACGAACGTCGCAACGGGCGGCACGCATGAAAGCGCGGCGATCATCGCGAGCGTAATCAGGACAGTCTGCCGCGGCGGCCAGAGGCTGTGGCCGACCACAAGCGAAAGTTGAACGCCCACCGCCAGCAGCAGGCCGACGATGACCCGCCGAATCGGAGGAACGTTGGACGCGGAGCGGTCTGCGCGCGGAAGCGTGTTGGGAGCGTCGTTGACCAAACGATCAGTACATTACTCGAACTGCCGGCATCGCACGCCGCGGCTACTTCTTCGATTCGCAATTCATCAGCGACAGAATTTCCGCTCGGCTGGCGGGGTTCTCTTTAAAGATGCCGCGGAGCGCGCTGGTCACCATTAGCGCTCCCGGCTTTTGAATGCCGCGAATCGTCATGCACGTGTGCGATGCCTCGATCACGCACGCCGCGCCGACCGGACTCAATTCATTCATCAACGCGTCGGCGATCTGCGTGGTGAGACGTTCCTGCACTTGCGGCCGCCGCGCAAAGCCCTCGACTAATCTCGCCAATTTGCTGAGCCCGACCACCTTGCCACCCGGAAGATACGCCACGTGCGCTCGCCCGGTGAACGGCAACAGGTGATGCTCGCACAGCGAATGAAACTCGATGCCGCGCAGCATCACCACTTCGTCATATTGCTCGGTGAACACCGTCTTCAAATGCCGCCGCGGATCGTCATGCAGGCCCGCCATTAGCTCGCCGTACGCCCGGGCGACGCGGTTCGGGGTTTTTAACAGGCCTTCGCGATCGGGGTTCTCGCCGATGGCGATCAGGATTTCGCGGACCGCATTCTCGATGCGCGGAATATCCACGGGCGCGGGAAGCAGGTCAGCATCGCTGCTGCGATTTCCATCGGAAGTCAGTCGTTTGCCGTTGCTCAGTTGAGTCATGTCAGTCGCCGGTCAAATATTTCATGCAGATGAAGTCGCCCGCATCCGTGGGCGGCGGGTATTGTACGCAGCCGATCGATACTTCAAGCGGAAGGTTTTTAAATCATGCGTGTCTTGATCCTCGGCGGCTCCGGATTAATCAGCACAGGCATCGTAAAACACCTGCAAGCCCGCGGGGCGGAAATCACGATGTTCAACCGCGGAAAACGCTCGCCGACCGTGCCGGCGGGGATCACGCAATTAATCGGCGACCGCGATGACGCCGGGTTCGTCTCGATGTTTGAAAACAAGCCGTTCGACGTCGTCATCGACATGATCTGCTTTTCTCCAAAGCAGGCCGACGACGACGTGCGGGCATTTGGCGGAAGCTGTGAGCACTTCATTTTTTGCTCGACCGTCTGCACGTACGGCATCGACGTCCCGCCGAATGTGCGCGTCGACGAATCGTTTCCGCAGCAGCCGATCAGCGGTTACGGGAAGAACAAGCTAATCTGCGAGCAGACATTCCTGCGGGCCGATGAATCGGGCGACATGAACGTGACGGTCATCCGGCCAAGTCACACCTACGGGCCGGGCGGGACATTGATCGATAACCTTGAAGGCAACGCCGTCGCGTGGGACCGCATCGAGCGCGGCCTGCCGGTCCTCTGTAGCGGCGACGGCCTTGGATTATGGAACAGCACGCATCGCGACGATGTCGGCAAGCTGTTCGCATATGCCGCGATGAACTCGACGACGTTCGGAAAATGTTACAACGCCACCATCGATCGCGCCTTCACCTGGAGAGATTATTATCGCGAAGCGGCACAGCCGATCGGCAAGCCGGCGAATCTGCTGTTCATGCCGGCGACGTGGATCGTGTCGCACGATGCCACGCGATTTAATTTGCTGAAGGAAATCACCGGCTTTCACGGCGTCTACGATTCATCGGCCGCGAAAAGAGACGTGCCGGAATTTTCCTGCGACATCAACTTCATCGACGGTGCTGCCCAGACGCTGGCTGATCTGCGTCAGCGCGGCGCGTGGCGCGATAGCCGGGATGATGCGGCGTACGATGCGATGGTCGATAAGGCGCTTCACGCGGGCGTGCTGCCGGTAGAGGCTTGAGCCTCGAAAGCGATCACCCAGACCCAGGGGTTATCTACCCAACGCGAACCTTCGTTCTGAAACAGGCCGTCCCACAACTCGCGGAACCAGATTAAAGCGCTAAAGCAACTCCCGTCGAATCCTTCGGCCCGGGCGTCGGCTTCGGTGATCTCGTGTAGCCGCTCGATTCGGACGTCGGTCACAAGCAGGTCAACTCGGCTCGCGACGCGCGGCATGTGCAGCGAAGGACGCCACGAGATGGCCGTCCGGTTTGATCGCTCCGTTGCGAAATAACGATACGCTGGCTTCGCGCGCCCGTCGGCCGCCGCCCATTTCTCTCGCACCCACAGCCGATCGCCGGCCCGTCCCATCGGACAAACCAGCGACGTATTATTGCGATCGTAGCAATTCCAATGATCGCCAAGACGTTCCGATCGAAACACTTGATCGCGCACCAATCGGCGAGTGACTTTCTTCCGCCCGCTCAATAACGCCAGCACCATTGCTTCGTTGAAGAGAATCGGCCGCTCGACTGGTTCTCGTCCTGTCGCCGGCGGTCTTGGGCAGAGCGCGTCGCGAAGTGTGAGCATCTGCGACAGGCGAGCATCGTGATTGAGCTTTGCTTTCACCGGGATCGATTGTACTAGCCGCGGCGAGCTTGCAAAAACGCGACCCACTCGCGATCAAGCCGCGGCGCGATCAGCTCGATCGGCGTGCGACGTTGTCGTCGCGCGATCACGATCGTCCAACCCAGCAGCAGGGCGGCAGCGACGGCGTTTTGCCACGAGAACAACGGCCACGCGGTCGGGTTCACGAACCGAAATGTTCGATCGATCGGCCAGAAATAATAGATCGGCCATAGCGGGCCCGAGCCAAAATAGTCCATCACCAGATGCAGGTGCACGAGCGCCGCGAAAACGATGAACACCCACGCGCGTCGACGGATCGAGCCTTTCGTCCACGTAATCAACAGCAGCGACAGCACGATCGCGAACGGCAGGTTGTGCGAGAGGACGTGGTGATAATTCTGATAGGTCTTTTCGCCGAGCACGATGCCGAGGCCGTCGATATCCGGCAGGCTCGCGGCGGCCATGCAGCAGAGGCGTTCGCGCGCGTTCATCGAGAAGCAGTTTCCAACGCACCAGCCGGAGAGAATGTGCGTGGGAACGTGCATTTCTCCCGATCAGTTTCGAGCAATTTCAATCGAGTGGAAGTCGGCCCTGTCGGCGCTGGCTTCGCGGATAGTCTTTTCGCAGCCCGCAACCGCGAGAAGCAGCCCCGCCCCGAGAAGCACCAAAACCGCACGGAGGATCACTGCGTTTTTCACGTCGAATATGGTAGTCGATCGGCGAAACCGCATCGAGTCGGCAATCTCCGGGCATCAGCTTATTGCTGAGATTGAGCTTGAGCACCAGCCGTATTGATCGAGCCCGACCGATGCGCGATACTGCCGTCGGGTTTGACACTTGGTGATTGGTCTCTCCTTCTCGGAACTTGGTTTTCCTGCGGGTGATTATGGAAGTTTTTCCAGGAATTGAGGAATCCGAGGCTCGCGTTTTCCGGGCCGAGGCGCACGTGGAGCTGGCGATGGCGCTGCGCAGCGCTCAACCGCGATTTCTTGCGATTTGGCGCGAGGAGATCGCGCGGGCGCTTCCGCATGCCGATGGCTTTATGCGCGAACAATTCGACGACGGCCTGCCTAAAATTCTCGCACGAATCGCCGATGCGCTCGAGAGCACCAGCTTGCTGCCCGCCGAGCAGATCGCCGCGCAATCGCCCGAGCACGGCGAGACGCGATTTCACCAGCACTTTGACCTCAACGAACTACTCATCGAGTACGGTCTGCTGCGTCGCACGATCATCGTCGAAGTCTCGCGCGAGCTTGGCCGACCGATGCTGCCGGAGGAGTCGGCCGCGCTGAATATCGGGTTTGACGTGGCTCAACGGCATGCGACTGTCGCCTTCTCAAGATTCCAGGCCGAGCAGCTTGGAACCGAAGCGAACCTGATGGCCAAATATCTGTCGTTCCTGTCACACGACCTGCGCGGCGGACTGAACGGCTCGATTCTCATGATCGAAGTCCTGCGACGCGACCTCGCCGGCGAGGAAAAATTCGCCGAGTCGATCAGCGACCTGGACATGATGCGGCGCTCGATGCTCGACACCGTGGCGACGATGGACCGGTTTCTCCATGCCGAGCGTTTGCGGCGCGGGAAGATGCCGGTGCGCATTCGTACCGTCGATCTGTCATCGCTGCTCAATCAGTTGGTGCGCAGCGCCGGTTATCAAATCGCCGACCGCGGCACGCAGGCGAGCGTCGTGGTCGATCTCGCCGGCCCCGTCGAGACCGACGGCGATGTGCTCACGATTATCCTTCAAAACCTTTTGAGCAACGCGATCAAATATTGCGGCGGCAAGCCCATTCGGATCGAAGCACGCCCGGTTCTGCCGCCGGATCAGGTTGAAAGCATTGTCCGTATTTCGGTCATCGACGAAGGGCCGGGCATCGGCGAGCAGCAGCTTAAGACACTTTTCCGACCGTTCGAGCGTGGCGAAACTTATGGCCAAAAAGGCGTCGGCCTGGGGCTGACGATCGTTCGGCAGGCGGCTGACCTTCTCGGCGCGACCATTCATGTCGATTCCCGGGTCGGCGTGGGAACCGCCATCAACCTCGACTTGCCGGCCGTCCGCGCGGGATCAGATGAAAAGCATATCCGGTAAGCGCGACTGGATGACGCACTGCCCTGCCTTGGCCCCTCGCGAGATGCCGCCGCCCGTGGCCGTTGTCTAGTTCACGATCTGCACGCTCGCCTTGCGAACGATGGTGCCGCTGTAACTGCCGGCGTTGCTGCTGTATTGCAGGCCGTCCCAGGTTCCGATATAGAGGCGCGTCGCACCCTCGGGAACGACAAACTGTTTCACCGTGCCGCTGCTGGTCACGCCAGTGCCGATGAGGAACGGGGCCTTCAATTCCAAGTTGTCGTAGACGCTCTGATTGAGCACGGTCGAATTGGTCCAGTCGACCACGCTCGACGGGGCGGCACTCCAGTTCGGCGGGTTGTCATTGAGGAACATCGCCATCAGCGCGCTCTCCGGCATGATCGCGTCGGCGATGCCGTTTTCGGTGTAGCCGTTCGGGTTGCCGCTCCCGTCCCAATTTTCCCCGTGATGCATCGCATAGCCCGTGTAATAGTTCGTCGCACCGGCGGGGCCGACGTAAGGCATGTAGCCGGGCAACACGGAGCTGACGCCGGTGAAGCCTGCGAAGGTCAGGATGTCGCCGGGGTTGATGTTGAGCGCCGTTACTTCCGTCGCGCCATTGTGCACCGCGTCATCCCCGTAGGTGCTGGTGGTGTTGTTCGGCATGCCCGCAAAGTAGGGATCGGACGTCGCCGACACGCTAACGTTGATGCTGGTGGCCGGCACATACGTGGCAATCGATGTTGCCGAGACGTCGACGGAGCGCGCGCCGAGCAGCGAGCCGAACAAAATAGGGACGGCATTGCCGTTGGCCTTCGTGCAGCTTGCGATGACCTTTACTGCCGTCGTACCGCCATTGTTGTTGGTGTTGAAGGTCTTCGTCGACGCTTTCCAATAGCCCCAGGTAACGCTCACGGTCGGCGCGACGCCCGACAAGGAGTCGACCGGATTTTTGGCGGTGGAGTAGCTCGTCGGACCGTTCGTGTTGGCGTACGACTTGCCGCTCATCCCGTAGAGCACCATGTAATCGTGAGCCGTCGCATCGGCCGTTCGACGCAGGTCGGTTTTGACCAGCTGCGCTTGGCCGTAATCAACCGCGAAAGACACAAAGCCGGCGACGATCGGAAGAGAGACGACCATGTAAATCATCGTTCCGCCGAAGCGTCGTGGCCCTGAAGTCAACGCTCGGGCGGAATGTTGGACTGAGGCTCGCATACCCCTTTTATCGAATACAAACTGCCCGAGGTTTTTCAGAGCGATTATTGACGAATTAGTTACGTCTGCCATCAAATCGATCGCGTCTAATAATTCGCGCAAACGGAGGACGCGGGCCCACTTCCCTCATCTTGGCGTCAACGTATTTTGATGTGTCATCGCGACGGTGCGGAGAAGGTCGCGGGCGGTCTGTGTCGATTACAGCGAACGTGGGGCCTCGCCGAGTTTGTGAAACGATCGGGCCGGGCAATGCGAGTGCACTGCCCGGCCCGTTTGTGTGTCCATCAACGAAGGAATAAATGATCACGTCGGCAGAATTATTTGCCGGGCATCATCGATTTGCCGGCGTCGATCATCTTCTTTACGTCGGCCATCGATGCGTCGATTTTCTGCTGGGCTTCGACCGGCAGCTTCGCTTCCAACGCTTTGATCTGAGTGAGATACCCATCGGCATCATCCCACTTCTTGTCACCGACGGCAGTCTTGGCCTTGCTGATCAATTCGTCGATCTGCTTTTGCATGGCATCGCCCGCCGCCATTGCACTGTCAGCACCGGACTTGGCCATCTCCTTCGACTTGTCCACCCCGTCGCTGACGGCACCCTTCATTTTGTCCATCGCGTTGCCGGCTTCCTTCGCGGTGGAGTCGGTCGCGTTTTCAACTTGTTTCGACGTGTCGTCTTTCTTGTCGCAGCCAACCAGCAAGAGACTAGAGGCCAGCACCGCCGAGGCGAGTACTCGTTTCATGATTCGTTTCCTTTCCATGGAATGCGCTCGCGTGAAAGCGAAATGCGATCCGCCGGCATTCGTCGGAAGGGGCAAGTCTACCCAGATGAGTGATTCGCAACAATCGCAACCGCTACGCTCAAAGCATCCGATAACCAGGGCAACCGCCTTCTCTCCTTCTCCTCTTTCCGTACTCGGGGAGAGGCGGGGAGAGGGGTCTTTCTTCCGCTCGAAAACGCCCTCTCCCAACCTCTCCCCGAGCACCGAGAGAGGAGGAAATGCCAGATCGTCGAGAATGCGGTCGCCCTGGTCCGATAACACCTTTTATCGCGCTCAGAGATCAGCGCGCGAAAGATGAAAGCTGATCTTCGCAGCCTCCGCGGCGACAAGCTGTGCCTCGATCCACTTCAAGTCTCGCAGGATCGGGTTCGGCTGCTTGAAATCGTTCAGATTTATCTCCACGTGCTTCAACAACGCCCGCGCGCTGACGAGCCCTTCGCTCGCCGAGAACCATCGCTCCGGCGGGATGCGCATTTTCGATGGATCAAAACCGTCCGCTTTCATCTGCTCGATGAGCATCTCCTGACTTTCGGACAAAAAGGTCGTCAGCGACGGCACGCTGCATTTGCGTGCCGCGAAATCCAGCCGGTCCGCTTCCCGCGCGAGCGATTTGCCCGACGCGCCCTTACCCATCGCGGGCAGACTGTTGAGCGGTTTTTGGAAGGTCAGGATGAATGCAAGCGACATTACGACAGCTCCAGCTAATTTCGAAACGACTCACCCGTGGTGTGACCCCAAGGCGATCGGACCACGGCGGATCATACACGCTCCGGAGAGCGCGTCGCACTTGTGGACTCGACGACGGAAGGTGTTGTGGGATTCTGAGATTTTGCGAATTTACGAATTTGCGATTGAAGATCGGGTGATCCTGCGCGACCTCGTTTAGCGGCACCGCT
>CAXSBN010000056.1:0-16621 GCA_964236135.1 uncultured Phycisphaerae bacterium
CGAGTACAGGGAGAGGAGAAAAAACGAAATCATCCAGAATGCGGTTGCCCTGGCGCGATCTGCCGCTCGTATAGCGATTTGTACGCGTTGCAGGTGGTGAGCAATTCCTCGTGCTTTCCCGCTCCGACGATTTTTCCCTGGTCCATCACGATGATCGTGTCGGCCGAGAGGATGGTGCTGAAGCGATGGGCGATGACGAACGTCGTGCGCTCGTGCATGAGCGATTCGATCGCCTGCTGAATGAGGTGCTCGCTTTCGGCATCGACCTGGCTGGTGGCCTCGTCGAGGATGAGGATCGGCGTTTTTCGCAAGATCGCGCGGGCGATGTTCAATCGTTGTCGTTGCCCGCCGGAGAGCTGGCCGCCGAGGCCGTCGAGAGAGGTGTCGTACGCATTTGGTTTCTGAAGAATGAAGTCGTGCGCGAACGCGCGTTTGGCGGCGTCTTCGATCTCCGCGCGTGTCGCCCGCGGCAGGCCGTAGGCGATGTTGTCCGCGATCGTGCCGGGAAAGATCACGCTCTCCTGCGTTACGACGCTGATCTGCTTCCGCAAACTCCGCAGCGTCACATCGCGCACATCGACGCCGTCGATGAGCACGCGCCCGGAGATCGGATCGTAAAATCGCGGCAACAGCGCCATCAGCGTCGTCTTCCCCGAACCATTCCGGCCGACGATCGCAGTGCTTTGGCCCTTCTTCACAGTCAGGCTCACATCGTCGAGCGCAAGTGCCGAATTCCCCGGATAGCTGAATGAAAGATGTTCGAATCGCACTTCTTCGCCGATCGGTGCGATGTTCTTCATCGGCCGGGTGTTGCGTGTCGAGTAATTGATCGGCCGCTCGATCGGCACGTCAATCGCTTCGAAGACTCTCGTGGCGGCGGCGTTGGATTTCTGGATGACGGTGTTCAGTTTGCTCACACGGCGAAGTGCTTCGCCGATCTGGATCAGGCAGGCCATGATTCCGAAGAAACTGTATTTGCCGAGTGGATGCTTAACGTGCCCAAACATCAGGTACGTTGCGAAAATCAGTACGCCGCCGATCGCGAAGGTCGCCATCGTCTCAAGCGTGGGCGTGCTGAGCGCGTCGTAGTGGGCGAGCTTGACCTGTTCGTTGCGCAGGCCGCTCGTAATGCGATTGTATCGTCGTCGCTCGAAGCGCTCGGCATTCGAGGCCTTCACGACACGAATGCCATGGAGCGAGCTTTCAACCTGGCCGAGCATTGTGGCCGAATTTTGCAATGCGGCGCGTGAGGCGCGACGCATCCGCTTGCCGAATTTCTTGATGACGCTGAACGTGATGGGGCAGAACGCGATGATGAACATCGTCAGCCGCCAGTCGATAATCATCGCCGCGGCCAACGCGAGGAACGCGCGGAAGAGTTCCAGCGTCGTCTGTCCGAGAAGGATTGTGAATCCTTCCTGAAGCTGTTGGCAATCCTGCACCAGGCGGCTTGTCAGATCGCTCGTTCCTCGTAAGCCGAAAAATGCGAGGGGCATGTGCAACGCGTGATTGTAAAGCTTTCGGCGGATGTCGTTGATCGCGTCGATCGCACATTTGTCTGATTGAAACTCGTAAACATAGCGCGCGACATTCCCGACGAACCCGATCGCCGCAACCACTGAAAACAGAATCGCCACCACCGCCACCTGATTGGAGGGAAGCAGATGCGCAAGCGTGGAAATAAACTTCAGTCGTGGCTCGACCAATGCGCCAAAGTGTGAGTTCGTCTTCAACGAGGCGAGCGATTCATCGATCCACTGCGGCACCGTCTGGTTGCGGTCCACGAGCAGCTTGATGATTGGCATGATCGTCGCGATGCCGCTCGTCATGACCGTGCCGGCAATGAAGGCTGTAATTATCGAAACTATTACCCGCCCGCGATAGCGCCCGAGGAAACTGGCGGCGCGCCAGAAATCGCGGTTGTTCTTGGATTTTTGCCTGGGACGCTTTTCGGAGGGCTGACTCATGAATGGGACGGTTTATTGCCGATGTTGTTATCGGACGTTGAAGGAGTACGACGTCAATTTATTATTGCCGCTTGCGCTTCGCGGGCCGAGGAAGCCGACATTTCGCCTTGCCGGCCCGCGAAGCCGCAAGCGGCTGGAAAGTGAATCATGCCTGCAAATATCCCGTTGTCATCCCCCGACATCACCGACCGCGAAATCGAAGCCGTCGTTGATGTCCTGCGCAGCTCGACGCTTTCCATCGGGCCGGTTGTCGAAGAATTCGAACGGAAATGCGCCGCGATCGCGAATCGCGCGCACGGCATCGCCGTCTCCTCCGGAACGGCCGGCTTGCATTGCCTGGCGCTGGCGACGGGACTGCGTGAGGGCGATCAGGTCATCACCTCGCCGTTCTCGTTTGTCGCCAGCACCAATTGCTTCCTGTACGTCGGCGCGCGGCCGGTGTTTGTCGACATTGATCCGATCACCTTAAACCTCGACCTGGAAAAAATCGAAGCCGCGATCACGCCGCGCACCAAGGCGATCGTCGCCGTCGAAACGTTCGGCCATCCCGGCGGGATGTTCGAGATCGAACGCATCGCCCGCGAACACAATCTCATTCTTATCGAAGATTCCTGCGAAGGCTTCGGCGGGAAAATCGACGGCCGCGCGATCGGCTCCTTCGGCGCCGGCAGCGTGTTCGCGTTTTATCCGAATAAGCAGATCACCACCGGCGAAGGCGGCATGATCGTCACGGATGACGACGACATTGCGCGCATCTGCCGCTCGCTGCGAAATCAGGGCCGCGACGGCATGAGCTGGCTCGCGCACCAACGCCTCGGCTACAACTATCGCCTGAGCGAAATCAACGCGGCCCTGGGCAATGTGCAGGTCGACCGGCTCGGCGAGATTCTCGAAAATCGTCGCCGGGTCGCGAGCGAATACTTCACGCGATTGCTCGACAACAAATTCCTGATCCTGCCGACGGTCGACGAGCAGATCGAAATGAGCTGGTTCGTGTTCGTCGTGCGGCTCAACGATCTGTTCGGTCCGAAAGATCGCGACGAGATGATCAAATCTCTTCGCTTGCGCGGCGTCGGTTGCAACAACTATTTCCCGCCCATTCATCTTCAGCCGTACGTACGGGAGATGCTTGAATCGCAGCCGGGTGACTATCCGGTCTGTGAATATGTCTCGTCGCGCACGATCGCTCTGCCGTTTTTCTCGCAGATGACGACGCAGCAAGTTGCGAGTGTCTGCGACACGCTGGATGAAGTGATCGAAGAGACACTGATGTCGCACAAGCAACGTCGAATCGCGTGAGCGACTTCTTCGTATAGCGGCACCGCTTGCGGTGCGCTTTCGAGCACGCACAATGCGGAGACGAACGCACCGCAAGCGGTGCCGCTAAACAAATGCACGGAATCGATCCACATAAACAAGCTAGACCTTCAGCTCCTGAGAAGCGGGGCGATGGTCCACCCGTGTTGTTCATTCAAGGTGTCGGACTGCACGGTGCTGGATGGCGGCCGCAGGTTGATTCGCTGAGCAAATCGTTTTCGTGCGTGTCGTACGACAATCGCGGCACCGGGCCGAATTCCCCCAACGACGGCCCGCTCGAAATTTCCTTTCAACAACTCGTCGATGACGCGATTCGCGCGCTCGACGCTGCGGAGTTTTCATCGGCGCATCTCGTCGGCCATTCGCTGGGCGGGTTGATCGCGTTGCAAGTGGCACTGAAATCGCCTCGGCGTGTACGGAGTTTGTCGCTGCTTTGCACGTTCGCGAATGGCAAAGCGGTGGGGCCGTTGACCAGGCGGTTGATGTGGTTCGGGTTTCGATCGCGATGCGGCAGCCGTGTTGCGAGGCGACGCGCATTTCTCAATCTCGTCTTACCGCCGAAGCCGCGAACCGACGCGGAACTCGACCGACTCGCGGCGGATTATGAACCACTGTTCGGCCACGACTTGGCCGATCAATCGCCGGCCGTCAAAGGGCAGATGGCCGCGATGCGGGCGACGGATCTGACGAACCAACTCTCGCTGATCAAAAACATCCCGGCGCTCGTCGTCAGCGCCGAGCACGACCTGATCGCACCGCCGAAATTGGGACGTGCGTTGGCGGCTGGAATCAGCGGCTCGAAGTTCGTCGAGTTAGCGGACGCGGCTCACGGCTGCACGATTTCGGATGCCGCGCGGGTCAACGCGCTCTTGCTCGACCATCTGCAGGGTGCAGACAAATTTATCCGAAAGATCAACCCCGTTTAGCGACGCCGCTTGCGGCGCGTGTTTTTGGACGTGCTTTCCCGTAATCGAACGCACCGCAAGCGGTGCCGCTAAACAATATCTCAGTGCTTTGGCGTGTGGTTTGATTGTCTGCGTTATCGGTCGTCCGCGTGTCGCACGGATCAATTTCCTTTCCTCTCCGCAAGACAACTTCCGGGATTTTTTTCGATTTGACAGAATGATGTTTGCGCGCCCGCGCGGTTAATCCGTACGCCCGGAATATCTAGAACCGTTTCACCCCGGATCGCGCCCGCAATTCGTTTGGAGTCGACGCCTATTTGACTTTCTCGGGACAAAATATCTCCACACACACAACGGAGATCGAGAATGCGAAAGGCTGATAACTCAAAACGTATTTCCATCCGACGCAAGCTGAACCGGACCAATGGCGTGGTGCTATACTACACCACCGTCATCATGCTCTTGATGTTCGGCTTCTGCAGCTTTGCGGTCGACCTCGGCCGAGTGCAGCTCGCCAAGACCGAGCTGCGTCGCGCTGCTGACTCGGCCGCCCGCGCGGCAGCCGCGGAACTTCCCGACACGAACTCCGCCATCGCCTTTGCCAAGCAATACGCACAGGTCAACACCGTTGACGGCACGGCCGTGGTGATGGACACGACCAAAGACATCGAATTCGGCAAGTGGAGCAGTTCCACCGGCACGTTCAAGAAGCTCGCGGGCTTTGATGTGACCACCGCGAACTGCGTGCACATTAGCCTGCATCGCACTGCCGCCCGCGGCACCGCGGTTCCGCTGCTCTTCGCCAAGTTGCTTGGCCAGAGCTATTGCGACGTAAACGGCGAAAGCTACGTCATGATTATCCCCGGCGTGAACGTCGACCAGCATGTCCCCGGCACGGCAAACCCGTTCCTCTCGGGCGCGCTTCCCGGCACCGTCGTCAGCCGAAACAACCCGCACAACAACCCTGACTATGCTGGCACGACCAGCAGCCCGCGTCAGTCGCCGCTCGCGGTGGGCATGGGCATCAGTGAAGGCGAAGGGCTAACCTTTGACTCGATCGATGGCGACGTTCGTCACGACCCAGGCATGGCCTACTACAGCCCGGACGGCCAGCTCACCGACATCGGCCACAACATCAACACGACCGACTCGTTGCAGGCCCAGAACAAGAACAACTACTACAACGAAAACGGCATCGCCGACGTGACTGCTCCGATCAACGCCCTGGTTGGCATCTTCATGGACGACAGTGCTCCGAGCAACTCGGCCGCCCCGAAGAACCTGGACTTCAGCACGGATGCAAGCCGCGACTTCACAACCTTGAAGCCGGAACTGAAGCAGATTTTCTTCATCGGTGACGGGCTCAACAGCAGCGGCGCGCAGCAGCAGTTCATCGCCCCCAAGGGCGCAACCCGGCTGTTCCTCGCCACGTGGGACTACTACGAGTGGAACAACAACGCCGGCAGTCGCGAGATCGTGGTGAAGCGTCCGATGAAGATTATTACGGTGAAATAAGGAGTGGGCAGGGGGCAGGGGGCGGTGGGCAGTAAGAACTTAATGCTCGCCTTTCTTACTGCCCACCGCCCACTCTCCTCAAACTATCTCCTGTGTGTGCTGACCGGCGGCGATCGAAATCGCCGCCGGTTGGCGTTTGTACTTTTCTGGCCCCCTCTCCGGATTTCGACGAGTTCAGTCGAGCCGTGCTCCGCGGGAAGGATAGGAGAATGGGTCATGGCGACCTCTCCTCTCTCCGGTACTCCGGGGAGAGGCCGGGAGAGGGGTCTTCGGTTTCCCGAAGAAGTTGTTTTGAACAGGGGTATTCAAAACGAACACTCCGATCCTAAGTCGAGATGCAGATTCCGCCTGCGATGCTTTCCAGCTTCGCCGCCGTGTTCGTTTCAATTCTGTTTTGTTCCATTTTCTTCGCGCGATCGACGTCGTGTAAGCGGCGCCATTCACTGCACTTAATGCGAATACATCACCCGCAAATTCATCCGGCACGCGGGTCGCTCTAGTCGTTCATCGCTGTGCGTTGAAGGGACAACGGATGTCCCGCACACAACGAAGAACTGCTGAGACGAACGGGCTTCACGATGAATCCAACGCCGATGAATCTAACGACGATGAATCCAACGCCGCTGACTCCGACGATTCTCAAGAGTGTGATGGTTGCCACGCTGGCGATCAGCATTTCCGCGACGGCCGCTCGCGATCACGGCGCGGCGGATCAATTCAAGCAGCCCGCGATGGCGAGTCTGCTCGACGGTCGTTCAATCACCGACGGCGATGACGCCCAAGTCGCGGTTCACGTCGGCCATCGCGGCGACTTCGGAACGGACGAGCCGGTCACGGTCAAGACCATCGACGCCACGCCCGTCCCCGAACCGAGCATCGTCGGCGTCCTGGGCATCAGCCTGTGCGGCATGCTCCTGCGACGACGTGCGCGAGCTGCGGATCCGATCGATTGAACTCAAAACGACAGTCCAGCCGGCCAATCGCGAAAGCGATTGGGCGGCCTTTATGGTGCGACCGGGGTGGCCGCGCCAAGTGTTCAGTGTTTTTCGCGACTCCCGAATGTGAGAAGGATTGATATGTCAAAGATTTCGAAGATGGTCATCGCCGCCGCGGCATGCGCGGGAATTTATGGGCTCGGTAACTCTGCCAACGCTGCCAATCTGCTCGATACTTTTGAAGGCGCCGCACCGAGCGGATATACACGGCAGCTAGGCACTTCAACGACGCTATCGAGCGAACACGCCTTAGGAACCACGTCCGCCAAGATTACTCTTGGAAGCGTAAATAGCGATTACAGTACCGTCAGCGACGTCGCGGATGCACCGATCGGAAAGTTGAAGGATGTACTCGCGTCCTTTCAATACTATCTGGACAGCGCGAACTCAACTTACACTGGTTCAGCTCCCTACATCCTGCTTGGCGTCGATTCGAATCATGACGGCGTCTACGACTACGCCACTGACTCACAGATCATTCAGTTCAGCACGTCCACGCCGCTCGCAACCAACACCTGGACCTCACAGTCCTTGCTGACAACGGACCTGGTGCATGTGGATACCGATTCGCAGCGTCCCGGTTTGGGCGCGACCGAATTCAACCCCTCGTTCGGCGGCGGCACGCTGCAAAGTCTGATCGAACATTCCGACGGCGGCGCAGGAGTCTGGGGAGACTTCGACGTGGTGCGCGTCCGCGTCGGTGCGGGCTTCTTCAATGACACGGGCAGCTACACGGCATTCATCGACAACCTCAGCGCTGTGAACACGCCGGAACCGACCACGCTCGGCGTTGTGGGAGCTGCCGCAGCCGGCCTCCTCCTCTGCCGCCGGCGCGCTATCGCGTAACTCTAGTCAGGTCTTGCATCCGCCGGCCGGTGAACAACCGCCCGTGCGGGTTTCCCGAAAAGGGGGGTGTGCGCCGGGGTGGCGAACGCCAATCGTGTCTTCTCCAGGAAAGAAGGAATAATATGAAGCTCTCTCCCAAGGTTTTGCTGACTATGTCGGTCTCCGGCATTGCGGCGGCATTCGTCAGTCCCGCCGCGCAGGCGGCGCCGTTTGTTGACATCAATTTCAACTCTGACACCGTCGGTCAGGCGCCCACAACGGTCGGCTACAACACGACGCTGAATGACCTCAGCGCGATCGGCGGATACACCGCGACCACCGCTGACAGCCCGCCCACCGCAGCGTCAGGCACTCTCGTCGTCGACAATGCCGGCGGCATGAACAAAGGCGTTCACCTCACCACCAACCCGCTGAATGGCGAACAGGGAGCGCTCTGGCTGGACACCGAGTTCAGCAATACGACCCAGTACGTTCATATGTCGTTTGATCTAAACATTCTAAGCGCCCCGACGATCTCCTTGTCGCAGCCAAAACTGCTGGACGGCGGACCGGCGACGGCGGGCATCCTCTTCGGCATGAACACCTTCGGCACCCAGCAAGGTACACGATTCGCGGCGGCGCCGACCAGCGCTAACGGCGGAGTCTTTGCCATCCGTTCGCCAGACAACACGAGCCTGCAAAGCTTCTTCAGTTACGTCGAGGGCCAAACCTATCACATTGATCTGGTCAGCGACTACGACACCGGCATGGTCGAAGCCTACGTTGACGGCGACGACAAAGGGTCCTACGCCTTCGCGACAGGGCCGGCGTCAGCCAACATCACGCAGGAATTTTTCTTCCACCTCAATGGGGACCTCGGAAGTGCCAGCGAGATTGCTCTAGACAATATCACGGCCGCTGCGCCGGAACCGGCTTCGATCGGCGTGATTGCGGTCGCCGCAGGCGGTCTGTTGCTTCGCCGCCGTCGCCGAATGTCTTAACTATGTTTGCGCGAGTTCCTTCTCGCCACCCCAGTCGGGTCGTGAATAACGGCCCGATGGGATTTTCAATATATGTTGATCGAAGCGCGGCCCATTGATGTAACGCATCGGCCACCCGCTTTGATGGAAAGTGCAATTGGGATGAGGCTTACCGCTGAGAAGAAGTTGTCGCCCTCGGCTGCTTTCCCGTTGCTCGTGGATCTGCCCGCAACCCTCGCGGGTCGATCACAGGCCGTGCTGGCTGTTGTCGATTCGCCGGAACCACGGACCGCAGCGTCGAGCATCGACTGGCGAGAGGTTTGCCTGGCCGGCGATGCGCTGGAGCTGATGAAAAGCCACGAGTTCGCCCTGGTCGTTGTCGCTGCGCATCCGCCGGATATGCCCGCGTGGATGTTGGTGCGATCGATCCGCACGGCGTGGCCGTGGCAAAAGTGGATCGCGGCCGGGATCGTGCACAGTCAGCAGGATGAAGTCGAAGCCCGATCGTTGGGCGTGCTCCGTATTCTAGACCAGCTTCCCGGCGTGGCCGAACTAGGCAGCGTGATCTCACGCGTGCGTACATCACTCGAGTCGTAGTCGCTCAGGTCGTAGTCGCTCAGGTCGTAGTCGCTCGGGATTCGCACGATCACTCGTTCACCGGCCCCAGCGTCGTGCTGACGGTGTTTCCCTGCTGCACGGTCACCTCGTGCGTGGGCGTTGACACATCCGCGAACGAGTGGCCGGTCGTGTCATAAAACGCGCTCTTGAGCAACGTCACGCTTCCTCTGGCGGGCAATGCGTCGATGTGATGGACAAAGGTTCCGTTGATCCAGATGTCGGCATTGCGGATCGTGTCGTCGGTGAAATTGACGAGGCGCATGTGATCGCCTTTGACGAGCACGGCAATGTGCAGATCGCTGGGCTGCCGCTCGGCCGGCAGCTTCGCGGTGGCGGCATACGACGCCCGTTGTGTCGCCTCGCTGCGGCTTGTTGTCGACGAGTTGCTCGCACAACCCGCGAGCAGGGCGGCCAACATTAAGGCGGTGTTCGATCGTCCGTATCGCATTTGTTTAATTCCCGTCCGAAACCTTACCGTATGGAGCCGCCCGCGCGATCCGTCTAACATCGCGTGATCATGCCCGACCTCGATGCAAATACCGATCCGCTCTCCGCGCGCGGCAACGAGCTTTCGGCGGTCCGCCCGGATCGTTACGCAACATTAGTTGTCGGCATGCACGCGACACCCGCCGACCCAACGGTCCTCAGCCTCACGCCGGCCGAGCTGTTTGCCATTCCGATCAAGTCGTACGAGTACGCCCTCTTCGGCGTCGCGGCCGTCTTGATCTACCACGACGCCCTCGATGCCGCCCATCGCATCGTACAGTTGGAACCCGATGAGTTGCGTGTCCGCGCCAAAGCGTCACGGGGAATCAGCGACCGATTGCAGCAGGCTCAAGGCAGCGGCACCGTGCAATCAGCCGCCACCGATGACGAGCTCGCCGCGACCAGCGCTTACCTTCACGCCATCATCCACCGGCGGGAAGGGGACTTTTCCAACAGCCGGTACTGGTATCGCCGCTGCGCAAACCATCCGATTCTGCCGACGCTTGGACGACAAGTAGAAGAGATCGCGCGCTCCGAACCGGCAGACAAAAAGATTTTTCGGATAACCGCCGACGGATTTAATCCGATCGTATTCGTCGAATTCGTTGAAAACCTAATCCCGACGGACACGTCACGTCATCGATTTGCGACGATCGCGCAGCGATTGGAGTTGCAGGCAATGTTGGCGTTTTGTGCGCGTGCCGCGCGTGGATGACGCAATCATTGAGTTGATCGCGGTAAAATATTGACCTTCGCAAGAGTGCGCATTGCAACAAATTCGACAGGCCGGGCATAATGCGGTCGTGGCCAAGCAACAGCACGGGAAGCAAAGCAAATCGTCCTTTTCCAAGAAGAAGTCCTCAGCGGGCGGCCGCGCCGTCGCGGCAGCGTCCGGTGCAACCAGCGCGACCGGGAATTCCGCAACCGGGCCATCATCCCGCATGAGTTCGGATAAAAAGGTAAGCGGTGCGGTGATGGCGCCACGACCCATTGCGGCGGCGGCGAATTCGGCAAGGCCGACCTTGCCGCTGATCGTCGATATCTCAAATAAAGCGCCGGCGAGCGAGAAAACGTCGATGGCCCCGCTCGATGGCGTATCGCCGCCGGCTTCCGTCTCGCCGACCGCGATCGCTTCGCAGAAGCCGGCCTGTCCTCCGTCGTCGCCGGCGGCAAAACCCTCTCGTTTGCCGGAATTGCTCGATCCTCCGAATGACTCGGCGTTTGTCGCGCGCGACGGCAGACTCGACACCCCGCTCGACGCCGCCGCCAGCGAGACGCTGGGTGCCAAGATCCCGCGTCCCAAGCCGGTGCCGCAAACACCGCCGCTCAGTCCGTCGTCCACGGCCGACGTCGCGCAGCATTCGTCGGCCAGCAGTTCTCTGCCGGCAAGCGGCGTCGTGCCGCAGGGGTATTCGTCCGGCCTCACGCCCGGACCGGGCGCATCCTCGCCGCCAACCCCGTCCGAGCCACGTTCGGACGATCAGCCATTGCTGTTCGAAATCGCATGGGAAGTTTGCTGGCAGCTTGGCGGAATCTACACCGTGCTTCGCACCAAAGCACCGGCGATGCTTGAGCGGTGGGGCAATCGTTATTGCCTGATCGGCCCGTACAACCCAAGGACCGCCGCCGTGGAATTTGAGGAGCAGCCGACCGAGGGGTTGATCCGGCAGACGCTGGATCGCCTGCGTGATGCGGGGATTCCCTGCCACTACGGCCGCTGGCTCATTCCCGGCCGGCCGCGCGTGATCTTGCTCGATCATCGCGCGCGGTTTCGCTCGCTCGATCAGGACAAGTATTTCATGTGGACCGACCACGGTGTTTCCGTGCCGTCGGGCGATGGCGAGGTTAATGAGGTCGTCGCATTCGGCTTCACCGTGGCTGAGTTCTTTCGCGAACTGAAGAACATCGCGCCGCAGCAGAATGTGCTGGCGCATTTCCATGAGTGGATGGGCGGCGTCGCGGTGCCGCGCATCGCGCACCTGCGCATTCCGATCACAACGATCTTCACGACCCACGCCACGCTGCTTGGCCGATATCTTGCCGGCGACCACCCCGCCTTTTACGAGAATCTGCCCTATTTCGACCCCGATGCAGAGGCCGCCAAGTATCAGATTCTGCCCCGGCATCTCATTGAAAAGGCGGCCGCGCACGCGTCGACGGTGTTTACGACGGTCAGCGAAGTCACTGCCGTCGAATCCGAAAAGTTATTAGGTCGAAAGCCCGACGGCATTCTACCCAACGGTCTGAACATCCGGCGATTCGGCGCTCAGCACGAATTTCAGAATCTGCACAACAAATACAAAGAGCGAATTCATGAATTTGTGATGGGGCACTTTTTTCCCAGCTACACCTTCGACCTGGATCGCACACTCTATTTCTTCACCTCCGGACGATACGAATACAAAAACAAGGGCCTCGACCTATACATCGAGGCGATGTACCAACTGAACGAGCGGCTGAAGGAAATGCCGGACCCGCCAACGATTATCTCGTTCATCGTCACTCGCGCGCCGGTGAAAAATATCAACGTCGGCGTGCTGCACAGCCAGATGCAGTTGGCCGACCTGCGCAACCTCTGCGAGGAGGTTCAGGGCCAGATGGGCGGGCGGCTGTTCAACGCCGTGGCGAGCGGCCGATTGCCGACGTTTAATGAACTGATTGGCGAAGAATCATGGGTGTTGCTCAAGCGCGCGATCCACGCGCAGCACCGCCCGTATCAGCCGACGATCGTCACGCACGATCTGATGAACGATGCCGCCGATCCGGTGATCAATCATCTGCGTCATCGGCATCTGTTCAATAGTGCCGAAGATCCGGTGAAGATGATTTTCCACCCCGAATTCGTCACGGCGACGAGCCCGCTGATTGGATTGGATTACGAACAGTTCGTGCGCGGCTGCCACCTCGGCATTTTCCCAAGCTATTACGAGCCGTGGGGCTACACGCCGATGGAAACGATCGCGCTCGGTCTGCCGGCCGTGACGACCGACCTCAGCGGTTTCGGGGCGTACGTCGAGCGTCACATTCCGCGATACAACGAAAAAGGAATCGTGGTGTTGAATCGCCGCACGCAAAGCTTCAGCGAGGGCGTTGGGCAGCTCGTCTCGCAGGTACTGAATTTTGTGCAACTTGATCGACGGCAGCGAATCGAGCTAAGAAATGCCGCCGAGCGAGCCGGCGAGCAATTCGACTGGTCCAAGCTGATCAAGCATTACCACGACGCCCACGACCTGGCCCTCGACCGCACCGGCGGCAAAAGGCCGGGGCGGTTTGAGATGAGGGTGGTGTAGGGTCCACTCTTGCACCGAGGTTTTAGAAACGCTTGAGCTCGAGACTCACACGAATCTACCAAGCCCGTCGCCTGTTCGCCTGCGCCTTCGCGATAATTTTCCCATCGCCTATGTTCTCCAACACCCGCGTATGATTGCACGCGCTCTTACGTCTACACGGCATGCGATCGCTCACGATATAAACAGTTCATCATGCCACGATCATTCCAATTCAGCCCGCGGCGAAACCTGTTGATGCAGGTTTCGATGTTCGGTGTGCTGGCGGCGTCGCTTGGCGTGGCGGCGCTGGTGGATCATGCACGGCCGAGCGAAATCGGGCTCGACGAAGTTGTTTCCCTGGGCGATGTCAGCATCGGGTTGCCCGGTTCCTGGGACATCTCGTTAAATCAGAAACTTGGTCAGGTTCGAGCAGCGGAAAACGACTCACAAAATGCTGCCCGCCGCGTCATCATCGTTCAGCGGCAGATGCAGTCTTGGCTCGACCGAATGATCACGCCGCCGCCGCAACGGCAAATCCCGTTCGGAGCATTAGGCGAAGGCTCCATCAGCGTGACGACAGCCAATACCGGCGTCCCATCGTCGAAGCGAGTGAAGGTGCTCGCGAGATGTGATTTGAGCGACGGAACAACGCTCGCAATCGCAATGGACGCGCCGGCAGGTGCTGATGGGGCGGTCAACCCAATCGATCTGAACTTAATTCAGCACATTGCGGCGTCGGCGAAGCACAGCGACCATGATGACTAACGGCGATTTGACTCAGCCTGCCGCATGGTCATTTCATCTTCATCGCCTCTTTATAGATACCCTTCACCGGCTCGGACGTCAGATTCAACCCGCCGTTGGCTTCGAGCGTCAGCGTGTAAAGTCGGCCCGGCTCGAACATGCCCCACGCCGCCTGACCCATCGCGACGCGCACGCCTTTTTTCTTTCGCAGATCGGCGTCAGCGGTCAGTTGCCAGAACTGGTGCCATAAGTCCTGCTCGAAGTCGGTGACCTGCGGGTCGGCATCGCGATAAACATCGGGAATCGCGCCCGGCTTATCGATCGGCGTTGCGGTGGCGGGGGTCTGATAATCGCCGAAAATCCGGGTGAACAGGGCGATGCTCCGCCCCCGCAGGCCGTCCCCCTCGGCCACGAAATGTTGATCGAATTTGATCACCATCGCGTCGACGTGCGCGAATTTCCCTTCGATCGTAAAGCTCTTGGGCGGCAGGCTGTTGCCGGCCTTATCGTACTCGACAAATAGCAAGGTTGTGGCAGGCTTGCCCGCGGCGTCGGCTTTCTGATCGGTGACGAGAATTTCCGCCACTCGTTTTTCGTCCCCAAGCCGCTGCACAACCTGCTGCAATGCGACTTTTTCCTTCTCAAGCTTCGCGAGCTGCACGGAGGTGGAAAAATGATCCTGATACACCCAAATGCCGACTGCCCCGCCGAAGACGAGCAGCAGGAGGGCGAGAGATTTGGCCATCGATCGAAGCATCAATCTTCTTTATCGGCATCGGATGACGGCAATGCTGATTAGAAAGCGTTACAGACTCTTGAATCATGAGCTGATGCGTTTTTCACTTCGTCTCGGGTATCGCATCGATATCACGCGGTCGCGACAGATCTGCATCTTTCCACAATTTCGAGATGGTGGTCGCATCGGACGCGAGGATGAGAATCTTCGAATCGGGGTTCATGCTGCCAAGGTATTTGCCTTGCGGGGACACATAATGCGTCGTTACCGACCCCTCAAGCCCGAGACGATCTTTGACGGGCACGGCGGTCACGCTCTGTCCGGCAAGATCGACGGTCGTTAAATGTCCGACATCGACGTAGCGCATCATCACTTCGCGCGTGTCGCTGTTATAGGTCGCAAACATGTACGTCGATCCCAGATGATCCCGCACCAGCCGCGGCAGCAGATGGCTGATCGCCTGCGGAATGTAAAAGGGCGGCAACTGGCGAGTGATCGGCTCGTGATTTTTCTCGCGGCCGATGTGGGTGACGTTGAGCATCATCGACTCCACTTGCCGCACAGCCGGCTGTTCCTTGTCCGTGCGCGGCCTTCCATTGCGGTCCTTGTAGGTTTCGCCCTTTTCCACATCGTCGACAATTCGCATGGCCGCATCGGAAGATCCAAGATCGCCCACTGCTTCCTTGCCGGTGCGCGGGTTGTTGATGACGGCGACGTTCGACCATTTTTCATGACGGCGATCGAAGCTGCACCACATCCAGCTTTCGGCATCAACTTGCACGCCGCTTTCGGGAAGCGTGCGCGATCGCACGCCGATGAGAACACCTTCATCGTCCGCGCCGACGCCGCCCTGCTGGGTTTTGCGTCCCGAGCGCGGTAGATCGCGGCCGGTTTCTTCCACAACGTAGGTGTAGCCGATGTCCTTGCCGTCGCGAATGAGCCGCAGCCACTGTTCGCGCGCCAGCGTCGATCGCAGCTTCGATTGGTTGAGCACGACAAAAAGGCTTCGCGTGCGAAACAGGCGATCTTCCTGATCTTCGCGAAGCTGGGACTGATCGAGCAGGCGAATGCTATCGAGCACCTGCTGAAACATTTTCACCGCATATTGAGCAGCCGGATCTTTTTCGACATCGACGATCTTCTTGTCGACGACGGCCGTCAGATTGAACGAATAGTACACGCGTGCGGCATCGACGTTTCCGTCGAGCGGTGTCTGACGAACGAGCGCGACGAGGGCAAGGTTCCCCTCGGTGCCGATGTTGTATCGGCCCGCGATCATGCCGATATCGAGCTGGCCGGTACGAACAACCTCCTGCCGCTTAATATCGATCCCCTGCGAATTGGTTTTGAGTTGTTCGACGGTCTCTTCAAGCAGGCCGTTCACATCGTGACCGTCGACCTGATGGTATGCCATCGCGATCGGCTCGTTGAACGTCAGATGATTGACTTTCAGGACCCAACGTTTGGCCTCGTTTGAATATTGAACGATCTCCTCGCCGCCCGCCTGCTTGGTTTCGACGGCATTGACCGGTGCGCGGAATTCAAGGCCCACGGCAATGCTTTTGAACGTCGAGCCAAGCAAATTGGTCGCATCCGGATCGGCCGGGCTGACCGCGTCGGCATCCGGGCGTCCGCCGAGGATCGCGCTTGGAGCAGCCAACGACGAATTTGCCTGCGGCGGTGTGGGCGGCATCTCCGCGGCAACGTATGCAGCCAAGCCGGTCAGCGCCAGCAAGAATGACGTTTTGACAATCCGCATTTTAAATATTCCTTGACCATCCTGGACAACAGTGACGACCGAGCGGGCCGTGTATCATAGCGAAATCACTGTTACTTTGTTCCTTAAAAATTCAGAGTTGCGCGTCCTGTAATGAACCAGGTGACAAAAGAACAGCTCGCAATTGTTATTGCTTCATTGCTCGCTAACGTGTTTCTGACCGCGAGTATCAATAGACGCACTGCTGTGCCGCGTAGACGAAGCCTGTAGATTTCTCGACGCCATGACCCTCACCGTTAATGGAGACCCGTGCTCTGCAAGCGATGGTATTACGCTTCGCCAACTCGTCGAATCATTTGGGATGACGCCGGAAAAAGTGGCGATCGAGCTGAACCGCCGATTGGTTCGATCAGAAAAATACGATCAGCCGTTGATCGATGGCGATCAGGTGGAAATCGTGACGTTCGTGGGTGGCGGGTGAAAGTGCTTTTCGTGCAGGGCAACCGCATTCTGGATGATTTCGTTTTTTCTCCTCTCCCTGTACTCG
>CAXSBN010000057.1:0-9547 GCA_964236135.1 uncultured Phycisphaerae bacterium
CCCGAGTACAGGGAGAGGAGAAAAAACGAAATCATCCAGAATGCGGTTGCCCTGGTCCCGTCGCAGGGCGACCGCATTCGAGGAGAAAGAGAGAATGCGATTGCCCTGCGTCTCGTCGCCGGCCGATGACAGGGTATTATTTAGATAAGCAGGAGCTCGCCGTGAATCTTAGAATTGATGTGATCCTGGTCGTCACCTTATTTTCTGCTATTGCGGTTGGATGCAGCGACTCCGCCGAGCGGATTTCCAAGCGGGATCATGATCGCGCCGCCATGCAAATCTCCGAGGCCGAGCGGCAGCGCGACGCCTACAAGCAGCAGGCCGATCAGTTGCGCGCGGATGTCTTGAATAGCGAGAATAAGGCCGAGAGAGCAGAGAAGGATTTAGCCGATTCCAACGGCAAGTTGAAGCAGGCCCAGGATGCGGTCGAGGCAGCGCGCCTGAATCAGATAAACGCGGATCGGACGGCTGCACAGTTGAAGACAGCGGAGGCGAGCCTGGCGAGCGCGCAAAAGCAGAACGAGGAGACGCTGCGGTCGCTTGCCTCGCTCCGTTCGACTTTGACCGAGCAGAAATCCCAGCTTGAGTTATTGACGCGGCAGAACCATGAGCTAGTCGAGGAACTGCGAACCGCTCACGACGTGCCGGCGACCCGTCCAGCCGCGACGGATCCTGCGAATTAATCGCGTTCGCCGTAAACCGGGTTTCTCTTATCGTTGCCGTTCGAATCAACCGATATTCCCGGTAAGTCTCGACTTGCCGAGATTGGCCGCGCCCCGAGCGGAAATGTCTTCATGGCCTACGTGATTCTGTCCGATCGAGCCGGCGAGATTAGCCGGCTTCCATTGACGGCGGGCGAACTCCTGAGCGTCGGCCGGTGTGATGATTGCACCGCACAGGTGCGCGACATCCTGCTGTCGCGGCATCATTGCCGACTAGAGGCGGCGGGGGCGCAATGGTTTCTTGTCGACCTCCACAGCCGCAACGGAACATTTCTGAATGGCGTTCGGATCGCTCGCGCGCTTCTGGCGGCGGGCGACGTCGTACGTTTCGGCCGAAGCCGAATGTGTTTTTGCGAAGGTGAACTCGTCGCGCCCGATCCGTCGCCACACCCCTCGCGCGGCGCTCGGCGTCCGGCCGATCCGTTTGAGGCACTGTCGAAGACGGTCATCGGGTTTTGCCCGGCCGACTTAGATGATGTCGAAGAGACACGGATCGCCCATCTTCCTCGGCCGCAGCCGCACCCGCGCGAGCCACGCTCGTGCTCGCATGGACGCGTTCGTTCGCTCGTTTCGGCGTTGGCCAGCAAGTCGTGGGATCACGTTCCGCCCGCGACGGCGGCGAACGCCCGCCGCCGATTGCTTTCCGGCTCGCCGAAGCCGCGGGAGGTCGGCGACGAATCGGGCAATATTCTTGACGACTGCGCGCGACGCGCGCTCGCTCGAACGCATGCCGTCACCGCGTTGACCGCGACCGCTATTGCCATCATTTTCTGCATCGCAATTATGGTTGGCGGACGATTGCTACGCTGATCTACGCGATCCGACGAATCCGGGCCGATCTTCCGGATGTCTCCACGATAAAGTGTTGCCGTGTCTCATTCTCGCGGTAAATCACTCCTCCGCTGCATTTCTTGCAGAGCAACACGCGACGATTGATGCGATGGCGATCCATCCACCATCCACAGGTCCGACACCCGATCGCGTATCGCGCGGCTCGCCGGGGCGGTGAGACTACCTCGGCATCGGTGTAACAACGAATGGGTTTTGCGCCGACTTGCACGCAGGCGTTTTTCCATTTCTCGCCGTGACCGTCGCCGGGCGTGAGCGCGTGCGCAATTTCATGCAGGATCGTGTCGCGTACTTCGACGATTGAATTCAGCGTCGTCAGCGATTTTGACAGCGTGATCACGCGCTTGCGCGAGCTACAACTTCCAAATCGGCGTTTGGCGTGATCGAAGCGAAACGTCCAGTCATGAAGGCCGTGCGCATGCATCAGAGTCTTTGCGAGATGTCTGGCTTCGAAAAGATTCATGCTGACTTAATTTAGTTATAGCAGTTCAATCGCCATGGCCAGTGCTTCGCCGCCGCCGATGCAGATTGCGACGACTCCGCGTTTCAGATTCCGGTTGCGCAGCGCATGAATCAACGTGACGAGTGTTCGCGCGCCGCTGCAGCCGATCGGATGGCCGAGCGCGATCGCGCCGCCGTTGACGTTCACGCGATCGTGTGAAATCGAAAGCTCCTTCATCGCCGCCATCGTGACCACGGCGAAAGCTTCGTTGATCTCGAACAGATCGATGTCATCGATTCTCAGATCCATTTTTTCGAGCAATCGTCTTATCGCGCTAATAGGTGCGGTTGTAAACTCTCGCGGTGCCCGTGCCGCTCCGGCATAGCCGATGATTTTCGCCAGCGGCTTCACACCAGTGCGGGCCGCGTGTTCGGCGGAAGCGACGACCAGCGCGGCGGCTCCGTCGTTGATGCTCGACGCATTCCCGGCGGTGACGGTGCCGTCTTTGCCGAATGCGGGCCGAAGTTGCCGTAACTTACCTTCGTTGAATTTCTTCGGGTTCTCGTCTTCGGACACGACTGTCGTCGTTTTACCGGCCGCGACGGTGACGGGGATGATCTCATCGGCGAAAGCGCCATCGGCCAAAGCCGCAATGGCACGCTGAAAGCTGGCGATCGCAAAGTCGTCCTGCGCTTCTCGCGAAAAGCCAAACTCTTTTGCGCAGGCATCGCCGCAGGTTCCCATATGCAGATCGTTGTAGACGTCCCAAAGGCCGTCGCGAATGACCGCGTCGATGAGTTGCCCGTGGCCGAGCCGATATCCGTTCCGCGCGCGATCGAGCAAGTAAGGGGCGCGCGACATATTTTCCGTCCCCCCGGCAACGACGACGGCCGCGTCTCCACACTGAATGGCGCGGCTCGCGAGGATGACCGCTTGCAAGCCGGAACCACACACCTTGTTCACGGTGGTCGCGCCGATCGATTCGGCCAAGCCCGCGCCAAGCGCGCACTGACGGGCGACGTTCTGGCCTAGACCGGCGCTCACCACGTTTCCGAAAAAAACGTCGTTTACTTGATGCGCATCAATTTCACTGCGTCGCACCGCCGCGGCGATTGCCGCCGCGCCAAGCGACGGTGCCGATGACGATGCAAGCGACCCGTCAAATGCACCGATCGGCGTGCGCACGGCGCTGGCCAAGACAACTGTTCGATCCATCGCGTTCCTCCCAGTTAAATGATATTAGCCGACGAAAAGGCCCGCTGCGAGAGACCGCAATCGGGACAGCCGATGGAGCTTTCCCATCTTCCGCGACATTGCGTTCAGTCACCGACACGTTCTTCACTATGTTCCGATTCGCATCCGGTCCGGAGATAAAGTGAGTCGTCGTGCCCGAGCTATTGATCACTACCGGACCTGAAGCAACCGGCCCGCTTCGACAGAAGCTTGTCGATTCGTTTACGGTCGGACGCGCGCAGGAGTGTGATTTCACTTTCCCCGACCGGCACCTCTCCCGGCTGCATTGCCGATTTCAACTTGACGATCAGGGGCGATGGATCGTCATTGACAATGCCAGCACGAATGGAACGCGTCTTGACGGCGTGCGCGTTCAACGACAGGTACTTCGAGACGGCGATGTGCTGCGTGCGGGCCCGGTGCAGATGACGTTCGTTGCGACCGAAGTTGTCCGGCTTGAAGCTGCGGGCGGTCAAACGAGCCTGGTTCGAGCAACCCCGATCGTCGCGACGCCGTTATCATCATCAGGGAACGAGACGATTTTGGATGGCGTCATCATCGCGTCATTTGCCGCCGCGCGACTGCCGACGACAACGAGAAAATCGCCGCCCCGTCTTCGCCCGACCTTGCTCACGTCGATGCGCGGCAGCAATCGTCCGGGCAAAGAAGCGGTCTGCATCGCCGACCTGAGTCAGGAACTCGTCGTCCGGCAATCGTCAGACGCGAGTGGCCATAATGACGCGCCGGCAAGTGATCGACATCCGCACTGGCGGCACGCCATCGCGGCGGTGTTTGGCCGCCGGCGCAGCGGCGTTCGCTGAGGGCCGCTCCATTCAGGCTCCCTTCGGCTTCTCCCATTTCAGCGCCATGAGCTGCTGCGCGTTGAACCCCTTCTTCGTCGCGGCGAGCTGATCGGAAACCGAATCGATCTTCTTGCAGTAGTCGATGCATTCCACTGCTTTGATGCGGGCGAAGCCTTCGGTGCCGACGACGCAAAAGCGAGTCGCGGGCAGGCCGCGAATGCCTTTTTCGATCGAACACGGAACGCCCGCTTTGCTGAACGCTTCGCGGATATCGTTGGCCATCTTCTCGTCGGTGAAGCTCTGAATGACGACGTAGTTCAGGCCGATCTGACGATCGACGGGCGCGCCGGGTGCCCCGACCTCCTTTTTCATCGCGTGGTCATTTGCTTCGAATTGACGTGAAGTCAAACCTGTTTCCGGCTCGCGCACAACCGATGAGTCGTTCGTTTTAATCGTTCGCGATGCGGATGCGGTCGGCGGCAGATTCAACACATTCGGATGTGCCGGTTTCCCACGCAACTGCTCACTGCTTTCGTCAGCGACCGAGAGCGGGGCGGCCCCCCCCAATTTTTTACCGACCATGAAAGCCAGGGCGACCGCCACAATCACGGCGAATGTTGCCACCGCTGCATTGTTATATGACAGGCGAAATGTAATCAGCTTTCGATCGCCATCCACCGCCACCGGGATCGCCGCCGGCTTCAATTCGATGTGTTTCGCGGTTGCTTCAAACGGTGTCGGGACATCGGTCTCCTCAAACGAGTCTTCGCTGTTCAGGTGTGATGGTTCCTCGTCGACCAAAGGCGAAACGGTTTCGCGCGTTGATGAACGGACGCCACAAACGGCGTGAGAAGATGACCCCCGATGTGAAAAAGTTGATTCGTCCACGCCGAGCGTGGGATCGGTCGAATCAAACGGTGTCGGCGTCGTGTCATGCATCGCCGTCGCCGCGGCAGCGATCGCCGAGACCTCAGCCGACCGTCCGTTCTTTCGCTTGAACCACCACGACGGCGTGCTCATCCGCGACTTGGTGTGACGACCGGAATGAATCACTTCAAACAACGCGGCGGCGTGCTTACCTCTGGCCATCCTTGACCTCCCGATTCCCTTTTCGATTGTCGTCTACATGGCCACATACGGAAATCAAACCGTGCGACGTCTCAAGGCGATTCGTTCTCGAACGCATCCATGCGCGCGTCGAAAAATCGCCATGAATCAATAGTACGACCGAATCCGTTCAAACGATATGCGGCAACGACACAATGAATACGCTTCGCAAAGCCCTTAGCGAAACACCTCCATCGTGCGCGGAAAAATACGGTCACGTATTCACACCGTCAAGCGAATTGTGCTGCTCTTCTTCTTCTTTGTAAGAAATTTTCTCGCGGGTGAATGCCGGCCGTCTTTTTCCGAGACGCCTCGCACTTACTCTTCGCTGATCTTTACGCTCTTGATCGTGATCGGTTCGTTCGGACGATCGCCTCGATCGCGAGGCGTGGTGGCGATCGCATGAACGACGTCCTGACCTTCCTTCAGTTGGCCGAAAATCGTGTACTTCGACGGCTCCAGGCCGTAGTCGGCATCCATGATGTAAAACTGGCTGCCGTTTGTATCTGCCCCGGCGTTAGCCATGCCGACCGTGCCGGCCTTATACGTCCGCGCCGTGTTTTTGTTTTCGTTCTCAAACTCATATCCCGGCCCGCCCGAACCCGTGCCGGTGGGGTCGCCGCCCTGGATCATGAAGCCGGGAATCACGCGGTGGAAAATCAATCCATCGTAGAAACCTTCCTTGGCCAGGAACACGAAGCTGTTCACCGTTTTCGGCGCTTCCTTCGCGAACAGTTCGAGGACGATTTTGCCTTTGCTGGTGTCGAGCGTGGCGGTGTATTTCTTGGCGACATCGATCTTCATCTCCGGCGGCTTGTCATACTTTTTCGGTTCGCCCTGCACGAGGCAGGCGGACGTCGCGACGATCATTCCGAGCAATAAGGCAATTCGTTTCATCTCAGTTCACTCCTAAAGAAAATGACAAATCAGAATCCGGTCCGTTTGAATTGTTTCTCTAAATCCTTCAACGTCAACCGTAGCGTCGTCGGGCGGCCGTGCGGACAGTTGCTGGAGCGCTCGACAAGCTCCCGCCGGGCGAGCAGGGCGCTGATTTCGCCAGCCGTGAGCGGATCGCCAGCTTTCACGGCGGCTTTGCACGACATCATGTCGAGAATGCCGTGCAGCAGCGCTTCTTCATGAAGATCGAACAGCTCCTGCTCGCCGCGCTCGAGCAATTCGCGAACAAACTCAACTGGGTCGAGTCGTTCCAGGAACGAAGGAAACGCGCTCACCGCAAGCGTACTGGGTCCGAATGGCGCGACTTCGACACCGATACGCGCAAGCAGCGGCGATACGTGTTCAATTAACGCAAGTTGCCGCTCGGAAGCGGGAAGCCTTAACGGCAATAAAAGACGTTGCGATTCGAGCGGCCCGCGCGTGATGCGGGCAAGCAGGTCTTCGAAAATGATCCGTTCATGCAGCGCATGTTGATCGATGATGATGAGCCCATCCGCGCTCTCAGCGATCAGGTAGCTGTTGTGCAACTGGATCGCACCCAGCGCCGGTGCGGATGGTGCAGTTGTCGCAAACGATGTGATGTCGGCAATCTCATTTAGCCCGGGAACTTGTTCCCGCGTTTCGGCAAACCGACCGGTTGTCGACAATGTTGAATTTTCAGCGTCGTATTTCTGACTATCGCTTTCGGGGAGCGAAACCGTCCATCCATTCGACCGCGATTCGGTGCCTTCCGGTGCGCGGGAGGAGCCGGCGAATGCCGCTGGCGGTTGCACCGAAACGGAATTCATCAAAGAGGGTTGCTCCCGTGCGGTTCCAATCTTCGCGTTGAACTCCCCGCGAAAAAAAGCCGCGAGCTTTGACTGCATATCTTCACGACCGCGAAGATCGGCATCGCTGCGGATCGCAATCGCAGCCGGCGTGAGATCGCTGCCGAGCAGGCGCTCGCGCATGACCGCGAGCACAAGTCCATGAATTCTGCCGCCGTCGCGAAAGCGAACTTCGTTCTTGGTGGGATGCACGTTCACATCGACATCGGCGGGCGGAACGTCGAGCATCAGGATGGCCGCCGGATACCGACCGGGCTCGGTCAGGCCGCGGTACGCTTCGCGGGCGGCATGTTGGATGAACTTATCTCGAATCGGGCGGCCGTTCAGGTAGATGTGGAGGTACTTCATCACCGGCCGCGCCAGCTCCGGCAGGCCGATGATGCCGCGCAGCTTTACTTCCGCATCCCGCGATTCGATCGGCAGCCGTTGCTCCGCAAACTCCGCGGGCCAGATCGCGAGCCAGCGTTGCACTTCGGTCGTGGCCGGAAGATCGAGCGTCGTTCGGCCGTTGTGTGACAACGTGAAACGCACCTTCGGGTGCGGGAGGGCGGTTCGCAGCAACTGTTCGCTGATGTGTCCAAACTCGGTGGCCGATCCTTTCATAAATTTTCGCCGGGCCGGCGTATTGAAGAAGAGGTTGCGAATTTCGGTCGTCGTTCCGCAATTCCCCGCCGCCGCCTGCGGATCGGAAAGCTCGCCGCCGCGATTGAAGATTTCGTAGGCATTGCCGTCGGGCGACTCGTCCGAGCGGCTGAGGATTCGCGCGTGTGACACCGAGCCGATGCTCGCCAAAGCCTCGCCGCGGAACCCCATCGTGCGAATGGCAAACAAGTCGTCATCGCTGGCGAGCTTGCTCGTCGCGTGCGAGGCAAACGCGAGCGGCAATTCTCCCGGCGGAATCCCGCCGCCGTCGTCGATGATGCGGATCAACTCGCGGCCGCCATCTTCGATCTCGACGTTGATGTGCGTCGCGCCGGCGTCGAGCGAATTTTCGACCAGTTCCTTCACCACCGACGCCGGCCGTTCAACAACCTCGCCCGCCGCGATGCGGTTAATGAGGTTGGCGGGCAGTTGCTGAATCGCTCGGCGTGTCACTCCCGAAAGTATAACCGTGACGGTTGCTCGCGCAACATCCGCACGAAAGACTCGTCGGGAGCACGCGGATGAAAAACCATCGCTAATCGTGAATTCATGGCAGTAAACTCTGCGCATCTTTCGGAGGCTTCATTGAAGGCGAATTGTCCAGTGCTTGTTCTGATGCTGTTCGCAGCTAGTCGTGTCGCGTTTGCCTCACCGCCGACGACACAGACGGCGACGCTTGATCTGCTTCGACCGCTGGTCGGCGCGGAGCTTCGGATCGATACGCGGTGGGCCGATGGGTCGCCTCTGACAGCGCGGGCGGTCTGGAGTTGGGCTGTGCCGAATGCTTTCATTGAATGCAAAACCTTCGTGCCGACGGACGGTGGTGAGTATCAACCTTACGACAATCTTTTCAGCCTGGGCGAGGGCGGCATCGCGAATTTCGATTTCGTTTACGACGGAAGCTGGAAATCGATCACGATGACGGTTGACGGTAAAAAGCTGCTCTCGGAGTCGGCGGATGATGGATCGACCTTGCAGCAATCGATCGAGATCGCCGCTGATGGATCGAGCTATGTTTGGAAAGCGTTCATAAGGCGGCCGGGTGAAACCGAGAGGAAGCCGCTGATTGAAGGCGTCTGGGTTCGGCAGAAAATCGTCACTCCGTTCGGCGAACTGAAAACGCTTGGCGTGCAGCCGACGACGAATAGCGCTGTGCTCGACATGTTGAGCGACCTCATCGGCCAATGGACGGTTTCGACGAAAACGATCGACGGCGTCGCGATCGATGCGACGGCGAAGTTTGAGTGGGGTATCGGGCGAAAGTTTGTCTATAACACGACCTTGCTCTCAGAAAACGCGGGCCCCCCGCAGCCGGCGTTCACGGTTTACGGCGTGACCGATGGAAAGCTTTGGTCGAAACGATTTCTGTCGACGCGCACCGTTGAAACACTACAGCAGACGGTCATTGGAAAACGATTGGTGGCTACTTCTAAAGCAAACCGCGCCGGCCATCGCGGCCAGCTTTCGCAAAGTCTTGAAGAATTGGATCCGAGCTCGCTGCGCTGGAAAGTCTGGCAAGATGCGAACGAGGGGCGCCCAATATTCGATGCGATCCGGCTCAAGGAAAAGTGATTTACGTCTGATGCATTTCTCTTCAAACGTCGATAAGTGAAGTGGAGAGACAAATGTCAAAAACCACCAAATCTTGCGTCGAAATGGCCAACGTGCTGAAACAAAGGGCCGACGAAGCCCGCAAGGGAAACACGACCGCGTCGATCGCGGCGGTGAAAGCCGCCGAAGGGATGCACGCGCAGGGCTGTATTTGCGGGAAGGACTCGAAACAGTCGCCGGCCGCATCGAAGAAGTCAGCGGCGGCCTGACGCGCGGCCCGCGCTTACTCTAATCAGGCTTTGGCACCCGTGCCCTTGCACGTGTCGCATGAGACGAATCCCTTGTCGCAACCGGCGGGGTAGACGGGCGATCCTTTGCGCGCTGTGCAGATGGCGCAGGGCCGCATTCCGATGC
>CAXSBN010000057.1:9557-15472 GCA_964236135.1 uncultured Phycisphaerae bacterium
GTCGGCCGCCCGCACGATCAGTTGGCCAAGATGGTGCTCGCTCCACTCGAAGTAGCCCCCAGTCTTCGTGGGAAACTTTTTCCACCTCAGGCCGTCGGGCTTTTTGTACCAGCCGGAGTCGGTCAGCTTCAGACACGTGCGCGGGCAGGGAATGGTTCCCTTATCGCAATGCGGCGTGATGCAGGTCACCTGCTCAGCGCCCTTGCAGGTCGGGCAGTCCTTCCCCGCAGCCGGGTCGTGGCCGGTGCCGTGGCAGGTAGGACAATAGACCTTCCCATCGCCGTGACAGGTCTCGCAGAGCTTATCGCCATTGTCGCGCTTCCACTGCTCGATTGCCTTCTCGCGCGTGAGCCCGTTGCTGACCGACTTGATGTCGTCCCACGCGATGTCGGTGTTGACCGGCGTGTCGGTCGGCTTGCTCATCACGCCGATCGTGACCTTCGTCCCATCGGCCGAGACCACGCGCCCGCGCACGAGCGTGCCGTCTTTCTTGGTGACGGTGATCAACGGCTCCGGCTTCGGTTCGGCCGCGAAGGTTTCGACGTCCGGCAGAAACCGAACGATCGGGAGGGCGGCGAGAAATTTTAAGAGTTCGCGGCGGGTCATGGTTCTTATTTAGCGCGAGCGGTTGTGCGGCTCTTCCGAAAAGCGATGCTATTCGCACGCGGCTTTGCCCCCGCGACCGATTTTCGATGATATGCTGGCAAATCGTCCCGGATCGAGTCGAACAGATCGATCAACTCAAGGGTCTCGTCGAGGAGCGGCGACTTCACTCCAATACCGATAACAGCAAGCCGACCGACCGATTGCCGCAAATGTGCTTCGATAGCTCTTGCTTGAGGCACAGTGAGGGCAGCACGACCTTTCTGTACAGCAGCCAGATCACGGCGTGACATAGAAGTTATTTCTATGAGCTGCTGGTCATCCAGACCGAAAGATTTCGCTCCGACGAGGATCGGAGCACTATGTTCTTTGATGATCGCTGGGTTCATTGCTCACCTTCGTCGAATGACTCAAGAATTTTCGCTTCGAGGAACGCCATCACGGTATTCTCAATTTTAGCAATTCGCCGACGAACGTCGACAAAATCTCGACGGCCTCTGGCTGCCCTGTTTTTGATGGCCGCTCGTTCGGCATAGCCGCGAAGCGAGTTTAACAATTCGCGTTTCTTCTCGCCTTGCGGCCTGGAAAGCTGCCGTTCCGCCCAGCGAATCGTGCTGTCAATGATCCTCTGAAATTTGCCGCGATCGTCAGGCCGTAACATCACACCCCCAACTGATCCGGATTCAATTCCTCCAGTTCCGGCAGCACGAACAAGCCGTCTTTCCGAATCAGGTTGTTGTCGAACTTAATCTCGCCGCCGCCATAGTCGGGGCGTTGGATGCAGACCATGTCCCAGTGGATTTGGCTCTTGTTGCCGTTGCCGACATCTTCATAGGCCTGGCCGGGCGTGAAGTGGAAGCTGCCGGCGATTTTTTCGTCGAAGAGGATGTCCTTCATCGGCTTGAGGATGTGCGGATTGTACGCCAGGCTCCATTCGCCGATGTAGCGAGCGCCATCGTCGCTATCGAGGATCTGGTTGAGCTTCATCGAGTTGGCCGCGTTGTCGGCCGACGCTTCCACGACTCTGCCTTCCGTGAGACGCAGCTTGATGTTGTTGAAGACGGTTCCGCGATAGAGGGTCTCGCAATTGAACTGAATCGTGCCTTCGACACTCTCTTTGACGGGGCAGGAAAAACATTCGCCGTCGGGAATGTTGCGGTCGCCGTTGCAGGCTTTCGCGCCGATGCCCTTGATGCTGAATTTCAGATCCGTGCCCGGGCCGGTGATATGAACGCGATCGGTGCTGGCCATCAGCTTTCGCAGTGGCTCGGCCGCCTGTGCCATCTTCGCGTAGTCGACACCGGCACAGACGCGGAAGTAGAAATCCTCAAATTCTTCGGTGCTCATATTCGCCGCCTGCGCCATGCTCGAGTTCGGCCAGCGAAGCACCACCCACCGCGTCTTCGGCACGCGCACTTCCTGATGCACGAACGACCACCAGTGCTTTTCGTACAACTTCATTTTGTCTTCGGGCACGTCGGAAAGCTCGGAGATGTTGTTCGAGCCGCGAATACCGGCGTAGCAATCGACGCCTTCCATCTGCAAGCGCTCGACCTTCCCGATGAGCGTCATTTGCGCTTCAGACGCGTTTTGAAGCATCGCGCGCATGACTCGCTGCGACTTCGTGCTCACCACCGGAACACCGCCGGCGCTCGAGATTGAGCGGATCATTTGGATGGTGAATGAGTCTGGGATATCGAACGCTTCCACGAGCACTTTGTCGCCGGGCTTCACGCGCATCGAATGGTGGACGAGCAGGTTCGCAAGTTTTTCTGTTCGGGGGTCTTTCATTGCGGTGGAATATAGCCGTAGCGATATCGGCCGTACAAAGGCCGGGTCGGGGTGGGCAGCGCGCGCGTTATCGCGATCAGATCTTTAGCGGGTTCATCGAAGGACGGCGGTCAGTCAAAGCAGGGATGCCCGCAGGCCCACGATCTGACGATCATGGCGGCGGCAATGCTCAGCACGTTCTTTGGCTGTGCGTTCTTTCACTTCATGGCATCGCGCAATTTGCGCAGCGACTCATGCTCGAGCTGGCGCACGCGCTCGCGCGTAAGGCCGATCTTCTCGCCGATTTCTTTGAGCGTCATCGGGTCGCTGCCGTCGAGGCCGTAGCGCATGCGGAGGATCTTGGCTTCTCGCGCGTCGATTTTGTTCAGCAGCTTATCGAGCGTTTTAAGCTCGTCGTTGCCGTGAACTTCTTCGTCGGGAGAAGGATTGTGCGTGTCGGCCACGACGTCATTGATGGTCAGCTCGTCGCTGCCGTTGCTCCCGCCGCCCCCCGAGAATTGCGTCGGCGAGTGATAGGCCTTGACCGCTTGCTTCACAATATCGAGTTTCTTCTTGCTCATCTTCATAAAGGTGGCAAGCTCTTCGGTGTTCGGAAGTCGGCCCAGTTGCGTGTCGAGCACGCGCATCGCCACTTTGAATTTGGTCATTAGCTCGACCATGTAAGCCGGAATGTGGATCGGCTGCACGCCATTGATCAGCGCGCGTTTGATCGACTGCTTGATCCACCAGCTTGCGTATGTGCTAAAGCGCGACCCCATCTCAGGGTCAAAACCCTCGACCGCGCGGATCAGGCCGATGTTTCCCTCTTCGATCAGGTCAGGCAGCGCCATGCCGCGGTTGGCGTAGTGCTTGGCGATGTTGACGACGAGACGAAGGTTCGATCGCACCATTCGTTCGCGCGCTTCAAAATCATTGTCGTTGATGATGCGTCGTGCGAGCGTTTTTTCCTCGTCCGCCGTCAGCAACGGCGAATCGTTGATGGAGCGCAGATAAAGCGAGAGACCAGACTGGATTGCCGTCGATGCCATAACTGTAAGCCTTTACAGTCTGTATCGGTCGGGCGTCGGCGCGACTTTGCCTCCGGAATGGCCAAGAAAATCACGATCGGCGTGGCAGATTTCGGTTTAAGCCGACAAGAGGAAATGAAATGGGTGGCGGCGGTGCGATGACCGTGCTGCAAGCGATGAAGAAGTCCAACGGAATTATTGGACGCGCTCAGATCGTCGCTAGTCCGCGTGGAAGCGTGCAAGTGGGAGATGCCTCGTGGAGCTGCCGCTTGCGGCTTCGCGAAGCGAATCGCGTGACAATTTCGGGTACTGATTCGCGACGCCGCAAGCGGCCCGAGTCGCGACCACTACCAAACAAATCGGCCGCGCGATCAAGTCGCGCGGCCGACATTGATTCCAAGCCTGAAGCGCGAATTACTCTTCGTTGTCCTCTTCCTCCTCGCCGCCACGGGCGCCGATTTTGAGATCGCCCAGGCCGGACGATTTTTCGCCGCCTTCCAGACCGCCGCGCAGGCCCTTCTTGTCGGCGCGCTGGCTGCGGACTTCTTCGCGCTTCTCTTCTTCCTGCGCCCACTGTGCACGCTTGAGCGACAAGCCGATCTTTCGCTCGTCGCTGTCGACGCGAAGGATCTTGACATCCAGCTCCTGGCCGACCTTCAGATTGTCTTCCGGCTTCTCGACCTTCTGATCCGAGATTTCCGAGATGTGCAGCAACCCTTCAAGGCCCGGCTCCAGTTCCACGAACACGCCGAAGTTGGCGATCTTCGTGACGTGGCCGCGAACCACCATGCCCGGGCGATAATTTGCCGGGATCACCGTCGTCCACGGATCTTCCTGCATCTGCTTCAGGCCGAGCGCGATTCGTTGCTTTTCCTGATCAACGCTAAGGACGACCGCGCGCACGGATTCGCTCTTCTTCAACACTTCCGATGGATGCCCGATTTTCTTCGTCCACGACAGATCGCTCACATGCAGCAGGCCGTCGATGCCTTCTTCGATCTCCACGAACGCGCCGTAGTTGGCGATGTTGCGAACCTTGCCTTCGACCACCGAGCCGGGTGGATACTTCTCGGCCACGCGCTCCCATGGGTTCTCCTCGACCTGCTTCATGCCGAGCGAGATTTCCTGCTTGTCCTTGTCGATCTCCAGCACCTTGACCTTGACGGCCTGGTTCTGGGTGACGACTTCCGACGGATGGTTGATGCGCTTCGTCCACGACATTTCGGAAATGTGGACGAGACCTTCAACGCCTTCTTCGAGCTTGCAGAACGCGCCGTACGACATGATGTTGACGACTTCGGCGTCGTGAACGCTGCCGACCGGATACTTGCTCTCGATATTTTCCCACGGCGAAGCGTCCTTCTGCTTCAGGCCGAGGGCGATCTTTTCCTTGTCCTTGTCGATCTGCAGAACTTTGACTTCGATCTCCTGATCGATCTTCAGCATTTCGCTGGGGTGATTGATTCGGCCCCAGCTCATGTCCGTGATGTGAAGCAAACCATCGATGCCGCCCAGGTCGATGAACGCGCCGAAGTCGGCGATGTTCTTCACGCTGCCCTTGATGACCTGGCCGACTTCGATGCCGTCCATGGTCTTGCGCTTCAGCTCTTCGCGTTGCACTTCGATCATCTTGCGGCGGCTGATGACGATGTTGCGACGCTCTTCGTCGATCTTCAGAATCATCGCGTCGATGTGACGGCCGATCCAATCGCTGATCTCGCCCGGGCGGCGAATATCGACCTGAGAAGCGGGCAGGAAGACCGGCACGCCGATGTCGACGAGCAGGCCGCCCTTGATCTTCTTGGTCACTTTGCCGGAGACGGGATCGCCTTCTTTTTTAAGCTTCATGATGGCTTCCCAGTTGATGATGCGATCAGCTTTTCGCTTGCTGATCTTCACCAGACCGGTGTCGCCTTCGACTTCTTCGAGCAGCACTTTAACTTCATCGCCGATGTTGACGGCATCGCCATCATCGAACTCGCCGCGCTCGAGGATGCCTTCCGATTTCAGGCCGAGCTCGACGATGAAATCGTCGCCGGCCATGCCGGAGATTTTGCCCTTGATGATCGAGCCGGGAGAAAAATCCTGGGCTTCATCTTCCTTGATGAGCTTGTTCATGTCGCCCGCGGCGTCGCCCAGAGCATCAAGCACTGCGATATCTACTTCGTCATCGATATTGCCGAGCGAATGGATCAGACTGAAATCAACCATGATGAATGTTGCGGCCACGAAATTGCTCGCGAGGCGTTGTGCTCGCAGACAGTGTTCGCGCCTTGTCCTTTGGAAAGAGGAGACGGTTAGAAAACCAGCCCATCGCGAAAAACAGAGTGCGGACCATCCGCACCGAGCGCGAGGGTGATCGTCTACTGTATCAGACAGTTCCGGTGTGACAAGCACGGGACGACGTTTCCAACACTGTTTAGCGGCACCGCTCGCGGTGCGTTTGAGCGCGCAGTTTTCGCATAGCCGCGAATTGATTCGCGCGGGTTTTGTGATTTCGGCAATCGATTCGGC
>CAXSBN010000058.1:0-14502 GCA_964236135.1 uncultured Phycisphaerae bacterium
AAAACGTATCTCGTCGGCGACCGCATCTTCGGCCAGAACAACGGTACGGCGACGAGCTACCTCACCACCGACGGCCACGGCAGCACGCAGCAACTGACCGATGCGATCGGCACGGTCACGAAGTCCTTCCAGTACGACGCCTTCGGCGGAGCCGTCGGCTTCACGCCGAACACCGCCGGCACGACCGTCCTCTTCGGCGGCGACGCAATCTATGACCCGGCCAGCGGCGTCTACTCCTCGTCGCCTGACTTGAAATGTGTCGGCGCGATTAGTGCAGAACTCTCCGCGCTTGGATCGGGTCGGGGTTGCAAAACGCGCGATCGGGTAGGGCATTTCCGATCTAACTGGTAAAACGAATTCACTTCAGCTCTTCGCTGATGACGACGAATTTCTTTAATTGCGTTGACCCGAATGACGTGGTTAGTGCGACGTCGACCGCATCGCGGCCAAAGCCCATTGCGATGCGACCTTGACGCGGCACGTTGTGCCGCGCGTCCATCGGCCACCATTGGCCCGAGAGATAGACCTCGTAGAACGCCGAGAAATCCATTGGGGCGGGGTCGGGCGGCACGCCGATGTCGCCGAGATAGCCCGTCGCGTAGCGGGCGGGAATATTCATGCAGCGCGTCAGCGTGACGGCCAAGTGCATGAAGTCGCGGCACACACCTGTCTTCTCGACATACGCATCCCAAGCCGTCTTCGTTGGCCGCGCGAACTTGTAACCAAAGTGCAGATGATTGTGCACCCAGTCGGAAATTGCCTGCACGCGTGGCCACCCTTCGGGCACCTCGCCGAACAGTTCCCATGCAATATCCTGAAAGCGATCGACCTCGCAATACCGGCTGGCCAGCAGAAACGGAAGCACGTGCGTAAGCAGTTCTTCAGGCTTGTGCTGTACGAGGTTCACACCGCGCGCATCGCCGAGGCCGGTATCGCGGATGATCGTATCGGCCCTGAGCTCCAGACGGCCGGCCGGGGCGACGATTCTCGCACATCGATTCCCAAAATTATCCGTGAAGTCCTCAATCGGTACGTGAGGAGTAATGCTGATTCGATCGGGCTGCTCCAGATCGGCAACACGATCCGGATGCACGTAGAGCATCATGACCAATGCCGTCGTGGCCGGCACATCGAACGCCAAGTCATAGCCGATCCGAATCCGCATAACGCTAGATAACCGAATCGCACTGTTCGACGCACGGAAAAAAAGCGGATTTTCGTCGTCTACCAGCGATTCAGCACAAATCCGATTCGGTCGATAGGAACTACAGCCATGGGTCACATCGGCAGAGCCATTCGCATCTTCCTGCTGGTGAAAGCGTTCGTCTTCGGCGGGCTCGTTATCGCCCTGTGGATTCGCAGCTTCGGCATTGCCGACTCGCTCGTCCTCGATATGGGCGACAAGTCCAGCAGCCTCACCTCGGCCAGCGGCGTGATCATCTACTGCGTGCAGGCAAGCGGCTCGGACGCCGCGCATCTGGAAGCCACAACCCGACATTTCGAAAAGCTCGATCCCGATGCCGTCATCAAGGCCTTGCCGGATGGCCAAGACTCGATCAGCGGGCTCGGCTTCTCGCATCATCGTGCGCCGCTCACGAGCGATGGTCATGGCGTCGTCTTCACCTTCACCTTCCCACATTGGATTCTCTTTCTGCTCGGCAGCATGCGGGCGGTTACCTGGAGCTTCCGAAAACTTTTAAGTCGAAACGCTTCGACGACGAAGGTCGCGAAAGTCCTCGGCTGGTGCAGCCACTGCCAGTCGCAGCAGTACGGACAGAAATCTCAATGCACCCGTTGCGGCGGCCCTTGGGCGTATGCCTAGTCTGCACAGTTGGTCACTTGAAGTGGCTGATCCGTCGCTCGCGACAGATTTTTTTTGCGATCATCGTCCTCATCCAACTAAGTTCGATCTGCCTCGAATCGTCGTGACGTTCCTCATGCGGCGAATGCACGGGCGATCGCATGACGATTTGGCTGACTGGTTTCTCCTTTCAATTGCGACGATCGCCACGCTGCGGCGAATCGTTGGAACGATTCGCTTTGCCATTCTAAATCCGAGAGAGCTACGGCCTCGAACGGCGTGGCTTGAAATGTCCATCATGTTGATCCGCTGGATGGCACTCGCTGTCGTGATAATGACGACCATCGCGCAACGACTCGGCGACAGTCAGGCGCGCGTACTGATGTGGTCGGCCATCTTCATCATCCTTCATCTGCTGCTTGGCAGCGTCGCGCTGTTCTTTTGGAACGCCTGGCTGAGCGGAGCGGTTGTGAAAACGCGTCGTCAGTCGCAGCTCTTGTTTCTCGGCTACATTGGCCTGCCGGTCGCGACGATTGCGGTTCTGATCGTTCTGCAGAAATGAATCTCATCGGTTCCCGCCGCGCAGAAAATATTCCATCAGCTCGTGCCCGCGCTCGATCTTCAGATCACTGGCGGCCGCGTTCGCTTCGCTGTAGGGACGGCTCAACAAGCTTCTCACGCGCGTGCCGGCCATCGCGAAGGGCGAGGGCGCGTAGCCGTGCTTGCGCGTCGCGATGTTTGTCGGATGATCCGGCAGAACTAAGACTCGCCACTCAGAAAACGTCTGTAGCTTTCGCAGCGCCGGGCCGACCACGAACTCATCGATGTGCTCGATCGCCTCGACCTTGGTCTTCCAGTCGGCCTGATGAGAGGCTTCATCCGGCGCCTCGACATGCGAGAGCACGAGGTCGTATTCATCAATCATCCGCGCCGTCGCATCGCCCTGGCCCGGATAGTTCGTATCGTGAAAGCTTGTCATGCCTTCAACTTCACGCACGTCCCAATTGAGCAGAGCCGCGAGTCCGCGGAGCAGATCGACGCCTGTGATCATGCAACCGGTGGCGACATTGAACCGCTCACGAAATGTCGGCAGGGCTGGTGCGTGGCCCTGGCCCCAGAGCCAGACTTGCGTCGCCGGGTTCATGCCGGTTTCACGGCGCACCTGATTGATCTCGTGTTCAGCAAATAGCTCGGCCGACCGGTCCATGATCTGCAAGAGGATCGTCGCGCCTTTTCCGTGCGGCACGAACTTGCTGATCCGCTCTTCAGGAATTTCGTGAGGCGGTTTGGTCTTCAGCTCGAACGCTTCCGCTCCGCGATACACGAGCAGGTTGCGATAGCTCACGCCGTTGTAAAACTCGAATCCCGGCAGGTTCAGCGACCGCTTCAGATCGGCGAGCAGCCGCTGCGCCTCGGCATTGCTGATCCCGCCGGCCGAGTGATCCTTCATCACGCCGTCGACCACCGTGACAAGATTGCAGCGAAACACCCAGTCGCTCGGCGACAGCGGAATCTGCTGCGCCGCGGCCTCGAGCGGCGCGCGCCCCGTGTGATAAACCGCGGGGTCATATCCCAGCAACGACATCGTCGCGACATCGCTCCCCGACTCAAATCTATCCGGCACAGTGCGCACAATTCCCTGTCGCCCGTGCTCCGCTATCCAATCCATATTGGGCGTCCGCGCCGCCTCGATCGGCGTCTTCCCGCCAAGCTCAGCCAGCGGCTCGTCGGCGGCGCCGTCGGGGATGATGATTGCGTATTTCATAGAACACTACCGCCATCAATCGACATCGCCGAGATAGACGACGTTCAAGCCTTCTATTGATCGCCAAAGTTTGTCATTGGTAATCACAACGTCCACTTGCGAGGCTATTGCCGTAGCACAGTGAATTGCGTCGGGCGTCCGCATCGCAGGGTTCGTCGCGCGTAGTGCGGCAGCCTTCAGAAGAGTATGGCGATCGATCGGGATCAATCGGATATGCTCGTGCGAGAAAGTCGCGGAGTAGCGCGCTTCGAGTGTGGTCCTGTCGACGAAGTGGCAACACCATCACTTCCATTAAAGAAAGCTCGCTCGTGATGAGGAGGAGTTTCCCGCTTAGAAGCGAGTCCCAAACCGATCGAAGCTTCTCCGTAAACGGCGATACATTTTCGACGATGTAAATCAGTGCTGACGTGTCTATGTATGCGCGGCCGCTTTCCGGTAGACGCATCAGTCCCACGAGTTCCGCTCCTCTTCAATTTGCGCATCGATTTCTTCAACCGTTCGTCCAGAAGGCGGAAGATTTCGAAGCCAATCGAAAAACTGCTCTCGAGTCATTTTTCCAGACTCATTAGCTGCCGGAGCCGCGTCGACAATAATGACGTCGACCAGCTGACCTTCAGCGATCTCGGGCACAAGAAGTTCCAATCGATGCCCTGGTTGAACTTGTGCGCGTTGACTTAACTTGATGGCCATTTGTATACCTCGCCTCAGATTGTACCCGACTCAAAGCATCTCGCCGAACTCTTTCGGCTGATCCAGAATCCTCAAACAGACTGCCGGCGGGACGACGGTTTTCAATCCATCGATTTGCTTCAACGCCGCACGCATCGAGCCTTCGCGGGCCTTGTGGGTGGTGATGACCACCGGCACGTGCTGGCCCAATCCTATCGCTTCGCGCTGCAAGACGGCGCTCAGGCTGATACCGTTTCTACCCAACGCATCGGTCACTTCCGCCAACACGCCCGGCACGTCGCGGGCTGTCAGCCGCAAGTAATAACGCGCTTCCAATTGCTCGACCGGCGGCACGTTTGCTTTGGGCGTGCTGTCTGGAAAAATCCGCAACTGCCTGAACGCCAACTGCGTCGTGCCGAGTCCGACGCCGATCAAATCTGCAACGACTGCGCTCGCCGTCGGCATCTGCCCCGCGCCGCGCCCGTAGAAACTCGCATGACCGATCGCGTGGCCGTACACGCTGATCGCATTGAAGCTGTCGCTCACCTCCGCAAGCACATCGTCCTGGTGCACGAGCGTCGGATGCACGCGCAGCGCGATCTGTTCCTCCCGGCCACGCTGTTGATCACGCTGGGCGATGCAGAGCAACTTCACGACGTAACCCAGTTCGCGCGCGAATGCGATGTCGGCCGGCTGCAGCGCGTCGATGCCTTCGATAAAAATCTGCGCGAGATCGACGCGTACGTTGAACGCGAGACCCGCGAGCAACGCGAGCTTCTGGGCTGAGTCTTTGCCCGAGACATCGAGCGTCGGGTCGGCCTCGGCAAAGCCACACCGCTGCGCCTCGGCCAATGCCTGCTCATACGTGAAACCGTCGCGCGTCATCCGGGTCAGGATGACATTGCACGTCCCATTCAGAATACCGACGAGTGCATCGACTCGATTCGCCAGCAGGCCACGCGTCAACGCATCGATGATCGGAATCCCGCCGCCGCAACTAGCCTCGAAGGCGATGCAGGTGCGGTGTTCGCGCGCGAGCGAAAACAGTTCCGGCCCGCGCGTCGCGAGCAGACCCTTGTTCGCGGTGACGACCGCGCGACCCATTGAAAGCGCGCGCTCGATATACGTGCGCGCCGGCTCGTCGCCGCCCATGAGTTCAATGACGATCTTCACGGCTGGGTCATCCAGCGCCGCATCGGCATCGGTCGTAAGTGGAAGAATCGCCGCCTGCTCGCGATGTTTTGAAAGGTCACGAACGACGACGTGGCGAAGATCAAACCGCAGCCCCGTCCGTCGCTCGATCAGCTCCTTCTGCTCGGCCAGTATCCGCACCACTCCCGATCCGACGATGCCGCAGCCTAGAAGTGTAATGCCGATGGATTCAGTCATGTTGGTAAGGTCGCGAGAACAGCAAATCTATCTGAGGGCGCGACTTGTGAGCAAGCAGGGCGAATGGGCATTGCGCGTTGAAGAGCAAATTCACGCTTCCCGCATAGCGCTCCCCGTTATTTGGTAGCCACGATCGCCAGATCGTCCGGAACGGATCGCACTCCGCCTTTGGGTTCGCTTTCGCGAATCCGCCTGTCGGGCAGCTCTTCCGCATCGTCTGTAAACCTTGGCAACTACTCATCTTCCATTTCCGACAGGTTGATGGGTTTTGGGTTTGCTTGCCAGTTGTCATGATGATGACCCTTTCGAGAAAAGAAGTTGAGTGAAGCAAAGCGCGGCGAGGTGGGATTCGATTAAGCGATCGAGAGCCGCGCGGGGCACGCGAGCGAACGCCACGTGTGAATCTATTTTAGAAACGGAAATGCGAAGTGTCTCGGAAAATATTCCTCGCGCGCTCCGACCCTTCTCTTTACTCGGGGAGAGGCTGGAGAGGGGTCTTCGAATGTGCTGCAGGCGGGAAGAAAGACCCCTCACCCCGCCTCTCCCCCGAGTACGAGGGAGAGGAGTTTGCGTCCTGCGATTCAACCCCACTTCGTTCAATCGACGGTTCCCACGATCTGGCGATCGTGACTACGAAGCTCGCAGACAGAATTCTTCCAGCTCCCAACTCCCAAGCAACTGCCTTCGTTGACCCTTAACCTCAGCGCCTTTACGATCGTTCGGCTCGACATTCGACTTCGGCTCACACGCTCGCTCCCGCATATGTTTGCGATTCTTTCTGACATTCACGGCAATCTTGAAGCATTGACCGCCGTGCTGACGGAGCTGGAACGGCGAGGGATCGAGCAGATCGTTTGCCTGGGCGACGTCGTCGGCTATGGGCCGAACCCGATGGAGTGCCTTGACCTGGTGGCAAGGCGCTGTCGCGCGACACTGATGGGAAACCACGATTTCGCGGTGTTGTATGAGCCGTACAACTTCAACAGCGGCGCGGAGTCGGCCAGCTACTGGACGCGGCAGCAGTTTGAGAACGATCCGGACAGCGAACGTCGGGCCGCGCGATGGAATTTCCTTGCCAAGCTGCCAGTGCGCCGGCGGATCGATCATTTCGTGTTCGTCCATGCCAGCCCGCGCCGGCCAATCAATGAATATATTTTTCCCGACGACATCTACACGAATCCGACAAAATTCGTGAGCATTTTTGAGCGGTTCGATCAGCTTTGCTTTGTCGGCCATACGCACGTGCCGGGCGTGTTTCTAGAAGGGCCTGACTTTTATAGCCCCGATGAACTGGACTATCGCTTCGACTTGACGGATGAGAAGGCCGTGGTGAACGTCGGCTCGGTCGGGCAGCCACGTGATCGCGACTCGCGGAGTAGCTTTGTCATCGTGCATCCGCCGGCCAACATCGGCTTCAATCAGCGTGAGACCAGCGGCGATGAGCTGACCGACGGCGGCGCGCAGGGAAACCCGAACGGCCCTGGACTGACCGGCGCACATCTGGAATTCGTGCGGCTGGCGTATGACGTCGACACGACGGTGCGGAAGGTCGAAGCGATTCCGGAACTTGATAACTTTTTAGGCACTCGCCTGCTTGATGGAAGATAAGGACGTTGATGGATACGAAACGGATGATTCCGATCATCTTGGTGATGATGGTGCTTGTCGTTTTATGGCAGCCGGCCGTCAACTGGATCGGCACGAAGCTCGGCTACGACATGCACGCTGTCGTGCATCAGGACGCCGCAACGCAGCCAAGCGATTCGCATGACAACAACAGCTCCGTCGCTCCCACGCCGAACGGTTCAACGCAGCCGACGATGAGTGGCGCCGCTCCGGCAATGAGCGCCGGTCGATTCACCGCGGTGCCGGCGACGCAGCCCTCGTCCGTTGAGATCGGCGCGTTCGCGTTGAAAGATCCGACCTACCCGATCGGCCTGCGTATCAGCTCGCGGGGCGCGGGTTTGAACGCGGTCGTGCTGAACGATTTCAAGCAGAGCGTGGACGGCACAGAAGCCTATACCTATCAGCAGCCGTACGAAGGATTCGAAAATCGCTCGCGTCCGCTGGCGACGCGCTCGGTAACGATCGATGGCGTTGAATTGAACATCGAAGACCGGGACTGGCAGCTCGTCAGCAGCTCGACTTCGCAGGCGACGCTCGCGCTTGATATCGCCGACAGCGGCGGAAAGGTGGTCGCGCGACTATCGAAGATTTTCCAGGTCCTGCCCCGCAAAGATGCGAGCGGCGGGTTTGAGATTCATGTCGAACAGAAGATCGACAATAGAACCGATCAGCCGCTGCAGGTCAGCACGACGTTCAATGGACCGAACACGCCGCCTCGCGAAATCGAGCGCGGCTCGGATCGATCGATCGTCGGCGGCTATCAGGAGACGGCCGAGACGGTGCTGGTCGATCACCACTTCATCGAAGAATTCAGCACGAAGCAGCCGACACGCGAATACACCGTCAGCGAGAAGAATAAATTCCCGCTGCTGTGGACCGGCACCTCAAGCGTTTATTTCGACGCTCTATTTAAGCCTGAGCCGCTGAACGACGGCGCGACGACATCGAGCTATCTCGGCAAGGTGTCGGCCACGAGTTTGAATCCGGATGCGTCGGACAGCAAGACGCATGAAGTGTCGATGATGCTGCAGACCAAGACGTTGGCCGTGCCGGCGAATGGCTCGCTGTCGCTCACCGCAAATGCGTTCTTCGGGCCGAAGCAGCGGGCACTGTTGAACAATTCATTTTATGCGGCGATGCCGCGTATGTATGACGCGACGCTCGTGATGACCAGCGGCTATTGCGGCATCTGCACGTTTCAATGGCTAATTAACATCCTGGTCAGCGTGCTGAATTTCTTCCACTACATTCTGTTCAAAGACTGGGGCCTGGCGATTATCGCACTGGTGTTCTCCGTTCGATTCCTGCTGCATCCGATCACGAAACGATCGCAGATGAGCATGATGAAGATGGGGAAGATGGGCCCGGAAGTTGAGAAGCTGAAGAAGAAGTATGGCGACGACAAGGACGGCCTGAACAAGGCGATGATGCAGTTTTACAAAGAGCAAGGTGCCACGCCCGTGCTCGGCTGCCTGCCTATGTTTCTGCAAATGCCGATTTGGATCGCGCTCTGGAGCGCATTGCAAAGCACGTTTGAGTTAAGGCAAGCGCCGTTTTTGCATTTCTTCGGCATTCCGCTGACGTGGATTCACGATCTGTCGCAGCCGGATCATCTGATTTCGCTGGCGCATCCGATCAACCTCTTTGGTCTAATTCCAATCTCAGGCCTGAACCTGCTGCCGATTTTCCTGGGCGGCGTGTTTTTCCTTCAGCAAAAGTACACGCCCAAACCGCCGGCTTCGACGCCGGAACAGGCGCAGCAGCAGAAGATGATGCAGTGGATGTCGCTGCTGTTTCCCGTGATGCTTTATGCGGGCCCGAGCGGATTGAACTTGTATATTTTTACGAGCACAACGTTCGGCATTATCGAGAGCAAGGTCATTCGCGACCACATCAAGGAGCGCGAAGAGGCCGAGAAGGCGGGGCGCGTTTATGTCGACGCGGGGAAGAAGTTTGGAAGTGCGCGGTCGGCTAGCGGCGCGAAAGTCTCGCCCGAGAAGCCGGCAGGGGGCATTACCGCCTGGTTCGCAAACCTGCAAGCCAAAGCCGAGCAGATGCGGAGAGAAAACGGTCGCGATAGCCGGTGAGAATTGTATTGTGCCGCTTGCGGCTTCGCGGAACAGGGGGCGCGCGTCATTTTGCGGTCCCCGGTCCCGCGAAGCCGCAAGCGGCGATTCATGCGCGTAGTCCATTCACTGGTACAAACTGAACGTGAATGCAAACCGATGACACCATCGTCGCGATCAGCAGCGCGATCGGTCGTGCACCGCGCGCCATCGTGCGATTGAGCGGGCCGCGCGCGATCGAGGTTGTCGACAATCTTTGCGACGGTGCGATCGTAGCGGCACCTTCCGCGAGCGCGACAAACGTTTCACTTCGACTTCATTCACTCGATATTCACGCAACAGTTTATTTATTCCGCGCACCGCGCAGTGCGACAGGCGACGATGTTGTCGAACTGCATCTGCCGGGAAATGCGTTGATCGTTCGGTGGGCCGTCGATGCGGCGCTTACGGCGGGCGCGAGAACTGCTGAGGCGGGCGAATTTACCGCGCGCGGCTACTTTAATCGCCGGCTTGACCTCCCGCAGGCGGAGGGAATCGCGGCGGCGATCGGCGCGAGCAATCAGGCCGAGCTTGATGCCGCGCGACGTCTCATCGCGGGGGTGCTGGCAGAGCGGTTGAAGCCGCTGGCGGCACAGCTCGCCGAAACGTTGGCGCTGGTGGAAGTCTCGATCGATTTTTCGGAAGAGGAGGTCACGCTTCTTTCGCGCGCTGCACTGGCCGAGCGGTTGAATGGCATCAACGCATCGCTGCGTGAGTTAGTTGCAGGCTCCGCCCGTATAGATCGTATTCACCATGAGCCGACGATCGTGCTCGTGGGCTGGCCGAACGCGGGAAAGAGCACGCTGCTGAACGCCCTGGCCGGAATGCAGCGCGCGGTGGTGTCACCCGTCGCGGGGACGACGCGCGACCTGATCGCCGTGCCGATTTCGCTACGGCGCGGCTATGTTCGTCTGATCGACTCGGCCGGCTTCGACTCACGCATCGCCGGCGACGACTCACCGATCGCATCCATCGAACGCCAGATGCAACACAACGTTGCCCGCGCCATCGAGACGGCGGATGTCGTGTTACTCGTTCACGAAGCTTCGGATCGACGCGAATCGCCATCGACGACGCGCTCGCCGCATTTAATCGTGCATAGCAAAGCGGATCTCGTCGTTGATTCAAGTAGGACTGATGGATTACCGGTCAGTGCGAAATCCGGTCAAGGGATGAACGAGTTAAAGACGCGCCTCGACGAATTAGCGTTTGGCACGCCGAGCGGATCGACGCGGGAAGTGTCGTTGAATGCGAGACATTTCAGCGCAATTTCCGAGGCGATCGCGGCGATCGATAGCGCGTTGATGTCACTGGACGACGGCATGGACGTGCTCGCTTGGCAATTGCGGGGGGCTCTGGATTCGCTGGGTAGCGTCAGCGGGGCGGTGTCGACGGATGAAGTGCTGGGGCTGGTGTTCTCAACGTTCTGTATTGGGAAATGATCCGACGCAGAGACGCTATGTCGCAGAGACAGGAAGAAGAAGAATCAATTCTCGTCCGTCCTCATTTAGCCCGGACGCTTGCGACCGCTTTGTCCATCGACCGCGCCCCAAAAAACCCGTTGCAAGCGACGGGGCTACATGATGTGGAGAGCGGAAAATGTTGCTTGAATTTTTCTTCTCATTCTCAGTACCTCTATCTGTTCGCGCCTCTGCATGAGACGCATTCAATTTATCGGGCCGCACCGTCACGCACCCACGCGTTGAATATTACACCCGTCGCGCATAGGATCGCGCGGCTCGAAACGCACGGGTATGGAGCTATCCGGAACTGCCGGAAATCCGTCGATTTATGAGAAGCTTTTGAGGGCTTGTTCCGATGCAGAATTTTGATCCGAAACAGTTCGATCCGCGCTTGGTGGCGCAGTTGGCGATAGGAAGTTCATCGCGCCAATATTCCCGGCAGTTTCCGCAGAACAGCCCGATGGCCGCGCCCGGGCCCGGCGGCGGGTACAACCGCTATCGCGAGATGACACTCGAGGAAATGCTCCTGGAAAATCGCGTCATCTTTCTCGTCGGCGAGATCAATCACGTCTCGGCTGCGCGGGTTTACATGCAGATGCTCTATCTGCAAAGCCAGAAAAAAGACGCCGACATTAATCTCTATATCAATTCGCCCGGCGGGGTCGTCGACGATACGTTGGCGATTTATGACGTAATGAAGTTTCTTAGCTGCGATGTCGCGACCTACTGCATCGGCCGGGCCGAATCCGGCGGCGCGGTTGTGTTCATGGCCGGCACCAAGGGGAAGCGTTACATCCTGCCGAACGCGAAAGTGATGATCCACCAGCCGTTCGGCGGCGTGTACGGACAGGCGGCCGACATCGAAATCCAAGCCGAGGAGATCCTCAAGACCAAGCAGTCGCTCGTGAACGTCATGTCCAAATGCACCGGCCAGTCGCCTGAGAAAATTCAGGAAGACTCCGAGCGCGACCGCTTCTTCGACGCCAAGCAGTCGGTGGCCTACGGCATCTGCGACGAGGTCATCGGCATCGAGGGCGACACCTCGCCCGAAGCGACCGCCGCAGCCGTCGCGGCGGCGGATGGAACGAAGGCAAAGTAAGTGGTTTGTGGCTGGTGATTAGTGGTTAGTCATCAGCCGCATTGACCGAGTTTTTAGAACTAACCACCAATCACTAAACACCAACCACTTATTCCTATGGACAACACACTTATCCCGATGGTCATCGAAAAGTCCGGGCGCGGCGAACGCGCTTACGACATTTACTCGCGACTTCTCCGCGACCGCATCATCATCCTCGGCGGGCCGGTCACCGATGACTCGGCCAACGTCATCGTCGCGCAGCTTCTGTTCCTCTCCAACGAAGATCCAAACACCGATATTCAGTTTTACATCAACAGCCCCGGTGGGTCCGTCAGCGCGGGGTTTGGGATCGTCGATACGATGAAATTTCTTCGCTGCGACGTGGCCACCACGTGCATCGGGATGGCCGCGAGCATGGGCGCAATTTTGCTGTCCGCGGGCACGAAGGGAAAACGCTCTGTGCTTCAAAATAGCCAGGTCATGCTTCACCAGCCGCTGATTGGTGGCGTGATGCAGGGGGCCGCCACCGATCTTGGCATCGAGGCGGCGCACATGATTCGCCTGCGCGATCGCATGTACAAGCTGATGGCCGACTGGACCGGCAAGACGAAAGAGCTGATTCATCGCGACTTCGACCGCAACAAGTGGCTGTTCGCCGAGGAAGCAGTCGAGTACGGCTGCGCCGATAAGATTCTCGATCGCGCGCCCGAGGGGTTGACCAACGGGTCGCGCAACAATGGTGCGGCCGATGATAAAGAATAGCGCGGCCCTGCTTGCCGCCGCAGTATTGATCGCGACGATTGGCGGCTGCATCGGCAAGCCGAACGAAGCCAATATTGCCCTGCGCAAAGAGAATCAGAAGCTGGCGAGTGAGTTGGAGGAGGCGAAGTCGCAACGCGATGCAAACGCCGCCACGGTTCGAGCGTTGCAAGGCGAGGCGAAGTCGCCGCCGATGGTTTCGCAGGAGCAGTTAAGTCGACTCGTCACGACACACCAAATCCGCGTCGGCCAGCTCACTTCGATCAAGCCCGCAAGCGAGGCCGCCTTTCCAAACGCGACAAAACCAGCGCCGGCGGCTTCATTGAGCGCAAAAATTCTCGAAGTCCATGCGGCTCCGCAGGACGATACCAGCGACTCGATCAAAGCGGCGGGCGCGTTTTCGATCGATGCGTTTGATCTCGCCAGGCCGGGCGAAAACCGCGTCGGTCATTGGGAATTTTCAGCTTCCGAAACGCATGCGCTCTGGCTTACCGGCGCATTTACTTACGAATACGCGTTGCCTTGCGTGATCGAACGATTGCCGGAGCGCGGCAAGCTGACGATTCGCGTGTCGTTCACCGATTCACTCACCGGCCGGACATTTGATGCGGAAAAGCAACTTGACGTGAACAATTCAAATCGGGAATAACACGACGATTTTCATCCCCGCGTCGGCTTTCCAATCCGCTATACAAGAGTGTCTCGCTCATGGCGGGGACCGACAGTGCACACACGCGAGATGCGTCTGATGCCAAAAGAGTCGCTCCGAGCGTGAATCGATGACAATCGGAAGCGCACGTTTTCGCCGGCTCAAAATAGACGGAGATCGACCGCAATAAAGACGCACGTTCCGATCGCGCCGCAGACAATGCCCGCGATCGCCATGCCGCGATTTCCGCGGCCGCCATTGCCGCGGTTGTTTAGTTGATTAAGGCCGATGATCCCAAAGGTGATTGCGAGGATCGGCAACACATGCGACCAGAAGCACGGGAGGCCGAGGATGCCAAGCACCATCGATGTAACGCAGAGCGAGTTATTCGATCCCGCCGGTTCGATCGTCGTGCCTTCCATGGTGAAGGGCATGCCGCAGCTCGTGCAGTTGTTGCTTGAGATTGCCGACTGACTGCCGCAGCGCGGACAGATAATGATCTGGTTCCCGGACGCTTGTCGCACGATGCGCGGCGCGCGATCTCCCGCGGCGGCATACGCATGAACGGGATGCGGGTCCTGCTTGACGATCTGCATCGTGATCGGATCGATCAGCCGGCCATAGCGATCGAGTATCGGAATGATGATCGATTTGCCGCACGTCGGGCATTGACCCTCCTGGCCGGCGATCGCGTCCGTCGCCTCGAGGCGCGACGAGCAGTAGACGCAATTGAAGCCGTACTGCTTGGCCGAGCCGGGACGGCGGTTCAATCCATTTGCCGGTAGCGCGCGGCGCGGCCCGGCGGATGGCGGCGCGGATCGTTGTGTCGCGGGCGGCGTGGTGGTCGCCGATGCGATAGACACGCTTGCCGCCTTTTCTGCAATCGCGTTGCCCGGACGTTCGGGCGCCAGGTCGAATAGGTCGTTCGCGTCCAGCTTTAGCGAGGAAATAGATTGATCATCGGCGGTTTGAGCAGCCGGCGGTGGGGGGACACGCAGCGCCGTCCGGCACTGCGGACACCGCATCAGCTCGCCGACCCGCGCCTCTTGAGCCGACAGTCGAGTCCTGCAAACGTGACAGGAAAAATTCACCATGCGTGGATCAAAAGCCTAGTCGGCACTCAAGAAAATGTCATTTAAAACAGGGCAACCGCATTCTATTAACTCCTCTCCCTGTACTCGGGGAGAGGCAGGGT
>CAXSBN010000059.1:0-14192 GCA_964236135.1 uncultured Phycisphaerae bacterium
CCCTGCCTCTCCCCGAGTACGGAGAGAGGAGTTAATAGAATGCGGTTGCCCTGGCGACGGGACGGCATTCGACGACGGTATCTTGAGCCTCGTTCATTACGCGCATACGATGTTCTTTTTATCGAATGCATCAAACCAATGGCTAAAGTTAACAATCCCTTCGGCGCGGAATCAACACTCACTTCCAAAGCTGGCGACGTGCTAATCTATCGCCTCGAAAAGCTGACGGAATTGGGCATCGGCCATCTCAATTCTCTTCCGTTCTCGATGAAGGTGCTCCTCGAAAGTTGTCTTCGTAATACGGATAACTTCGAGGTGAGCGAGGATGACGTCAAGCGCCTGGCCGGCTGGAATGCGACGCAACCTGGAAATGTCGAGGTTCCGTTTAAGCCCGCGCGTGTCATATTGCAGGATTTCACCGGCGTGCCATGCGTGGTCGACCTTGCCGCGATGCGGGCAGCCATGAAACGCGCGGGCGGCGACCCGCAGAAGATCAATCCGCTTGTGCCGGTCGATCTGGTCATCGACCATTCCGTTCAGGTCGATGATTTCGGCTCGAAGTTCTCGCTGCTGAATAACAATAAAATGGAATTCGAGCGCAACCGCGAGCGCTACGAATTTCTGAAATGGGGTCAAAAAGCCTTCGACAACTTTTCGGTTGTTCCGCCCGCGACGGGGATTGTGCATCAGGTGAATCTCGAATACATCGCGAACGTCGTTCAGACCCGCAAGGGCGTGGCATTTCCCGATTCTCTCGTCGGGACCGATTCACATACCACAATGATTAACGGCCTTGGCGTGGTCGGCTGGGGGGTCGGGGGCATCGAAGCCGAAGCGTGCATGCTCGGCCAGCCGATTTACATCGTCATGCCTCAGGTCGTGGGCTTTAAGCTGCATGGCAAGCTGCCGGAAGGTTCGACCGCAACCGATCTGGTGCTCACCGTCACCCAAATTCTTCGCAGCCACGGCGTGGTTGAAAAATTTGTCGAGTTTTTCGGTGAAGGACTTTCCAGTATGTCCGTCGCCGACCGAGCGACGATCGCCAACATGGCTCCGGAGTATGGCGCGACGATCGGCTTTTTCCCAGTCGACGATCAGACGCTCGCCTACCTGCGCCTTACCGGCCGCGATGCGAATCAGATCGATCTAGTGGAACGATACAGCAAGGAACAAGGGCTTTGGCGGCAAAAAGATCACGAGCCGACGTTCAGCGAGACACTTGAGCTGGACCTGGGCACAGTCATGCCAAGCGTTGCCGGGCCTCGCCGGCCACAGGATCGCATCGAGCTGCGCGGCGTTAAGCAGAATTTTCGATCCACGCTCGTCGACGTGTTCAAAAAGGATGTCGGCGAAAGCGCGACGCCCCGTTTGGATCGCTGGAGCGCCGAAGCGCCGGTGACTCCAATGGTGAATAGAGCTACTGGCGAAAACGAAGACGATCGCGAGGCCGCGACGACGGAACACTTAAAGGATCACGCGGGCAGTGCCGTTGCCGTCATGGATGACCAATGGGTGAAGTTGACGCACGGAGATGTCGTCATCGCGGCGATCACCAGCTGTACGAATACGAGCAATCCCAGCGTGATGATCGCGGCAGGACTGCTCGCAAAGAAAGCCGTTGAACGCGGCTTAAAAGTTCCGCCCTTTGTGAAAACCAGTCTTTCACCAGGATCGCGCGTCGTCACCGAATATTTCAAGAAGGCGGGCCTGCAGGGATATCTTGATGAGCTCGGCTTCAACACCACGGGTTACGGTTGCATGACCTGCATCGGCAACAGCGGCCCGCTGCCGGAAGCGATTGCCGGCGCGGTGGACAGCGGCGACCTGGTTGTTGCATCCGTATTGAGCGGCAATCGAAATTTTGAAGGCCGCATCAATCCGCACGTCAAAGCAAATTACCTGGCCAGCCCCCCGCTGGTCGTGGCTTACGCGCTGGCCGGTTCGATGGACGTCAACATCATGGACGAGCCAATTGGCAAGAACGGCAAAGGCGAAAAGATTTTCCTGAAAGACATCTGGCCCACGCAGGCGGAAGTTACATCGGTCATGAACGCGAGCATCAGCCCCGAGATGTTCCGAGAAGAATACGGAAACGTCGGCGAGAAAAATGAGGAGTGGAACAAGATCCCCGTCAAAGGCGGCGAACTGTTCAACTTCGATCCGGCCAGCACCTACATCCAGGAGCCGCCCTTCTTCACCGACCTTGCGCCAAAGCCGAGCCCGATCAAATCAATCAGCGGCGCGCGAGTTCTGGCGATGGTCGGCGATAGCGTGACCACCGACCACATCTCGCCGGCCGGCGCGATCAAGAAAGACGGCCCGGCGGGAAAATTCTTGATCGATCACGGAGTCACCGCCGTCGATTTCAACAGCTACGGCAGCCGACGCGGAAATGACCGCGTCATGACGCGCGGCACCTTTGCGAATATTCGTCTGCGTAATCTACTCGCCCCCGGCACGGAGGGCGGCGTGACGCGCTATCTCGGGACGGCCGGCGAGTTCGGCGAAGAAGTGATGTCCATTTATGACGCCTCGGTGAAATACATCGCGAGCGGCACACCGCTGGTCGTGCTGGCCGGGAAAGATTACGGCATGGGCAGCAGCCGCGACTGGGCCGCCAAGGGCGTGTTCCTGCTCGGCGTGAAAGCCGTCATCGCCGAGAGCTTCGAGCGCATCCACCGCAGCAACCTCGTCGGCATGGGCGTATTGCCGCTGGTGTTCAAGAGAGGTCAGAACCGCAACGCGCTTGGCCTGACCGGGCTGGGTGCGTTCGACATTCAGATTGACGACACCCTCAAGCCGGGGCAGGAGGTCAAAGTGAAAGTCGTCAGCCGCGAAGGCGAGCCGATCGAATTCATGACGACCTGCCGAATCGATACGCCCGTCGAATTAGAATATTTTCGGAACGGCGGCATCTTGCAGACTGTCCTTCGCCGCCTGCTTCGAAACTGAAGCGGCGGTTCACTGAGCTGAAGACAATCGGCGATTCAGGTCGTACACGAAATAGCCGGTCATCGCGTCTCCATACGCCAGCATCGAATTTGACGACTCGCCCCAGGAGTGATCGACGACGACAAACCGCGCGTTCCATCGCTTTGCGACGGCCATCAGATCGTCCGGCGATCGCGACTCATATCTTGCGTTCAAGGCATTCATCGTCTTCACGTAATCGCGCGGAAAAGTATTCACCTCGTCGACGCCCAGCACATCTTTCAGCCGCCGCAGCCATTCCAGCAGCTCGGCGCTGAGCTGCGGCACATGCTTATAGTTCACCACAATTGAACGCTGGGCTTCGAGTCGGAATGCCGTTTCAGCCGGCGGGACCAGAAAGACCGCGTCCTTCGGCGTATTCGTGCGGGCCCAGTCGCACATTCGAAGGTAGTCGGAGTCGACGCTCTCAGGCGTCATGCCCCAGCCCAGCCAACGAGACCAGCCGAAGAACGCGATCAGCAACACCATCGACATGCCCGCCAATGAAACTTGTCGCGCTCGCGAGCCGCTAAAAATGCTGGGCATAAAGGTGAAAATTGCCGGAAGTGTGCTGAGAAGAATGAAGAGCAGAATGGCCCGCCAATGCGTGGCGACCGCGTGCAGCGCGACGACGGAACTTCCGCCATACACCGACTCGTCTAACGGCCGGGCGGAAAAAGACATTGCCAGTGCGAACGCGATCATAAATGCCGCAGGAATGAAAACCTGAATCGTGGCTCGCGTGGAGGCTTTTAGAATTTTCGAATCGCAGATCAGCCAGGCGGCCGCAACACATGACATCAACTTGACATAAACGCTGAATCGCCAAAGCATGAGCTGAACCAGTGTCTCGCTGACGAACCACACGCCGGCGAAGAGAAATGCGATGATTTGCAAGGCGAGCATCAGAATGAAAATCTTCGCCGTCTCCTGCAAGATCGCCCGTTGCGAAGGTCGTCCGCTGGATTCACGCCAAAGCATTCGCCACGTTGCAAAAGCGATCGGCAAGGGCCAGAGGAACGCGATCCATAGCGCAGCCGGGTAATGAAGCGGATCGAAATGGTGCGGATGGCGAAAGCGCACGTAGACGTCCACAAACTCGCTCATCGGCATCGCGTCGCTGCTCTCATGGAGCTTCACCAGAAGCGCAATGCCGACGTTGAACAGGCTCGGCACCATCGCCGCGATCGTGCCGATCCACCAGTATCGGTTGAGCGGATTTGGAGCGCGCGACTTTCGCGCATCCCACCAGAGCCAGCCACTCAACACCGTCCACGCACCCACCGAAATAACCGCGTAGTTCAGATGAAATAAGCCGGCAAGCCCGAACCAAACGCCGGCCCACGCGCGGCGGTTGACGATCCAGCAATAAAACGCGGCGAGCATTGCAACGTTCGACACATTGCTCGGCAGGAAACATCCGTCTTGCAGAAATTGATAGACGCCCAGCGCGATGCCCGCGCCGGACAGCTCGTACAGGACGATCGACAGCAGGAACGCGGCACGCGATCCGCCGAGAGCTCGCGTGAGGCCAAGCCACGTGGCGCTCCAAATTACGATCAGCAGCAGATACCCGATGAGGAATGACTGCTTCAGCACGCCGGCGTGCAGCAATGCGGCCGTGACGCGTGAGAAGACCGCGTGGTATTGAAGCGTCCTGCTGACGAACCAATCATTCGAGAAAAGCGTCGGATCGTTCAGCCGAAGTGCATCGAGCAAATATACCGTGTGGTTTCCGCGGCCGAACTGATAGCCACTGACGCAGAGGATCATCAGCGCGCCGATCGCGACACAGAGCAGGTCCTGCCAGAACGCGTTCGGATCCCGTGGCGAGTCTTCAATTGAATCGGATGAAAGCATGGCGTGACGCGGACGGTCGAGGGATCAGGCATCGGTGGGATAACCGCGAATCGCTTCAAGATAAAGCCGCACGGTGTCGGTCATGCCGTAGATGAGCGCATCGGCGATAAGGGCATGGCCAATGGAAACCTCGACAATCGCTGGGCACGCTTCGAGCAAACGCGGCAGGTTGCTGAGGTTCAGATCATGCCCCGCGTTCACCTCCAGCCCCGCCATGCCGGCCGCGCTGGCGGTGTCGGCGAAGCGTTCCAAAGTGTCGGCAAAGTCGTCCCGCGCAACGGCGGCCGCATATGGCTCGGTGTAAAGCTCGACGCGATCGGCCCCAAGCTCCGCGGCTATCTTCATCTGGGTCGGCTCTGCATCGACAAACAAGCTGACGCGACACTTTAGTGAACGCAATTCCGCAATGATCGGCCGAAGTCGGCCGGCATCACGTGAAAGGTTCCAACCATGATCGCTGGTCGATTGCGCTTCATCATCCGGCACGAGCGTGCATTGCGTTGGACGATATTCCCGGGCGTATTCCATGTAGCGGTGAAACGGGTTGCCCTCGATATTGAATTCAGCCTCCTTGTATTTGGACGCCGTCAGCATCGTCGCCAACTCTTTCATGTCGGCGGGACGGATGTGCCGCTCGTCCGGTCGGGGATGAACGGTGATTCCGTGAGCGCCGGCGTCGAGCGCACGCATCGCGGCGCCCACGACGTTTGGAATATTCAGCGGCCTGGTGTTGCGAAGCGTTGCAACTTTATTGACGTTGATGGAGAGCTTGGTCATCGATTGATCATGAAAGTCGCGGCATCTTCGAAGTAGATGATGAGCTGTTGTCTGACATCGGCCTCGAATGAACATTCGCGAAGTGCCGCGGCCATCAAGTGCATCCAGCGATCGCGCGCATCGCGATCGATCGCGAAGGGTGCGTGCCGCATGCGGAGCCGTGGATGACCTCGCTGTTGCGAATAATCGTCCGGCCCGCCGAACCGTTGAATCAGGAAACTCGCCAGCCGCATTTCCGCGCCCTCTAGGTCATCTCGCGGATAAATCGTTCCGAGTAAATCATCCGCCGCCACGCGTCGATAGAAGGCGGCGGAAAGCCGCATGATTCCGTCGCGTCCGACGCGATCGAAGACCGTCGATGCCGGCTCATTCATTCGGCTCGCCTGTTGTCCGGCTTATCGCCCTTTGCTCCGTCCGAATCGTCTTTCGGATCGACGTCGTCGCCCTTCGGTTTCCCTTCAAGCTGCTCGATCGTTACCTCGTAACGCGCGGCCTGGCCGGTGATTTGAATCGCGAACCATTTGACCACGCCATTTTGATCCGCGCCGCCGCCATCGAACTCTTTAGTGATGGTCACGTTCGGCTCGCCGTGAACCAGCGTATCGAGCTGCATCCAATTCGTGGGTTTGCCGTCAATGTCCAGCGCGCTGGCCGACATCAGGGCGACTCGAATAGTCGCCGCCGATGCGCTCGGCCCGGCATTGACGGCGACGCCGGCATTGAGCCGTACGCGAAAGTGCGACGTCGTCGGTTGAAACTTCACATACTTCGGCGTGCTCTTGGCGGCGCCACTGCTCGACGTCAGTTTTTTCCAATCACCGGCTGGCTTCGATGATGCTGCTGATTTCCGAGGAGCGCTCCACGCGGTTTGGAGCAGCAGCATCATCAATGCCGCGATCACAATCATGCCGCGAAAATGGCCTCTGGCTGTGAGCTGCATGGGACGATTGTACCGCTTCCCGCACCTTTCTAAAATCCTGTTCGTTCACGGAGCACGACCGAAAGATCTATTCCACTCGAGCTAACGTTGGTGAATCAAGATCGACTTATGGCGCTAGACGTTCGATTGACCAACGCCCTGCGTTGGCTCGGCGATAAACGATCCGATCGTGAAGGCGCGAACGGCGCCCCTGCCAAAATTCCATGGCCGTCGGCGTGAGACGATAGCCGCCCCAGTTCGGCGGTAACGGCAGCGCTTCCCGCTCGCCAAACTTCTGTTCCACATCGGCAAGCATCGTTTGAAGCGCTTGGCGCGATGCGATCGTCCGGCTTTGGGGCGAAGCCCAGGCTCCGATTTGCGATTTGATGGGACGGGATTGAAAGTAGCGTTCACTTTCGTCCGGATCAACTCGATCGACTGTTCCCTCCACTCGGATCTGCCGCTCCAGCGGTTGCCAGAAAAAACAGAGTGCCGCGCGGGGGTTCGCCGCCAACTCGCTTCCTTTGCGGCTGTCGTAATTTGTGTAAAAAACAAACCCCCGCTCATCGAATCCGCGTAGCAGAACGATCCTCGCCGACGGCGCGCCCGAGGCATCGACGGTGGCGAGCGTCATCGCATTCGGCTCGGCGACTTTCGCTTCGATCGTCTCGTTGAACCATCGCGAAAACTGCCCGATCGCATCCGCCGCCACATTGCTCTCGTCGAGCGTGCTGCGGCCGTAGTCCGTCCGCATCGTCTCGACCGCTTTGCCGACGCCTGCGCTTTTCGTCGCGTCCTCACTCATGCGATCGATACCAAACCGGGCGAAACGCGACACGGGATAATTCGGTGAATCAAACCGGAATCCGAGTTCAAGCTGCGCTGGAAACCGATCAACCCGCTGGTTCCACGCCAGCAACGTCGAGACTGTAAACCTTCATCACCTTCTTCGCCTCGGCATCATATTGCGCTTTGACATGCAGTATTCCGCTGACCTTTACGAGATTGGGATAGGAATACGCGGTGACATCCGCCGGGACGACGGCCTGCACAAAATGCTGTACCTGCGGTGGGCCGGCGAAGCAGCACTTGGTGATCGAATAACACAACTGAAAGGAATCAAGCTTGCCGTTTCCCGCTTCGTTCGGCTGCCAGATTTCGCCATATAAAACGACTTTCTGACCATCAAGCTCGCGTCGATCTTGAGGGATGTCCGCCATCGTTCCACTCGCCTGCGGAAAATTGAAGCTGCTCATCCACTTCAGATCGACCGCCTTCCAGCCGTTCCCGAGATCTTTCACATCCGGCTCAAGAAACGCGTGAAGCATTGCACCGATAATCAGCAGCGGAATCGCGACGATGACGGCCATGCGCCAAGTGAATACACTCGATCGCTTCGTCGGCCTCATCGAGGGCTGATAGGTTGTAAAAGTCGTCATGGCTCTCCTCGCTTCTTGCAAAGTAAGTCACGGGCGAATTACTTTGCGGCGGGTTTCACGCTGTCGCAACTCACTTCAAAAACACTGACGATGAATCCATCTTCCTTTTTCTCGTCCACGGACAGCTTACCCTGCACGACGATCTCGTCCGGGTAATAGCTTACGCCCTTCCCAGCCGGCGTGTGAACGATAATCGTATGCTGGATGGCAGGTGGTTGTCCGAAACAGCAGGAAAAAAGGCTCGGAACCAACGCAAACTGCGTGATGCTGCTGGCCTGGTCCATTGGGATCATGAAGCCGTGGAGTTTGATGTTCATGCCAGATAATGCTTTTACATCGGTTGGAATGCCGCCGCCCTTCTCGGCGTCGTAATCGAAGTTGCCAAGTTCCTTGATTTCAAGCTCACGCATCTCGCCCGGTTTAGGCGCTTCGTGCGCCTTGCGCTGATCGGCAGCGGTCGGCGGCGCCGGTGGCTGGGCAGGGGTATTTTTCGCGATTGTGGCTGCTTTTATATTCCGCTCACAGACCCGAATCTTTTCCTGCACCTGCTCGTATTGGTCCGGCTCACTTTTGAAGTTCAGCGCAAGCTTTTTCAACAGCGGAAGCGCAGCGTCAAAACGACCCTGGTTGAACTCTTCCATGGCCCGTATCTGCAATCCGGAAGACGAGTTGACGTCTGCGGAAGAACCCGCCGGCGAGGTGTCCGCTACGGGCTGGGTGGCGGGCGCTCGACCCCACAAACCAGTCGCGACAAACAGGAGTACGAGTAAGGCCCACTGCTTCAGTTTCATGGGTGTGTTTCCTATCGAAATCATTCTTCGCGGGCAAAATACTCTTGTTCAAGTCCCTTTAGCTTAGCCGATAAAGATTCATACTCTTCACGCGCTCGTCTGGATTGAGTTGCATTTTTTATAACGTCGCCATTGCCTAAGCTATCCTGGCAAATTTGAAGAGACATCTCTGTTTCGGTGATCTGCTTTTCCAGGTCGGGTCTACTTAATCGACCAAACGGCCGGGAAAAGGGGTTGTCGTTTTTCGATTTACCTGGCGGCTTGGGCGACTCGGCTCGATTTGCAACCTTCTTCGTCGGCGCGACGCTTACGCGACGGCCGGCCGCGCCGTCGACGGTTTTCGCGCCAACGCCATGTTTTTCAATCCATTCATGATAGGTTCCATCAAAGTCCATAATTCCGGGAGGATCAAGCACCAAAAGTCGGCCGACGATTTTTTCCAGGAAATACCGATCATGGCTGACGCAGAGGATTGTCCCGTTGAAATCGCGTAGCGCGCGTTCCAGCGCTTCGCACGACGGAATATCGAGGTGATTGGTCGGCTCGTCGAGCAAAATCACGTTTGGCTTATCAAGCAATAATTCCGCCAACGCGACACGCGCCCGCTCACCGCCGGAGAGTAAGTCCATGCGCTTGTGGACGTCGTCGTTTCGGAACAGCATCGAGGCCAGCGCATCGCGCAGCACCTGATCGCGCTCGTCCGGTCGGTCGGCCCGCAATTCTTCCATCACCGTATTATCGGGATCGAAGTCGTTCAGCCGCTGATCGTAATAGCCAATCTTCAGGCTCGCGCCCCACTTGATCTTGCCCGCATCGGCATCTTCCTGACCGAGCAGGACGCGGAGCATCGTCGTCTTTCCGCTGCCGTTCGGGCCGATGATGCCGATTCGATCGCCGCGTCGAACGTCGAACTTCACGTCCTTCCACAAGTCGCGGCCGTCGTACGATTTGCTCAGCTCGCGAATGCCCAGCACCTGATCGCCCGCGCGCTGATCGGTATCGATCGAAAGCTTGATGTGCTTTTTCGTATCGACCGCCTGCACAATCGCATCGCTGGCGAGCAATCGATTCAATCGCTTCTCGCGCCCTTTGGCCTCCTTCGATCGCTGCCCCGCGCCGAACCGGCGGATGAATTCCTTCTGCTTTTCGATATCCGCCTGCTGCTCTTCGTGATGCCTTGCCTGCGTCAATTCCTGAATGTTGCGCTGCTCGACGTAGTTGGAATAGTTGCCGGGATAGCTGTTGAACTGCCCGCGCGTGAGCCAGACGATGCGCGTGCAGAGACGATCGAGCAGATAGCGGTCGTGGCTGATGAGCAGCACCGCGCCGTCGAACTCGAGCAGGTAATTCTCCAGCCACTCAATCGCGGCCAAGTCAAGGTGATTCGTCGGCTCATCCAGCAGCAGCAATTCCGGCGAAGCAACCAGCAACTTCGCCAGCGCCAATCGCGAGCGCTGTCCGCCCGAAAGCGTGCCGACTTTCTGTTCCCAGAAGCTGCGATCCAGCCCGACTCCAAGCAGCGTCGCCTCGAGCTTGTGCTGCCACGCATATCCGCCGGCCAGATCGAAATCGTGCTGCGTGTCGGTATATTTTTCGAGCGTCTTGTCGAGCGCGCTACCGGTCTCCTCGGCCATCAGATGCTCAAGATGCCGCAGCTCATGCGCCAGCCGATGCAAATCCGCAAAGGCAAGCTCCGCTTCATCCATCACGGTATTGGTCGCATCAAACACCGGATCCTGTTCGAGGTGGCCGATGCGCGTGGATTTATTTACCGCGACGATGCCCGCTTCCGGAGTTAGCACGCCGGTGATCATCTTGAACAGCGTGCTCTTGCCCGCGCCATTGTCGCCGATCAGACCAACGCGCTCGCCGCGCTCGATTTCAAAGTTGAGTCTCGCGAACAGCGCTCGCTGGCCGAAGTTTTTTTCGATGTTGGAAAGCGTCAGTAACGGCATAATGAATCGTGGATGGCAAGGCACGGGCGGGACGCCCGTGATACAGGTGAGTCGCTGGTCTGACGGGTGTCCCGCCCGTGCCGGCAATTCGAACTCTAGGTTATTTCGCTTTCGCTTTCATCGAGCGCTTCGAGCCGTCGCTCGACTTCACGCAATCGCTCGGAAAGCTCCGGCAGCTTGGTAAACAGACTGTAGACGCGCCGCGCATGCAAAGCGGTCATGGCGGGCGAGCCGATCATCGTACTCTTCTCGTCGATGTCGGTCATCACGCCGCTCTGCGCCGCGATCTGCACCATGTCGCCGATATTCAAATGCCCCGCGATCCCCGCCTGTCCACCGATGACCACGTGATGGCCGATCGTCACGCTGCCGGCGATGCCGACCTGGGCGACGAGCAGGCAGTGCGCCCCGATGCGCGAGCCATGCCCGATGACGACGAGCTGGTCGATCTTAGTGCCTTGTCCGACGAACGTTTCCTCCAGGGCCGCGCGCTCGATCGTTACGTTCGCGCCGATCTCAACATCGTCCTCGATTACCACCCTGCCGATCTGGGGAATCTTGTGATGCACACCCTGATGCGTGGCAAAGCCGAACCCATCGACGCCGATGCTCGCACCGGAATGAATAATGACGTTGTGGCCGATGCGCGTGTCGTCGTAGACGCAGACGTTTGGATAAAGCACGCAATCATGGCCGATCTTCGCCCGGGGACCGACGTACACGCCGGGGTAGATGACGGTATTCTCGCCGATCGTCGCGGTGGAGTCGACATGCGCATCCGGATGCACGCCGGTGAACGGATGCTTGCGAAAGCCATGCAGCAGCACAACAGCCTGGCGAAGCGCGTAGTAAGGATCCTTGGTCTTCAGGAGAATCAACCGCTCGGCCGCGACGCGGTGGTGAACGATCACGGCCGACGCCTTGGTCGTTTCAAGCTCGGCGGCGTACTTCGGATTAGCCAGAAATGCGATCTGTCCTGCCATCGCGGATTTCAGCGGCGCCACGCCGGTGATTTCCGTCGACCCGTCTCCTCCAACAATCGTGGCGTCAATCTTCGCGGCCAACTCGTCCAGCTTCATGAGCATCGCAATGTAATCCATCAGGCGCCGGCACACCACCGCGCCACGAATACCGAAAAACGATATTATCCCGCAGTTACGATCGGGGGGCACCCCGACCCGTTGCCACATTACGGTGCATTTAATGGCATACCTGCTCGGGATCGATATCGGCACGAGCGGAACGAAGTCGCTCATCTGCGATGATGAGACGGGCCGCGTGCTCGCTATCGCGGAGGCGTCTCACGAACAATTTGCCCCAAAACCGAGTTGGTCGGAGCAGTACCCTGCCGATTGGTGGCGGGCCAGCTGCGCCGCGACGCGTGCGGTCGTCGCTAAGGCAAACGTAAAGCCAACCGACATCAGCGGCATCGGCCTATCGGGACAGATGCACGGCAGCGTCTTCCTCGGCGCGGAAAAAGCGGGCGATGATTATCCCGCGCTTCGACCGGCGATTTTGTGGAACGACCAACGCACGGTCGCCGAGTGCGCCCAGATCGAAGCCGCGGTCGGCGGGCGGAAGAAATTGATCGATCTTGTCGCCAATCCCGCGTTGACCGGTTTCACCGCGCCGAAAATTCTCTGGCTGCGAAATCATGAACCGAAAACCTTCGCGAAAACCAAACATGTTCTGCTCCCCAAGGATTACATCCGCCTTCGCATGACCGGCGAGTATGTCAGCGAAGTCAGCGATGCCAGCGGCACGCTGCTGCTTGATGTCGCCAACCGCAAATGGTCGAAGAAATTGCTTTCCGAATTGCAGCTCGATGAATCGCTGCTGCCACGCGTGGTTGAATCGCCGGAAGTGACTGGCACGCTCACCGCATCGGCCGCGAAGGCGATGGGCCTCGTCGCGGGCATTCCCGTAGTCGGCGGCGCGGGTGATCAGGCCGCGGGTGCGGTGGGCAACGGCATCGTCGCGCCCGGCATCGTCAGCAGCACGATCGGCACGAGCGGCGTGATGTTCGCTCACTCCGATGCGCCGGCGCGCGATCCGCTCGGCCGAGTTCACACCATGTGCCACGCCGTGCCCGGAAAATGGTGCATCTTTGGTTGCATGTTGTCGGCCGGCGGGAGCTTTCAGTGGTTCCGCAATCAATTGGCTCAAATCGAAGTCGAAACCGCGAAGCGATCGAACACCGATCCGTATGAGTTGCTCGTTGCCGAGGCCGCGACCGCGCCGGCGGGATGTGAAGGGTTGTTCTTCCTGCCCTATCTCACCGGCGAGCGCTGCCCGCATCCCGACCCGGCCGCGCGCGGCGGATGGATCGGCCTGACCATCCGCAGCAACCGCGCCGCCATGATCCGCAGCCTGCTCGAAGGCGTCACCTACGGCATGCGCGACGCACTCGAAATCATCCGCGACATGACCGGCACTGTGAAACAAGTCCGCGCCAGCGGCGGCGGCGCGAGATCCGACTTCTGGCGACACCTCCAGGCCGACACCTTCAATGCCTCAATCATCCAAACCAACGCCAGCGAAGGCCCCGCCTACGGCGTCGCGCTATTAGCCGGCGTCGGCACCGGCGCCTGGAAAAGCGTCGAAGAAGCCTGCCGCGCGTGTGTGAAACCGGTCGCGGATACGAAGCCAAGCAAGGCCAGCGCGAAAGCGTACGAACCGCGCTATCGTGTATATGCAAAACTGTATGAAGATTTGAAGGGGCGGTTCGTGGAGATGGTTTAGCGTGCGTAAGAATCCGCGTGTTGAATAATTGACTTGCGACGATCTGATTGGTTTGACAGACTTACGTTGTGCGCCCTTTCATCTTCCGATCGCATCGTGCAATCGGATAACGGCGCAAGTGAATGAGATGTTATGCAGCACGGGGCGATCTACATCGAGGACGAGATCCACTGCGAGCAAGACGGTCCCTACGAGTCCTTCGACGCCGCGGCCGCTGAACTCCGTCGCCGAGCAGGAATCGCGTGGGGGATGCTGCTCCGAACCAGGCACCTTGCACGTCATGGCGCGCGTGCGGTCGTGAGTATCACGTGCTGGAGTACGACGCGCGGACTGAGTCGTGGCGTTTGCTGCGTAAGGCCCACGTGCTCAACATCTCGGCGAAAGTCGTCGAGTGGATCGAAGGTTTCGAGCAGGCTTGGTCGGCAAGTGCTGCATAACCACCCGCCGCAGTGGACCGGCCGGGCACAGCGGTTCATGGAAGTTCGAGCAGTTGTTCAGCGCCCGCCCGGCCATTGAACGTTGATCCGTTATTTCACCCGGCGACCCGCAATGAGCTTCGACCTTTATCTGCTTCCGCTTCGATTCTGGCAGCGGTCGCGCGCGGCCGAGAAATTGCTTGAACGATTGGACGTCGACGGGTCAAATGCGAAGGTCGCACGTGTCGATGTTAGAACGACCGCCGACGTCAGGGCAACCGCATTCTATTAACTCCTCTCCCTGTACTCGGGGAGAGGCAGGG
>CAXSBN010000060.1:0-13792 GCA_964236135.1 uncultured Phycisphaerae bacterium
GCGCAAGTTAAGATTGTGTTAAGTTCATAACGATTTGATTACGGACACTATTGGCATCTTGCCCATGCGCGATGATGTGCTCATCGTCGCTTCGATCGGAACGATCGACTCAGCAATCGCGCCAGCGAATGCAGATCGCTGACGCTTCAAAACCAATCAGGACTGCGCTGTTCGTGCAACGTCGTTTAAAATTCGCGTCTTGATGCTCTCCTTCGATGCAGTCTAAGAAATTCACTCATTCAGATAAAACGTCACTGTCGCGCGAACAGGCGTACGCGGCCTTCTCTGCGCTCATGTCGGGCGAATCGTCCGATGCAGACATCGCTTCGCTTCTTACTTCAATCAATGCTCGCGGCGCATCTGTTGACGAAATCATCGGCGCCGCCAGCGTCATGCGCGAGCGCGTCTCGCCGATCGATACCTCGCACACCGTCGGCCCGATTCTCGACACCTGCGGCACGGGCGGCGATGTGAAGGGGACGTTCAATATCTCCACCGCCGCCGCCATCGTGGCGGCCAGCGCGGGCGCGACCGTCGTGAAGCATGGCAACCGCTCCGCCAGCGGGCGCTCGGGATCGGCGGATGTGCTCGAAGCACTGGGCGTGAATCTCGACGCACCACCAGAACAATTACGCCAGTGTCTTGAGCGTGCGAACATCTGCTTCGCCTTCGCGCGCCATCATCACCCGGCCATGAAGCACGTTGCTGCCGTCCGAAAGTCGCTCGGCATCCCAACCATCTTCAACCTGCTCGGCCCCCTGACCAACCCGGCCGGCGCGAAGCATCAACTGATCGGCGTGTACTCGCCGCATCTCACCGAATTGTTTGCAGAAGTGCTGCGCGAGCTGGGCAGCGAGCGGGCGTGGATCGCGCATGGCAACGATGGCCTCGATGAACTTTCGACGATGTCGCCCACGCGCGTAAGTGAATTGCGCGATGGAGAGATCAACACGTTCACGATCGATGCTCGCGACCTCGGCCTCCCGATCGCAAAGCTCGAAGACGTGCGGGCCGACACCGTCGCGCAAAGTGCGGCCGCGATTTTGTCGGTTCTCTCCGGCATTCGCACACCCGCGCGTGACATCGTTCTTCTCAACGCCTCCGCCGCTTTGGTGGTCAGCAACATTGCGAAAGATCTTCTGGACGGTTTGGAGAGGGCGTCGGCCGCCATCGATTCCGGTGCCTCGGCCAGCACGCTCAACACCCTTGCCCGCACTACCAACGCGACCGCTTGAAGCATGACGCCAACGTTATCGGACGTCTCAGAATACGCCGATTCCCTAATGCGTTTTCAATGAAAATCCAGTATTCCTAGCTGACGAATGAGTACGTTCACCCTACCCATGACCGGCGAAACCCCAAGCGTACGCGTTGACTTGCATTGCCATTCTGAAGCGTCGAACAAAGCCGCCGAAGTCGTGCTCAACGCGATTCATTGCCCTGAGTGTTACAGCAAGCCGGTCGACGTAGTGGCCCAGGCGCAGCGGCGCGGAATGCGGTTCGTCACCCTCACCGATCACGACACGATCGCCGGCGTGACCACGATCCTCGCGCAGCCGAATGTCCTGGTCGGCGAAGAGTTGACCTGCTGGTTTCCTGAAGACCGCTGCAAGATGCACGTCCTGATTTACGGCATCACGCCGGATCAGCACGAGGCGCTCCAGGAGCTGGCTGAGAACATTTATGATGTCGCGGCTTATCTCGAACGGCACCAGATCGCCCACTCTGTCGCCCACCCGATTTATCGACAAAACGACAAGCTCGAGCGCTGGCATGTCGAACGACTCTTGTTGTTGTTTAAAGGCTTCGAGTGTTTGAACGGCGCGCATAGCGGATTGCATCGCGATGCGTTTGAGCCGCTTCTCGACAATCTGACCGCGAATGAGATTCAGCGATTGAGCGAGCTGCACGGCCTGCAGCCGCGCTGGCCAGTGCCTTGGAAAAAAGCGCGCACGGGCGGCAGCGACGACCACGGCCTGCTGAACATCGGCCGCACTTGGACGGAATTTCCGCCGGGCACGAACACGGTCGACGATGTGCTGAATCACTTGCGTCAAGGTGATTGTCGCCCGGGCGGCGAAGCCGGGTCGGCGGCGAAGCTCGCGCACACGTTTTACAGCGTGGCTGTCCGCTATTACACGAATCACATTCTGACGTCGCAGCGTCGGCCGAACTTCACGACCCGCGTGCTGCAAATGATCGTCGGCGAGCGTGGCGCGCCGTCAACGCTTCAGATAGCAACGCAGTTTGCAAAAAACCGCGCGAAGAAAACGGGCCGAAAGATCGCGTCATTCGTCACGCGTAAACCACCCGAACCCGTCACCGGCACGGCCGTCATGAAGAAGCTGTTCCTTCGCTCGGCCATCTCGCATTACGGCGATCATTCCGCGCTCCGCACCACGCTCGAAAAAGGCCTCCCCCCACTCGGCGAGCATCGCGAAATCTTTTCGCTGATGAGCGAAGTGAATCGCGATGTTTTCAAGGGCGTCGCGGATGCGATCAACCAGAGCATCGACGATGCCAGTTTCACCGGCCTGTTCGATTCGATCGGCGCTTCGATCGCACAGCAGTTTGTCATGCTCCCGTATTACTTCGCGGTGTTTCATCAGAACAAAGAGCGGCATCTGCTTCGCGAAATCACGCGACAGCACAAAACCAAATCGGCCGACACGTTGCGCGTCGGTCTATTTACCGACACGCTGGATGAGATCAACGGCGTCGGCCGATTCATTCGCGATATGGGCGAGCAGGCGACGCGACAAAAGCGCGAGCTGATGATTCACACTTGCACGGATGAACTGCCCGCGACGCCTCACGATTTTCAACGGAAGAATTTCGTGCCGCTGCTGAGCCGCGAGATGCCATATTACTCGGGGCTGAAGCTCAACATGCCGCCGCTTCTCGATATCCTGGAATGGGCCGATCGTCAGCAGTTCGATGCGATCCACGTCAGCACGCCCGGCCCGATGGGTTTCTGCGGCTGGGTCGCCGCCAAGATGCTACGCGTGCCGCTGCTGGCGACGTATCACACGGATTTCCCGGCGTACGTGAACTCGCTCACGCGCGATCACCGCATGGCCCACGCGGCCGGGTTGTACATGCAGTGGTTTTACAAGGAAACCAGCGCGGTCTTTAGCCGCTCAAATCAATATCGCTTCAACCTTCGCGACCTCGGCGTGGCCGACGATCGCATCCGCACGATCCGCGCGGGCGTGAACACGCAGAAGTTCAATTCGACGCATCGCGACGCGACCGCCTTTTCCATGCTCGGCATCAAAGAGCCGCTTCGATTGCTTTATTGCGGCCGCGTGAGTGTTGAGAAAAATCTGCCGTTGCTGGTGGATGCGTTTCGGCAGCTATGTCGCACGCGAAACGACGCGGCGTTGGTCATTGCCGGCGATGGGCCATATCTGGCCGAGATGAAGAAGAAGCTCTCCGGCACGCCTGCATATTTCCTCGGTTATCGAAACGACGAACAGCTCGGCAAGCTCTACGCAAACGCTGACCTATTCGTCTTCCCATCCCGCACCGATACGCTCGGCCAAGTGGTGATGGAAGCGCAGGCGTCCGGCCTGCCAGCGATCGTCTCCAACGAGGGGGGCCCAAAGGAATCGGTCGTCCACGACGAAACCGGATTAGTCCTCCCCGGCACCGACACGCGCGTCTGGGCCAGCACCATCGACCTGATCCTCGCCGACCCGGCGCGTCGATCGCGCATGGGCCGTAACGCAATTTCGCGCAGTGGTCTCAACTCGCTGGAAAAGACGTTCGACGAATTTTGGAACGATCACGTCCTGGCCGTCGAACCGCCGTCGACCGACCGGAGAACGCTGGGCTTGGAAGCACCGTTGCCGGCGTAAGTATTGCCCGCCGTGTGCGACACATCCATATCAAGGAAGATTGAAGCCGACGGATGGGAAGCAGAGGTGATCTGTATTCTCGTCAGCGGTGAACATCTTCACGCGGTGCGGCGCAGCTCGATCGACATCCGCGACCTTAGTAACTCGCCCTGAAGTCGTTCGTTTTCTTTCAAGGCGCGGCGGTGCTTTTCCAACAGGTTTCGGAAGCGGTCTTCCCCGTCGAGCATCGCGCGGACGAATCGCCGCTCGACTGAGCCTTCAAACCATGTCGACTTCTGCTCGTCGCTTAGCCGCGCAATCGGCTGTCGACTCACGATGAAGAACTGATCGTAGAACCAAAAGATCGGTTCGAGTGCTTCAAAGTGTGCCGCGCCCAGCCGCCTGAACAATTGCCTCGCTGCCGCCTCGCTAAACAAATGTACGTGCTCGCCCGGGCGAAGCTGTTGCAGAAACCGATCCTGCTCCGCCACGAGCTGCAACATCGACGTGTCACTGCGATAGCGCGGCGTTTGCACAATGATTAAGCCGTCGTCTTTCAACAGGCTCATGCACTTGCCGAGCGTCGCCAGCGGATCGGAAAGGTGTTCGATGACATCCATCAACACGATGACGTCGAGGGTGTTCGGCTCGATGGATTGATCTTCGAGCGGTCCCAGCAGCATCGGCACGCCGAAGGTGTGACGCGCCGCATCGATCACGGCCGGACTGAGGTCCAAGCCCGTCGCGTCATAACCTGCCTGCCGCATCATGGCGACGAAGCCGCCGTGCGCCGCGCCGAGTTCCAGCACCTTGGCGGGCGGGAGCTTAAAGTCGACAAGTGCGTTGAGCCAATACGCGCAACGCTCGGGCAAATCCAGCCGCGCGCGTTCGGCCAGCGATGGAAACGAATTCCGTGTTTGCTGAAACGAGTTGAAATATTGCCAGCCGTAAAAATCATCCGCGTCGTTACGCACCTGCGGCTTAGGTTGCGCCAGGGCGGTCTGCAGGATAAGTGAATCGCATGCCGCGCAGCGGGCGTAATGTTCGTTAAAAGGTGTTAGTTCGTCCGTTGAACCGCACCAGCAGTATCGATCGAATTGCTCGTTCATGCGCGACAACCTCCATCGAACGCGCTATCACGCGCGTCCAATGAAGGTTATCGGTCGTTCGATGCGATTCGCTGAAGCGTATCTACGTGGCACGGGCATCCCTGCCCGTATTCTTTTTTAATTGTCGACGCGTATGTCGAACATGGGCAAAGATGCCCATGCCACAGTTACACGAGAAGTTCATTGGCAAGCGATTGGATCGGCTTGCTTGAGAACATCGACGTGCTCGGACGAGTCGTGCCGCCCATCGGAGCTGACGCCGCTGCCGGGGCCGGCTGGTCGCCGTAGGCATACACGGTGTACTGACCCACATCGCCATATCCGCCGTGGCTGGAAACGACCGCCACATACTTGCCGGCGGCGAGATTTTGAACGGTGAGGTTCTCGCCCAGGCCGCTGGTGTTCGCGCGGGCGATGAGCTTGCCGTTGGTGCGATAGATCGCGAGCGTCGCATCAAGGTCGCCGCCGAAAGCAGTGCCGCGAACCTTCAAGGTGACATTGCCCTTGCCGACGGTGAAGACAAAGTCGTCCTTATCCGTCACCGAGGAGATCACGCCATGCGCCGTCGCGCGGCCACTGGAGAGCGTCAGCTTCTTCGCAGTGGCGAGGCTGCTGCCGAAATCATCCTTGCGATAGCCAAAGCCGTTTGTCGACGATGCGATCGTGGACATGTCGGATTGAGTCGACCCGTCGCTGTCATAACCCGTCCACCAGAGACCGCGGTTCGCGCTGTAGCTGTTGCCCATGGTTGGCGCGAGCTTCACGTTGCCGCTGTTGTCACTATATTCCGATAGTTTCGCGACGGCCTGACCCGACGAGTTCGTCGAATACGCGCTTTGATGCTCCAGCCCGAACGCGTGGCCGCACTCATGGGAGATCGCTTCGGCGACATATTTCGGAAAACCTGCGCCGAGATTGTCGGAGAAAACGAAGTTGACGTTCGGCATCGAGTTAGCGAAGGAGCCAACATAAGAGACGCCGCCGCACACCTGGCCGGACCAGCCGCCATCGCCGCCGACGATCACATGCAACGCTTTACCGTTGTCGAACGTGCCGGGATTCACGGTCGTGACATTGAGATTAAACGCCGAATATTTTTCGGCGACGCGAGTCCAGATTTCCTTGATGTCGTCGGAGGAACCGTTGTAGGCATTGGTGGCGGGAACGTTGTAAGAACCCCAATGCTGAGCCGCTTCACCGTTGAAATCGAGATAGATCGTTGCCTTCGCGCCAGGCAAGCTGCTGAGTACCGGGATCGATTTTGCAGGGACGCTGCTTTGCGCTTTCGTCGTCGATGCGGCCGCCCGCTGCTGCGCCGGGCCAGACATATTGATGGCAGCGCGTGCCATCATGCACGCGAAGCAGCAGCAAAACGCCGGTCCCGCCGGTGCGGCAATGTCCGATGCGCTGACCTGGCTGTACATCGTCCGCGCTTCAAGCGTTGAGAACTCAACAACATGGTTTGATGACCGATTCTTCTGCTTCGTGACCTTCATAGCATTTCTCCCAAACTGGCTAAGGGAGATTTCCAATACACCTGACGGCGGAGCAAAAGGACTGGCGACTTTTTCAGAGGTCGATAAAAACACGCGCATGACATCGGCATCGATCGCGCGCATTGTCCAATAAACGTTTCCTCAACTTTTGCCCGGTAAAATGGGCACGTCCGATAACTTTCGTCGATTTTTCCGCGCGTAAAAAAAACCCACCCCGATGGGGTGGGCTTGGAGGACGTCCGATAAATGTTGGCGAGCTGTGGCTCTACCCGAAGTCGCTAAGCGAGGAGCAGGAACATCATTTCGTTAAGCCGTCTTTCTTTGCCATGTGCGTAATGAGGTCGACCACTCGATTCGAGTAGCCCCATTCGTTGTCATACCAACTGATGAGCTTGAAAAAGTTGGCGTTCAGCTCGATCCCCGCGCCGGCGTCGAAAATGCTGCTGCGCGGATCGGTGATAAAGTCGCTCGAGACGACTTCTTCGTCCGTGTAGCCGAGGAACCCTTTCAACGAGCCTTCGCTGGCGGCCTTCATGGCGGCGCAGATCTCTTTGTAGCTCGTCGCTTTGCTCGTGCGAACCGTGAGATCGACGGCCGACACATCCATCGTCGGAATACGGAATGCCATGCCCGTCAGCTTGCCCTTCAACTCAGGCATTGCCAGCGCCACAGCCTTCGCCGCGCCGGTACTGCTGGGAATTGCATTCATGTAAGCGTTGCGACCGCCCCGCCAATCCTTCTTACTCGGGCCGTCCTGCGTCGGCTGCGTGGCGGTGACGGCGTGGATCGTCGTCATCAGGCCTTCCTCAATACCAAACGATTCGTGCATCACCTTGGCAAGCGGTGCCAGGCAGTTCGTCGTGCAGGATGCGTTTGACACGACGGTGTGCTTGGAAGGATCGAACTTGTCATGGTTCACGCCCATGACCAACGTCGGCACCTGCTCCGGGCTCTTGGTTGGCGCGCTGATGACCACACGCTTTGCGCCGGCTGTCAGGTGCTTCTGCGCGCCTTCCAAATCGGTGAACAACCCCGTCGACTCGACAACGTAATCCACGCCGGTTGCCTTCCATGGCAACTGAGTCGGATCGCGAAGCGCCGTCGTCGGAATGATGTGCCCGTTCACCTTCAGCGCGGTTTCACCCTCGTTGCTGACCTCTCCGTCAAACCTGCCGTGCACGGTGTCGTACTTCAGCAAATACGCGAGATTGTCGGCTGGAACCAGATCGTTCACGCCAACGATTTGAATGTTCGGATTTCTCGCCGCCGCGCGGAAGAAAAGACGACCAATGCGGCCGAAACCGTTGATACCAATTTTGACAGACATTGCCGCTCCTTCAGGGCAGTTTTTTTCCAACGAACCGGCTACAAAACGGCAGCGGTTCGCAAAATCGAGCCGGACAGTGTCGGCGAACCGCCGCACGTGTCAAGCGAGGGTTGATCAGGGTTGATCGCCGAAACGCACCTCGCCGCCGTTGCAGACGTTATGCGCGCTAAGGTCGTTTGACGAGGACCACTCGATCGACGTCCAGAACCAATTGATTCGATTGCACGACGTACGCTGCGGGCTATGATTCGGCGTTGAATATGTTTATGCGTTTTTGAGTGCGAGCGGTGGTCGGGCAATATGCAGATGTCAGGTGTAAGTTTTCCAGTCAGTCGGCCAGGCGGACGTGTTCTTGTCGTCGGAACTCCGGCCCATTGTGGTGAAGCGGCCAAATTGCTTTGCCAGCAGGGCTACGATTGCGACTACGTCGACGACCCATATGTCGCAATGCTCAAGCTGTGCCGCCATCGGCTGGCCTTCCAGGATGTCATCCTCAGCCTGGCGAGCCTGTATCACGAAGAGCTGAATATCATCGCGACAATCAAGCGCCGTCTGCCGCATGTCGAAATTTGGCTGGCGCAGACGGATGGTCGGGCGGCGTCGCTGGCTGAGGGCATGCGCCTTGGCGCGGATGGGCTGCTCGCGGAGGACGGCACGCTGCACCGCATCGGCAATGGGTCGCCCGAACCGGCGACGAACGGTGTCCCGCATCCCATGGCCGGCGGAACCGAAATTTCCGGCGAGCACGTGACGCGCGTTGATGCTCCGACGACACCCGGCACCGCCGATCCGTTCGATATTGAAGACGACTTGGCGATGGGCGAGCCAGTACTGACCGCTGATGAGTTGCGGGCGCTCTTGCAGGACCAGCCCTCCATGCCGCCGAGCAGTGTGAATGACGAGCGATAAAATGTTGTCCACGACATCGGAACGAATTCTTCTGATTGGCGATCGAGATCGACACGTGCATCACACGTTGTCGATGGTGCTCCCGAACGCCGAAGTGACCGTCGCGCCTTCATTCTTCGATGCCATTTGTGAGCTGGACGGCGGCGGATACACCGCCGTGCTCGCCTCGGCCGAGCCGATCGAACGCCGGCCCGAGGCGGCGGTGAAAGTGTTGCGCGAGCTCGCCGGCGACGGCCGGCTGATGCTCTTCGGCCATCCGACGCTCGAACCGCTCAGCCGTAAAATGTTGGAGTTCGGCAGCGACGACTACATCGTCACGCCGGTTAATCCGAGCGAGTTGCAGCAGATGTTCGGCACGCCGCCGTTGCGGCTCACCGCCGATAAAAATGTGTTGAACGACGAAGCGCGCTTCCCGTCGTTGCCGCCGTTGCCGGGAACAAGCTTGCCGACGCGGATCGCGGCGCTCGCCGGGCTGCCCTTGGCGGAAATTGTGCTCGATGCGATGTTGCAGCATCCGCAGGCCGCCACCAACGCGGCCATTCAGCAAATTAATTCTCGTATCGCGCCGGCGGTTCAGTTGATTCGCACCGAGGCGGATAAGCCCGCTCCGATTGCTGAAGACGGAATGCGCGTGTTGTCGCACGCGTTGCGCGTCGAGTCGTCACAGGCCGCCGGCATGATTCACATGATCGTGGCGCGAGACGAAGAGGAAACCGCCGCACGACATGCGCTCGCGCAGACGACGCTGACCTTATCGCGGCTGGTAGCGCTCGAAGACCGGCACCGCCGTATGCAAAAGCTCGCGATCACCGATGAGCTCACCGGCGTTTATAACGGCCGCTACTTCCGTCACATCCTAGGCCAGCTTTTAAGCAAGGCCAAGGACAAGCGATTCACCGTCACGCTGCTTTTATTCGATATCGATAATTTCAAGAGTTACAACGACCGTTACGGCCACGGCGTGGGTGATGAAATCCTGCAGCAGACCGCAGCGCTGATGAAGCGCTGCTGCCGCCCGCACGACGTGGTGGCGCGCATCAGCGGCGATGAGTTCGCGGTCGTCTTCTGGGAAAAAGAGGGTCCTCGCCAGCCGCGCGATCCAAACGCCGCGCCGCTCAGCGTGGGGCGGGTTCCTTCGTCGGTGCGCGCGGTGTGCGATCGATTCCGCCGCCTGGTCAGCTCGCCGGATTTTGGCGTGCTCGGCGCGACCGGGAAAGGCACGCTCACTATCAGCGGCGGCCTCGCGGTCTATCCGTTCGACGCTTTGACCGTCGACGCATTAATCGAAGCCGCCGATCGCGCGCTCATGTTTGATGCGAAGAAGAGCGGGAAGAATAGCATCTTCCTCGTCGGTAGTTCTGATCCGAATGACACGGTGTGAAATTTAATGCATGCGCGGGCCGCCCACGACACGATGAGCGTACCTGCGTCACGGGTGTGCCGCCGTGGCAGAGACTGCATCACTTCAGCAACTCATGATCCGTCAAATCAAACTGCAGCGGCGTGATCGTGATCGCGCCATCCCGCAGCGCTGCAACGTCGGTGTCTTTGTCCGTCCCAGCCGCTAATTGAAACACGCTGCTGTTCCAGAAATATTCCCGGCCGCGCGGGTCTTGTCGGCGCTCGTACGTATCGACCCATGGTCTCGTGCATTGGCGAACGTAACGCGTCGCGGTCGGCTGTTCGTTCGCGGCCAGCGCAGGAATATTCACGTTCATGCATTGCCCGCCGCTCAACTCTGATTTCAGAATTTGCTTGATCGCCCCGAGCGCAAGCGCGGCCGCTCGCGAGTGGTTCGGCGGCACATGATTTCGCAGCAAGAGCGACACCGCAATACTCGGCAAGCCCAGAAACGCCGCCTCGATCGCCGCGGCCACGGTTCCGCTGTAGATCACATTAATGCCGACGTTCGCGCCGTGATTGATGCCGCTTACGACCAGGTCAGGCTTGCGCGAGAGAATCTGCGACACCGCCAGCTTCACGCAATCCGCCGGGCGGCCATCGACCGCGGTCCCGGTGAAGCCGTTTTCGATCGTGACCTTGCTCGTCAGCAGCGGCGTGGAAATCGTCACGCCATGTCCGGTCGCGCTCTGCACAGTCTCCGGCGCGACAACTTCAACGTCGCCGATTTTGGTCAACTCGCGATACATTGCGAGCAGGCCAGGCGCATGAATTCCGTCGTCGTTGGTGAGGAGGATGAGCATGCATCGATCTTACAAGAAACGACACCTCTCTCCGGCACTCCGGGGAGAGGCGGGGAGAGGGGTTTCTTCGATTTCGCGCGAGGCGTAGATTGCACAACAAAAGACCCCTCTCCCGCCCTCTCCCCGGTTACGGAGAGAGGAGCAAGACGAAGATGATCAAACTCACCCGCGAACAACTCCGCGAAATTGATCGACGCTCGATCGAAGAATTCCACATCCCCGGCATCATCTTGATGGAAAACGCGGCCAGCGTAGTGACGCAAACAGTTGAGCGATTACTAAACAATCACACCGGCCGATTCATCACCATCTTCTGCGGCGGCGGAAACAACGGCGGCGATGGACTGGCGGTCGCGCGGCAGTTGCATAATCGCGGACAGCACGTCGATGTCATCGCACTCTTTGATCCGGGAAAACTCAAAGGCGATGCGCTCACGAACTGGAAAATCGTCGACGCGATGGGCCTCGATGTGTTCGATGCGATCGAGGTGGAAGAGGCCGCCGCCACGAAACCGGACGTCATCATTGACGCGCTGCTCGGCACCGGTTCGACCGGCGCGCCGCGAGGCGAGATCGCACGAGCGATCGACGCGATCAACGCCGGTCGCGGTGATGCGCGCGTCGTGGCCGTCGATCTACCCAGTGGGATGGATTGCAATTCCGGTGAAACGCCTGGCATTTGCATTCGGGCGACGCACACGGTGACGTTCGTCGCGCCTAAAGTCGGTTTCGATCACGCCGCCGCGAAAGAGTTTCTGGGCGAGATGATAGTCGGTGACATCGGTTGCCCGATCGAGTTGATCGAATCGGTTTACTCCGCCTCCAAAAACGAAAATGCCTGAAGGCCATACCATTCATCGCCTCGCGAACGATCAGAATAAATCGATCGGCCGGCAGAAGCTGCACGTCAGCAGCCCGCAGGGCCGGTTTGAAGAAGAGGCGGCCGTGCTCGATGGGCGAACGTTGCGAAAGATCGACGCGTTCGGCAAGCACTTGTTTTACCGCTTCAGCGGCGGCCTGATTTTGCACGTGCATCTCGGCTTGTTTGGAAAGTATCGCACGCAGAAAAGTCCTCCCGACGAGCCGCGCGGCGCCGTGCGCGTGCGGTTTGAGAGCGCGACGCATACGGTCGATCTCAACGGGCCGAACACCTGCGAGATCGTGACAAAGAAAAAGTACGACGAGATTGTCGCGCGGCTGGGACCCGACCCGCTGCGGGGCGACGCCGATTCGTCACTAGCCTGGAAGCGAATCCACGCCAGCAAAACGCCGATCGGATTGCTGCTGATGGATCAATCGGTGATGGCCGGCATCGGCAACATTTATCGCAGCGAGATTCTGCACCTCATCGGCGTGCATCCGAAACGTCCAGGCAACGAGCTCACCAAAGCGCAGTTCAACAAACTCTGGAAACTCGCCGTCGAATTATTGAAGCTTGGCGTCAAACACAATCGCATCATCACCATTGATGCCAAGTCGTTACCGAAAACTGACGCGGCCCTCGCACGCCTGTCACGCAAGAAACTCTTTCGCATCTTCAAGAAGGATGCGTGTCCACAGTGCAACGGTGAGATCGAACGCTTCACGCTGGCATCGCGAAAAGTGTTCGCGTGTCCGGTGTGCCAACGATCGACCGTTTAGCCGTCGCGTCCTCGCGATGTATGGTGAAAACGTCGCAAGTACGCGATGGCTCTACGCGGTCAGACGATGCGCACCGGAACGTCACGCTCTGCGAGAAATCTCTTTACTTCCGGGACGGGATGCCTCCCAAAGTGAAAGATGCTCGCGGCGAGCGCTGCATCGGCGTGGCCGATCGTGAGCACCTCATAAATATCCTGCGGGTTTCCCGCCCCGCCGCTGGCGACGACGGGAATATTTACCGCATTGCTCACCGCCGCCGTCATCTCCAAATCGTAGCCCGCCTGCGTGCCGTCGACGTTCATCACGTTCAGCACGATCTCGCCCGCGCCCAGCGACTCGGCCTGCTTCACCCAGTCTATTACCTTCACGCCGGTATCCACGCGCCCGCCGTTCACGAACACGTGCCATGATTCGCGGCCATCGATTTGGATGCGGTTCGCATCGAGCCCGAGCACTGTCGCGCAACGTCCGAACTTTCGCGAAACGTCGGCCAGCAGTTGCGGGTTCTTGACCGCGGCTGAATTCAGGCTCACCTTTTCCGCGCCCGCCTGGATGAGCCGGGTCGCATCGTCAAGCGTGCGAATGCCGCCGCCGACGGTGAGTGGCATGAAGATCACTTCGACCACGCGCGACACCAGATCGGCCATGATCGCACGCCCTTCGTGCGACGCCGTGATGTCATAAAATACCAGCTCGTCCGCACCATCGGCCTGATAACGCTTCGCCTGCTCAATTGGATCGCCCGCATCGACGTGATCGAAAAACTGCACGCCCTTCACCACCCGCCCGCGATCGACATCGAGGCAGGGGATGATGCGCTTGCAGAGCATTGGAGTGGGCAGTGGGCAGTGGGCGGTGGGCGGTGGGCGGTGGGCAGGAAAACAGTTCTTGACTGCCCACCGCCCACTGCCGACCGCCCGCTTCTCAAGGGTGACCTACGGGACTCGAACCCGCGACGTCCAGGACCACAACCTGGCGCTCTACCAACTGAGCTAAGGCCACCAGCAATTTCAGTCCGCGACCGTTATCCATGCCCCGTGAAGGCCTGTCAATCTCGACGGTTGCACTCTGGGTAACATAACGCTCGAACCCGCGGGGCGGCGCTTCCATATTGTAGCGTTTGAGGCGACGGTTGTCTGATATGTCGGGTCAGCGCATGACGCATCCACGAACGCGAATACGGAGCGAATTAGGCCAGGGCAAACGCATTCTGGATGATTTCGTTTTTCTCCTCTCCCCGTACTCGGGGAGAGGTCGGGTGAGGGGC
>CAXSBN010000061.1:0-12626 GCA_964236135.1 uncultured Phycisphaerae bacterium
CTGCCTCTCCCCGAGTACGGAGAGAGGAGTTAATAGAATGCGGTTGCCCTGGCTTGCCAGCCTGAAAGATTCCGCCCGTGCCCTTCACCCCTTTACCTCTTCTCCATCAAAGTGCCGCAGCTTCATGATCGCGCGTTTCAAGCGCTTCATGTATTCGCTCGCACGGATTTCGACGCAGCCGAACCGCTCCAGGTGTGGCGTCGAGGCCTGTGCGTCCAGCAACTCGAACTCGCGCTCGCGTAGACGTTGGACCAGCGCGTGCAACGCGACTTTGCTCGCGTCGCGTTCAATGTGAAACATGCTCTCGCCGAAGAACGCCGCACCAAGCGAGACGCCGTACAAGCCTCCGACAAGGCGATCGCGCTGCCAGCACTCGACGCTGTGGGCGTGCCCCATGTCGTGAAGCTGGAGATACGCGTCGATGAGCTGCTGGCTGATCCACGTCCCCTCGGGCCGCGCGTTCATGCAGGCGCGCATCGTTGCTTCAAAGTCGTGATTGATCCGCACGTCAAAGCGCCGCTGCCGAACCAGGCTGGCGAGCGTTTTGGGGACGTGAAACGCATCGAGCGGAATGATTCCGCGCGGGTCAGCGGTGTACCAGCGGGTCGTGCCATCGCGGTCAGTCATCGGAAACGCGCCCTGTGCGTAGGCGAGGAGCAGCGTGTCGGGATCGAGAGCGGTGGAGTGCATCGGTGGGCGGGATCGCTTGGGGCGTTTGCTGAAATAGTAGCCGAATCGCGAGGCGAAAGATTACTTCTTTCCAAGCTTCGCCAGTTGATCGGATGTGAGGATCGACTCCACTTTCCTGATGCGATCTTCGATGGCGGCGCGAGTCGCGGGTTCACTGCGCTTGGCGATCTCGGCAAGGGTGGATTCGATTGCCGTCCGCATGGCGGGCCGCGCGCTGGGTTGCGCGGCGATGAGAGCACTCCACTGCTTTTTCAGCACGGCCTGATCGTCATCGCTAACGACCATGCGATCGTTGAACGCCGGGAGCGCTTCAAGCCGCTTCGTCTGGTCGGGAGAAAGCTTCAGTGCCTGGCTGTTCCAGCGCGCGAGCACGATGGCCGACTGCTCGGCCGCCATGAGGCTCGGCTGGTATCCGAAGCGCATACGCCATTCAGTTGTCGAACCGACGCGATTGATGAATAGCCGGGCATTGGCGACGCGGAACACGTTCTGATTTTGGATTGCGGTAGGATCAGTCGGCGGCGCGGGTGCGCCGCGCGTCGCCAGAGCCAATCCATTCAGCCGTCGCCCGAGTCCGCCGCCAAACGTATCAGCATGGGTGATATCGACGAGCACCTCGTCGGTCGGCGGTCGATCACGATGGAAATACCACCATCCGCCGCTGCCGATTCCGCTCAGCAGCAAGACGAGCAATACAATGCCCGCGATCTGCCGGAGGCGCATCGGACCGTTCGGCCGCTGGACGGGATTAGGCTGCCCGGCAATTTCAATGCGATTTGACATCATGGCGAGAAGCGGCAGCCGGCGGTCGGCAGCAAATAAATTTCTTTTACCGCGACTGCTGACCGCTGACAGCCGACTCTCTTTACGTTCCCGGCTGCGTTGTCGGATCGGGCGTCTTCAGATCCCATGGATCGATCCCGGTCTTGGCTTCGTCCGGGAGATTAGTATCGACGTGCCAGTCGAGCTTCAGGTAGTTCGACCCTTGCTGTAGGCCATGACGGTAAGGTTCAACGACACGATCGAAATCGTCGTGTTCCATGTAATAATCACGAACGGTCGTCTTCTTCTCGCCGGCGACGACGACGTCGCTCACCGTCTCCAGCCCGAAATTCTTGCTGCCGTACTTGATCGCGCGGTCAGCCAGGTGTTTGTTCAGGACATACGAGTGTGCTTCATACGGTTGTTCGTCTTCAGGACACCGGAGCGTACGCGGCGTATACGGTTCAGCGGGATAAGTGATCGGGTCGTACGTGCTTTGATTAGCGATGTAAGTAGCGGCATTGTAAGTTGGCACCGGAGCGAGCTTCAGCTCGTGGTATTCGCTGACCATGTGCATCGGCCAACGATTGTCGGGAGGCACGTTGGTTCCCAGGGTCGTCGGCCCACTGCCGGGAAAACGGGGGTCTTCCGGGCCGACGGGATATAACCACCCGTGATTGTCGTTCACATACATCAACAGGAACTGCCCGAGCGTATGCAAATTCGCCTTGCAGGCCACGCTGTTCGCCTGTTTGCGCGCTTTTGTGAGCGTCGGCAGGAGAATGCCGATGAGCACGGCAATGATGCCGATGACCACGAGAAGCTCGACGAGCGAAAAGCCCGTTCGCTTTTTGACAAAATTCATTCTGATCTCTCCGATCCTTGGATATGCAAACGCGGGTCGCGGAAGTGAAAACGTCGCCCGAAGCGTAGCTTCAGGCACTACCACGGTTCAACAACGGAATTGTTGCGAGAATCGGCTGATATCTTCCGCGGACTTGATGAGGGGGGAAAAAAAAGGGGCGAGGGGCGAGGGGCAAGGGGTAAGGGCTAAATAAAGAAAAATTGTCTTACCCTCGCCCCTCGCCCCTCGTCCCTTATCTCCCCCTCACAGCATCCCGTTCAGCAGTGCCAGAGCTCGCATCGTGCCTTCGATCGGATCACCGCTGCCCTCAAATTCGACGCCCAGATATCCGTCGTAGCCGCTTTGTCGGACAAGGTTTACGCACGCGCCAATGTCATACTTTGCATGATGCCCTTTGTCATCCACTTCCAGCACCTTGGCGTGCATCGCCTTGGCGTATGGCAATATCGCCGCGAGGCTCGCGAGGCGATCGATGCCGTCCGGCCAGTTGCCGAAATCCGGCAGCGTGCCAATGACGGTATTGCCGTGGGTCAAACGCACCGACTCGATGATGTGGATGATGTGATCCGGCGTCGCACTCAGCCCGCCGTGGTTTTCCAGCAGAATGCTCACGCCATGCTTCACGCCCAAGTCAGCCAATCGCCGAAAGCTGTCGACGCAGCAAAGCAGCGCCTTAGTTACATCGATGATCCCCATGCCGCCGGTATTCACGCGCACGGCAACGCATCCCAATTCGGCGGCGATTGGCACCCAGCGGCCGTAGCTCATCACGGCGCGGCTGCGATCTAAGTCGTTGTCGGCGGATAGATCGCCCACCTCGTCCACCGCGATGTTCAGCAGCCGCACCTTCGCCGCCTCGGCGGCGGCGGCGAGTTGCCGGATATATTTCGGCTCGCGGGAATCAAAGAAAGGCGAATTCAGCTCAACCGCATCGAGACCAAATCGCGACGCCGCCAACGCAGGAAAATCAATCAGCGTCAGCGGATTCGTCGGCGAACGAAAAAGTCGGTGGAGGCTCCAGCCGGCCAGCGAAAGCTTCATGGGAAAGAGGGGAATTTATGAATTTGTGATTTTGCGAATTTGCGATTGGACCGATCGGTTCAAAGACAATCTTCACCGCAATTGGCAAAACGTTCAATCACCCAATCCAAATCGCAAATTCGTAAATTCGCAATTTTCACTTCGCCGCCCAGGCGAATCCCCGCCGCATCAGTGTCAGGCACGGCTCGCTCTCCACGATGTCCGCGCTGTGGCCAAGCGAATTAAAAAAGACTTTCCCCTGGCCGTAACGCTTCGTCCAGACGACCGGCATGTTGACGCCGTCATTGGTTGTGTGCGGCCCATCGACGCCCGGTGTCGGGAAACGCGTCGTCGCCAGCACCCGCACAGCAGGATCGACGTGCATGTAATATTGCTCGCTAACGACGTCAAAATCCTCGATCCCTTCCACGATGGGCGATGAGGCATCGGCCACGTGCACTGAATACCTCACGCCGTCGTTGCCCGGATGTGAAACCCACTGGCCGCCGGTCATGAAATGCCATTCGGTATTTTCGCGGAAAGCGTCGCACATCCCGCCATGACAGCCGGCGATCCCCACGCCCGACCGAACGGCCGCGAAGACGGGCTCGGCTTGTTCGTTGGTAATCTGCCCCATCGTCCAGACCGGCACGATCAGTGACAGCGCTTTGAGCTTCCCTTCATCCGCGAATGCATCAAGTGTGTCGGCCACCTCAACCGTGAAGCCATCTTCCCTCAACACGCGTTCGAAAATCGCGGCGACCTTTTCCGGTTCATGCCCATCCCAGCCGCCCCAGACGATTAATGCGGATTTATTTGACAAGTGTTCCGTTCAAAAAAAAGGCAACCGCCGAGGCGCCGAGACAAACGCAGAGAAGACAAAAGGGGAAAATGCTTATTGTGATGGTCGTAAGCAGTCGTTCAAGTGAGTTCAAATTCGCTTCTCGGCGTCTTCCTCGGCGCTCTCGGCGTCTCGGCGGTTCCATTTCTATTTCTTCACGACCTCAGTCCCATCCGGAAGATATTCGCTTTCTTCGCGTTTCCCCTTTTCGGAATACATCACCGTGTAATGCACCTTCTGATCCGGGTTCATGCGCGTCTTCACGCGTTCTACCGTCGCGTCTTCATGCGATTCTGTGAATGCCGCCTGCACCGGCTTTGGTGTGGCCGCGAGATGAATCTCGGTATGCGACGTCGGGTGATTGCAGGAAAAGTTGGCCGCAGCGGCACAGAGAACGCAGAGGAGAATGTTCAAATTCATCTATGCTCACAGCCGATGCGGCCAACCTTTAGGCGTTCAGCAGCTTTGCTTCGAGCGTGATCGGGACGCTCGACAGCGCTTTCGATACGGGGCAGCCGGTTTTGGCACCGTCTGCAAACTGCTTGAACTTAGCGGCGTCGATACCCGGGATCTCGGCCTCGCACACCAAAGCGATTTTCGTGATCGCGAATCCGTCGGCGACCTTGTCGAACGTGACGCTGGCTTTGGTGTGAATGGACTTGGGCACCACACCGTCCGCGGTAAGCGCCGCCGCGAGCGCCATCGAAAAACAACCGGCATGGGCCGCACCGATCAGTTCCTCGGGGTTTGTTCCCTTCTCTTCGCCGGTTCGTTTCTTCAACGAGTAGTCGGAATCGACCGAACCGCTCCCGGATTTGATATGGCCCTTGCCTTCGGTCAAATTTCCGTGCCAGATTGCTTCAGCGGTGTGCAAACTCATGTTTGATGTCCTTTCGTCCTCTCCCTGACTTTTCTGATACGCCGAAGAGCGGGGTGAGGGGTCATGTTTTGATTCGCTTGCCGCGCCGGTTCATTGACCGGCCTCTGGGCAGCTTCGTCGATAGATCAAGTCTTTTCCGCGGGCTCGATTGTGACCGTCAAGCCCTTGGATTCAAACTGATCGCGATATAACTCGGCGCGTTCCTTGTGCGTGACCAGCAGCAACGCCAGACCGGTCTGGTCGGCCTCGAGCATTCGAGTCATCGCGTCCTGCTTGTTCAGCGGAGTCAGCTCGATGATCGTGTCGACGACGAAAACGGCATCATTCTTGTCGTCGTTATGAAGCAACACTTTCCACGGCGGCAGCGGTTGAGAGGGCGGCTGCTTTTTCGCGGGGGATTTCTTGGTCGCCCGCTCCGGCTTGGTGGCCGTCGCGGTCTTCGCTTCCTCGCCGCCTTTGGAATCGCTTTTTGTTTCTTCCGACATACGTTGCTCTCGTGAAAATTGAAGTTATCGGGGCCGCCACGGGAGTTCAAGAACACAGTCTTTCAATTCCGGCCTTTCGGTGATGGAGAGGATGGCGTTGACATCTCGACCGAGCTGACCGTCGCAGTTTGCAATCTTGATCCGACGTCGACAACGGCGAACATAAGGAAATGGTGAACGAATCTCGGCTCATTGTCGGCGCGATGAGCGGCACCAGCGCCGACGGAGTAGATGTCGCGTTGGTGCGCATCACCGGCCGCGCCGGTGCGATGGCGGCGAAAATGCTTCACCATCATTTCGTCGCATATGACGGGGCGCTTCGCCGTCGCATCTTTCAAATTCGCGGCGATGCGGAGGTAGCGTTAAAAGAGCTGGCCGCGCTCGGACGCGACATTTCGCTGACCTATGCCCGCGCGGTAAACGAAGCGCTGGCGGCGATGAAGATTGCGAGCGATGAGCTGAGCGCGGTGGCGGCGCACGGGCAGACGCTTTATCACGCGCCGCCCGACACCATTCAGTGGCTCGACCCGGCGCTGATCGCAAGTGAAATCGGATGCACGATCATTTCCGATTTTCGCCGAGCGGACTGTGCCGCCGGCGGACAAGGCGCGCCGCTCGTGCCGTTCGCGGATCATGTGCTGTTCACCGACCCCATGCGCAGCCGCGTCCTGATCAATTTGGGCGGCATCGCGAATCTGACGTATCTGCCGGCCCATGGCACGCTGGAGCAACTGATCGCGTTCGATACCGGCCCGGGAAATTGCATCAGCGATGAATTGATGCGCGAGCTGCACCCCGAAGGAAACGGCATCGATACCGGCGGCGCATTGGCATCTCACGGGCGGGCGGACGACCTCCTGGTGTTGCGGATGCTGAATGATGCGGATGGTTATTTCGTGAAGCCGCCGCCGAAGAGCACGGACGGGCCGGCGATGATTAAGCTATTTCGTGAGGTCGGGGCGGATGCGATTCGCGGCCGGGCGACGCTGCCTGACACGCTGGCGACGGCATGCCTGCTTACGGCCGCAAGCATCGGGCGGGCGATGCGGACGTTTCTTCCTGAATTTCCAGACGAGGTTTACGTCAGCGGCGGGGGGACAATGAACGGGACGATGCTCCGCATGTTGCGCGACCAACTCGGCGGGCGGCCGCTGCGGCTGAGCGATGAGCTCGGCGTGCCCAGTGCTGCGAAGGAGGCGGTGGCGTTTGCCTTACTCGGTGCCGCCACGTTGGACGGTGAGCCCGGCAACGTACGGGCGGCGACGGGAGCGCGACACGCGGTGGTGCTGGGAAGTGTGACGCCCAAGCCGTTCAATCGCTTGTGAAACGCGAACCCCACTTCGCGACGCCGCAGGCGCCCGTTGGCGGCGTCGTGGAACAAGAATTGTCCTCATCCTGCTTCACCCCGTCAGATGATACAACCGCAACCGTTTGGCGGTGCAAGAGTTATCCCGCTTACTGAAGACGTCGAAGCTCTGTCGCTCCAACGGCCGATATTAGACGAACGGGAGGATCGCCACCCTACAATGGCCGTAGTAATTTGGGCGGTATGCGTTGGATTGGAAAAGAGCACCGATTATGCCGCGTACTTTTCGTTCATGTGTAGCAGATCGACATTGGTCAAGGCAGCCCATCGTCTACGTGTTAGGCATGATCACGTTGGTGGGTTGTGAGAATAAAGCTGAGAGCGGCGCGCTGATTGGCGGCGGGTCGGGCGCGGTGGCGGGCGGGCTGATCGGCAGCCTCTCGCACGGCCGCGCGGGCGAAGGCGCGCTGATTGGCGGCGCGGTCGGCGCGATCGGCGGCGCGCTCGTCGGCCATGGACTGGATGAAGGCGACCGCAAGGCTCAGGCGCACGCCGACGCTCAGGCGCGTGAATACGATGAACGCACCGGGACCGTTGGCGCTCGCGAGTGGTCGTCGCGCGATGTCCGCAGCGATGCCAATCGCGACGCGAAGCGCCTTCGAAAAGCGGATATCATTGCCTGGACTAACCAGGGCGTACGCGACGACATCATTGTCGACCGTATCGAACGCGGCGGCACGGTGTTCGACCTCAGCGCCGCCGACCAAAACGACCTTCGCGACAGGGGCGTAAGCGAAACGGTGATTCGCGCGATGCGCGACACGATGCGAAGATCAAGTTAGTCAAACGCGTCCCGATGCACGCGAGCACCATCACCACGTTTCGTATTGCTCATCGCTCGCGGCTGCGTCGAACTTTGCGCGCGAGAAAAGCAGCCCTTCGCGCGCGTTAAAAATCACGCATTCTATCGATGAACGCACACCGGATGAAAAGGCTTTCCTCATCCTTCTCTCCGTACCCCGGGGAGAGGTTAGGAGAGGGGTCTTCATCGCGCGTTAATCAAACTTCTCCCGCGCTATTCACCGTTGCGGCACCGAACTTTCCGCTTGCCAGCATCTCGGCCAACACGCGTTTCAGGATTTTTCCGGTGGGCGAATGCGGAAGCTCCTCGACAAGGAACACCTCGCGCGGCACTTTCCAATTCACCAATCCGCCGTCGCGGCAGAAGTTTCGCAGCTCGTCGGGTGTCGCGGTTTGATCCGGCTTCAAGGTGATGAACGCCACGACGACTTCGCCGCGCGATGGATCTTTCTTGCCGACCACCGCCGCCTCGGCCACCGCGGGATGTTTCGCGATCACTTCCTCAATCTCGCGTGGCGACGCCTTTTCACCCGCCACGATAATCAGATCTTTCTTCCGCCCCGTAATGAAAATGTATCCCTCCTCATCCACGTGACCGAGATCGCCGGTTTTGAAAAAGTGGTCGGACGTCAGCGCTTGCGCGGATTCTTCCGGCAGGTTGTAATACCCCTGCATCACCATCGGGCCCTTCACCCAGATTTCGCCCTGCAAGTTGCGGCCGAGCGGTTGGTCGTGCTCATCCATGATCCGCACGATCGCACCGGGTACGGCCGTCCCGACGCTGCCGAATTTGAAGGCCTGCGGCACGTTGAGCGAAATGACCGGGCTTGTTTCGGTCAGGCCATACCCTTCAAGCAGCGTGACGTTGAACCGCTCCTTGAACGCGTCGCGCACAGCGGCAGGCAGCGGTTCGCCGCCGCTAATGAACGCGTACACTTGCTTGAAGTCGTCGGCCGTCGCGTTCTTCAGGCGTGCGATCGCGCCGAACATGCTCGGCACGCCGAACATGAGCGACACTTTGTGCTCGCGAATCGCGCTCAGCGCCGCGACGGGACTGAACCGCGCGATGTAAATGACGGTGGCCGCCAGTTGAATCGGGGCGAGCATCATCGCGGTCATGCCGAAGGAGTGGAACAGCGGAATCACGCCGAGGAAGACGTGATTGGCTTTGAGCTGCGCGAGTTCAATCGCAGCGTCGATGTCGCTCTGCAGATTGCCGTAGCTGAGCATGACGCCCTTGGGCAGGCCGCTCGTCCCGCTGGTGTACATGAGAACGGCCAGGTCATCGGAGCATCTCGTCGATGCGGTGCCCGGCGGGATTTCGCTCAAGTCCGGCGCGGCCGGCAGCGCCAATAGATCGATGACGTTGATCGAAGCGTTCTGAATTTTGCCACGGAGCGGCGTGGCCGTGATGACGGTATCGACGCCGCTGTCGGCGATGCAGTGTGCGACTTCCTTATCGCCGAGCAGGAAATTGATCGGCACCACGCTCTTGCCCGCCAGCAGCGTTGCGTAGAAACTCGCGACGAAGCCCGCGCCGGCCGGCAGAAGAATGCCGACCTTCGAGTTCTGCGTTTGATATGCGAGATACCGGCTCAGGCCGATCGCCTTGCCGGCCATCTGTTTGAATGTGTGCGAGCCGTGATCGTCGATGACGGCGACTGCATCGGGCGATGAACGAGCATGGGCGAAAAGTGATTCGATCAGCATACAAGCCCTCCGCGGGTGACAATTTTTCAATGGGAACGCACGGATGCGAAATAGGCAAGTGACCGGAATCCGCCGCCGAGGTTGTCTCCCGCTGTGGCGACTCCTTCCTTGTCTGTTCGTCGCCGGCTGCGTTGATCAGGCCACGAAGGAAAATCTCACGACCGGTTACACGTCGTTCGAAGCCAGGCAGTACGACGCATCGCTCAGCCACGCCGAATCGGCGCTGGTCAAATCGAACGGCGACTCGTCGCCCGGCTCGGCGGAAGCGCTGTACCTCAAGGGCCGGTCGATTGAAGAGCGCGCCAAGAAAACCCGCGCCGACGCGACGGCGGATTTGAGCGCCGCCCGCACCGCGTACGTCAACGCGCTCGGCGCTTCGCCGCCGCCAAAGCTCGAACCGTTCATCCACGCGAGCATCGCCAACGTCGCTTACTGGCAGGACGATTACGCGGCGGCGTTGCAGGAGTGGCAGGCCGCTTCGAAAAAATTCAGCGATGCCGACACCAACGCGTTCGTGCTCTACCGAATCGGCCTCTGCCAGCAGCGGCTGGGTCAATTTGCCGAGGCCGACAAAACGTTTGCCAATGTGCAGCAAGAGCGGCCCGGGGCGGAGGTCGCCGATCGCGCTCGCGCCCACGCGGGCGCGCGATCGTTCGCGTTACAGCTCGCCACGTACTCGACCGTCGCGCAGGCTGACGCTGCCATGACGCAGCTCGCGGCACAGCATCTGAAAGCCACCAACATCGCCGACCCGCGCGGCCGGCACGTCGTCTCGGTGGGTCCGTTCGACACCTACCTGCACGCATCGCAAATGCGCTCGCGGCTCGCGGCGCTGTATCCTGAGGCGATTATTCTGCCGTGAGGGGAGGCAGGGAGACAAGGAGACAAGGAGACAAGGAGACATGGAGACCAGGAGAAACAAGCCTACAGGTCTTTTCACCCCCTCCCCTTGTCTCCTTGTCTCCCTCTCTCCCCCTCATCTCAGCGACTTCAAAAACCCCTCGATCCGATCAATGCCCTTATCGATCTGCCCCAAGCTCGTCGCGAAGCTCAAACGCACGTGAGTGTCGAAGCCGCTGTCATTGCCAGGCACGACCGCGACGTGGGCCTGCTGCAGCAGCGCCGTTGAGAAGCTCACCGCGTCGGTGATCTTTGTCCCCTTCGCGCTCTTCCCGAAATGCTTGCTCACATTCGGGAAGCAGTAAAACGCTCCGACCGGTTGCACGCACGTCACCTGCGGCAGGGCGGTTAGCCGCTTCCACATATGCTGCCCGCGCACTTCGAATTCTTTGCGCATTGACTCGACGCTCTCCAATCCGCGCGGATCGTTTAGCGCGACGGCCGCCGCCTGTTGCGTGAAGCTCGTGATGTGGCTGATCGTCTGGCTCAGCAGTTTATTCATCGCATCGATTATCACTTTCGGCCCGCCGACATAGCCGACGCGCCAGCCGGTCATGGCGAAGCTCTTGCTGTGGCAGCCGAACGTTAGCGTGCGATCGAGCAGCGCCGGGTGCAGCGTCGCGAAGCTCACGGATTTCTGGTTGCCGTAGACGAGCTTCTCGTAAATCTCGTCCGAGAATATCAGCACGTTCGGATGCTTCACGATCACATCCGCGAGCGCCTTCAATTCCTCCGGCGAATACGCGTGGCCGGCCGGGTTGCTCGGCGAGTTGAGAATGATTGCCTTGGTCTTGCTCGTGATCGCGGCGTCGAGTTGCTGAGGCCGTTGGCTTCCGCGCCCACGACAAACGTCGGCACGCCGCCCGCGAGCTTCACCTGCTCGGGATAGCTCACCCAATACGGCGAGGGGATCAGCACTTCGTCGCCCGGATCGATGCAGGCCATGAACGCGACATACAGGCAGAACTTCCCGCCTGCGCCGACGGTGATCTGCTCGGGCTTGTACGGCAGATTATTCTCGCGATTGAACTTCCCCGCGATCGCGGCCTTGAGCTCCGGGAAGCAGGGCGTCGGCGTGTACTTCGTGATGCCCTTGTCAAGCGCTTCCTTCGCGGCGTCCTTGATGAACGCAGGGGTATCAAAATCGGGCTCGCCCGCGCCGAAGCCGACGACGTCGACCCCAGCCTTCTTCAACGCCGCCGCCTTGGCACTGACGGCCAGGGTAATCGACTCCGAAACAAGCTCCATCCGCCGGGCAAGAGTGCTCATAGGATGGGGGACGGTAGCGAAGTAAAAACCGTGATGCAAACTCTCCGGGCCCTGCTTCAATCGAGGGCTGCCTTCGCGTATCGTCCAGTGACGTTGCGCCCCGAGGGAAGAGCGATGAAAATTCCCGCGAATGCAATGCTCTCGACCGCAAAACTCGACTACTTGTTGACGCCGCGCGTTAAGAATGACGAGAGCAAATATCTTGCCCGCGCAGGTTTCGATCGTTCCTCGCATATCGACTTAGAGCTCGCGATCCGCCGTCTGACGAGCGAGCAGGACGCGCGGTTTGATCGTGTACGAGAACACGGAATATATTATATTGTAACTGGCGAAATCGTCGGCCCCGGGGAAATTAAAGGGGACTTGGAGAAATTAAAGGGGACGCGATTCTCTTCGGCGATGGAAAAGATTCGCGTCCCTTTATTTTTCCCCGTCCCCTTTATTTCCCTTTATTTTCCCCCTGTTTTTTATATGGGCGACTCTAGGTTACTGTCATGCTGAACAGAACCGGTTTGACCATCGTCGTAGTGGTACTCATTTCAGTACTAATTATCTGGGCCGTTCCACGCGGCTTGGTGCGAGACACTTTAGATGTTGAGTTAAACGAGTACGACCACTACTTGCGAAACCTAGATCATCGCATAGACGAGGTTGTCCGGACGAACGGTACAATGCCGGCGGTATTGACAGAAATCACGTCATCTAGAGAACTCGCGAGCTTGCCAAGAATTGTTTCCAATTTAGATCAGCCAAATGTTTCTGGCTGGAAACTTAATTACTTTCGTAAAAATAATACTCCGAGGAGCGACGACATAATTATAGCCGCTAAATGCATGTCTGGTCGTAAACATATAGCTGACGTTGTCCTATACGGAGATGGTCATACGACGCAGTTTCGTTTCTTGAAGAATAAAATGTATGGAAAGGGAAATTAAAGGAGGGAAATTAAAGAGGGAAATTAAAGGGAAATTAAAGGGGACGCGATGGCTCTGTTGCGACCCTCTTCTGCCGCCTGATGATCATCACGTTGTGGGTGA
>CAXSBN010000062.1:0-12345 GCA_964236135.1 uncultured Phycisphaerae bacterium
CATCGCGCTACCGAACATGCGCCGAACATCCAGAGGGTCGCAACAGAGCCGGACGGGATTCTTTTTCCGCGATCTTTCCGGTATAAATTAAAGGGGACGGGATTCTTTTTCCGCGATCTTTCCGACGGGCTCGACAGGACGACCTTCCTTGGCACGCGGTGCCGGCGGCGGTGACGGCAGTTTGCCGAGCACATCTTCCGCATAACACCGCAGGATCTCGGCAACCGAACGTGCCGAGGCGATCGCGCCGCCGGCCGCTTGTGGGGCGGCCCCGTCGAACAGCTCGCCGAGCGGTGCGCCGTTCGAGACGATCGCGATGCATTCCGACAACGCCGCTCGGGCAGCGAGCAATGATTCGGGTGTGCGACCTTGCGCACGAATTAGGGCCGTTACATACGGACCGAGCAGCCACGGATACGCCGAGCCCTGGTGATACGCACGATCCCGCGAGACGACATCGCCCGCATAGCGAGGTTGATAGGCCGGATCTTCCGGCGCGAGCGTTCGGACGCCTTTGCGGGTCAGCAACCGCGAGCGAACCGTTTCAACTAACGCCATGTGCCGTCCTTCGTCCAGCACGGCAAACGGGAGGCTGATGGAAAGCAATTGGTTGGCGCGGATCGACCCATCGGGCAAGTGATCGCCAACGACATCAAAGCAGCAGCCGGCGTGTTCACTCCAGAATTGCTGATTGAACTGCGCCTTCACTCGATCCGCCAGCATCGCCAATTCTTCGCCGCGCATCGACTGCCGGGAGGTCGCACACCAGCCGGCGACAATTCGCAGCGCGTTGTACCACAGCGCGTTCAACTCGACGGGCCGACCCTGGCGGGGCGTGACGACCCAGTCCGCGATCTTCGCATCCATCCACGTCGTGCCGGTGCCGGCAGCCTTGGTGGCGATCAATCCGTTCGAGTCGACCGCAATTCCAAGCGGCCCGCCCGCACGATAACGCTCCACAATCCTCGCACAGATCTGGAACAATCCTTCCAGCGACTGAACATCGCGATGGACGTATCTCGAATGAGCGAACACCGCGTTTACAAACCAAAGCGCGGTGTCCGCCCCGTCGTAAGTCGGTTCGCCGCCCGCTTCGGTGAGACGCGTGGCGATGAGACCATCGTGGTATGTCGCTGCCACCGCCTCGAGAAAACGGCGGCCTTCTGTCGCGTGATCCGTCAACAGAAACATCCCTGCATAAGCAATCAACGCGTCGCGAAGATTAGGCGGCGACCAGGGATAGCTGGTGGCCGGAATCGCAGGCGCATTCGCACCAACCGCCGGGAGGAATTGCTCCATCGCGCCTTGCAGCCAATGCAGTGTCTCCGCGGGCGGTGCATCGCTGCTGTCCACCGTAATCACGGGCCGTGTTGAACGCGGCGTGCATGGCACCCGTTGCTCTGCTTCGGCGATGCATTGTTTCAGCGCGATCGGCTCGGTCGAGCACACGAAGCTCACGCGTTGCCCCGGCTTCATTGTAAAATTGATTTCACCGGGCGACCAGAGGTCTTCGAGACCGGCGTAACCGCGCTCGATCTCGCGGCGGTAGATCGTGTTCAGATACCAAAACGCCTTATTTTCAACCGCTCCGTCACTCGCGAAAAATAGTTCCGGCGTTCGCGACGTCGGCGCGACACGGTAGCAATTGGCGAAAGCCTTCGGGTCGCCATCGGCCGGCAGGAACGGGCGAGCTTCGAGTCGCCCGTTCCACTGAAAAGTCAGATCATGAATGCCGCGCAGTGCCATCAACGGTCGAAGCGTCAGCTTGATCGGGGAATCGCCGGCAAGCAGGGTATACGTGAGCAACACCGTGTTGCTGCCCGGCAAAAGGCAAAGCTCTTTATCGAGCGTCCAGCCGTCGGCCTGATACGCCCAATGCGGCCGGGCATCGGAGGAGAATGCGCGCAATTGCCGCACGCCGGTTGGATAAATCGTGCCTGGATACTCGCTGCAGGCGAGCGGCCACGTTGCCTTGCCATTGTTGACGGTTTCTTCGACGCGCGACAGCAGCACCATTCGCCGCGTGGGCGGAGACATCGCCGCGACGAGCAGGCCGTGATATTTCCGCGTATTGCAGCCGGGCAGCGTGGAACTTGCGTAGCCGCCCAGGCCGTTGGTGACGATCCATTCACGCTGGATCAGATCGGAAAACCGTAGCTCGCCTGCGCCGTCATCACTCCCCAGCCCCGCCAGTGACGCATTCATAACGCCTCCGCCGCCACAGCAATCGTTCGAAGGGATGGCGACCCTCATCGCCACGTTCGCTCGCGCGAACAATCCTCGGGATTGCAAACTCCAGTCCGCGTGACATCCGTGTCACGGCGTTTGAAAACTCATTCAAAAACGGCCATCAAATTTTGCCCTGTTTCAACCAGGCCAACACTTCCTGCTCGTGCCCTTCCGGCTTCACGTTCTCGAACACGTGCGCGACTTTGCCCGATTTGTCGATGACGAAAGTCGTCCGTAGCGCGCCCAGATATTTCTTGCCGTACATGCTCTTCTCGCCCCAGACGCCGTATGCGTCGGCGACTGCGTGGTCGGCATCGGCCAGAAGCGGAAAGTTCAGATGAAACTTGCCGCCGAACTTGGTGACGTCTTGAACCGGATCGGGCGAGATTCCCAGGACCGCGACATTGGCCGTGTCGTAGTCGGCCAGCGCGTCGCGAAACCCGCACGCCTCCTTGGTGCAGCCGGGCGTGTCGGCTTTCGGATAGAAATAGAGAACGACGGTTTGCTTGCCGGCGAAATCCTTCAGCGAGATCGATTTTCCGGTCGAGGATTCAAGCGAAAAATCGGGAGCCGTCGAACCAACCGCTGGAATTAAGTCAGGCATTCTTCAACCCCTTTGACGCATGAAAAGTAAACCAAGCGCCACTGTGATGGCCGCTTAAGCGGCCCGGTCCGCGTGGATGACGGCTTACCGTCGCTATCAAATTATACCCTAATCATGGCGCAAAAAACGCGGGCGATCCTGAAGGATCGCCCGCGACAAGACCAATTCACGATGCTACGGAAAATTACAGGCTGATTCCTGTGATCTTCACTTCCGTATAATTCTGCCGGTGACCAATTTTCTTGTGGTATCCCTTGCGGCGATTGTATTTTTGAATGTCGATCTTCGGCCCCTTCACCGCGCGAAGCACGTCGGCCGCCACCGACGCACCGGCGAGCAGGGGCGAGCCGAGCTTCGGGTCACCTTCACCGGCGACCAGCATGACGCGATCAAACGTGACCGTCGTTGCGCCTTCATCAAACGGGCGATCGATGCGAATCACGTCGCCGCTGGTCACTTTAAATTGTCGTCCGCCCTCTTCGATAATCGCGTACATTGGTAAAGCTCCGAATGGATCCACCGGCTCGTCTTCATTCAGTCACCCGACTCGGTCGCCGGGGCGGAATATTTTGTCGAATTGACCGGATTTGTCAACAGCTTGATCGCGTTTAATCGCATCGCATGGCCTCTAATCAGCCAAAATCGACCGATTGGACGAACGTGGCCGAATGGTACGACCGACTCGTGGGCGATGCGGGGAGCGAGTTTCACCGCCACGTCGTGCTGCCGGGCGTTCTCCGCCTGCTGGCCAGCCCGGCACGCCAGCGCGTTCTCGACGTCGCGTGCGGCCAGGGCGTTTTATGCCGTTTATTGCACGAGCGTGGCGACGAGGTGACCGGCGTGGACGCGGCAGCCCCGCTCATCGACGCCGCGCGACAGCGCGGGCCGGGCCCGATCCGCTATCACGTCGGCGATGCGCGAGCGCTTTCTCCATCGCTGGGCGAAGCGTCGTTCGACGCGGCTGCGTGCGTGCTGGCGATCCAGAACATCCATCCGATCCAGCCGTTGTGCGACGGCGTCGCCCGATTGCTGAAACCGATGGGGCGATTCGCCATCGTGATGATGCATCCTGCCTTTCGCGGACCCAAAGAGACGGCCTGGGGTTGGGACGGTAAAACCAAGACGCAGTACCGTCGCGTCGACCGATATCTTATTCCGCGCAAAAGTCCAATTGTCGCGCATCCCGGCGCCGCGCCGGATGTTTACACGTGGACGTTTCACAAGCCGATCGAGAGCTACGTCAAAGCGCTGCGCAACGCGGGACTGCTGATCGATGCGATTGAAGAATGGGCAAGCCACAAAACCAGCGACAGCGGACCGCGTGCCGGTGCGGAGAACACAGCGCGGAAAGAAATCCCGATGTTCCTCGCGGTTCGCGGAGTGAAGGTGATCACCTCCGCGCCCGTTTAGCCGTCGCGTCCTCGCGACGTGTTCGGTATAAACCGTTGCGAAGACGTTGCGAGGACGCAACGGCTAAACGGGATCTGAGAATTCTTCGACATGGTGATCGCGTATCACATTGTCTTTGCCGCTTACGGTTTCTGGCCCCCCAACGATCAGCGTGGATCGTGGTCCGAACGCGTCTGGGCAGATCATCTTCAACCCTTCGGACCGACGAAAAAGGTTTACACGCGAGAGTCGCTCGCGCGTGTGAAATCCGATCCAAAACATCGACGCGCGATTCAGGCATCGATGAAATTCCCGCCGGTTGTTTTTAACGGAGTTCAAGCGCTCGCGGTCGCTCATGGCGTTCGCGAGGTTTGCGAGACGATCGACCTCATTATCTTTGCATGTTCAATCATGCCGAATCACGTGCATCTCGTTGTGCTACGACACAACGCGAATGCCGAAACGCTCATCGGATATTTAAAACGCGCTGCGACGAAGCATCTGACACGAGAAGGAATTCACCCGATGGGAGACGCGATCCGAAATCGCGATGGCGCATCCGTCACCCCATGGGTACGCGGTGGTTGGAAGCGTTTTCTCAATGACGACGATGAGATTTGCGATGCGGTGGTGTACGTGCGACGCAATCCGTCGTTTTCGGGATTGCGCCCGCAACAATGGTCTTTCGAACAACCGATCGACTAAACTCCCACCCCGTTTAGCCGTCGCGTCCTCGCGACGTTTTCCGCGAAGACGTTGCGAGGACGCAACGGCTAAACGGGTGCGACCACGAACAACCATCATTTCTCTTTCCCGCAGTAATCCACCAACCGTGCCACTTCGCTTCGCACATCCTTTCGATGTACGACGAAGTCGACGAAGCCATGTTCCTTCAGAAACTCGCTGCGCTGAAATCCTTCCGGCAGTTCGACTTTGATTGTGTTCCAGATCGTGCGCGGGCCGGCAAAGCCGATGAGCGCTTTGGGCTCGGCGATGATGAAGTCGCCGAGCATCGCGAAGGATGCGGTCACGCCGCCGGTGGTGGGATCTGCCAGTAACGAAATAAACAGGCCGCCCGCATCGTCCAGCCGCGCCAGCGCAGCGGTTGTTTTGGCCATCTGCATCAGGCTTAGCGTGCTTTCCTGCATGCGCGCCCCGCCGCTGCAACTGACGATCAACAGCGGCAGCTTTTCATCGGCCGCCAGCTCGATGCTGCGAGTAATTTTTTCGCCGACCACGCTTCCCATCGACCCCATCATGAATTCCGGATCCATCACCGCCAGCACGATCGGGCGGCCCTTGATGAACCCCCGGCCGCACAGCAACGCGTCGTTCTGCCCAGTCTTACGCTGCTCGGAGCTGAGTCGTTCCTTGTACGATTTCTTATCGACGAATTTTAGCGGATCGGTCGGTTCCAGATCGCTGAACAGCTCCTCGAAACTGCCCGGGTCGACCAGTTGTGCCACGCGTGTTCGAGCAGAGATTCGAAAATGATGCTGACACTGCGGGCAGACGTTGAGCCCCTCTTCGACAACGCGGCGAAAAAGCATGTCGCCGCACTCGGGGCAACGAAGCCAGAGCCCTTCGGGCACGCCGTCGCGTTGAGCGGTTGGATTGGGTGTTGGAGTCATGAAAATCTGAGTTGCCTGATGACAGATGCCTGACGAAACACCTTTTTCAGGCATCAGTCATCAGGCATCATATCTCGTTCATCGAGTCATTTCAGCCCGCAGCGCACTAATCGTCTCCTTCCGATCCTTCGACCCGAACAGCGCGCTGCCGATGACGAACCAGTCGACGCCCGCCGACCGGGCGTCGGCGACGGTTTGCAGGTGCAGGCCGCCGTCCATCTGCACGGGCTGGTCGGGGCGTAAGCGCTTCTTGATCTGTTCGGCTTTTTTCAGCGTATCGCGGATCAGTTCCTGCCCGCCGAAGCCGGGCATCACGCTCATGATCAGCACGTGGTCGACGTGGTCGAGCGCGGCATAAATCGTTTCGAGCGGCGTGGGCGGATTCAGCGTGATGCCGACCTTCACGCCCAACGCGCGAATTTCCCTCGCGGCCGCAACCGGATCAGTCACCGTTTCGACTTGAAAGGTCATGCTGTTCGCACCGGCCTTCGCGATCATCGGTGCATAACGCAGCGGCTCGGAGATCATCAGATGCGCATCAAAAAACGCATCCGTCACCGGCCGAACCGCTTTGATGATCGGCGGCCCGAAGCTGATGTTCGGCACGAAGTGGCCGTCCATCACATCCAGATGAATGAAGTCCGCCCCGCCTGAAAGCGCATCGAGAATCTCGCTCCCCAGCTTCGAAAAATCCGCCGACAAAATCGACGCGGCGATGAGCGGAGACTTCGCATGATGCGGGGTAATCATCCGGGTCGAGACTATACGAATGACGTCGAAAACCTCAATTCATTGATTGACGTTCTGGGTCATTGAGCGGGGCTTTCGCCCCTCTCTCCGTACTCGGGGAGAGGTTGGGAGAGGGGCGTTTTAGCGCGGAAAAAAGACCCCTCTCCCTACCTCTCCCCGAGTGGGGAGAGAGGAGTTAATCGATTCGGTTGCCGGGCATCGAACGATCGAGCGAGACGTGGGCGATGTCATCAATCCAGAATATCCAGCGTGCTGAAGTGGCCGTTCTCTAGAAATTCCAGCGACGCGCCGCCGCCGGTGCTGACGTGACTTACTTTTTCTGACAATCCCATCTGTTCGACCGCCGCGGCGCTGTCGCCACCGCCGATGATGGTGATGGCGCCGCTCTTCGCCGTGGCATCCGCGACGGCTTCGGCGATCGCTTTTGTTCCTGCCGCGAATGGCTTCTTTTCGAACACGCCCATCGGGCCGTTCCAGATGACCGTTTTTGCTTTCGCGATCTCGGACTTGTACATCTCGCGCGTCTTCGGGCCGATGTCGAAGCCTTCGAGATCGGCGGGGATGTTTCCTTCAACGATTTTCGTCACCGCATCGTCGCTCATCTTGTCGCTCACAACCGTGTCGACGGGCAGCACAATCTTTCCACCCGCTTTAGCCAGAAGAGATTTCGCGAGGTCGACCTTGTCGCGCTCGACCAAACTCTTGCCGACTTCCTTTCCCTGCGCGAGGAAGAATGTGTAGGCCATCGCCCCGCCGATGAGCAGCTTGTCGGCTTTTTCCAGAAGTTTCTCGATGACGTTAATTTTGTCCGATACTTTCGCGCCGCCCAGAATTGCGATGAATGGCCGCTTTGGATTGCTGACCGCTTCGCCGAGGAATTTGAGTTCCTTGCCGATGAGGAACCCAACGACGCGCGGCTTGCCCTGTAGTGCTTGCGGTGCGCCGAACGTCGAAGCGTGCTCGCGGTGGGCCGTGCCGAAGGCGTCGTTGACGTAGAGCTCGCCCAGCGCCGCAAGCTGTCGCGCGAAGTTCGATTCGTTCTTTTCTTCCTCGGCATGGAAGCGCAGATTTTCCAGAAGCAGCACATCGCCGTTTTGCAGAGACTTCGCGGCCGCCTCCACTTTCGGGCCGATGCAATCGTCGACGAATCCGACGGCCGTGCCGAGCAGCTCGGCCAGCTTCGCCTGCACGGGCTTCAGGGAATACTTCGCATTGACCTGCCCCTTCGGCCGGCCGAGGTGCGACATCAGAATCACACGCCCGCCGCGCTCGAGAATGTTTTTAATCGTCGGCAATGCCTGCGTGATACGGCGATCGTCGGTGATCGTTTCTCCATCGAGCGGCACATTGAAATCCACTCGAATGAGAACCCGCTTGTCTTTCACATCCACGTCGGCGACAGTCTTCGGTGTCTTGGTCATAAGTCGCAAAAGATTAACGGACTTACGGACGAGTTCAACTTGTCCAGAACCAGTTTAGCCGCGACCTTGCTCGCGGTTTTTCCGTGGCTTTAAGTTTGCGGACAATGTGCGAGCAAGCTCGCCGCTAAACAGAGATTGCGCTAAACCTTTGTGGCCGGACTGTCACCTATAACTGTGTGCGGGGCCACGGCACCGGTGAATTTGTGTGAACGACGACACGGTGCAACGAGCCCGGGACGGTGATCGTGCTTCGATCGAAGCATTGTTGCGCGGTCTCCAGGATCCGTGGTTCCGCATGTGCATGAGCCTCTTGCGCGACGAGCATGTCGCGCGGGATGCCACGCAGGAAACAGCACTTCGCTTCTTGAAGTTGATCGGAGATTTTCGCGGCCAGAGCAGTGTCACGACCTGGTCGATCGGAATTGCGATCAATGTTTGCCGGGAATTTCGGCGGCGGATGAAACCGGTCGGAAGTCTCGAACATGTCGATGTCGCCGAGTCCGACGAGGAATCGCCATTTGCTTCGGCATCGGCGGGCGAGACGCGAACTTTGCTGAGTCGATATCTGGACGAATTGCCCGAGCGGCAACGCGAAGCGGTCGTTCTGCGCTTCATGGAAGAGTTGTCGGTCGACGAAACCGCGGCCGCCATGAATTGTGCCGTGGGAACCGTGAAAGCGACCGTGCATCACGCGTTGCGATCGCTGCGAAAGCGAATGGGAGAGTTGTCATGAGTCTTCGTGAATTCATCCGATCGGCGCGCACGGCTCATAATCGTGCGCGCTATCCGGGCGATCTTGTCGCTGATATGCAGATGCACTTGGCCCGCGAAGGCGCAAGCGACGGGGCGAGGTCTTTTCGTATCGACGATGCGAGGGACGCGCGTTCGAAAGGCTATTGGTTGTCGCTCGCTGGATCGATGATTGGGTCCGCGATCGCCGCGTGCCTGGTGACGGCGTTTTATTTTCATCAGACGACAACGACAAATCCGACCGCGCCGCGGACAACGGTCGCGGTTGAGAAAACGGCCGCGGGCAACGAGCGGCCAGTCCTAGCCGCCGCGACTGGCAAGGCCATCATCGCAAATGATGCGACGATGTCGAACTCGTCGGATCCGACGACCGACGCCAACGAATCCGCTTCGCTCATTCCATCGTACGAGCCGATGGTCGTGCCCGGGTGGTCGATCGTGCCGTCGGCCGAGACGCTCGACTCGGTCGCTGTCTCGCCGACATCATCATCCACGTCGTCTGAAAAAACGTCCTCTTAACACGCTCACCAACGAGACAGGATTCATCTCATGAAGACCGCAGTGAATTTCAGGAAAATCATGCTGTCAGCGACCCGGTGGACTTTGCCGGCCGGGCTGGCGCTGGCGATTGTTGCCGCGCGCACCTCCGGCCAGCAAAACCCGCAGCCACGGCCCGAGGGTGATCCGGGCCGCGACGCGGGTATGCAAGAACCCCGGCCGGACGAACACGAAAACCGGGGCGGCCCGGAGATGGGGCATCGCTTCGGCGGGCGGATGGGAGAAATGAACGAAAGCGCTGGACGCCGCGGTGGCAACGGCCCCGGGTGGGCGCCGACGCTGATGCCTCCGCAAATGCAGCAAGTCGAACGCATGCGCGGCTATCTCGATCTCGTCGATAAGTTTTTCGCGTTGGCGCGCGATCCTTCCGAAAGCGGCGTCGCCGCCGTCATTACCGCCGGAGATTTGCTCCGCGCCCGTGGCAATGAGGCGGCCATCAATTTTTACACGGAGATTCTTCCAAAAGTGTCCGACCCCGTGGTGCAACGCGCCATCCACGTTCAACTGGCCGAGATGTATCGATCGGCTGGCAAAGCGGACGATGCGATGTCGGAGTTGGCAGCATTGATGACCGGCAAGCCGGAAACGATCACCCTGCCGCCGACAACCAAGCCTTCGAAATGAGTGCGGCCGAGGGTGCTCAGTCGTTGTCGGTCTTGGCCGGCGCATTCGTTCGCGGCAAGGGCGCTTCCGCCAGACTGGTGTACATCGCTGTGTCCATCGCGGGAATAGTCGCGCTGCGAACGCCCGCTTCGAGCAACCGTGCGGCAAACGCTTCGGACTGATCGACCTCGCCATGTACGACGAACGTGCTTGTGTTGCTGGACAGCGCCGGCGCGAGAAATCGCATTAGCTCGTCGCCGTCCGCGTGGGCGCTCAGGCCATGCACGGTCTTGACCTGGCACTTCACGTCATACCAGCGGTCGAGGACGGTCACGCGCTTCTGCCCATCCTGCAACCGCCGGCCGAGCGTGTTGGGTGGGATGAAGCCGCAGAACAGCACCATGTCGTTCGGGTTTTCCAGGCTCTGCTTCAGATGATGCAGCACTCGGCCGAATTCGCACGTCGGGCTCGACGCGATGATCACGCACGGGCCGCGATCATCGTTAATCTTCCGGCTGTCCTGACCCGTCGCGGCCAGCGTGACGTTTGATCGATCGAACAACCCCGCCCCGCCGATCAGGCCGAGCGTCTGGCTGTCGTAGTTCTGGCGATATTTCTCGTGCACCCGCGTGAGCTCAACGCCCATCGGGCTATCGATGTAAATCCGGATTGGATCGATCTTCTTTTCAATAATAAATTTCTGGATGTACCAGAGCATTGTTTGCGATCGCCCCATCGCAAACGCGGGCAGAATCAACCGCGATTTCTTCGTGATCGTCTGCCGCACGGCCTCGAGCAGTTGCGGCTCGACCGCTTCGATCGGCCCGTGCACTCGGCCGCCGTAAGTGCTTTCCGTGATGAGATAATCCACCGGCCCCGGCGGCGGTTGCGGATCGTTCAGGATCGGCGCGTTATATCGCCCGACGTCGGCGGTGAACAGCAGCGTTCGCTTCTGGTTGTTTTCGCTCCATTCACAATACACGTAACACGAACCGAGAATGTGTCCGGCGTCGAAGAGCGTCACGGCGAGCATTCCACCCCCCAATTCAAAACGCGAACCACGCTCGACGCGTTCGAACGCATTCAGCACCGGACCAACGTCGGCATAGCCGTAAATCGGCTTGATCGCGTCGGATTCGGGACCGGTCGAGCGGCGATTGAGGTAAGCGGCATCTTCCTCCTGAATCTTCGCAGAGTCATTCAGAATGATGCGTGCGACATCCGCCGTCGGGGCGGTGCAGTAAATCTTGCCGCGATAGCCGGCCTTCACGAGGGCGGGCAATCGCCCGCAGTGATCGAGATGGCCGTGCGAAAGGATGACCGCGTCGATCGACTTCGGGTCGGCGGGTAGCAGCGCGTTGAGCCTTCGACTTTCTTCCCGCGGTCCCTGATAGAGCCCGCAATCGAGCAAAACTCGCAACCCGCCAATCTGCAATTCGTGACAGGAACCGGTCACCGTGCGATCCGCGCCGAGGAATTTAAGAAGCATGGGTGTATTACTTTCGAATCGCGAAATCGTGATCGCGGTTAGCCCCGACGCGCGGCAGAGCGCTGCCGCGAATCATGATGAGATACGCGACGCGGTCCGTTTCGTGTCGCGGCCAACCCTCGTTTTTCGATTACGGGAACAGCGGGACTCTTCCTTTCACTTTCACGCGCGCCCTCTCGAGTCGCCCGTCGAAGCGATTCAACTTCGCGCGGCGTCAGCAGTCGCGACTGTCCCGGCTTCAGGGTGCCGAGTTCGAGCGGCCCCATCTTGATGCGCGTCAGGTCGCGCACCTTGTGTCCCACCCGCGCGAGCATACGCCGCACCTGTCGATTTCGCCCTTCCTGAATCGTGATGTCGAGCGTGCTGCGAATCTTCGAACGACGGACAATCGTGATGAAGCTTCGGCCCGTTTTAAATCCCGACCGCTTGTGCGGGTCGGCCAGCCAGATGCCGGTTTTCAGCTCGGTAAGTTCTTCGCCCTGCACGTAACCATCGACGACGGCGCGATAGGTTTTGGAGATTTCGTAGCGAGGATGTGTCAGGCGGTTGGTCAGCTCGCCATCGTTGGTCAGCAGCATCAATCCTTCAGAGTCGGCGTCGAGCCGGCCCACTGGATAAACGCGCGTCCGGAAGCCTGGCGGCAGCAGGTCGATCGCGCGCACTTGCTCGCCTTGCGCAACATTGGTGCTGACAACGCCCTTGGGCTTGTTCATGATGACGTACACCAGCGCGGCCGGATCGATCGCGCCGCGCGGCGCGCGATCCGCGGGACGATCGGCGGGACGATCGATGTTGCGAAGTCGCACCGGCTCATCATCCACGGTGATTTTATCGATCGTTGAATCGATGAGAATCGGCAGATCGTAACGGACGGTTCCGTTCACCGAGACGCGACCCTGGCGAATCATTTCCTCAACCGCG
>CAXSBN010000063.1:0-11675 GCA_964236135.1 uncultured Phycisphaerae bacterium
ACCGCCAAGGGCGGCTTCGTTTTCGCGATCAAGGATTCGCTGGACATCCCCGTCAGCCGACATGACGAACGCGAGGTAGCCGCCGCCGATCACCAGGAAGACCAGGCCCGCGACCCAAAGCGGACGATCGTCGAGCAGCGCGTGACGCAGGCGGCGGTAAACAATCGCGCCCAGCAACGCAATGCCAATCGCTGCCAACGACGCTGTCGGCGTCTTGAACAGAATTGTAGCCGGAAAATAGTACCAGCAGCCGGTTTCGCGCAGCGTCCCCATTAAAAACGACGCTCGCGTGGCGGCAAACGCGCGGGTGTGCAAAAAGCCAATGCAGAATGCGTCGGGGAGCAACGCATGGTTGATGCACCATCCCATCGCGGCGGATGCAGGATCGGCTCGCCAGGCAATCAGTTGATCGCGCGTCGGTGTCTTCCCGGTTGTGGCGGCGACTTGCCGGACGGCCATGTTCAGGTAAAACCACGACGAGTTCATCAACCGATCCGAGTCGGGCGTGGGAGCGAAGCGAAAACCGTATGCCGCCCAGATGAGGAACCAGGTCGCCAACGCCGTCGCGAAAATCAGGCAAAGCGCGGCGACGAGTCGGCGGATGCGCGACGAGATTGCCCGCGAGAAGACCGGCCAGGTTTCGCTCGTCAGCGCGCGAACGAGCAGCGTGACCGAGACCAGCGGCAGGACGAGCGTGCCAGTGAATTTAATCGTCGGCGCGATACCCACGACGAGCGTGAATGCGATCGCGCGCTGACAAGTCATCCGGCGAATGACGGCGATCGACGCCGCCGCCGCCGCGAGGAAACAGAGTGAAATCGCCACGTCATTCTTTACCAGCGAACCGTGGCCGAGAATCAACGGATCCAGCGCCAGCATGACGCCGGCGATGAGCCCGGCAGCCGGCCCGGCCAGTCGCCACCCCACCGCGATTGTCAGCGAAATCAGGATGGCCGTGATACCGACCATTGCGCAGCGCGAACGATTCAGCAGCGATGGAAATTGATCGCCATTCAGACCGAACAGAGTCTCATCCCACCACTCCGAGCTCTTCGCATAATCCGCGAGCGCGCCCGTCCAGTTGTCGCTCGTCGAGGGCGTCAGATCGCTGCGCCGAATCGGTAGCATCGCGACGCGCTGCCAGAGCGGCGGGTCTTCGACATCAATGCGAAAATCGTGCAGGAATGTGTGCGCATATGCAGCGGCGAAATGCAGCGGCTCATCGACGGTGGCCGACTTCGTCAGCGTGGCCGAAAGGCTCAGGGTAACGCCGATCGCGACGATGCAAACGGCCGCGACCAGCGGCACGACACGACCGGCGCGGACGGCATCTGCGGGCGGAGTGATCGACACGCCGGCAGTGTAACGCTTTCAAATTCATCCGCCGCGTCGCGAGAGAGCAACGCTTCCTTTATCGTGCGTGACATGCAAGTGAAGTTGCTCGATCTGCAGGCCCAGTATCGTCCCATGCGCGAGGAAATTCGCACGGCCATCGATGAAGTGTGTGATACGCAGGCACTGATCCTCGGCAAGCATGTCGAGACTTTTGAGACATCGCTCGCCGACTACTGCGGCACGAAGCACGCCATCGGCGTGTCGAGCGGGACGGACGCGCTGCTATGTGCGCTGATGGGCATCGGCATCCAGCCGGGCGACGAGGTGATCTGCCCAAGCTTCACGTTTTTTGCGACCGGCGGCTGCATCGCGCGGCTCGGTGCGAGACCTGTGTTCGTCGACATCGATCCTGCCACCTTCAACATCGATCCCACAAAGATTGCCGCCGCCATCACGAGCAAGACCAAGGCGATCATGCCCGTGCATCTTTTCGGTCAGACCGCGGCTATGGACGCGATCAACAAAGTCGCCTGCGATCACGAGTTGCTAGTAATCGAAGACGCCGCCCAGGCGATCGGCGCGAAGCTCAACGGCAAGCGCGCCTGTAATCTGGGATTTGCCGGCTGCCTCAGTTTTTATCCGACAAAAAACCTCGGCGCGTTCGGCGATGCAGGCGCGATCTGCACCAATAATGACGCGCTGGCCGAGAAGTGCCGCAAGCTGCGCGTGCACGGCAGCGGCCACACCTACTACCACGAAATGATCGGCGGCATGTTCCGGCTGGCCGCTATCCAGGCCGCGGTGCTGAGCGTTAAGTTGAAGTATCTGGAATCGTGGCACGACGCTCGCCGTCGCCACGCGGCGATCTACGACGAGATGCTTGCGGGCGTGAGCGGCATCCAGACGCCGCAGATCGAGCCGGGGAATTGTAGCGTGTACAATCAGTACATCATCCGCGTGAAAAACCGGGATGCCGTCAAACTAAAGCTCACCGACCTCGGCATCGGATCGGCCATCTATTACCCCCTCGGCCTGCACGAACAGGAATGTTTCGCATACCTTAACCAACGCAGAAGCTCGCTTCCTGAAACCGAGAAAGCCTGCCTCGAAGTGCTCGCGCTGCCGGTCTACCCGGAACTCGAAGAATCGCACGTCCGGTTTGTAGCGGAGTCGCTGCGGACGATGCTATGAATCGAATAAATGCGACCGCAGAGACACAGAGAGCGCAGAGATAGACGCAGAGGAACTGATTCATTATTTATGTAGGTCATGTCGCCATGAATAAGCGGCATCGATCTTTGAAACTCTCTCAACCAACAATTCAATTTTTCTCTGCGTCTGTCTCTGCCTCCTCTGCGCCTCTGCGGTCGCATTCGCATTCTCCGCAAACCCAAACTTTCCCTCACAACTCTTCCCATGTCTGACCGATAAAGACGAGTAGACGTTCCGCGCTCACGCATGGGCGCGATGTCCGAAACGCGGAGACTTTTACAACGCAACATGCACGAGCAGGACCCCTTTCCCGGGTCGGGCCTTCGTCTGGTTCAGCCGGGCGATCGTTCGCAGATCAATTCGCTTCTCTCTCATCTCCAGCGGCCGCTATCGGATTACACCTTTTCGCAAATCTTCACCTGGCGAAACAGCCTGCGACTGTTGTGGCGCGAAATTGACGGCCACCTGTGCGTTTTCGCGAACGGCACCGGCGATCTGACCATGCTTCTGCCTCCCATTGGCGGCGATACTCGCGCCGACCATGCGCTGCACGACGCTTTCGATCTGATGAACGATTACAACGCGGCCCACGGTATCGACGCGCGCGGTCACAGCCGCGTCGAGTATATCTCCGAGGAATTGCTTCAACGTTTTGACTCCCGCACGTTGGCCGTCGAACCGATGGGCCACGACTACCTTTACACAACGCGTTCGATGATCGATCTGGCAGGCGGCGATCTGAAGAGTAAGCGGCAAGACCGCAACCGCTTCCTGCGCGACCACGACGTGGCCATCGAGGAATATCGCGCGAACGAACACCGCGAGGCGTGCACCGAGCTGCTTAAGCGATGGGATCAACAGCATGCCGCCACGGAATCGCCCGATCGTTCGACGACCGCCATAAAGCGGCGAAAAGAAATGCTGGCCGTGCAGATGACGCTCGAACATGCCGACGCGCTCGGCCTCGCCGGCATGATCGTTCGCGCCGCGCCGAAAATCGCCAGGATGTCCATGCTCCCGATCGTTGCTTTCACCTTTGGGGAAACGCTTAATGACGAGCAGTGCAGCATCGTGATCGAGAAGACCGACCTGCAACTGAAGGGGCTGGCGCAATTCGTTTTCAGCGAATTCTGCCGCCGCGCGTGGACGCGGCAGCCGCTCGTCAACGTCGGCGACGATTGGGGATTGCCTTCGCTGGCCTGGACGAAGATGAGCTATCGCCCGTGTGAGCTGCTTAAGAAATTCAGCGCTAAGCAAAACGTGGCGGCGCAATCGCTGGGCCTATCGTTTATCGGTATTCGTCAGGTCGAGGGCGGCGACTTGGCCGGTGTGCAGATGATCGAAAACGCCTGCTTCGACACGCATCGGTTGTCATTGCGACAATTGCAGTATTTGGCCGGTCGGGTCGGGTCGACATCGTCCTTCCATGTCGCCGTTGACAACGATCAGATCGTCGGCGAAGCAATCGGCTTGCTGCGTCACACGCGCGGCAGCATCGTCGGCCGTGTTTACAGCCTTGCGGTCAGCGATGCACATCGCGGCCGACACCTCGGGCGACGTCTTCTGCAAACGTTGCTTGACGATCTGGAATTCCGCGGCGCGACACGCATCTCGCTTGAAGTTGATCTGCGTAGCGCGGCCGCCATTCATCTCTACGAGTCACTCGGCTTTCGACAGGTCGCGACGCTGTCGGATTACTATGGAGATGGACACGACGGCATCCGCATGAGCCGCACGGCCAGGTCCCTACCAAAGCCCCGCGCGGTCGCCGCGTAACCCATTACCACCACACACGCCGGGTAAAGCGTACTTGCGCCACCCCGGATTTTCGGATTTCCGTTCTCTCACGAAGAATCCGGGGCGGCGCGAGTACGCTCTGCCCCGGCGTGTTGAGATCGCTTCGTTTTCCTGTTCTTGAGAGTCGCCTACAATGCCGGCATGCCCTTTGCGCCTATTCCTGAAATCCTCGATGAATTGCGGGCCGGTCGAATGATCGTGCTCGTCGATGATGAAGACCGTGAAAACGAAGGCGATCTCGTCGTCGCCGCCGAGTTTGCGTCGCCGGAAGTCATCAACTTTTTTGTGAAACACGCGCGTGGCGTGGTCTGTCTTGCCCTGACTGACGAGCGTTGCGACAAGCTGCGGCTTCACGCGCAATCCGATCTGAACACCGCGCAGCTGGGCACGGCCTTCACCGTCACCATCGATGCTCATAAACGCTTTGGCGTCGGAACGGGCGTCAGTGCGAAGGATCGTGCCAAGACGATCGAGGTCGCGATCGCCGAGGACGCGCAGCCGCAGGATCTTTTGCGGCCCGGTCACGTTAATCCGCTCCGCGCTCGCACCGGCGGCGTGCTGGTGCGTGCCGGTCAGACCGAAGGTTCGGTCGATCTTGCGCGCCTCGCCGGCCTCAAACCTGCGGGCGTGATCTGCGAAATCATGCGCGACGACGGCGAGATGATGCGCCGTCCGGACCTCGAACACTTCTGTGCGCTACACCGGCTAAAAATGTGTACGGTCGCCGATCTCATCAGCTACCGCTTGCGGCGAGAGCAATTCGTCCGTCGCATCGAAAGCATTCGATTGCCGACAAAGTGGGGCAATTTTCAACTTCACGCCTATCAGAGCCTGATCGATCCGCAGCCGCATTTGGCGCTCTGCAAGGGCGGCGTGGGCGATCTTGATGCGAGCGGAAACGTGATCGAACATGATGAGCCGGTGCTCGTCAGGGTGCACAGCGAGTGCCTCACCGGCGATATTTTTGGCAGCGGCAAGTGCGATTGTGGCGGCCAGCTCGCGCACGCGATGCAGATGATTGAAGCCGCGGGCAAAGGAGTGCTGGTTTACTTGCGACAGGAAGGCCGCGGCATCGGGCTGGCGAATAAACTGCACGCCTACAAACTGCAGGAGGCCGGCTACGACACTGTCGAAGCCAACGAACGTCTCGGCCTGCCGGTCGACAAGCGCGACTACGGCATCGGCAGCCAGATTCTCCGCGACCTTGGCTTGAAGAAGCTCCGCATCATGACGAACAATCCGAAGAAAATCTTCGGGCTTGATGGGTTTGGCTTACAGGTCGTCGAGGAAGTTCCGATCCGCATTGAAGCAGGCGATCACAATCGCGCTTATCTCGAAACCAAGCGGGCGAAGCTGGGGCACAAGCTGTAAGAAAGCTGGCCGGCGATGGTCGGCAGTGAAGACGTGAGTCCGGGTTTTATTGCTCACCGCCTGCCGCCGGCTGCTGACTCGCCACCGGCAGATAAATGCTGAACGTTGTTCCTTTACCCGCACTGCTCTCCACTTCAATTCGGCCGCGATGGTGATCGACGATTTCCTTGCAGATCGCCAGCCCGAGGCCGGTGCCTTTGGGCTCGCCTTTTTTAGCGGTTCCTTTGGTGGTGAAAAAAGGTTGAAAAATTTTTGGGATCAGCTTCTCCGCAATGCCCGGGCCGGTGTCGATGATTTGGATGCGCATTTCGTCGGCGCGTTGCTCGGATGTCGCGGCCTTGATCGTCAGCGAGCCGCCCTTCCCCATCATCGCCTGCCGGGCGTTGATCATCAGATTGAGCAACACCTGTTCCAGTTGGATCGGATCGCCATTAACCGTTAGTTCCGGCTCCACGTGAACGCGCAGCGCGATGCCGTCTTTCTGCGGATCGCGCGCGAGCACCAGCAGCACTTCATCCACCAGTCGTTGCACGCTCACCGATCCGAAGCTCGATTCGCCGCGCGCAAGGCCGAGCATCGAATTACAGATTCGGCCGGCCTTGGTTGAACTGGCGAACGATTTGCCGAGCGCTTTCTTGATGAGGTCTAAATCGGGCTTGTCACTCTCCGCCGATTGGAGCGCGAACTGCGAATAGCTGACGATCGGGGTGAGCAGGTTATTGAATTCATGTGCGATGACCGCCGCGATCGTTCCGATGGTTGCCAGCCGCTGGCTTTCAAGAAGCTGGTCGCGCACGCCATCGAGTTGCCGCTGTGTTTCAGCGAGGCGGAGCGTGAGATCATCATCGGCGATCAGCGTCGGAGGAAAGTGTTGGCTCACAGATGCTTTGCTTATCGGGTGCGGATCGCGCGTCGCATGAAGAGTGGCGCGGCCGCCGATTATCGGAGCATCAGATGGGCATTCGATAGCGGCACTTTCGCTTTTCGCCGCGCTCGTAAAGCACGTTGTCGCGCGGCACGTCAACGACGTCGACAAACACTCCGCCCAGCCGTTCACAGGTGCGGCGCGAGGCGACGTTCTCCGGATTGGTCGTGATCCAAAGCTCACGCATGCCGTGACGGCGTGCGATCGGAAACAACAGCCGGCAGGCGCGTTCGGCCAGATGCCGCCCGCGCGCCGGCGGATAGACGGCGTAGCCGATGTTTCCGAAATACGTGCGCAGCTCAAAACTATCGCCGATGCGGAGGTTCAGGCCGCCCGCGATCGGAACGGGCGGCTCGTATTGAGGGAGCAGCCGCATCCAGAAGTGATAAGCCGGCGCGCGATTGCGCTCGTTGGCCGGCTGATTCCCGCCGGGCGCGATCTTGAGGAAGTCGAGCAGCGTCTGCCGAGTTGTCGCCTTGCAGCGCTCATCAGCGGCGGAAAGCGGATGTCGACAGGCGAGCAACACCGGATCGATCCAACGTTCGCTCGGCGCGACCAGCTCGAGATCGCGATCGACGAGCGGGCCGGGATCGAAAAAGCGAAATGCGCTCACGGAGATCAACGAAGTGTACCACGACCAACCGGCGATCTGGAAACGATCCGTTTCAACGGTACGCCACTCGAACTCGGTTGCGAATTATCTAACCGTTGAATTCCCTTGAAATCCGGAGCCGAGCTGGCGAGATTCTGTCTGGACTCCCTGCAAGGCACGATGTCACTCGCAATCAAACCGCACAGCACGATCACCCGACGCCGGAGAATCACTTCGACCGTGTGGGCTATTGCGCTTATGTCGGCAGCATTATCGATCGCCGATCATTTGAATGCGTTCGGCCACGGCGCGGATGATTGGACTCGATTCGATCATCGTGCCGTTCGGCTGGTCGATGCAATCGATGGCGACTCGATCACCGCCTCGACCGGCGACGGCAGTGTTGTCCGAGTGCGGCTGCTGGGCGTCGATGCACCCGATCCGCCCGCGATGCACTGGGCGCCCGAGGCGTTGAAATACACCCGCGCTCGATTGACCGGCCGCGACGTGATTCTCCGGTTGGACGGAACGCAAACGCGCGACGCCGATGGCGCGTTGAGGGCGTATCTCTACATCACGCCGGGCGATTGTTTGAACGCCGATCTGGTGCGCGACGGCGCTGCATATGCCGATCGTCGCGAACACCACGCATTCGCGGCCGCGTTCGAACAACTCGAACGCGATGCCCGCTCGCACAAGCGCGGCCTGTGGCACGATCTCCGCGATAACGACCAGCCCGCCTGGCGGCAAACATGGCTTAAGGAATGGCTGGCGCGACGGGCGGCGGCGTTTTGATTTGTAGAACGTATTGCGCGATACTCTCGCCCGTAAGACTTCAAGTTTGCCATCTGATTTCAAAGGAGAAGCGAGATGACCGACCCCATCGATCCATCATCGGATCCGACCACTCCTCCGCCGACCTCAACTCCGCCAAGCGGTGAACCGCTCAGTTATGGCACCGCCGAGAACTCGTATGTTGGTCCCGCGCCGGACAAGGATTCGATCACGATGGGCATGCTTTGCCATCTGCTCGGCATTTTCACCGGCTTCATCGGACCACTGATCATCTGGCTGATCAAGAAAGACGGTAGTCCGTTCGTTAACGATCAGGGAAAAGAGTCGCTCAATTTTCAGCTGCTTTGCTTGATCGCCGCACTGATCTGCATTCCGCTCATCCCGCTGTTCTGCATTGGCGCGATTCTCGGTCTCGGCGTGCAGATTTTCCGGATCGTCTTTTCGATCATCGCCACGGTGAAGGCCAACCAGGGAATCGCTTATCGTTATCCGGTCCCGTTTCGCATGATCAAATGACCCAATCTTTTGAATGAACGACAAAATCCGCGAGGTTGCAAGCAAGCTGTTTGCACCCTCGCGGATCTTCGTTTTTTAGAAGTCAGCTTTGAGCTTATCCAGCTTTCGCCGGATAGAACGGCTTGGGCGCGATCGGGCTCGACGGGTGCCGAATCGTGTCTTCATTGGCTCGCGGATGTGCGACGTCGTAGACCTCTTTCATCCGGCCCGTCGACAGGTGCGTGTACACCTGGGTCGTGCTCAGGCTTTGATGGCCCAGCAGTTCCTGAACGCTGCGCAGGTCCGCGCCGTTGTTTAGAAGATGCGTTGCGAAACTATGACGCAACGTGTGCGGGCTGATCCCCGGGTCCAGGCCGGCTGATACTAGATATTTGTCAAGCTTGCGGCGAACCGAGCGGGTGCTCAAAGGCTCGCCGTGCTTGTTGAGGAAAACGCGCATCACCTGGCTGGATTGCTGGCTGCGCGAATCGATTGCACGAAGGTCAAAGTATCGTTGAACCGCCTTGATTGCCTGGCTGCCGATCGGGGTAAGCCGATCTTTGCGGCCCTTGCCGCGCACTCGCAACACACCTTCAACGAGGTCAAGATCGCTCATCTCCAGCTCGACGAGTTCGCTGACGCGAATGCCCGAGCTGTAGAGGATTTCAAGCATCGCCTTATCCCGCGCACTCAGCAGGTCGGCATCGCCCGGGGCCTCCAGTAATTTCTGCACTTGCTCGAGGTCCAAGCAACGGGGCAAGCGCTTCTCCTGCTTCGGCGTGCGAATAGTAGCCAGCGGGTTCGCGCTCACCACGCCGCGACGGATGAGAAATTTATAGAAGCTGCGAAGCGTCGCCAGCTTCCGGGCCGTCGTGCTTTTCGTATAGTTCTGCGCATATAAATATGCGAGAAATTCGCGCACTGCCAGCGGCTCGGCAGCGACGGTCTTCTCATCCAGCGTGTTTCCCGGTCGTGGCTGGCCGCTATGGCTGGCCGCACCAATCTCGCCGTTTAAGAATTGGCCGAACTGCACCAGGTCGGCGCCATAGCTCTTCACCGTATAGTCAGAGAAGTGCTTCTCCAACTGTAGATAATCGAGGAACTGGCGCACGAGGGGCGAAAAGTTCTTTTCAATCTTGTTAGCACCGCCGGTGTGGATGCTGGTGTGCATTAACATTATCCCACCAGTGTTTATGGGCGCTGGCGGAGCGGAAGAAGTTGTCGTCGGTAAGGCGCTGGTATTCATAAGAACCGGTGCATTTGGCACGGCAAGGCGATACCCAGATCGAATCACACAGATGGCCCTGGCCGGCGACTCCGGGGCTAACGTGCGTACGCGTGATGGCGAGTCCCCGCCTTCACGAAGAAATGATTCACGTCGCTCCGCGTGCTTATCTCGTCATCAAAAACGAGCGAGCGCAGCGGCGGCGTTCCAATAATTCCTACGCTACCTTCTTCGGCAAATAGGTCTTTAATTCTTTCGCCAAATGCTGACCTAGCTGATGAGACAAGACGGCGGCATCAAACCAATCGAACTTGGAATCGCGCCGGTTCACGAGTTCGACAAGCGCATCGAGCACTTTCGACTCTTCACCAACCGCATACCGAAAGCAGAACTGATCCTGCCCTTTCATCAGCGACAACGTCTTCATGACCGAAGACTTCGACTCAGCGTCGGGCGAAGGCACTTTACTTGATTCAGGCGTTTCCATAGTTCTTTCTTCTCTAGTTCTTTGGTTCACTACTTCTGCTTGGCGGCCGCTCGATTCACGACCTGGACAATCAACTCGTGGTAGACGAATCCGCAATAGCGATCGATGCTCGCGAGATACTCTTTCGCACCCATCGGCCCGACAGGGTCATTCCTACCGGTCGCATAAGCGTTGACCGCTTCGCGTACCGAGCCGTTGGCGGCGTCAAACATGCCAACGGCCTGGATGACGTTGCCCGGCGGCGGCTGGCTGACGAGTGATTCGGCATTGCCCGGCGTCGCCTGCCGCGCAAGATCGCGCGGATCGATCTGTCCCGGCCGGGCGTAGTCGCGCGGCTTGGTAAACAGTTGAAGCGATGCGCCGACTTTCGGCGGGACGTACGGGTCGTACGCCGTGATCGTCGGAACGATCAATCCATCGCAGCCGAGCAAATCGCACACGAGGTTCGCCTGCTCTGGCGATTCGACTTTTTCGATCTTCAACGACTCATACACTTCGGCCACGCGGTTCACGGGGATGATCGTCAAACCCTGAACCTGCTGAAGCTGCTCATACACGATGTCGGCCTGAAGGAGCGGATCGACCGAGCCGTAACCGCTCAGGTTGATCGACGGCGCGACCGCCCAGATCTGCCGAGTCTTCCCGGCAAACTCCAGCCGCGCTTCAACGCCGTACGGCGGATCGCTTTCCGCGCATCCACCGAGTGCAAGCGCCATCACGATCGCACCGGCCAGGCCGAGCTTGAAGCGGATTGTTCGGGCTCGATTCATCCTTGAATCTCTCGTCGAATCGTTCGTCGGTTCCGTTGTTTTCTCGCGAGCATCCTGCTCGTGATTTTGCTTGACGGCTCAGTGCGTCTCGGCCGTCTCCGCTTGTCCAATCGCCGGCGCGTTCTCCAATTTTTTCCGCGCTATCGAGGAACGCCTGCTTTCGACAGGGCTCGACCAGATACAGTCGGTGCCGCCGCGGTCGCTGATGAAATAGACGCGGCCGTCCGCGCCCCAGCAGGGCGACGCATTCGTGCCGTTCCCATCGGTGACGCGATGTCGATTGGTGCCGTCGGCGTTGACGGTCCAGATGTCTTCCTGGCCGGCCGGGTTGCCACGTCGATCCGCGCGGGCGGGCTCGACGATCGTCGCGAACGCAACCTGCTTCGCATCCGGGCTCCAGCTTGGCGAGACGATCGCGGCGTTCGTGCTAACCGCAACTTCAGTGAGGTTGCGGGCCTCACCGTCGATCAGATCAAGCGTCCACAAACTGAACCACCGGCTGCCGCGCTGACGGGCACGCTGGAACGCGATGCGATCGCGATCGCGCGCCGGCGACCAGCAGGGAAACAGGCCGAAGCCGATCATGCGACGCTGATTGCTGTTGACGTCGATCGTCCAGATTTCCCACTGATTCGACCGCCCGCCGATGCTGCTGTAGGCCAGTCGATGCC
>CAXSBN010000064.1:0-240 GCA_964236135.1 uncultured Phycisphaerae bacterium
CACGCAGGCGGACGAGATCGTCTCCCGCGCCCGCAAGACCGCCGAGACCACGGAGGCCCGCGCGGTCGCCGACGGCAAGCGCAAGAAGGAGGAGCTGATGGAGCAGAGCCAGCGCGAGATCCAGCAGGAGACCGCCCGCGCGATCCAGACCATCCGCTCCGAGGTCGCCGACCTGACGGTGCTCGCCACGGAGAAGGTCACCCGCAAGACGCTCGACGACGCCGACCAGAAGCGCCTCGT
>CAXSBN010000064.1:250-11320 GCA_964236135.1 uncultured Phycisphaerae bacterium
GGCGCTGCCGTCGCTGCGCGCGCGCGAGGGGGATGTGCCGCTGTTGGCGCAGCATTTCCTCGACCGCGCGGCAGAGGGCGCGGGGTCGCGCAAGACGCTCGACGACGATGATCAGAAGCGCCTCGTCGAGGACGCCCTGGCCGAGCTGGACTTCTCCTCTCTGGCGAAGGAATCGACCGTCTAGATGGAGGAGATCGCCACGGTCTACGCGCGCTCGCTGTTCGAGGCGGCGCAGGACGCCGACAGGCTCGAGGACGTGCGCGAGCAGCTCGGCGAGCTGGCCGACGCCATCGACGACGATCACGACCTGCAGGTCTTCTTCTTCTCCCCGTACCTGACGACGGAGGACAAGAAGGAGGGCCTCGAGAAGGCCGTCAGCGACCTCGACGAGCTGGTGGACAACTTCCTCCAGCTGCTGATCGAGAACCACCGCATGCCGGTGCTGTTCAAGATCCGGCGCGAGTTCGAGAAGCTGTGGGACGAGGAGAACGACGTCCTGCCGGTGCAGGTCACCTCGGCCATCGAGCTCGACGAGTCCACCGTGAAGCAGATCGGCGACCAGATCGCCGAGCAGACCGGCCGCCAGGTCGAGCTCACCTCCGACGTCGACCCCGACGTCCTCGGCGGCCTCGTGGTGCGCGTCGGCAACACCGTGCTCGACGCCTCCGTGCGCCGGCGCCTGGAAAACCTTCGTAGAGAAGTCGCCCGAGCGGCTTAAAGGGAGAACCCATGCAGATCAAGCCCGACGAGATCACTTCCATCCTCAAGAGCCGCATCGAGGGCCTCGACGAGGACAAGGCGGACCTGGCCGAGGTCGGCACCGTCCTCTCGGTGGCCGACGGCATCGCCCGCGTGCACGGCCTCGAGAACGCGCAGTCCTTCGAGATGCTCGAGTTCCCGCACGACGTGACGGGCCTGACCCTGAACCTCGAGTCCGACAACGTCGGCGCCGTGCTCTTCGGCGACTGGACGAAGATCGTCGAGGGCGACACGGTCAAGCGCACCGAGCGCCTGCTCGAGGTCCCCGTGGGCGACGCGCTGCTCGGCCGCATCGTGGACCCGCTCGGCCGTCCGCTGGACGGCAAGGGCGACATCGACACCGACGAGACGCGCCCCGCCGAGCTCAAGGCCCCCGGCGTCGTCCAGCGCCAGCCGGTCGTCGAGCCGATGCAGACGGGGCTGAAGGCCGTCGACTCGATGATCCCGATCGGCCGCGGCCAGCGCGAGCTGATCATCGGCGACCGCAAGACCGGCAAAACCGCCATCGCGATCGACACGATCATCAACCAAAAAGGTAAAGGCGTTAAGTGTTTCTACGTGGCCGTCGGTTCCAAGGAATCGACCGTCGCCAGCATCGTGGAAATTCTAAAGTCCGCCGGCGCGATGGAATACACGACGGTCGTTGTCGCCTCCGCCGCCGACCCCGCGCCGCTGCAATACATCGCGCCTTATGCCGGCACGGCGATGGCCGAATATTTCATGTGGAAGGGCGAAGCGACGCTCTGCGTCTACGACGACTTATCAAAGCAGGCGGCGGCGTATCGCCAGTTGTCGCTGCTGCTCCGTCGTCCGCCGGGTCGTGAAGCGTATCCCGGCGACGTGTTTTACCTGCACAGCCGCCTGCTCGAACGCGCGGTCAAGCTCAGCAAGGAGAACGGCGGCGGCTCGCTCACTGCCCTGCCGATCATCGAAACCCAGGACGGCGACGTGTCGGCCTACATCCCGACCAATGTCATCTCCATCACCGATGGCCAGATCTACCTCGAGCCCGAGCTCTTTTTCGCGGGCGTTCGCCCCGCCGTCAACGTCGGCATTTCGGTGTCGCGCGTCGGTGGCAACGCTCAGACCAAGGCGATGAAGAAAATCGCCGGCTCGCTGAAGCTCGACCTCGCCGCTTATCGCGAGCTGGAAGCGTTCGCGCAGCTCGGCACGGAGCTCGACAAGGCAACGCAGAAACAGCTTGATCGCGGCGCTCGACTCGTCGAACTCCTCAAGCAGCCGCAGTACAAGCCAATGCCCGTCGAGCAGGAAGTCATGGTCGTTTACGCGGGCACGCAGGGTTATCTCGACGATGTCTCGGTGAATCGCGTTGGCGAATTCCAAAACGAATTTCTGAAATACGTCGACAGCAGCGCCGCGAATGTTCGCCAGACGCTTGCCGATAAAAAGGAACTCAGCGATGAGTTGGTGGGGCAACTTAAGTCAGCGCTGAATGATTTTAAGTCCAAAGTCTGGAAAAAATGAACCTGACTGAAGCGACTGGTAGGACCCATAGCCGCTTAGCGCACTAGCGGGGTTCCCAAGACTTATTTTTTCGTGGCCCTTCGTCGTCGTAATTCCGCGTCGATGAATGGGTCCAATTCCCCTCGGTCCAGCACGCGCTCCACGTTCGTCTCTTCATATCCCGTGCGCGTGTCCTTCACTCGCCGATCGTCCAGCACATAGCTGCGAATCTGCGAACCGAAGCTCACCGCCTTCGGATCGCCGACGACTTCCTTCAGCTCGGCATCGCGCTTCGCCAGCTCCAGGGCCTCGATCTTTGATTTCAGAATGTTCATCGCCAGCCGCTTGTTTTGCTGCTGGCTTCGTTCGACGGAACAGGTGACGGTGATGCCGGTCGGCTTGTGCGTGATGCGAACGGCCGACGCGACCTTATTCACGTTCTGCCCGCCCGGACCGGACGCGCGAACGAAGGCCAGGAAGTCGATATCGCCTTCGGGAATTTCGCCGTCGCCCTCTTTTTCCTCGAATTCGGGGACGACGTTGACGGCCGCGAAGCTCGTCTGACGCTTGCCCTGCGAGTTAAACGGACTCGGGCGGACGAGCCGATGCACGCCCGCCTCGACGCGCAAATAACCGAATGCGTACGCGCCTTTGATATGAAGCATCACATTTTTGATGCCCGCCTGCTCACCATATTGCCGGTCGATCTCCGAGACGTCCCAGCCGCGGTTGGCGAAGAAATACAGATACATGCGCAGCAGCATCTCGGCCCAGTCCTGCGCCTCCGTGCCGCCGGCGCCGGCCTGGATGGTGAAGAAGCAATCGCGCGCGTCATTGTCGCCGTCGAGCAGCGACTGAAGCTCCAGCGCCTCGGCCTTTTTCTCCACCTTCGCCAGCGCCTGATCGGCCTCGTTTAACGTCTCGGCATCGTCGGCTTCTGAGCCGAGCTGGTACATCGCCTTCACATCGTCGATCTCGCGCAGCAGCGATTCGATCGGCTCGATCGTCGACTTAATCAGCTTCAGTTCAGCGACGACGGGTTTTGCGGTCTCCTGGTGATCCCAAAAGCCGTCGGCCCCCATCTTCTCTTCTAATTCTTTGCGTCGGGTATGTTTCGTCGGCAGGTCAAAGAGAGTCCCGGATGGATAACATCCGGGCCGACAGTTCTTCGATCGATTGTCCGAGATTCTCGTGGAGCATGGGCCGATTGTAGCGGGCCGCGTGCGATTCATCCACGAGCGAACGCGCGCCGACCGACTTGCACCAACAACACGGCAATGAATGCCGGCCCGATCGTCAGCGCGATCATCAGCAGAGCAGCCTCGATCATTGGATCGGAGCGCATCAGGTGAACCCAGCCCATGAGCAGCGGCGTGAGCACTTGCGGATGTTGCGGGCTCAGCAGCACGGTCGCGGGCACTTCGGTCATCGAGAGCGCGCCGACCAGAATCGCCCCCGCCGCCAGCGTCGGCCACGCGAGGGGCCAGATGAGCTGCGATGCAGTTTGAAATGGGGACGCGCCATCAAGCGACGCCAATTCGCGCAGCTCGCGCCACCGCCGGCCGAAGGTGACGCGGCTGGCGAGCAACGACAGCCAGCCGAAGCGCGCGATGTAAACAATCGCCGATATCACCCATGAATCGAAGACCCAGCGCAATGCGTTGGGATTAAACGCACGGATGAGCGCGATGGCGACGAGCTGGCCACCGATTAGAAACGACGCGATCGCCGCGATCAGCGACCATCGCGCGGGCTTCAGCGCTGCCGAGGCCGACAGCGTGATCACGACGGCGACGGCCAGCGTGCAGAGCGCGACGATTGCAGATCCGGTCACCGGCGGCGCGAACTCTTCGATGATTCGCACGGGCGAGAACGGAATGCGCAGCGAGCCGACGAGCGCTGCGATCGGCAGTAGGATATTGACCGCGATCACCAGCAGCGTCGCGACGGCCGTCCAAAGCGGTGCGTTTAGGATGGCCGGCCAATCTTCGACGGCGATCGCGTCGGCATCTTCGTTGAACCGTCGTCCCGCCAGCGCGATCGCGCCGGCCAGCGCGAAGGTGACCGCCATCAGCGGCAGCGTTGTCGCCACCGCCGCCGCCGCCCGTCGCGGCTGATCGGGCGACATCGGTGCCGCCGAGGAGGTGATGCCCGGCGCGTTGATCGGATTCGCGATCGAGCTGAACGCGCCGGTGTCGAACACCATGCGCACTTCAGTGGCCACCACGGAAATTCCCGTCGGCTCGTAGACTGAAAATTCCTGCGTCGCCAGCACCGTGACAGCCGCCACGGAAATGCAGATCGGTCCGAGCATCTGCCGCAGCAGCACGCGCTTCAGGCCGCCGTCAAGCAGTGCCTGTTGCTGCACGTTCGCATCCATGCGACGAAGGGAAAGCCCGATCACGCACGCCGGCACGGCCCAAAGCCAGGAGGCGAGCGTCCAGACGCAGCGCGCGATGTCGGAAATGCTGCCGGGGAAAAATGTAATGCCGAGGCGACGGAAGATCGGATCGCCGCCGCGCACGACCTGTGACCAGCCGTAGGCGAACGCGAGCGACGGCATGAACAGCGCTGTCGGCACGAGCAGCCAGAGAAACGGCATCCGCACCCCGCGCCCGCGGCCAAGCTGCCAGCCGACGGGAATGCCCAGCAGCAGCGCGATAACCGCCGCCAGCCCGTTGTACGCAAGCGTCCGGCCCAGCAATCGCCAGCGGAACGGCGTCAGCCAGATGTCGCCAATCGATGCCGCCGGATGAAGGGCGACGACATAGACGATCCAGCCAAGCGGAATGCCGCAGCAGACGGCGATGAGAAGCCTGCTCGGGAGTGAAAGGAAACTAGATCGCATCGCAAAGATCTCGATTCGAACGCATCTACTTTAACAGTGTCCTACGCACGGGCGGCACGCCCGTGACACGGTGGCGCTGCTCGTGTCACGGGCGCCCCGCCCGTGCAAATTAATTCCGGGATCGCAAAGCAGGTTGAATGATTGTTCTATCGCTGCTGAAGCGTCTTGAGCGCGATCTCGATCGTCGCGCGCATCGCACGTGAGCACTCGACGGGATCGACATTCATCGCTTTCACCTTCGTCGTGTCGCGGACGGAATACGCGAAGAATTTGGCCTCGATCAGCTCCTGTTCGATCGCCGGATCGCAGAGAAAGTCGATCAGCTTTTTCGCGCCGTCGGGATTTGGGTCATTCTTCACGAGCGAAATCGTGCTGGGAATCAGCAGCGTGCCGATCGCGTTTTCCCCCTGGTCCGGCACGACCGCTTCGACCGGTAATCCATCCGCTTTTGCATTGGCGATGTCATCGTTGTCTGTAAAACCGGCGGCGAGATTTCCCTTGGCGACCTGATCCACAACGACGCTGTTGCCGCCCAGCAGTTGAATATCGTTTGCTTTCCAGTCTTTCAGCAACGCGGCAAAGTGATCGTCGCCAAGCGTTAGATGCAGTGCTGAAACATACGCGCTCGCCGTGCCGACGGCCGGGTTGCAGATGCCGATTTTACCTTTCAGATTTGACGCCGAAAGATCCTTCACGCCATGAATGTCGGCGACGAGCTTGCGAAATTCCGGGCGGGTGGAGACGACGATCATTCGCGCCCGCAGGCCGATCGCGACATACGAATCGTCCTTGGCGCGAAAGCCGGCCGGCACATCGTCGGCTGATTTTGTACGATATGGCGCGAACGCCCCGCGGTCCGCCAGGTGAATCGTGTGAACGAACTCGTTGTTCCAATACACATCCGCCTGCGGCTGCGGAATCTCCGCCTCCAACCGCTCGGCCAGCGACGCTGATTTCGTCGCCTCCGTATCACCGACAAAGCGAACGTGGATCGATGTTCGCTTCTCAAACCGCTTTAACAGCGGCGAGATGACCGGCTCGTCGATGCTCGAGTAAATCACCACCTCGCGGTCGGCCGCCCGCGCGTTGCCGGCCACTGCCACGAGCCCGAGCAAAAACAGTTGGGCGATCATCCGCATGGATACAAACATATCCGCTCGGTCTGTTGAAATCGAAGCAATGAATACGTCGCCGGGTGCCCAACGGATAACCTAGATGACGTTCACAAATTTGGAGACGGCAATGCAGTTTAAAGTCAGCGGTGTGAATCGTGAGTCGGGGGCTCGAATGGCGTTACAGTTCGATACCACGAGCAAGGCCGCGGCCGAGCGAAAAGCATCGCAGTCGGGCATGGATGTGCATCGTTGCGTGGCGGACACTGACGAGACCGGTGCGAACGACGTTGGGCTGCTTGCTGGTCCTAGAACCGAAACGCGATACGAGATGGGACGGGCGGATCGCGGAACAATGAAGTGGGCGATCGTCACCGTCGTCATTCTGGCGGCGACCGCCGCTGCATATCTCGCGCTGCCGCATCTTCGCTCGATGCTGCGTCTGTAACCGATCTCGGCGTCTGCCCCACGCTCATCCGCGCGGGCTCTCACGTGTGGTTGACGCGGTAGCGCGGCGGAACTCCTCAAACCGCCGCCGCAAGTCGTCCACAATCGAGGTGTATTGCGCCACTTCCTTGGCGATCAGCTCATCGACATTGCCCTGATCTCTCAGCAAATGTTGCTTTTCCTCGGTCAGCCGCGTTTCCAGCTTGTCGATGCGTTTCTGCCGCTCCTGCAAATTCAAGTCGACGATGAGTGCGACTTTTTCTTGTAACTTGGACTTGGCGGCAGCGACTTCGGCTGGGGCGGTGGCGGACCGGGCATTTCGCGCTAAGCCCAATGCGTTGTCCTCGGCTTCGAACCGCTGAAGATTTATCGCGTAAATTTCCGGCGACTCCTCTTTCAAACTTTGCAACAGTCGATACCGCTGCACGAATGTGCGAAGCACGCGAAAACGGGCCGGCCCCTCAGGGAGCATGTCATAAAACGCATAACGAATCGGCGCGTGGTCGCGGGCGAAGTTGCGGGCCTCGTCCGCTTCCTGCATCGTCATTTGAATCTGACGCCCGCGCTCGCGATCGGCAGGTGCGTCCGCGTTCGCCCCGCCGTTGCGTCCGGGATTGAACATGCCGTCGTCCCCGCGACCTCGTGGACGTTCGCCACGCTGTCGCCCCGTGCCGGAAGGCGCGGTGCTGGGCGGCTTCGCATCGTTGTCCGGCGTGCCGGGCCGATCATCGCGCGACCATGCGGTCATCGCGAGCGTGAGCAACAACGCAACGGCCGGCACCGCGGCTCTGAGACTTAAGCGCGACGAGAATCCTCCGAGCGCGTTCGATGCGGAGACTTTGCTGACCTGGTTGCTCATCGCCACTAAACCCAAAACCCTTCCAATATTTTACTGACTTAACATCTCCGACATATCCGTATGTCCCAGGTCGTCCGATTGTTTTAAGTGATCGAATTGCCGTTCCGCATCGGCCAAACTTCCGCCCAAATCCGCCGGGCCGGGGCCGCTGAACAGTTCCGCGACGCCGTTGGATACGTTGAGTGTTGACGGGTCTAATCGGTTGTCGAAAAATCGCCGTCCAAACCCGCCGCGATAATCCGGCAGGGCATCGTCTCCGGGCCAAACGTCCGTTCCCCGCCCTGATTCGCTTCCCGGCCGGGGATCGTCAGTCATTGCCAGCGGCGTTGTTATAGAAGGGTCCGTCCGATTTCCCCACCACAGCAGGAAGCCGACGAACACTGCAATCGATGCCGCCAGCGACGCAATCGTACTGAAGCGCGGTCGCCAAGTGCGGCTGGGCGGCGCGACCTGCACGGGCGTCGCGAGCCGTTCCACATGTTGCTGATTCATCGTGCGCGACGTCCGGCGCGAGATCGCGGCGATCTCGGATAATGCAATCGGCCGGGCCAGATCGCTCCGACGCAACGATGAAGTGACCGTTTCGTTGGCCGACCGCAATTGATCGTACATGCCGCGCAACGATGCGTCGTTGATCAGCATTTGATCAATTGACTCGCGTTCCGACGCTGGAAGCTCGTCAAGCAGATGCAGCAGAAGCAACGCTTCCGTGCGGCCGATATTTTCATGAGTTTCCGACATGGTCTGCTCTGATATTCTACATCCCCGGCAAACTTCTGCTCAAATGACTATTTCTCAGTCTTTCACGTCGCCGAGCATTTCTTTCAACTTCACCATTGCCTTGTGCATTCGGCCAAGAGCGGTGTTCAGCGGACAGCCGAGCATTTCCGCGATTTCCACGAACTTCATGCCGCTGTAATACCGCAGCAGCAACACCTGTTTTTGCGCCTCAGGCAGTAATTCGATCGCCTTCTGTAATTTTTCTTCCTGCTCCGTCTGGGCCATCCGATGGGCGGCGTCCGGCGTTTCGGTTTCGACGACTAACCGCAAACCTGACTTGGCGGCACGCTCGCGGCCCTTACTTCGCCAAGTGTCGTTCGCCTTGTTCGTCGCAATCCGAAACAGCCACGGCTTAAACCCGCCGCCCGATCCGCTGGCGGCACCGGCAGCGGCGGACAGATCAAACGTTTCCAGGTGTTCCAACACGCTCAACCATGTTTGCTGATGCAATTCTTCGGCCAAATGGTCGCTTCCAACCAATCGCCGCAGATATCGCAGTAGCGCCTCGCAGTGCCGCTGTACAAGCAATGTGCCTGCGGTCATATCGCCGCCGCGAATTCGCGAAACCAACGCGATGTCGGTTATCAATTCATTCGAGGTCGGCCCGGCACCAGACTCTGCGGCCGCATTTTCACCACTAATCTTGTCAACGACACGCGGTCCGCCAAGTTCCTGCCCAGTCTCCTGGCCGGAAGCTGACTCAATGCTCTTGAGGCTCGACATTCGCGCTGCCATCGTCACGACCGTCCGGTCCTTCGCACAAACTCGACGGAGAACGGTCGCGGCATCCGACGCGTCTTCCGCGCGTTGCCAACCACCGTTCAAACGCCGCCATCCCGACAATATTGCCCAATCATGCGAAATCCTAATGGCCGACGGCGATTTTGAGCACGATGCGCACTCAATCTATTTTTGAGTCGACATCCGATAAAGTCCGCGCAGGCCGGCCTCTGGTTCACTCTTAAACCGCCACTTGCCCGGCCAATCGCGGTAAAGCGCTTTTTCAAGTCCGCCGGTCGCGCTTCCGCCGCCGATGACGACGTCTCGCCGGATCGGCACGTCGTTCGTTCGAAGGAGCTTCATCCGCGCGGCGCTTGCCACCGCGAGCGAATCAAGCACCGCCGCCAGCATGTCGTCGCGCGTCGTCGCGAGCGTCAGTCCGCTGAACGCGCCGTGCCGTTGCTCGATGCTCGTGCGGTCGCCCGCGAGATAAGCATCGAACGTCACGCCTCGGCGCTTGCTGCCGGCATCCAGCGCGAGTGCGTCAACGAGTTTAAAATATTTCGCGTCCGAAAGATCTGCAAAGAATTGATCACGCATCCAGTTCAGTGCCGACCCCACCGCCGCCAGCGTGCTGACCGACATCCAGCGCTTCCCGGTTCCGAGCGCCCGCGTCAGCAATTTCGGGTGCGGCCGGGGCTTGTCGGTGCAGAGCGCCAGCACATCGGTCGACCCGGAGATGTTCAACAACTGTCCCGGTTTGGCACCGGTCAGATACATGGCCGCGCTGGTGTCGATGCACCCGGCGAGCATGGGCGTGCCGGGCGTGAGCCCGAACCGCGTCGCCGCCGTGCGGGTTACGAAGCCCGCCACCTCATCCGCCTCGACGATCTGCGGGAGCAAGCGCATGTTCGCGCCCACCGCCTGACACAGCGCGTCGCTCCATCCGCCCTGGCTGAGCGTCAGATAAAGCCCGGTGAAACTCGCGTTCGACGGATCGATGATGCGCGAGCCGTTGAACTGCCGGTGAACATAAGTCTGCAAATGTCCGACGAGGTCGGCCCTGGCGATGGTTTGCTTCTCGTTCTCGATAAACCATCGCCAGGTCGTCGCGCTGATGCCGCCGGGGAACGGGAGATTGCCCGCGCCATTTAGCCAGCGCGCGGCGCCGAGCCGCTCCAACAGTGCCTCGGCCGTCTTCACGCTGCGGCGATCCTGGTGCGTAATGATTGGCGTGAGCGCTTTGCCCCGCCGATCCATCGCCAGCCATGACGGCGACATCGCCGTCATCGCGATCAGATCGACGCGCTTCGCCGCCGATCCGATTTCATGCACCGCCTCGGCCATCGCGCGCAATACGCTCTCGGCTTTAACTTCCGCGCGATCGGACGTGTACGACGTGGCAAAGGTCACCCGCCGCGCTTTCCCGCGCAGGCGACCATTCGTAACGATAGCGGCCTTCACCGACGACGAGCCTACGTCAAAGCAGAGCACATTCATTCGATGCTGACTCTATCCGATCAACAGCATCGGAGAAGGACCGGCCTCTGCGGTAGCGACTGAAACCAGAGGCTCAGTCCGTCCTCTTATTTCGCCGCAGGCCCGCCACCTGCTGAACCGCCGATGCCAGGGCGAGTCGATCGCCAGCGTGCGGCCAAGTTTCGGGGCGTGGTGTTGATGGTGTCGAGTTATCACGTCCAGCATCGAGTTGATGTTGTGTCGAGCGATGATGAACTTGAACGCCCGGCAGAGCGTCGAGTGATCCGGCACGCGACTCATCCCCAATCGCACGCACCAGTCGGTGTCGGCCAGCAACGCTTCGAGCTTGCGATAGCTCATCTTCAGTTGCTCACGCAACACCAGACAGGCAAACAACTGCGCGAGCGTGAAGTCGTGACGACTGAACCGCGACGCATGGTCCGGCAGCACGCACGCCGCCAACTCGTGGGCCACGCTCATCACCTTCCATGGCGATTGACAGGTCAGCATCGCCAGCTTCTACACAACTCCAACCCATCGCGCTACCGAACATGCGCCGAACATCCAGAGGGTCGCAACAGAGCCGCTACGTCCCCGTTTCA
>CAXSBN010000065.1:0-11027 GCA_964236135.1 uncultured Phycisphaerae bacterium
ACCTGCGGGATCATGAAGCCCGAATTCAAGCCGGGTCGTGGCGTCAGGAAACCGGGGAGGCCCGACAGCGCCGGATCGACCAGCATCGCCACGCGCCGTTCGGACAGCGAACCGATCTCGCAGACCGCCAGCGCGATCATGTCGGCGGCAAAGGCGACCGGCTCGGCGTGGAAATTCCCGCCGGATACTAACTCGCCGCCACTGACGACGAGCGGATTGTCGGTCACGGCATTCGCTTCGATCGTGAGCGTCCGGGCGACCGAGCGCAGCAGATCGAGGCATGCGCCGTCAACCTGCGCCTGACACCGAATGCAATATGGATCCTGCACACGCTCGTCACCGGTGAGGTGGCTGACGCGGATTTGTGAGCCGTCGAGCAGCGCTCGCAGGGCCGCGGCGACATCGATCTGCCCGCGGTGCCCGCGCAGGCGGTGGATATCCGGATGCAGCGGCGACGATGAGCCCATCGCCGCATCGGTGGAGAGCGCGCCGGTGACGGCGGCCGCTTGCACCGCGCGGTGCGCCCGAAAGAGGCCCGCCAGCGCCAGGGCCGTCGACACTTGCGTGCCGTTGATCATGGCGAGGCCTTCTTTCGCCGCGAGCACGACCGGTTGTAGCCCGGCGCGCTCCAGCGCGTTCGCGCCGCGCTGCCGCTGGCCGTTGAAAAACGCCTCGCCGTGGCCCATCAGCACGGCCGTGAGATGGGCCAGCGGCGCGAGGTCGCCACTGGCGCCGACCGAGCCTTGTTGGGGAATCACCGGGATGACGCCGCGCTCGAGCATCGCTTCGAGCATGCGAACGATCTCCAGCCGCACGCCCGACGCGCCGCGGCCGAGCGAGATGAGCTTGAGCGTCATTACCAATCGGACGACATCTTCCGAAAGCGGCGTGCCGATGCCGCAACAGTGCGACAGGATCAGGTTGCGTTGCAGCGTCGCAACATCGGCCGATCCGATGCGAATGCTGGCGAGCTTGCCGAAGCCGGTGTTAACGCCATACACCGCGACATCGCCGGCCGCGATCTGGGCAATGCGGGCGGCAGCGGATTGGATCGCGCTGTCGCAGGCGGGGCGAAGGCGGGCTGCGGTGACGGTGCGGTAAACGCTTTCGAGATCGACCAAACGCACCGAGCCGGGATTTAGAAGCAAACTCATACGCGAACACCTTTGAACACGCGTTGATGTAGGGGATTGTATCCGATCCGGTAGACCAACTCGGCCGGCCGTTCGGCATCCCAGATTGCGAAGTCGGCCGACTTGCCGGCCTCCAGTGTACCGGTTTCGGAGAGCAGGCCGAGCGCCCGGGCGGCCTCGCGCGTCGTGCCGGCGAGACACTCGGCGACGGTCAACTGGAACAGCGTGGCGGCCATGTTCATCGCCAGCAGCGGCGAGGTCAGCGGCGACGTGCCGGGGTTGCAGTCCGTCGCAACCGCCATGCGAACGCCGGCTCGTCGTAACTCCGCGATCGGCGGGGCCTGCACTTCCCGCAATGCATAAAACGCGCCGGGCAAAAGCACAGCCACCGTGTTCGCGGCGGACATTGCCGCGGCGCCGTCAGCGTCGAGGTATTCCAAATGATCTGCCGAGAGCGCGCCGTACGAAGCAGCCAACTTCGCGCCGCCGAGATTGGATAACTGCTCGGCGTGCAGCTTGACCGGAAGACCGACCGTCCGCGCGGCATCGAACACCATGCGAATCTCGGCCGGTGAAAACGCGATGCCTTCGCAGAATCCGTCCACCGTGTCGACCAATCCTTCACCGTGCGCCTGCTCCATGCCGCGCAGTACGACGTCGGCGAGATACGCATGGCGACGACCCGCGTATTCCGGTGGCAACGTGTGGGCGGCGAGATAGCTCGTGATAATCCGCACTGGCCGCGCCGTCGCCAGCCGCCGCGCGACGCGAAGCATTTTCAGTTCGTGTTCGATAGTCAGGCCATAGCCGCTTTTAATCTCGACCGTGCCGACGCCCTGGGCCAGCAACGCGTCGAGGCGCGGCAAGCTGTGGGCGAACAATTCGTCCTCGGTTGCCGCGCGCGTCGCTCGGACGGTCGACATAATGCCGCCGCCCGCGCGGGCGATCTGCTCATACGTTGCGCCGTCCAGCCGCATCTCAAATTCGTCCGCGCGATCGCCGGCGAAGACCAGATGCGTGTGGCAGTCGATCAGCGCCGGAGTGATGAGCCGGCCGGCACAGTCAGTGGTCGCCACCGCTTTCAATTCCGCCGATAGATTAGCCGCGGGACCGGCGAAGACGATCCGTCCGTCGCGGACAACCAACGCGCCGCGATCGATGACGCGGTTTGACTTCTCGTTCTCGCATAACGTGCAGATCCTGGCGTTGGTCCACACCTGCGGATCTTGCATTCTGTGCTCGGACAACGGTGGCATAGCTCGCGGCGTATGCTACGTTCATTCACCAATGTCGCCAGTCACTGCTTTATGGTTTGAGGCGGCACTGCTGCCGCAAGGATGGTGCTCGCGCGTGCGGCTATCGGTCGACAGCGACGGCACGATCTTGACGATCGATACGGACGCGACAGCGCAGTCGGGCGACGAGATCGGCGGGGTGGCGTTACCGGGCATTTCAAATCTTCACAGCCACGCGTTTCAGCGCGGGATGGCCGGGCTGGCTGAAGTGCGTGGGCCGGCGGCGGACAGCTTCTGGACATGGCGCGAAGTGATGTACCGCTTCCTTGGCCGACTCCGGCCCGAAGATGTGGAAGCGATCGCCGCGCAGGCGTATATGGAAATGCTCGAGGGCGGCTTTACACGAGTCGGCGAGTTTCATTACCTGCATCACGACTGCGACGGCACGCCGTACGCCAACCTCGCCGAACTTTCGGACCGCATCTGTGCCGCGGCCACGACCACCGGCATCAACCTGACATTGCTTCCGGTTTTCTATGCCCACGCGAACTTTGGCGGTAGCGCGCCGACGGCGGGGCAGCGGCGATTCATCACGTCGCTCGATCAGTTTCAGCGGTTGTTCGCAGCCGCCAGCACGTCGGCGGCATCGTTGCCGAACGCGACGGTCGGCGTGGCGCCGCACAGTTTGCGAGCGGTGACGGCCGAAGAATTGAAGACTGTACTCACGCTCTGCCCCGATGGCCCGGTTCATATTCACGCCGCTGAACAGATGAAGGAAGTGGACGACTGCATCGCCGCGACCGGAGCGCGGCCGGTGCAGTGGCTGCTCGATCACACGTCGATCGGGCCGCGCTGGTGCGTGATCCATGCAACGCATTTAAGCGACCGCGAAGTCGTCCGCCTCGCCGCGTCCGGCGCGACGGTCGGCCTCTGTCCGATCACCGAGGCAAATCTGGGTGACGGCGTTTTTCGCGCCGCCGAGTTTCTCGAGGCCGGTGGGCGCTTCGGCATCGGAACCGATTCAAATGTCGAGATCGGCGTGGCGGGCGAGCTTCGCATGCTGGAATACGCGCAGCGGCTGACCCATCGCGTCCGCAACGTCATGCCCCGAGAACCGGCATCGACCGGCCGATTCCTTTATGAAGCCGCCATCGCCGGCGGTGATGCCGCGCTCGCCTGTGAGCGCGGCGGGCTCGCGGTCGGCGCGCGGGCAGATATCGTTTCCTTCTCAAGCGCCGCCGACCGACATGCTCGAGAACTCGGCGACACGCTGATCGACCAATTCATCTTCACCGGCCGCGCCGGCCCGGCGATCGACGCAGTGTGGGTCAACGGACGCCGCGTCGTCTCCCAGGGCCGTCATCATCAGCGGGACAGGATTCTCAACGCGTTTCGTGCAGCGCTCCAACATATTGTTTGAAGAGGCGGCCCACGCCAGGGCAACCGCATTCTCTCCTTCTCCTCTCCCCGGGTACGGAGAGAGGAGGAAATGCCGGATCGTCGAGAATGCGGTCGCCCTGCGGCCCAGGCTTGAGTCGACTCACCGGGCAATTATTGCACCGGCCCCTCGACGGCGATCTGTTCGATCGCCTCGTCCACTTCCTCCGGATCGAGCACGCCAAGCTCTTCCAGTGCCAGCAGCGCCGCCTTTTGCTCGGCCATCTTTTTGTTCGGGCCCCAGGCGCTGGTGAATCGGCGGCCATCGACGGTCACGCACACTTCGAAACACTTGCTGTGGTCTGGGCCTTTTTCATCTAGCAGTTCGTAGATCGGCGTGCTGCCGAGCATCTTCTGGGCGGTCTGTTGCAACAGCGCTTTGTAATTCTGCTGGTGCATGTTGGCCGAGATCTGGTCGATCTTCGGGCCCATGGTTTTGAGGATGTATTGCTTGACGATATCAAAGCCGGCGTCGAGATAAATCGCCGCCACGATCGACTCATAAACCGCCGCCGCCAGCGAGCTGGGCATCGCTTCTCGCGAAGCGATTCCCTTGCCAATGATGAGCAGATCGGCCAAGCCGGTCTCGCGAGCGACTTCCGCGCACGTGCGCCGCGACACGACGGCCGACTTGATTTTCGTCAGGTCGCCTTCCAGCAGCGTGTTGAATCGAAGATAGAGCGCTTCACAGATCACTAGATCGAGCACCGCGTCGCCGAGAAACTCCATGCGCTCGTTGCTCTTCAGGCGATGGTCCGCGATCGACGCATGCGTCAGCGCTTCGGTGAGCAGCGGCGGGCTGTTGAACTTATGGCCGAGTACATTATCGGCGCGTTCGTGCAATTCGTTGATCACGCGCAAAACTCATCGGTGAAGTGACAGGAACTCTTTTGACGCGGCTTACACTGAAAGCGGCCGGCCCTCCGCCGACCGTGTAGAGGCTAACGATCGGCGCAAGGTAAAGTCAAACGCAATCTGCCGCTTGCGACGGGTTCGTTCATCCTTACGATGGCCGGCTGATCGCAATCCATCGACTTTCCGAATGCCAAACCGGCGACTGTTCAATTTCATCCTGTTGCTGTTCATCGCGTTATCGACGTCCGCGTTTGCGGCCGTGCCGTCAACCCTTCCCGCGTTGTTCGATCCGGCGCGGCACATGCGCGTCGATGAAGTCCGGCCGGGCATGACGGGATATGGCCTTACGGTATTTCAAGGCACGAAGATCGAACGGTTCGACGTCGAGGTGATGTCGATTCTGCGAAATTTCAATCCGCAGTACGACGTCGTGCTGATCCGTTGCCTCGACGACCGCATGCAGCATTCGGGCTCCGTCGCGGGAATGAGCGGCTCGCCGATTTTCCTGCATGACGATCGGGGTCATGACCGGATGATCGGCGCGTTTGCGTACGGCTGGGGCTTGATGAAAGACCCGATCGCCGGCGTGCAACCGATCGAGTACATGCTGAAGCTCGCCGCCGAGAAGAAAATCGACGACGCGCAGCGTGCGGCCGCGGATGACCTGAACGGGTCAAAGCACCGCATGAATTGGTGCTTCGCGGATGTAACGTCGAAATACGACGCCGGCTTGCTGCCCTCGAACTGGCGGGCGATTTTATCGCTGTCGCGCGCCGCGCGAGCGTCACGATCCGGGCCGGATGACGACACATCGAATCTCCATGCACTCGCGACGCCGCTGATGGTCGGCGGATTTCGGGACGAAACGATCAAAACCATCAAACCGCTTCTGCAAGGCACCGGCCTCGTTCCGTTGCAGGCGGGCGGCGGGATGCCGGCGGGGGCGTCGACGACATTGCCGACCGATGACGCGCCGCTCGCGCCCGGCTCGGTTCTCGTCGCGCCGATGTTGACCGGCGACCTGGAAATGTCCGGCGTTGGAACCTGCACCGAAGTGATCGGCGATCGCTTCTTCGGTTTCGGGCATTCGATGTACAACGAAGGATTCGTCTCGCTTCCCGCCGGCTCGGGGCGGATTAATGCCGTCATCGCTAAGCTCGATCAGAGCATGAAGATCGGCGAGATGACCTCGCTGCGCGGCGCGTTTACCAACGACCGCATCTACGGCGTCGGTGGAACGATCGGCGAGTCGCCGGCGATGATCCCGGTCGAATTTAAGGTGAGCTACGACGATGGCACGCCGCCCGTCGATTTTCATGCCAAAGCGATTTCGCATCCGCGCATGACTTCGCTGATCGCCGCCTCGGCGTTTGCCGCGTCGATGACCAGCCTGCGAAATTTGCCGACCGATCACACGATCGATTATTCGCTAAAGCTGGATTTCGCCAACGGACGGCAAATCACCATCGCCGACCGCGTCGCCAACACGCCGGTCACCTCGCTCTTGATGGACATCATGCTGCCGATGACGGCGGCGGCGGATAATCCCTTTGAACCGGTCAAGCTGTCGCGCATCGCGGGCACCATCGACATCACGTCGACATCGAAGCAGGCGACTCTCCTTTACGTGAATGTGCCGAAGCTCAAATATCGGCCGGGCGAGACCGTCAACGCGTTTGTCGCGATCCGGCCGTTTCGCGCGGCGGAATCAACGCTGCCGATCGCGATCGAGTTGCCGCACGATTTGCCGAACGGGCAATACGATGTTTCGATCGCGGACGCGACGCGATATCTCGGCGATGAAGCATTCGCCGAGCCGTTTCGCTTCTCGGCCGAGAACGCAAACGAAGTCTTTGATGTCCTGAAGGATTTTATCTCGACACGGCACGATGCGCTTTACGCGCGCATCGTTCGGCAATCGGACGGCGTGTCGGTCGGCAGGGTTGCGATGCCGCGATTGCCCTCCTCTCGACGCGAGATTTTGCTCGGCTCGGGCCGCAGCGATACCGCGCCGTTCGTCAGCTCGACGGTGAAGATCGTCCCCACGGAATATGTGATGGAAGGGTCGGCCGATTTTCAGATAGAAGTGGACAGCGAAGCTCGCGTCGAAGTGGGGGGCGGGCTGCCGCACGGCACGAAAGGCGAGCCGGCATCGGCGCCGCCGGCCGTGAAGGCGGATGAGGAAAGGCCCGTGCATCGACCGAAAAGTAATTCGCCGCCGGCAGCGCCCTCATCGTCGCCGTCGACTCCTGGCTCGTGACGCGTGGCCTGCCCGCACGCGAGGCTCGCGAGGTTTTCACTCATGAATAAACGTTCGTCATTCGCACTGGCCGCCCTCACGATGTTACCGGTCGCGCTCGTTCTGCCAATCGCCGCGCGACATGCCGCCGCGGTTGGAACGTCGCATTGGGTTCACTCCAGCGCGAGCGATTTTTCGGCGGGCACGCTCGACAATGTGGTTGCGACCAGCCTGGGCGAACTAAAGCTGTCGCACGCCGCCCGGACGCTGCTGACGCGTGACGCGCATGTGAGCGCGGTGTACGCGCTGGCGGAGACAAAGGATGGCACGCTGTACGCGGCAACGGGTCCGCAGGGCGCGGTGCTGCGCATGAAAGAGGGCAAGGTCACGACCATCGCCACGCTGGGCGACGACACAAGCTGCTTCGCGTTGCTGGTCGATCGCGATCAGAAGATTGTCGTCGGCACGGGGGGAAAAGAAGGGAAGATCTTCCGCATCGATCCCGCCGGCACCGCGGGCGATCCGCCGAAAGAGATCTTTGCCTCGCCCGACGTGCAGTACATCTGGTCGATCGTGGAAACGCCCGATGGAAATTTATATGCCGCGACCGGGCCCAACGGTCAACTGTTTGAGATTCATCCCGACGGCTCGAACAAAGTGCTCTTCGACAGCGATGAGAACAACCTGATGTCGCTGGTGGCCGACCCGAAAGGGGAGGTGCTTTACGCCGGCAGTGATCCGAACGGCTATGTGTATCGCATCGATCGTAAAACCGGCGCGAGCTTCGTCATTTACGATGCGGCCGAGACGGAGATCAGCGCGCTCGCGCTCGACAGCCGCGGAAATCTTTATGCAGGCACGGCGCAATCCGTAAGCCAGGAGTCGGGCGTCGCGCCGCAGCCGACGACGGATGAGAAGGGCGGCCGTCCCGAATCGGATGATTCCAAGACGATTCCGCTGCCGGGCGACGCGCCCGGCGCGCCGCCGGCCAAGCCCCCCGAGCCGCCGAAAATTCCCCTGCCGGGGCCGAGCGATCCGAATCCGATTCCCAAAGAAAATTCGAGGCCGTCGCATCCACTCAATCTTGCGATTGTGGCAGATACAACCAGAAACTCGGTACGCGAACAGGTCGATCCGGGCGACGGCGAGGCACCGCCGGCGCCGGAAAAGAAACGTCGCCGTGCGCCGATCGCCGGCGCGATTCGGCAAGCAGCCGGCGAGATGCCGCCGATCGTCGCGCCGGGAAAGGGCGGCGAGCCGGCGCCCGACGGCAACGCGATTTATCAAATCGATCCCGCGGGCTTTGTGAAGGAAATTTTCCGCCAGCCCGTGCTGGTATTGTCGATCGTCGAGAACAACGGCGTGTTGCTCGTCGCGACCGGCAACGACGGGAAGATTCTGCAGATCAATCCATCGGCCGAAGAGACGGCTGTCATCGCGAAGCTCGATCCCAAGGAAGCACTCTGCCTGCTGCCGTCATCGAAAGGGAGCGACATCTTTGTCGGCCTGGCGAACGACGGGCAGATCGCATCGCTGTCGGCCGGGTATGCCGACAAGGGAACGTTCACCGGCCCGGTGCTGGATGCGACGCAGGTCAGTCGATTTGGAAAAATGCACCTGCACGGCCAATTGCCGGGCAGCACATCGCTGACCGTATCGACTCGCAGCGGCAACGTCGCCGAGCCGAGCGAGCATGATTGGTCGAAATGGACGGATGAAGAGCCGGCCGCGCAATATCTCCCCGTGAACGCGCCCGCCGCGCGGTTCCTGCAATATCGGTTGACGTTTTCCACCAAAGACTCGAAGCAGACCGCCGTCGTGGATGAAGTCAGCGTGGCCTACCAGATGCCGAATCTCGCGCCGTCGATCAAGTCGGTCACGGTTTCATCGAATAGCGCGGACACGAAAAAAGTTCAACAACCATCGGCAGCTCCGGTGACGATCGCCCCGAAGCCCGAAGCATCGTCGATGGTGTCGTTGTCGTGGGACGCATCTGACCCGAACGGCGATGCGATCCAATATTCGCTTTATTATCGCCTGGGCAACGATGGACCGTGGATTTTACTAAAGGACAAGCTGTTCGAGACGTCTTTCGAATGGGATACAAAATCGGTCGCCGACGGTCGTTACGAGGTGAAAGTCGTTGCGTCCGATGCGTTGGCCAACGCATTGGGTGGAGGAAAGTCCGCCTCGCGGGTGAGCGATGCGATCGAGGTCGACAACACGCCGCCGGTAATCGGCGACGTGCAGACCGATGCAGCGGAGGGCGGCGTGAAGATTGCCGCTCGGGTGGCCGACCGTTACGGGACGGTCGCCAACCTGGAATATTCGATTGATTCATCGACCGACTGGCAAGCGGTGTTACCTTCTGATACAGTCGCCGATTCGCCGCAGGAAAGCTACACGTTCACTATCGGCGGCCTGTCAGTCGGCCCGCATCAGATTTCGCTGCGGGCGACCGACGATCATGGAAATATAGTGCACGAAAATGTGACGGTTCGCGTGAAGTGAGAGTCGGCGGCCGGCAGTCGGCGGTCGGCAGTGAAGAAGTTTTGAGATTGAAGGCGTCATGCATTACCCACACCGCATCAGCAAAGTAAAACGCGCTCGTAAGCTGGGCTTTCGCGCCCGGATGAGCACGAAAAAGGGCCGTCAGATGATTAACCGCAAGCGCCGCGCCGGCCGTCGCGTTCAAGTGGTGTAGGCGCTCGTGATCGTCATCGCCGAAGCGACCCATTCCGTCGCGGCTTTTCAAATTCCAAACCCGATCGGGCCGTGGACGGGCTTTGCGGTGACGGCGGGGCCGTGAGTGTTCGAGCTTTTCGCCTCGGCCTTCGTCGGCGACTTCACGGCTGCGGGCGTGTTCGGCGCGACCGGCGCCGCGCTTGCCGGGCCGGCTTCGATCGCGCCGGCGAGGACGGCCGCTACGTCACCGTGGTCGGCACCGACAATAAACGCAAACTCGCCGGCCTTGCCGCTTTCGATGATCCGCTGCACGACGGCCGGATGATTGGCGACATCCGCGAGTGTCCAATTGCGGGCATCCACATATGTTTCACTAAGACTCAACCGCTGCTTGGGAATGAGGAGGACGCGATCTTTCTGGGTGCGCACCAAATGCAGCGAAGACGCCGCCAATCCCCAGCCGCCGACAAGCAGCAACAGCACCACGATTCGAATGAACGTCTTCATGATTCGATGACCTTTTCCAACGCCGATACTAAATTAAGCCACGATCGCACGCGTCCCAGGCGGCGTGACGATTGCAGAATAATAGCCGGTCTCCGCCTGCCTTGGCGATTAGATTCGGTCGTTCAATTTTGAACGGGAGGTCGATCCGAGGTCGGCCGCGCCTGATCCTGTTTCATCACCAAGATCGAGTTCGTCCGCCTCACCCACGCTGCCAAACGTGTCGGGGGCGTTGTCGGAGCTCGAGTCCGGCTCGTCCCCGACCTCGACGGTCAATCCGGATGCGTCTGAGCCGAATTCTTCGACCGGCGGGTGCGACAGGAGGTCTTCATCTTCCCCATCCGGCGTGCCTGGGTCGCCGACGATCGTCGCACTCGGCGGTTGCCGCAGCGGCGCGGTCATGGCTGCCGTGCCCTGGTAGAACCCGACGGCAAACAACCCCTGCTGCTGCTGATATGGGAAATTGATCAGCTCGCAGAATTCCTTGATCAGCTCTTGCGCGCCCGGGTCGCTTCGCTCGGCGTTTTGCACCTGCTGCTGCTGACGTTTGTCGCGAAAGCGCATTAACTGTACGAATCGGCCGGTGGTTTCACTGCCCGACCAATTCGCGCCGACCTGCTCGTAGGTTTCAAAGTGCTCGCAGCCGAGCCGCGCCAGCGTCTGCCGAAACCGTTGCAGCAGCCGGGCGTGTTCAGATCGTTTATCTTTTGGAACGATGTAACTGTTGGTCTGAAGAAGCATAGTGCGATCACCAGGCGATTCGCGAAAGTGTTCCGACCGGCCCATCTTGCCACAAGGCTGCATATCGAGCAAACGGTGGAGTCGATAGATTGGTGTCGGCGCAGGGCGACCGCATGTGAATGTATTTGTGAGATTCCCGAGAGACGTCATTCCGAGGGGAGCAGCAGCGACCCGAGGAATCTCGATTTGCAGAGCATG
>CAXSBN010000066.1:0-10766 GCA_964236135.1 uncultured Phycisphaerae bacterium
TCACCCGACCTCTCCCCGAGTACAGGGAGAGGAGAAAAAACGAAATCATCCAGATTGCGGTTGCCCTCCGCGATTTTCGCACGCGGTGCTTCGCGACGCTAACATCGCCGTGGCGGGTTGTGCGTGAAATGACGAATCATTCTCGCTTGGGCGGGACGTACATGACATGAAAGTGTATAGCGTATCACGAATGGCCCGCCGGCATCCAAGTGGCGAGAATGCCTGAACTCCGTAGTCGCGAGGGAAACCGATTGTGTCAAAGATAGCATTGCTGATTGGTGCGTTGTTGATCGCTCTCGGTGTCGGCGGATACTTCGCAGCCGACCCGGCGGCGAGAAGTTTGACGGCCTTCATTCCGGCGATCGCCGGTGTGCTGCTAATCGTCTGCGGCTTCATTGCACAGAATCCGAAATTACGTATGCACGCCATGCACGGGGCGGCCACGGTGGGATTGCTCGGATTCGTCGTACCGCTCGGCCGGGTTGTTATGAAGGCGATTGCAGGCACGCCTCCTCAAGGACTCGCATTATTTAGTCAGCTGATGATGGCGTTGCTTTGCCTGCTCTTTGTCATTTTATGCGTTCGCTCTTTCATCGCAGCACGTCGAACGCGGGGCTGAATTAATTTCCTGGAGGAAGCATGTCGGAGCAGATTGAATCGACACAGCAGGAGACGCGCCTGTTCCCGCCGCCTGCGGAATTTTCTAAACATGCGGTTGTCGGGAGTCGCGAGCAATACGACCGCATGTATCGGCAGTCGATCGATGAGCCCGACAAATTCTGGAGCGAGGCGGCCAGCGAATTACACTGGTTCAAGAAATTCGATCGCGTGCTTGAATGGAACGCACCGCACGCAAAGTGGTTCGGCGGCGGGCAACTGAACGTCAGCTACAACTGCCTCGATCGTCACGTCGATGCGGGCCGCGGGGACAAGGTCGCGATTTTGTGGGAAGGCGAGGCAATCGATGGATCCGGCAAACCCGAGGTTCGGAAGATCACCTACCGGCAACTGCGTGAAGATGTCGCGCGCTTTGCAAATGGTCTGAAAAAGATCGGTGCAAAGAAGGGCGATCGTATCACGATTTACATGCCGATGGTCCCAGAGGCGGCCGTCGCGATGCTCGCGTGTGCGCGGATCGGGGCGGCTCACAGCGTGATTTTCGGCGGGTTCAGCTCGCAGGCGATTGTCGACCGTGTCGAGGATGCCCAATGCAGCCTGATCATCACGGCCGACGCGGGCTGGCGACGCGGTGCACCGGTCGCGCTCAAGGCCAACGTCGATGAAGCGTTGAAGAAAACATCGCTCGTGAAAAAGGTGGTCGTGCTCAAGCGCGCGGGCACGGCCGTCACGATGCAGGAAGGTCGCGATGTCTGGTGGCACGATGTAGTGGGAGGCGCGTCGACCGACTGCCCGGCCGAGCCGATGGCGAGCGAAGACCTGCTGTTCGTTCTGTACACGAGCGGATCCACCGGCAACCCAAAGGGGATCATCCACACGACAGCCGGCTACCTGCTGCAGACCTTTTTGAGTACAAAGTATGTTTTCGATCTTCGCGAAAACGACGTCTATTGGTGCACGGCCGACGTCGGTTGGATCACCGGTCACAGCTACATCGTGTACGGCCCTCTCGCGAACGGCGCGACGGCGCTGATGTATGAGGGCGCTCCAAATTTTCCGGATTTCTCGCGGTTTTGGCAGATCGTCGAACGACACAAAGTGACGGTTTTCTATACCGCGCCAACCGCCATTCGCGCATTTATGCGCGCGGGCCGAGAGCTCGTGGATAAACATGACCTGAGCTCTTTGCGATTGCTCGGCTCGGTCGGCGAGCCGATCAATCCCGAAGCGTGGATGTGGTATCACGAAGTGATCGGCGGAAAGGAATGCCCCATCGTCGACACATGGTGGCAGACGGAAACCGGCGCGATCATGATCACGCCGCTGCCGGGTGCGACGCCGCTCAAGCCAGGCACGGCCACGCTGCCGTTCTTCGGCATTGATGTGGCCGTCGTGGATCGCGACGGAAAAGAGCTCGGCCCGGATCAGGGCGGGCTGCTGGTCATTCGCAAGCCCTGGCCGAGCATGTTGCGCGGGATTTTTAATGATCCCGAGCGATACGAAAAAACGTATTGGTCGGACGTGCCGGGGATGTATTTCACAGGCGATGGCGCGCGGCGAGATGAGAATGGCTACTTCTGGATCATGGGCCGGATCGATGACGTGTTGAATGTGTCGGGTCATCGGCTTGGGACGGCCGAAGTGGAGAGCGCGCTGGTCAGCCATCCATCCGTTGCGGAAGCGGCGGTGGTGGGAATGCCGCATGATTTAAAGGGGCAGGGGATCGCCGCGTTCGTCACATTGCGCGCTGGGATGAACGCCACCGAGGAATTGAAGAAGGAACTGATTCAGACCGTCCGGAAGCAGATCGGCGCGCTGGCTACGCCGGACCAGATTCGGTTCACGGAATCGCTGCCGAAAACACGCAGCGGCAAGATTATGCGGCGACTGCTCAAAGAAATCGCATCGGGCAAGGAAATCAAAGGCGACACGACGACACTGGAAGACTTCAGTGTTTTGGCCCAGCTTCGAGCGTCAGACGAGGGGTAGCCCTGTAACGCGAGCTCCGTACTCGGGAGGGAGGCTGGGCGAGAGCTCTTCGCGATCGATCGAAAATGCTACCGCTCTCGAGTCCGCCCCTGGGCACCGAGGGAGCAAAACGATTCGGAACCGCGATCGAGGTTTGGCTTCGTTCCGTCCGATAAGTGCGGAAATTCGTCGTTCCGCAGTTTCGATGCTACACTCCGACGATGCGCTATAAGTCTATCTTACTCTTCGGCGCGCCGGGCAGCGGTAAAGGCACGCAGGGGAAAATCCTGTCGGCCATTCCCGGCTTTTTTCACAGCGCGTGTGGTGATGTCTTCCGCTCGCTCGATCTGCAAAGCGAGATGGGCAAAGTCTTCTGGCAGTACTCGAGCCGCGGTGAGCTCGTCCCGGACGAAGTCACCGTCCAGCTCTGGCAGAACTACGTCAAGGGCATGGAAATGGTGAACCAGTTCCATCCCGAAAGCCAACTGCTCGTGCTTGACGGCATTCCACGCAACGTGAAGCAGGCCGAGCTGCTCATTGACACGTTGGATGTGGTCAAAGTGATCTATCTCGTCTGCTCAGATTTAAGCAAGATGGTGGAACGCCTGCGTCGAAGGGCGCTGAGAGAGAATCGTTTCGATGACGCGAATGATTCGGTGATTCGCAATCGCCTGGAAATTTATGAAGAAAGCACGCGGCCGGTGCTTGATTACTATCCGAAGGATCGGATCGCGACGATCGACGCGACGATGCCGCAGATTCGAGTATTGCAGGACATCATGAACGTGATTGTCCCGATTAAAACGGAGATAGATCACGCGCGTGAGACGGCCGAACGATCGGGATTGATCGGGCGACCGGCAACCCACGCATCGCCGCAGCAGCAGACGATGACGATGGGTGTCCGCTAAAGTTGTGGCGCGAGCTTCCAGACCGTGAATTCGCGATTTTCTTAACACCGATCAACGATGAGTAATCGTCGAACATGGGCAAGGATGCCCATGCTACTGTTCTTCGCACTACCGATGGCGTTGTGGAAATTCACGCGCGGCTCAGATATCCGCCGGATTCTGTGTTCACGCGAATGACTTCCCCCACTTCGATGAACGGCGGCACGCGGGTTTTCAACCCCGTTTCCAGCGTCGCGTCTTTTTGCTGGTTCGTCGCGGTCGCGCCTTTGATGCCCGGGGCGGTGTCGGTCACCTTCAGGTCGACCGATTTAGGCAACTCGTAGCTGACGATCTTGCCCTCGTGAAACATGGCCGTGATTGAGGTGTTCGGCTTAAGGTAGAGGATGTCGTTTCCAAAGACTTCCTTGGAGATTGTATCCTGCTCGTAAGTTTCCATGTCCATCAGCACGTGACCGTCGGTGTCGGTGTACAAGTATTCGACCGTTCGGCGATCAAGCGTCGCGGTTTCAATGTCATCGGTCGCGCCGACGCGCTTGTCCTGAATCGTGCCTTTGGAGACTTCGCGCATCTTAAAGGTCACCTTTGCGCGGAGATTGCCCGGCGTGTTGTGATCGGCACCGGTCACTACGTACAATTTGCCATCGATGATGACGGCCTGTCCCTTCTTGATGTCGCTTGCTCGCATGTCGTTAGTTTCAACCTCGGCGAAGGATCGTTGCAGTTCTCAGGTGGTGTCGAGCGGCGCAATCTATTCGAGCCGGGGGAAACAATCAATCGACCAGACGAGTGGCGGACCGATGCTTCGAATTCTCTCTAAGTTTAACAAACCCGTTCCGGGTGTAGTTCCTCTGCCGGGTGTCATGCGGCGGTTTTCCAGAAGGTTTGCCACAGGTTGCTGGCTTCCACGCAACGCAACGCGCTGATCCGTTCGGCTCGCCGCAAGCGCCAACGGGCGCTGTTCAGCTTTAATCTCGCGCCGATCGTGTTCTTGCACCCGCCTTCGATGATTCCGCTGCCGATCGTCTGCCCGTCGCGCAAACGGTCGGCGTACCACATCCGGTCGCGGTTGGGCCGCAGGTAGGTGAGCAGTTTGTCCAACGCCGCGTGGCCTTTCTCGTCGCCGGTCGCCGAGCGTTCCCGTTCGACGCGTTCGATTAACGCCGGGCCGTTGCGTTCCAGCGCCGTCTTCAGACGGTCGTCCGCCCATTGCCGCGCGTGGGCGGTTTCGCCGAGGAGTTCACGGCCGCACTGGTGGATGTGCTGGCTGACGTGGTAGACGTCCACGCACCATTTGCCGTTGTGCCTGGGCAGGCGTTTTCCCGCCTGCTCCCAGATCCACTTCGCGCCGTCGGCGATGACGTGCACCGCCGGCTCGGCCGCGAGGCCCAGCCGCTCGCCCAGGCGTTTCCAACTCGCGCCGACGTGATTCGCGTCGGCGATGGCGCAGACCGAGAGCCGCGCCGTCGGCGGGTTCAGCACGCGTCCGTCCCAGTCCGCGGGGTCGCACGGCCCCGCCGCCACGCGCCGGATCACCGTCGTCAGCCGCATCTCACGCCACGAATCGGTCGTGTTGACCTTCACCCCGTCGCTGCCGAACTCGACGTGACCCTTGGCCCGCCTGATCGGTTCGGCCGGCGCGTCCGACGTCTTGAGCCACTGCTTGGCGCGTTCGCCCTCCTCCTGGCAGACGCGTTCGATCGTGTCGTCGGAGATGTCGAGCCGGCAGAACTCCTTGAGGTGTTTCGCCGCGCGGTCGAACGACCAGCTGGTCCCCGCCAGCGTGACCAGCCGCCGCGCGTCGTTGGTCATCGAGCGTTTGCCCACGCCTGCCCATAGGTCGTGCGGGATCGCAGAACTCTTGCACGCCGCGCAGTGGTAGCGGCGGCGGAACAGGTCGACGCGTCCGATGACCGTCAGAACGTTGCGCGGGTCGCACGCCTTGAACTTCGCCGAACCGCCGCAGGCGCACGGCCGGACGCAGACCCCTTTTTTTGCGCCTCGTCGCGGGCGTTGGCGGCGGAGGCAACCATCTGCCGCAGGTGCTCAAACCCCTGGTCAGTGACGGCGGCCTCCAGGTACGCCAACCCTTGTCCGACCGGCGCCGCGTCGGCGGCCTGGTCCAACGCCCGCAACGTCAACACGGCCTGTTCCGCCGCCAGCCGCTCACGTGGCGACAATTTGGAAAAATCCATCGCGATCCTCCTTGGGAAAAGATTTTAAGCAGTTTACGAAATCTACCCGGCTGGCGCGCTACACCCCCCCCCCCCGTTTCTCATCGTCGCCGGGCCGCTTGACAGTTGTCGAGTCAATTCTTACCGTACTCGACCCTGACGTGCGGCGGGAATGATCCCGCCGCCGTTTTATTTCCTGCTAAATTGTCTTTGAAGGTGTATTGCCATGCTTCCCGTCCAACGCATCAGCAAATCGCGCAAGCGTAAACGTCGCTCGCATCAGGCGCTGACGCCCATTCATTATGTGCGGTGCCCGCAGTGCGGCAACAGCAAACTTCCGCACCGGGCCTGCGATAGCTGCGGCTACTTAAATCCCAAGATCGCCATCGCCATGCCGTCCGGCACGGACAAAGCATGATGTCCCGTCTCTGACTCATTCAATCCTTCTTCTGGAGATTAGCTCGTGCGCGTGGCGGTTGACGTGATGGGCGGTGACAAGGCGCCGGCGGCCATTCTCAAGGGCTGTTGGGACGCCGCGCATTTAGTGGAAGGCGACGACGTTATTTTTCTCGTCGGCGATGAAGCGGTCTGCAACGAGGGTTTGGCGGCGAGCGGCGTTGCCGCGGATAAGCGTCATCATTACAAGGTGATCGCAACGACGCAGATCGTCGAAATGGACGATTCGCCGGTTGAAGCGATTCGTGGCAAACCGGACAGCTCGATTGCCGTCATGTGTAGGATGGCGAGCAAGGGTGAAGCTGATGTCGTCATCAGCGCCGGCAACACCGGTGCGTGCGTCGCGGCCGCTCAGCTCCGTATGCGGCTGCTTCCGGGCGTGAGCCGGCCGGGCATCGCGGTCATCCTTCCCACTTTTCACGGCCCGGTTGTCGTTTGTGATGTGGGCGCGAACGTCATTGCCAAGCCTAAGCACCTCGAACAATACGCGATGATGGCGTCGGCCTACTCGACGGCGGTCTGCGGCATCGAATCGCCGCGTGTCGGACTGCTGTCGATCGGCGAGGAGGATTCGAAGGGTAATTCTCTCGTCAAAGAATCACGAAAGCTTCTCCGCGATGAGCCGCAGATTAATTTCATCGGCAACATCGAAGGCCGCGACCTGTTCAAAGGTGCGTGTGATGTTGTGGTCTGCGACGGGTTTGTCGGCAACATTATTTTGAAGTTCACCGAAGGCATCGCGGAGGGATTATTCGAGACGATCGTCGCTGAAGTTCAGGATACGGCCCCCGAAATGCTCGATCAATTTAAGCCCGTGCTAAAAACGATTTATGGCCGGCACGACTGGCAGGAGTACGGCGGCGCGCCGCTGCTGGGGGTGGGCAAATACTGCCTGATCTGTCACGGCCGCAGCGAAGCCCGCGCGATCATGAATGCCATTCGCGTCGGTAAGCAGCTTCATAAGTCGAGCGTGAATGAAAAAATCGTGAAGTTGATTGAAAAGAGCATTCCGGTTGAAGAGTGAAGGAAATTTGCGAGTTGAGAGTTTTTGATTTTGCGATTTACTTGGCCGCACATACTTAAATCGCAAGTTGGCAAATTCTTAGAATCTCAAAATCTAAATGTCCCAGTTCTCCGCCATCATCGTCGGGACCGGCAGTTACCTTCCCGAGAAGCGTTTGACGAATGATGATCTGTCGAAGATGGTCGACACCGATGATGCGTGGATCACGCAGCGCACCGGCATCCGCGAGCGCCGGCTTGCAGGCAACAATGACACGACAGCGACGCTCGGCAGCCACGCCGCGAGCCGGGCATTGCAGGCGGCAAAGCTTGAGCCGAAGCATATTGACGCGATTATTTGCGCGACGGCAACGCCGGAAATGCCGTTTCCCAGCACCGGTTGTTTTATTGCCGCGTCGCTCGGTCTGGACTCAACGCCGGCGTTCGATTTGAGCGCAGCTTGCAGCGGGTTTATTTACGCGCTCGAAGCGGGCACGGCGTACATCAAGTCTGGGCTCTATGAACGCGTGCTGATCGTCGGTGCCGAGACGCTGAGCCGAATCGTGGACTGGACCGATCGCTCCAGTTGCATTCTTTTCGGCGACGGCGCGGGTGCGGTCGTGTTGCAACGCTCGGATGATCCGAAACGAGGCGTCATTTACACGAGCACCCACTCTGATGGTCGCGGCTGGGAGATGTTGTATTGCGCGCCCGGCTCGCGATTTCCGATTAGCGAGACGATGGTCGCCGGCCGGCAGCAATTCATGAAAATCCGCGGCCGGGATGTCTATAAATTTGCGGTCAATCGTTTTAACGAAATGATCGAGGACGCTCTAAAAAAAACTAACCTGACGATCGAGCAGATGAAACTGATTATTCCGCATCAGGTCAACCAGCGAATCATTGACAGCGCTATGGAGAAGTTGAACATCCCGATAGAGAAAGCCTTTGTAAATATCGACCGCTATGGCAACACGTCGGCCGCGTCGATTCCGATTGCGCTTGATGAAGCGGTGCGACACGGCAAGCTCGTGCCGGGTGATGTTGCGGTGTTTGTCGCGTTCGGTGCCGGACTGACCTGGGCGAATGCAGTCGTTCGAATGTAGATAGTGGATTGTCGATTATTGACTGTCGAAAGTCGACGAAAACTTCTTTCGACGTTCCACATCGACATTCGATAACAAGCTGATGCCAGTTCCAACCAACATTCTCTGTCCCGGCCAAGGCGCGCAAGTCGTCGGCATGGGAAAAGATTTTTACGAGGCATCGCCGGCTGCGCGCGAAGTGTTTGAGCGTGCGAATGCCGTACTCGGGTTTGATCTAAAATCGATCTGTTTTGATGGGCCGGACGAAACGCTCAATCACACGGATATGAGCCAGCCGGCGATCTTCACGACAAGCGTCGCGTGTTTTGCAGCCGGCCGCGCAACGGGAGTGATCGAGCCCGGGAGCGTTGCGGTGTACGTCGGCCTGAGCCTCGGTGAGTACACTGCGCTACACTTGGCGGGCGCTTTTGACTTTGAGACTGGTTTAAAACTGGTGGCGGCGCGTGGGAAGTACATGCAGGAGGCCGCCATCGAGACACCGAGCGGGATGGTGAGCATTCTCGGCGCGGATGAGGGAGCGATCGCCACATTGTGCGAAGCGTCTGCCCGTGGCGAAGTGCTGGTGCCGGCGAACTACAACTCGCCGGGGCAGATTGTGGTCAGCGGCGCGCTCGGCGCTTGCGGGCGAGTTGCAATGGCCGCGGCAGAAGCGGGCTATCGAGCGATTCCGTTGAAGGTGGCTGGCGCGTTCCACAGCCCGCTCATGCAGAGCGCCGCGGATCGCATGGGCGAAGAATTGTCGAAGGCCGATGTCGTTATGCCAAAGACGACGGTGTATGCAAACGTGACGGCCAGGCCGCATACGGACGTGGCGTCGATGAAGTCATTGCTGATCGATCAGATCGTGAAACCAGTGAAGTGGGAGCAGTCGATGCAGGCGTTGGTGGCGGCGGGGGAAGCGCGCTGGATCGAATTGGGTCCAGGGCGCGTGCTGACGGGTCTGCTGAAAAAGATCAATCGGCGACTGCCGGTGGAATCGCTGGCGACTTTACCGACGGCTGGGGCCAGGGTTGAATTGGCCTAACGATTGGATTGAATTCGATGAATGAAAGAAGAGTGGCCATCGTGACTGGTGGATCGCGCGGCATCGGCGAGGCGATCGTTCGCCAGCTGGCCGACGATGGTTTCCACGTCATCGCCGTGGCGCGCAATCTCGACAAGCTTGAGGCGGTCTGCTCGCAGATGCGTGACGCTGGCCGGAGCGCTGAAGCCAAGTCGTGCGACATCGCCGATGCTAACGCGCTGGCTGAGCTGATCGAAGGAATTGCCGATACCCATGGCCGTATCGATGCGCTGGTGAACAATGCCGGCATTACTCGCGATGGGCTCTTCCTCCGCATGGATGATGAAGACTTCGATACGGTGATTAACACGAATCTGAAAAGCGCCTTTGTCGCGATGCGGGCGGCAGCGCGATACATCATGCGCTCCAAGGCGGGCCGGATCGTCAACATTGGTTCGGTGAGCGGTGTGGTTGGCAATGCCGGACAGGCCAATTATGCCGCAAGCAAAGCCGGCTTGATCGGCCTGAGTAAGACCGTGGCAAAAGAGCTTGCCGGCAAGGGCGTGACGTGCAACGTCGTGGCGCCCGGATTCATCGGCACGGATATGACTGAGGTGTTGAATGACAGGATTAAGGAAGGCGCCAAAGCGTTGATTCCGCTACGTCGATTCGGTGAGCCAAGGGAAATCGCCGCGCTGGTTAGCTTTCTTTGCTCCGAAGGCGCCTCGTATATCACCGGGCAGCTCATCTGCGTGGATGGCGGCATGGCAATGTGAGGTCGGGCGATTGGCATTGGAGCGCTGAGAAGGACGTAAAAGCGGTCAATTTTCTTTGCAGAGCCCATCGCCAACGCCCAACGCCGATCCGGATTGTTGCAAATAAGTCGGTCACCGATATAACTTTCCGACCAATGAGCCTCGTAGGGGGCATGACGATCGCGCGGTTTGCGTTGCGAATCAAGATTCAGTCTCGCTAATTAGACAGGGTAGGCAAAACACATGGAAGATATCGAACAGAAGGTCATCGAAATCGTCAGCGAACAGATGGGCGTTGACAAAAGCGAGATCACCCGTGAAACGCACTTTATTAATGACCTCAACGCCGACTCGCTCGACACCGTTGAATTGGTCATGGAATTTGAAGATGAGTTCGAACTCTCTATTCCGGACGAAGAGGCGGAGAAAATTCAGACTGTCGGTCAGGCAATTGATTACATCAAAGAGCACTCGCCGAAGTAACCGGTCGCTGACGTCTTGCCGCAAAGATGCAGATCGGCGGAGAAGATCATTCTCTTTCCGTTCCGTGTTCTTTGCGCCTTTTACGAAATTAGACTTTGAGCATGAGCAAGCGCCGTGTCGTCATCACTGGTTTGGGCGTCATTACATCGTTAGGCGAGAGTGTCGGCACGGTATGGGATAAACTCTGCGCGGGACAAAGCGGAATTGGCATGATCACGCGGTGGGACCCCAGCGCGTACCCCGTGCGTTTCGGGGGCGAGTGCACGAACTTCAGCGTTTCCAACTACGGTGTT
>CAXSBN010000067.1:0-9697 GCA_964236135.1 uncultured Phycisphaerae bacterium
CCCGAGTACAGGGAGAGGAGAAAAAACGAAATCATCGAGAATGCGGTTGCCCTGGATAGACTGTCTTTCAATCGCGTTCAAAACCATTTGCGTATGCGGCGCTGACTCTCGTAAAAGATTCTGGGGTTGGCGGGTGGAGCTGGCGCAAAACTGCGGCAAATCGTCAAATGCGTGCGTTAGAATTATGTTATGACGACGGTGAAGCTTTCAGACAAGTTCGACCTTCGCGTTCCCGACGAGGTGCTCAGTGCGCTACAACTCGCGCCGGGCGACATCATTGAGGTGTCGGCGGCGAACGGTCGTTTCGAGTGCGTTCCAGTCAAACCCACAGAGCTTCGTCGGCCTATGAGGGAATATCGTGGGATGCTGCGTGGCACCGGCATCGATGCTACGATCGAGCGTGATGATGCGGATCGGATTTGAGCACTTCAAATGTCGTCGATTCGTCAGGCTGGCTTGAGTGGCTTCTGAACACGAATCGTGCCGAACTCTTCGCACCAGTGATCGAAAAACAGATTCACTCATCGTGCCCATCATCACAATCTACGAAGTCGTGAAGAAAATCCTGCGTGAAGAGGGCGGGGAAGTTGCTTCACGCGGAGGAAGTCATGCAACAAGGGCAAGTAATTCCAGTCGACGTTCTTCTCGTTTCGACTGCTCTGCAGTATCGCCTTCCGCTCGCCGACAGCCTCATCGAGGCGACTGCTCAACTTCACGACGCGATGCTTCGGACGGAGGATGAACATTTTCGGGAATTGCCTGGAGTGAGATATTTTCCCGAACCGTCTGCGTCTCAATGATGGGCGTTTCGCAAACAGGCAATGACCTTCGGCGCTTTCTTCTCGCACTTTGCAGCTCATTACGATGTTCAGTGCTGCCACACCCGCACGTAATCGACATTCATCTGTGCCGGGAACGGTGTGGTGGCGTCCGGGGTGCCGGCCCATTGCCCGCCGAGGTCTAGATTCATGATCAGGTACATTGGCTGGTTGACAATATCGGTGCTGCTCTTGCTCGTGTAGCGAAGATGTTCCACGCCATCGACAGACCATGCGATGTGATCCGGTTCCCAGTCGAGCGCGTAAGTGTGATAGCCGTCGCTGAACGGCGCGCCGCGATCCCATTGCGCGCCGGTGTCCCAGCCCTGGCGGTGATAGTGCATTTCGTGAATCGTCGGCCGCGCGTCGACGATTTCCATCGCGTCCAGCTCGCCCTGATAGTCGTCGTAATTCGCCGGCAGTGCCCAGAAGCTCGGCCACAGTCCCTGGCCGGGCGGAATTTTGATGCGTGCTTCCATGTAGCCATAGGTGAAATTGAATCCGCCCGGCGCGCCGTCCTTAATCCCGCCGGTGGTGAGTAGTCCACTCGTCCAGTTGTGCACTGATCCATCCCATGCCGTCGCGGTCTCTTTCTTTGCGGTGATCGTGAGTACGCCGTTGTTCACCGCGATATTGCCAGGCTTGAACACGACATCGGACCCTTTATCGCCGTTCCACCAGTAGCGTTCGCCCCAGGTGTTCGTGTCCAACGTGTTGAAGTCATCGTTGAAAAGAAGATTCCAATTCCCCGCGACCGCCGGTGGCGTCGGGCCGGCGGGAGTTGACGTGCCATAAAGATATTGCTGCGGCACGATCTGCTTGGCCTGCGAGGCGCTCGACCAACTCAGCTTCGCCGTCGCGCCGTAACCGTTCTCATAAAACTCCATCGTGATCGAATACTTCTGTCCCGCGGCCAAGGTGATCTGGCCGGCATTTTCCGTAGGGCCGTGATCGTTCCAGTTATTGATCACTAACATGTTGTTCACCCACAGCCGCACGCCGTCATCGCTGAAGGTATAGAAGGTGTACGCCTCGGAGTATTTCGCCTGCACCTGCCCGGTCCATCGCGCGCTGAATGTATCGACGCCGACGCTCGGATCGGGCGAGCCGTTGCCCCAGTCGAAGTTCACCGTCGCGTCGGTGCGCGTCACTTTCAGGTTTGTGAAATCGATGTTGTCGAAATACTGAGCCGTCAATCCCGTGCCGTTGCCAGCCGGAGCTGCCGCGTCGGTGGTGACAGCCAGCTTGTTACTGGCGGGCGAGGCATTGCCCGCGGCGTCGCGCGCGACAACGCTGTAGGAATACGCCGTGCTTGCGCTTAGACCCAATTCGGTGAAGGAAAGCGTCGAACCATCCACGCTGCCGACCTTGGCCGTGCCGCGATAGATGTCGTAGCCGGCCACGCCGACGTTGTCTGTCGCGGCGTTCCATTTCACGGTGACCGATGTGTCTGATTTTCCAAGCAGTGCGAGCGTCGACGGCGGGGACGGGGCCAGCGTATCCGGCACCGCCGGCGCGGGTGGATACAAGTATTGCCGCGGCACGATCTGCTTCGTCTGCGAAGCGCTCGCCCACGAGAGGGCCATCGTCGCATCGTAGGTGTTCTCGTAATAGTCGAGAACGATGTCATATTTCTGGCCGGCGACGAGCGTGATCGTGCCGGTGTCGTCGCGCGCGCTGTGATCGCTCCAGCCGTTAATGATTTGCTGCCCGTTGATGGTCAGCCGCGAGCCGTCATCGCTGCGAATGGTAAACGTGTACGTTTCAGAATAGTTGGCCTGAATCTGCCCGGTCCATCGCGCGCTGAATGTGTCGACGCCGACCGATGCATCGGGCGATCCGGAGGCCCAATTGAAATTGACGGTTGAATCGGTGCGGGTCAGCTTCTGATTGGTGAGATCGGCATTGTCGAAATAAGTGCCAAGTAATCCGGTGCCCGTCCCCGTCACGCCGCCGCCCCCTGTGCCACCGCCGGTGGTCGTCGTCGAATAGAGCGCGCTCTGCGGCACCGCTTGCTTCGCGATCGAGGGGGCTGACCATGAAAGCTGTGCGACCGCATCGTACCCAGCGTCGTAAAACTCCACGCGGATGTCATACTTCGTGCCGGCTGTCAGGTTGATCGTGCCGCTGTCGGTCGTGTTGGAATGATTGGTCCAGTTGTTAATCAACTGCACGCCGTTGACGAAAAGCCGCACGCCGTCGTCGCTGCTCGTGTAGAACGTCGTCGCGCCGGTGGCGACGGCCTGCACCTGGCCGGTCCAGCGCGCGGAGAAGTTGTCGACGTTCACGCCGCTGCCCGGTGAGGCCGATCCCCAGTTGAAGTTGACGGCCGGATCAACGCGTGAGAGCGCCGCGTTTCCCGACAGCCCCGTGTTGTTGAAGTAGTTCGCCGCCAGCCCATCACCCGCCAGCAACTGGCGTGGCTCAAGCGGCTCGACCAGCGAACGGCATCGCTTCGTCGATGGACAGACGATCACACCGCGCCGCTTTTTGCGGCGTTGAAAGGTTCTTAGCATTCTGCGTCTCTTCCCGGAGATTTGAAGTCACCCAGCCGGGGCATTGTGGGAAAAAGGATCGGCGGCGTCAATCGAAAACGAGTATCGACGAACTTCAGGGCATAGACGGGCGTTGCGAACGCTCGGCACTCTTCACAGGGACGGACGCCGCCGCGATCGAGGCAAGCTGCTTCGCTCGATCGGCCTGCCCGCGGTCGGTTAGTTTGGACAGCAGCGACGTGATGCGTGGCAAGGGGAGCCGTCGATCAACTAACAATTTTGATTGGATTTCGATCGCCAGATCGTCGGCGGATGCCTCATCCGCGAGATCCGCGATCCATAATTGCTGGCTTCCGTCGCCGAGTTGATCGGAACATTTCTGTGCGACGCCGAGGGCGGCTTTGGCTGCCGTCTGGTCGCCCATCCGCGCACTCCACGCTCCGACGAGGCAGACTTCCTTGCAAAGATCGACATCGCCGGGCCAGTGTTGTGCCAGGTCGGTCAGAACTTTCACCGCCGCTTCGGAGATGGCCGGCACGGTCGATTGATGGCCGTTCTCCTGAATCTCGTTTCTGCCTGGCAACGCGAGACGGATGTCAATCATCGGCGTGCCGCCAAGCCATTGGTGGGGAATCAAAACCGCATTTAGCCGTTGTTGAAATCCGCCGACGTCGCCCTCGTCGGCTGCGACTCTCGCCCAGAGCAGCATCGTTTGTGGATGCGACTGCATCGACACTCGACCGGCGTCGTGCAGAGATGAAATTTCGATCCTCGCCTGGCCGACGCGGCCATTCTCCAGAAGGGCGATCAACCTGGACGATTCCTTCAGATCGTCGACCGCATCATTCGGACGTGGAGCCGCGGGGAGCTCGTCCTGCGCGCCGGCCAGTGCGGGTGACGTGGGACCGGGTGTCGCGGAACTGTGCGTCGTGGCGGCCGGCGTCGCAGCGAAGATTTCGCGCGCCCCGGCATCAGCCGACCAGCCATCGACTGCCGTGCCGGGCGATAGCTCGGTCACGCTGCTGATCCACTTGCCCACCGCACCGGCTCGCGGGTCGAGCTGAGTCGACAACGCGCCGTTCAAAACATTCCGCACGGGACTGGCCGGAACCGCGGCACCATCGAGCAACAGATCGCACAACGACCTGGGAAGTTTAATTTCGGAATGAAGCGCCATGCGGGAGATGAGTCGTACATCGTTGGTGGTGATTGTGTTGTCGCGTTGCCGTGCTTCAAGATAGTCCAGAACCGTTCGACATTGTGCGGCATCGGACTGGCACGCGGCGGCAATGATCTGAGCCAGCGCGTCGACGACGATCGGCGCTCCATTCCTCGAAACCGTTTCAAAATTGCTGAGCACAACCGCGAGCCCGCCGGCGTTTGCGATGTCGATCGGCCGGATCGTCGGCTGGAGGAGGTGGGGGTCTCCGGGACGAATTTGCTCGTACGACTTAAGGCCGTCCAAGTCGGGCCCGACGACGCCAAGCGCCGATGGCGGGATGTTCTGAAATCGCCCGCGGATCAAGATCGCGCGAAATGCACTTGCTGCACGGTCCGGTTCGTTTGCATCGGAGGCAATGCTCAGTTCGCGAGCGAGTGACTGCACCGGCGGCTCGGAAGCAAATGTCAGCCGGCGAATCTCCGTTTCTCTTCCAAGCGTGGAGAGTGCATGAATTAAATCCGGAAGCAGTTCGGGATCGGCCGTGCCGGTGTCATAGAGATGAGTACGCAAGACGTCGACGCATTCCGCCCAGCGGCAATCTTCCTGAAGTCGACGCAACAGCGCCGCGCGCGCCGCCCGATCATGCGGGTCGTGATGATAGTGGTCGCGTAAAAGCTGTAATGCAGAGGTGCGCTGGCCGGCCGCTTCCAGCAGCGTGGCGTTGACGACCGCGGACCAGTCGTTCGGCAATCCTTTTTCCGATTCGCGTTTCAACGACTCGACCAAGTGCGAACGGGCCTGATCGGAGAGCGCGGCCGCCGCCAGCCGGAGCAATGCGACTTGCGGCGGGGGCGAGAACGGATCGCTGGCTCCCAAATGCCGTTGAACGTCCAGGGCGAGATCGGCTTCCGGCGACTCCGGCGGATGCGAACGGATGCGTTCGATCGCGATCATCGCGGCGATGTCCGCAAGCCTTTCGTTGCCTAGCAAATGCTCACCGCCGGCAACAGTGACGGCTGTGTCGATCGAAGTCGGCGATGTCGTGGCACCGGCAACCCGGCCGTCCGCTGACGGATCGACAGGATGTTCTGTCGACATATTAATGGCCGGAAGCAGTGCATCGCAGAGGCGTTGAATCGCGTCCGGTTGACTTGCATTGGCAAACCACGGAATCCAGGGCGGCGGTTCCTCCACCGCGACGCGCGACGTGGGCTGCGGGTGCGCGATCGGCGATTGAACGACAGCCGCGGCAATCAGAGTTGCGATGGCTGCGTCACTCATCTTTATGTCAGATTCAGCGATGCACTGCCTGGCCCAGAGCGAACGCTCATTGATGGTGGCCTGCGAAAACGCACGGGCGGCGATGTCGGACTGTGACTCAGGCGACGCTCTGAACAGCTCCGCCAAGGTTCCACCATAGAAATACATCGTGCGCGGCTCAGTGGCATTATCAGCCGACAACATTGCCAGCTGTCTGGTATCGGGCTGGGTCGTGGGGCGCGTGCGGTTAGCCCGCAACACGAACAGTGCAAGACGGGCGGCGGCGGCGCGATCTGGAGCTGCCTTGGCGGTCGTGGAGAGACGCTCAAGAAACCCGGCCCGCGCTTCCGCCGAAAGCTCAGGCCACGCAGCCGAGAGGAGCAACAGCGAGGCGTTGCCGGGATCTTGATTCCCGCCATGCGACGATCCAGCGTCATCGGTAATCGTCGCGCTGGGGCCGCAAATTGCATTGACCCACGATCCCGCGATCGCATCGAACTTGGCTTGTTGTCCGAGGCGATGGGCGGCCGCCACGATGATGATCGGCTCGACAAATTTCTCACTCTTCAATTGGTCAGGGACGCTTGCCAGAAACTTGGACGCTTCATCGATGCGATTCCGGATCAACAGTTGTGATAACAGCAACGACTGCCAGGTGATCTGGTCTTCATCGTGCGTTGCGCTGGCGAGCGTCGTTGCTTGCCGGGTTGTCGGCGACGGGTCGCGTTCATGGATGACCGACCACAGCCGCGCGAGCATCGGCGTGGCGGCCTGTCCGCTGGAGAAGTCAGCCGCCTGTTTGAAAAGTCCCCAAAAGAGTCGTGTTTGAATTGAGCCTTCCTGCAAGTTCGCCGACGACGGCCACGCAGCGCAAAGCTGCCGATCGAATGTGTCGGCCACCGTGGGCTGATGACCTTCGAAGCTGGCATAGCGTAAAGCCGCGTTGGCGAGGAGGAGGGAGCTGGGCGGCTCGGCGGTTGAAGCTTTGACAGAATTGCGAATCGCCTGAGCGTGCTGCAAAACGATGTCAACGACGTGGTGCCGAGCCGCGTCATCTTCCGCACAGGCCATCGCGCCGTCGATAGGAAGACGCAACAGGTCGGGCAAGCGCGGCGGAGCGACGATTGCGGCAGGATCGGGCGGCCGCAGGTTCAGCGAGGCGCGCGAGGAGCGTCGTCCACCGCTGCCGGCAGATGAACCGTCGTCTGCTTCGTGTGAAGTGACGATCGGAATCTGATTCAACGACTCTTCGAGTGCCTGTAGATAAAGCGTGAGCGCCCGCTTGCGATCTCCCGCCGATTCGTAGCAGCCGGCCAGCTCGATCTGGAGATTCAGGTCGCCGAGCGACCGGGCTGCGAGCGGTCCCAGCAATCTCGCCGCCGCGAGCGGCTGCGATGCCTTTTCCAGCGAAGCGGCGGCGCGGCGGCGAACGGTGTCGTCAGGGGTGACCTCTACGGCGCGGATGAACGCATGCACGCTTTCGTCAACGCGTCCGTCGGCGAGCAGCTGGTCGCCAAGATTGAGGAACAGCGAAGGAGGCAAATCATCGCCGAGCGCGAGTAGCCGCCGGCCGAGGTCGGTCGATCGATCGACATCCCCCGAAGCGCGAGCCAGGTCGATCAACGTGCGCAGCGTATCGCCGCGCTGCTCAGGACAGGTCGACAGGCTGACCAGCATCGCACGTCGGCCGAACGGGGCGTCACCGAGTTGATCGGATAAATCGGCGAGCAGGTGATTATTCAAGGCCAATTGCGGCGCGTCGGCGGCGCGGATGGCGACGATTCGACGGACCGGCCGCAACGCGGCGGACGGCGCGTCGAGGTTGAGAAGCGCATCCACCGCCACGCCGAGCAGGCTGTCGCTATTCGCGGTAGCGGCATCGACGGCCAACAATTGCATCCGCGCGATCGCCTGATCGCGGCGGCCGGCATGGCTCATTGCCTGCGCCCAGAGTATCCAAAGGTTCCCGTCGGCCGACGCGTTGGTGGCCGCGATGGCACGGCGATATTGTCGCGCCGCCAGTTCGGGACGGTCGGAACGAGACAACACGCTGGCCAGCATCGTGGCTGACGTGGCCGCATCGCTCTTGGCGGCCGCCTCGTCGATCACGGCTCGGGCCAGATCGAGCCGGTTTCGTTGCAGATCAACTTCCGCGATCCGCTGTAAGGTATTAAACGAATCCGCAGGATCGGCCGCGCGCAATTGCTGAAGCACGGCCTCGGCTTCATCGAGTTTCCCGGCGCGCAAATGGATTTCGGCGATCGCCCGCAATCGCTCTGCCGGGCTGCTCATGAGCGGCGATTGCATGATGGCCGCGATCGCGCCTTGCACATCGTCGAGCCGGACGTCTGCATCGACGACAAGCGACAGATCGGCGCGAGTGGCGACGGCGGTATTAAGCTTGGCGAGCGAAGCATCGCGCAGGGCGGGGAGCTGTTTGGCATCAGCCGCCAGAGTGATGAGCCGCTGCTCCGCCTGCGCTCGCGCCGATTCGGTGGGGGCCTCGATCCAAAGCTGATGATAGATGCTGGCGGCGTCGGCTTGACGATGCGATTTTTCGAGAAGCCACGCAAGCTGCTCGAGCACCGCCTGCCGACCGTCGGCGGACGCCATCGACGCGAGAATCCGTTGGAGCATTCCGATCGCCGTCACGCGTTCGCCCGACGTGTCGAGCGCATCCGCCACCAGCGTCGCCTGCGCGGGAGCGCTCACGATGTCTGCCGCGCGCTTAAGGACTTCAACCGCGCCGGGCACGTCTGTTCGACTGTTGAGCAATCGCGCGCGCAACAGCAAGCCGTTTACCGCGTTGTCGGCCCCAAGCGACTCGAGCCGCTTTGCGCATCGCTCAGCCGGTCCGTCGCGGCCGAGTGCGACGGCGAGATTTCCAAGTCGCAGAAGCTCAGCGGAATCCGTGACTTGCTCCAGCCGCTGATCCAGGAGGCGGTCGGCGTCAACGGCGTTCCCTAAATCCAGCGCCACTCGAAGCGTTGCGTTCAGCAGGGCGAAATTTTTTGGATCGCGTGCCAACACGTCTCGCGACACAGCACTCGCGTCGTCGGTGCGGCCGGCATCGACCGCGGCGCCGACTACTTCGGCCACCGCTGCGCTCGCGAGCGCTGCGTCGCTTCGCGCCGAATCGGACGAAGAGATTGCCTGTCGCCAGTAATTGAGCAGTCGATCAACCTGGCGAGTTTCACGCAGCACGCCGATGAGCGGCTCGATGCAGGCCATCGGAAGCCGGTCTCCCTGCGCGATCCATTGGTCGGCCAGCGTGGCGAGCGCATGGTTCTGCCGGGCGACCGCCACTTCCCGCTCGGCGAGATAACGCTGATCCTGCACCGGTAGCGCGGCGATGTCGGAAAAGTGAAGCGTGTTGGCCGCATCGGCGTAGCGGTGCAGCTCCATGTCGGCTTCGCCGGCCAGCAATCGTGGCAGGATATCCGCCGATATTTTGGACGAGGCTGGCTGCGTCGTCACCGGCTGCGTCGTCACCGGCTGCGTTGACGCGGCTGCGCGCATGAGGTCGGCCACCACTTCGTAACGTCCGTACAGCGAACCGATGACCCCGGCCGCGAGCTGGACGCGCGCTGTTTGCCGGAGTGCGGAAAGAATTTTGTCGCCACGTTCGGGCTCCGCGTTGTCGAATGCGAGCGCCGCGGAATGCAAGGCGGCTTCAGTCTTACCCGTCTCGCCGATCGCCGAGAGGCTTTGCGTCCAGAGGAGCTGCGCGCCGGCGGCGTGATCGAGAAATTCCTCGACCAGTGCCAGATGTCGCAGCCATGTAGCGTTTGACGGGTCGATAGCGACAAGCTGCTTCAAAAGTGCGGCGACCGCATTTAAGTCGCCTTGTTCCCAGGCGACCGCCGCCCGATCGGTCAGCCGTTGCCGCTCATTTATTGCCGGCGAGAGATTTTGACTTGCAACGGTGGCCGCCAGTGCTGAGATATCGCCGGACGCGACGA
>CAXSBN010000068.1:0-9253 GCA_964236135.1 uncultured Phycisphaerae bacterium
ACCCTGCCTCTCCCTGAGTACGGAGAGAGGAGTTAATAGAATGCGGTTGCCCTGGTTCAACCCCGTCATCACGTGTGCTTGTAAATTCCCATCACGTGCGCATCCAACTTCGTACGAAAAAACACCCTGCCCGTCTCGTCGGTTTCGATCTTCACAACGTCTGATTGATTCAGAAGATTGACCATCGACCCGCCCTGTACATTTAGGTTGCCGTCGACCTGAACGTAATCCTCACGCGCTTTATCTGTCAGATTCATCGCAACAACAATGCTCGTCGTATCGAGCACGCGCGAATACGCGAGCGTGCACTGGCCGTCGATTGGATGGCCGAAGTCTTTTCCATTGCCGGAAATTTCGCGGAAATACTGCCGGCCATATCGCAGCGCGGGTTCTTTACGTCGTACTTCGGCGATGGCAGCGATTCCTTTGTAAATCTCGTGTTTCGGATTGAAGAAGTGAACGCCCGTCGTGTCGAAAGCACCCCAATTTCCGCCGAACATATTTTCACGGACAAAGGTGTCGGTCGTGCCGCCGCCGTCGAAGCCTTGCTCGGTTCCATAGTAAATGCAAGGAACGCCCATGTTTGTCAGCAAATATCCCATCGCGATGATCGCCTGTTTAGGATCCTCCACGTTGTTCATAAATCGCCGATACGGCCGAGCCATCTGATCGTGATTATCGACGAACGTGACGTAGTACTCGCCGGCCTCGCTGAAATCGCGGTAATAATTTCGGAAGCTTTCGTAGCGATCTCGAAGTTGTTGCGGGCTGGTGAATCCTTTGATCACTTCTTCGAGCACAAAATAGAGCGGGAAGTCGAGCACGGCGTCAAATTTCGGATACTCCTCCCATGCGCCTTCCACGGGCGTGTTATGGCCGACGTATTTTTTGAGCTGTTCGTCGCTTTCAACGATTTCGGCAAATAGAAAGAAGTTGTGCTTGCCGATCGATTTGGCGAATTCGTGAATCGCGTTGCAGAAGTTGCTGGTCGCGCCCGGTTCGGTATGCGTGACCGTATCCATGCGGTAGCCGTCGACGTCGGCTACGGCAATCCAGTATTTGAAAATACGGATCATCGTGTCGAGTGCTTTCGGATTGTTTAAATCCATGTCTTTCAGCGAGAAGAAATCGCCGTGCAGCTTTTCTTCCAGCTGTGCCGAGTTGAAGTCGCGGATATAGCCGCGACGCGCATAGACATCGGGATCCTGGAGTTCCAACGGCCAGACCCCATCGTCGGGGCCGAGCTTGCCGGCCATTGCCTCTTCAATCGATATTGTTCCGCCGCCGCACTTTTTCCATGCACCGAATTCGTATCGGCCGTCTTCGAGAAACGGCGTATTCTCCTGCTGATAGAGCCAGTTGTCGCCGGTGTGATTGATGACAATATCGAGCACGACGTACATGCCGCGCTTATGCGCCTCGCGGGTCAGCTCCTGCAAATCTTCGATCGTGCCAAAGCGAGGATCGATGTCGAGGAAATTTTGCATCGCGTAGCCGTGGCCGGAACAGTCGTCGTCTTTACGCTGCTTGAACGGCGGCCCGACCCAGACGGTGGTGCAGCCGAGGCCCTTGATGTAATCGAGCCGGCGCGTGATGCCTTTGAGCTTGCCGCCCTGGAAACACGCGGCACGTTCTTCATCGCGGCCCTTTTTCGCCTCGGCCGGGTGGTAGGGCGGGTGGTCGCCCATATCGTCGAATCGATCAACCATCAGTTGATAAATAAATTCATCACGCCAATCCGGAGGTGAGGGGAACACCTCTTGCCGAGGCGTGAAGTCAATATCGCGTGCTGCCGTGGGAACGTTTGCCATACGCCGGCGAACATAACAGACCGGCCGTTGATTTTGGGAGAAGGAAATCGCCAGACCATCGAATTTGAAATTCGTCGACATTAATGTCGAGGAAAATAGACCTGAACATACGAGTAAATGAGCGAAAAAATGCCGACGATGACGCTTACCCAGAGGGTTATCTTCAGAATGCGGATGCGGTTGGCGATCTCCTTATCCCGCCATTCGGCGAGGCGGCGGTCGATTTCGTCAAGTTTCCGATCAATGCGTGACTCAATCTCATCCAGCTTCTGATTGATATACGAATCGGCGGTCTTCTTGACGCGATTCGCAAGCCCCCCGATCAGGCCGGCGTCTTCGATCTCTTCCTTAATGCTCGCTTCGCGCGCGAACGGTTTCGTCGAGCCGCTCTGCACGGCGGCAGCGCGATCCGCGGTTGTCTCTTTCGTCCCGCCCGGTTGCGGCGAATCAAAGGTGACCGTCGAGGTCCGATCTTCCTCCCCGAGCATGTTGGATACGAGCGAGCCGATCATCGCGCGGCGTTTGCGATTGATCCGGGAGAAAAGTCCCTCCTGCTTCTTAAGCTTTTTGACTAGCTCGGGAATCACATCTGCGTCGGACGCTTCCAGGCCGCGCAGTCGCGTCAAGACGACGAGGCCGCGCTGCGATAAACCGGCAAATCGCATCGAGCGGATGCCGGCAATGACGAGCGCGAGCTTTTCCCTACCGGCATTCGGCGGCACGGGCTTTTTCGCCCAGCGCACCACGTCGACCATCGCATCGCGGTTCAGGTTCGCGATCATCTGCCGCCGCTCATGAATCGCCGCTACAAGATGCTGTCGCGAAGGATATCGCGCCGTCTCCATTCCCAACTCGCCGGCCAGCACTTCCAGCTCTTCGAGATCGAGCTCGGAGAGCTGTCGCGCTGGACTTTTGGCGATCGCAGTTGGAACCGCCGGGACTGTGAGGACCGGGGGATTTTCGGCGGAAATGACTGCCGGAAGGTTCGAGGCCGGCATGACAATCGGAATGGAATTCGAAACGGGCGCGCCGGCACCGTCGCTCGTTGACGCGAATTGACTTTCACTGCTGGAAGGATTGCTCGACATACGGTGTCGTCTGTGACGCGGGCATCTTATCCGAAGCAGACATCGTCCGCTCGGCGTTCAGCCAGCGGCCAAGATCATGAATCTCCGCATGCGCGCTCATCAGGAAGATAAATGCCACGCTCAATAGTCCGCAAAGAATGACGTCGCCCCAGAACGTCGCGAATCGAAGTCTGAGCCCGTGAAGCACGAGGTAGCGGCGAAGAATGCTGATGTATTTGTCACCGCCCGCCAGCCAAACGTACCAGCCCCAAAGCGACTGCCAGGTGATGACGCTGGCATAGACAGTCGCGATCACCGCAAGCATCCAGCGGAAGAAGTTGAAGAAATCCAGATCGGGCATGGCGGAGAATCGGCGTTAGGAATTCGGCGTTAGGCGTTGGGAAGATCTTTTCTGTCTTTGCTTTTCTTCCTAACGCCGAATGCCGAATTCCTAACGCCGATTTGCTACTCCTTCATCTCTTCTTCACTGCCTTCCGGTTTTCCACCGAAGAGCAGCGTTCCGACTCGCACGAGCGTCGCACCCTCAGCGATCGCGAGCTCGAAGTCCTCGCTCATGCCCATGCTCAGGTGACGCATCGACGAGCCGCCGATTTTCTGCCATTTCATTTCTTCGAAGACTTCGCGCGTGCGAGCGAACGTGTGACGGATTTTGGCCTCGGCCGCGCCCAGTTCGGCCATGCTCATCAGGCCCATGAGCTGGAGATTTGGCATCGAGTCGATCTGCTCGGCCAGATGAACCGCCGCGCCGACCGCCACACCGGATTTCGATGCTTCTTCGCTCGCATTGACCTGCAGCAGCACCGGCTGACGCTTGTCGATTTTCGCGGCGGCTTGATCCATGTCCTCGGCCAATCGCAGTGAATCGACGCTGTGTACGACGGCGGCGTAAGGAAGCAGGGCTTTGATCTTGTTGCGTTGCACGTGGCCGATCATGTGCCAGCGAAGTTTCGGGGCGACACCTTCATCGCCATGTTGCACGCGACGGGCATGAAATTCGTTCAACTGCATCGCGCGTTGGGTTAATTGTTGTACCTGGCTTTCGCCCAGATCGCCGACGCCGAGTTGAAGGAGTTCGCGCACCTGTTCGGGCGCGGCATACTTGGTGACCGCGATCAGGTTGACCTCGGCATCATCACGCTTGGCGGCGGCGCATGCCGTTGCAATTCGTTCACGCACCGCTTCGAGTTTTTCTGCCAAAGGCGATCGCTTTGCCACGCAGGGGACTCCTTCCCGTCAAACCAACCCAGGATCAAGCCGCACTATAAAAGCGGATCGTGCCCATGCCAACCAATTGCGACGACTTCGTTCGCAAGGCAACTTGCGGCTTCGCGAAACAATTGCTCAGGATTACGATATCCGACCCGTGAACACCGGCCATTCCCCATCGTTGCTTTACTCCCGCGCGATCGAAAAGATCGACGAAATAAATCGTGAAGACCCCAATTCCGATTTGGTCGAAGAAGGGTTTATGCCGCACGAGCTTCGGTATGGGCAGAAAATGAGCAAGTGGTTAAATGCGATGTATCCAGATGCGAGTGAAGCGTTGCACCTTGCGGTTCGGGCGCAGCACATTGCGCGATGGCGCGTGCCACGCAGCAGTTATCCGATGGATCGAACCGGCTATCTGCGCTGGCGAAGTGACCTGGCAAGATTCCACACGTCGACGGCCGCGGACATCTTGCGCGCGGTGGGTTACGACGACGCGTTGATCGAACGCGTCGAGTCACTCATTCGCAAGGAGCGAATCAAAACCGACGCCGACGCGCAAGCCGTCGAGGACACGGCGTGCCTGGTGTTTCTCGAAAGCGAATACGCGGAGTTTTCCGGAAAGCATGCGGATGAGAAAGTGATCGAGATTCTCCGGCGCACATGGAAGAAGATGTCGCCGATCGGCCGGGCTTTTGCGATGAAATTGCCACTTGCGGGACGCGCGAAGGAACTCATTGTTCGCGCGCTGAGCTGACCGGCAACTCATCGCGGTGGCGAGTGCATCGCCCAAAGGATGATGTTCTTGACGAGGGTCTCACTTGTCGTCGGTTGATACCCGACGATTCCCCACACCGCCGTGCCAAGAAGTCCGCTGGTGAGGTTAATGTCGCTTAGGAGGATCGTGCCTTGGCCAAGCCGCGCAACGCGCAGGGGAGGAGCCGTAGTCGTGCCGAGCATCTGCGTCGCATACGGCCGCAACCGAAGCGCATCGATTTTTGCAAGGCCATGCTCATCACCTCTGAGAATGGGACTGCTGCTCGGCAAGTTCGATGCGTTGACACTGAGCTTGGCGAGGAGCGCTGTACTGATCGACTCAACCGTCGATTTTTCTCCGCTCATCGCATCCGCGAGCAGCACGCCACCGCTTGATACATAACTGTTCAGCGACTTGAGGTCGGCCGCGTCAAGTTGAATAGAGTCGGCGACCGTTATCACCGCCAACGGAGCTGTATTAATTGAAAGGTCTTTGGCAGCGACGATTTTTACATCGAGACGAAATCGTGTTTCGTTTTCGATGACCAGCGATGCTCGCCGCCACGCGCCGGGCTCGGGATCCCAATTGCCGGCGAACTTCACACGGGCGACAGGCACTCGCGCAATCGGCGAGTCGATCGGCGCGGAAACAGACAACGTTTCTAAGCGGTTGCGCAATTCGCGACGACCGCCCGCATAGACCGCGATGTTCAGGCCTGTTTCAAATGCCTCCCGATTCAGCTTTTCGTTTCGCCGCGCCCAAAGTTTGCCGAGATCAGTCGGCGAGTGAATCATCAGCAGCCGCACGCCGTTGCTCACGCCGAGCAGATGCGGCGGATTTTTCTGCGGATAGACCGATGAGAAGAGTGGGTGCGTCGAAGGAATGTCGGCCAGCGGATAATCCGGGAACAACTGTTTCGCGAGATCTTTGGCAAACTCGTTCGTGGCGGCGCTGGCGTTGTCCGCCTGCGTGAAAAGCAAGCCGCCGGCTTCGATATAAGATCGCAGGCTTTCGATCTGCGACTGCTTCAGTTGGGGTGGGCGATCGGTCGCAAGATAAACCACGCCGCTATCGGACCACTCCTGCCACGGACGATCGATGTCGACGATTTGCCAATTCAAGGGCCGTTCTAATTGCTTGCTGGCGAAGCGCGTCAGGTATTCCAGGTCTCGTGGCGAGTTCTGCCAGTTACCGTCGAAACGAAGTTTACTCAGCAATACCGGATGACGGCCGCGCGACAGGAATAGCAACGTGAAAGCGGTTTCTACTTGCGCGCCGTCGCCGCCGGTCCACGATCCGTCGGCTTGCTGCTCCTTTAAGCGTCGGGCGGCGAGTTCGAGATACCAGTCGTGAGTTCCGAAGAACCGGTAACCGCTGGCAAGTCCCGCTCGTTCCAAGCTGTAAAGCACATAGCCGGGATGACCGTTGTCGATCGCAAGAACATTGTCTCCCTCATCGAGCCACTCCAGGGCACGGCGGATCGCACGCGGCGCTTCGGCGTTTGGCCGCGATTCAGAGCTGTTGGCGATAAGCTGGTCCCGCGCGACGAGCATCGAGGTAATACCCGCCGCCGTCATTGACAGCGTCGCGCTGCCGCCCGAATTGTAGCTCCAACCGCCGGTCGGCACCTGAGTTTCGATCCAATGTTGCTCGACATCAGCCCAGAAGATATTCGGAACTCTTGTGCCCGAATCGGCGGCAAACCAGAGCCCGAGCGCGCCGTATTGCGAATTGGAATTATCCCACCCGAAATTGCCGGTGGCGCGAGCGTTGTCGTCGATCATTGAATAGGTGAACCGGCCATGTGTGCTGGACTTGATCAGCCAGTCTGCATCAATGTTGATCGCGGCGCGATCGTCGGGCCGGTTGTACACGGTCAACGCTCCAAGACGCAGCGACCGAGAATAGGTAGCGCGCTGCCCCTCCATGGCAAATTCCTTCAACCGCGTGAGGATATCGCGCATGCCTTCGGCCTGTGCGGTGATGCGTGGGTCGGCCAGCGTCTGACCCGCGTGCAGGAGCGCATACGCACACAATGCGTTTCGTCCGGCGAATGTTTCGGGATCGGTTTGATCGCCGCCTCGAAGGCGCGAGCCGGAGAATTGATTTAGGAGATAATCGACGCCTCGACGAATCGCCTCGCCGATCTCGGCGTCGGTGAGCTTCGACGCTCGCTTTTGAGACGGCTGCAACGGAACGACATTCGCGAGCGATGCAAAGGGATAGGGCGGCTCCACCGCCGGCACCGTTGCGGGAATCAAAGCCTTTTCCGGGGTTAGCGTCAGTGTTGTCGTCGGAAGTTGTTCGACCAATGTCGACGGCTGGGAGATCGACGGCGTCGGGGGCGCGACGGCCACCGGTGTTGATAGGGGTGTAGCCGTCGTCGAGTTTGAACTGTGTCGAAACGCAAGAATGATCAGGACTAGCAGGCCACAGATTCCAACTGCGGCGGCTAAGGCCACCCAGGCTTGATAATTTCTGCCTGACTCGTCGGCTGGCTCCTCTTCAATCTCCGGGATCACCGGAACAACTGCCCGCGGAGCGTTTTCGTGAAGCAGCGGCGTCCGGTAATCCGCGGCTTCAAGCTTTTCCGCGAGAAACGATAGGTCGACCGGCTCGTCTAAATTTACATCCGCGCCTGCAATGTTGCCCGGCGACGGCGGGGTTTGCCTGACGTCGTTGGAGCCGGTGCCAGTTTGAGGCGTCGTCGGCGACGGGGAAGATGCCGCGTTCTTCGGCGGTGGCAGCTTGGCGGCAATCAATAAATTGCCGCAGTGCGGGCAAGTCGCCGCCAACCCGCGGACGCGAACGATCTGCCCGCAGTCGCTGCATCGAATATCGGGCATCGGATGAACACTCCCACACCGATCGGAAAGCAGCACAGGCCGGTTTCTTAAGCCACCAATGGTGAGGCGGAACTGTAGCCGGACAACGATTTACCGGCGATCAAAAATTCAGACTGCGACGGCAGTAGGGCGTTAATCGATGGAAGGGTCTGGAGGGCGATTGCATGTGACCAAAAAATTGTCATCCCGAAGGGAGCAGCAGCGACCTGAGGGATCTCGGCTGACGAAACATGCTCTGGAAATCGAGATTCCTCGGGTCGCTGCTGCTCCCCTCGGAATGACGGGTCTTGGGAATTTGACAAATACATTCACATGCGTTTGCCCTGGAAGAGTGTCGAGAAGACGCCCTTCGCTTGACAGTCGAGATGTGAAGGTTATCATCCAGCCAGTCCAGTCGGTATCAAGGCTTACCACTCGGTTGCGGTTGCAACTCTTTGATTTTGCTGAGAAGTCCGCTCGGGTCGCGAAAGCGGTTCCCCCGGAGGTTTTTCGCGTTATCTCAGAGGGTTGCATTGACTGGATGGCGCTGGAAAATTTGTTGTCGAAGTGTTGACAGCAGAGGAATGATCGATATAGTTCCGACCCCGCAGGCGGAATTGAGACGCAAGTCGAAACGAAGCTAGGGTCGGAACGAGATGGAAAGATAATCACGACGACGGCGATGAATAGTCGCTGAAAGACGTTTAGACGGCAGCCTGTCTGGTGTCGTTGACCTGCTCTTTGACAAGTGAATAGTCGGACAAGCCGCGAGGATGTGAGTCTAAACATCGAAGTGTACTTTGATGGTTTAGACAGAAGATCCAAGTCGTTCAGACCTGTAGTTGGTGCTCACGCACTGATGAAAGATTTGAGCGCATGTAAATCTCAAACATCCTTCGTGGTTACGCAATAAGAAGTGATCCTTGATCATTTTAATTTGAGAAGCCAGAAAGTTGTTTGAGCCTTGCTTCGATCAGTGCATTCACGGAGTTAATTCGTGGTGGGACTGGTCGACTGACCTGCCACTCGTAGCCGGGTGAACAGGCAGTAACAGCCGATCTTAATAGTCTTTATTAGGTCGGTATGGACAAACTCGTTTCGAGGATAAACGCGACTCTAGAAAGTGTAAGTCGATTCAGTAATCGCAAGATCATTGAGTTGCTTCAGGATGGATGTCGTGCCAAGAAATTTAATTGAAGAGTTTGATCCTGGCTCAGCCTGAACGCTGGCGGCGTGGCTAAGACATGCAAGTCGTACGGTGTAGCAATACACAGTGGCGAACGGGTGAGTAATGAATCGCTAACGTACCCCGGACTCTGGGATAGCTGACCGAAAGGTCAGGTAATACCAGATGATATACCTTTATCGCATGATGAAGGTCTCAAAGGTCCGCCGGTCTGGGAGCGGGCGATTTTGTATCAGGTAGTTGGTGAGGTAACGGCTCACCAAGCCGACGACGCATAACCGGACTGAGAGGTTGGCCGGTCACATTGGGACTGAGACACTGCCCAGACTCCTACGGGGGGCTGCAGTAACGAATCTTCCGCAATGCACGAAAGTGTGACG
>CAXSBN010000069.1:0-8668 GCA_964236135.1 uncultured Phycisphaerae bacterium
CTCCCTGCCTCTCCCCGAGTACGGAGAGAGGAGTTAATAGAATGCGGTTGCCCTGCGCCGCCGCCGTTCAATCCTTGCTCGAGTCCAGCGGCTGCATGCACCAAACGACGCCAGTGACCATCAGGCATAGGACGAAAAGCGAGACCATCAGCGGCGTCGTGTAGTAGTTGAAGTCGCAGCCGTGATCGACATACGTCCGCGATCGGTACGCGATCGCAGTCGCCGATATCACTAACAGCAAAAGCCGCCATCCTCGAACAATCCACTCGGAACGCAAAATATCCATATCAGTCACTTCCATCCTGAAAAGTCTCGTAGCAGCATGGAACGTCCTCCACGCGTTGAAACTCCTTTTACGAATGCCGTACCAAAAACGTCTGATGATTTTTGGATCACGGGCACGGCCCTTAAAACCACGAAAATCAATTTTTCGCGCAGGGTCTGCGCGTGGCCAATCGCGCGATTTTTAAGCATTCCCCGACATTGTGCTTAATTTCACGAGATGGAGGCGGCGGAAGGATCGGATATAACTTTAGATTGGAATGGACGTTAATCGATGCTTAACAAACGTGCTTGAGCAGCACTGCCCTTTATCTACGCAAAATGAATGACTTGCTGAAGATGTCGACAGACGAGGCGGTCGTCCTCGGGTCAGCTCAGTACGCCCGGCCCTTCCAGATCGACGGACGGCTCGACAACCCCCTTACGAGCGCTTGCCATTGAATCACAAGGAGCATCGCAATGCCCAGGGGGTGAAGCATCGCGCCGGGAACGTTTTGCGAGAACCGCTTTGCCGCCGTCAGGCGCACGATCCAACCCATTGCGAGCGCCGCCGCCATCAACATCGCGATCGCGACTCGATTTTTCAACCCGGCATCAAGGACCGCTACCGACAACATCACTGCCGGCCATACTTGCCCCAGGCCCAGCAGAATCGTCCACGGCCCGATCGCGATCGGACTCGCCATGCCCTCGGTTGCATTCTTCGACAAGCCCCGCCACACCTCGCCGGCGGAACGATACATTCGGCAGGTCGCCAGGTCCGTCGCATCAAACAGATCGGTCTTGAAGCCGGCCGCCCGAAACGCCCGAGGCAGTTTTACGCCGTCATGCAGGGAAGACTTGATCGTCGCATGGCCGCCGACTTGCTCATAGATCGCACGCTTTGCCACAAAAAATTGTCCACATCCGGCCCCGAGCGCGCGCGAGGTCGATTTCCGCATTCGATCGATCGGCAAAAACCCGAGCAGCACAAAATGAATGAGCGGGATGAGCAACTTTTCCATCCAGTTGCCGGTGACTTGCCGCGGAAACCCGCTCACGAGCGGCGTGTCCTGCTCGATTGCAAACCCGATCGCTCGTGACGCCGCATCGTGTGCTAGCCGCACATCTGCGTCGATGAAGATCAACCACTCAAAGCGGGCGAGTTTCGATAACCTGAAGCACGCGTGCTGTTTGCCGCACCAGCCCTCCGGGAGTGGCGGCGCGCTCTCGACTCGAACACGTGCATCGCCCTGGGCGATCTGACGTACGATGTCCGCAGTGCCGTCGGTCGAACCGTCATCAAGAACGATCACTTCCAGGACGACGTCGATATTGTTCAGCGCGCTTCGCACGCACGCTTCGATGGATCCCGCTTCATCGCGCGCGGGAATGAGAATCGACGCACTGGCCGCTCGCGGCTTCGCAGACGCAGGAGCGCGAAACAGCCGAACATTCCTGGCGAAAACGATTGCGGGAACCAACGACAGCACAAGCGACATGATCGAGATCGACAGCAAAATCATCGCTCGATATCTTCCATGTGAGCAGTAGAAAATCGCTCGCTTCGCTCGTGGCTGAACATGTGTTGTAAAAAACGCCACGCATCATATAGCGGACTCGATCCACTCCGGTTAGCGAGCAGAATGTTGAATCGATTCGCATCTTTCGAGATAGCGTCGCTCGCCAGCAAGTCCAGTATTCGCTCCAGGGCGATCGATGGCGGATCGACGGATACGGGCCCGAACCGAACCAGCGCTTCGGGATCGCGCTCGCTCCAGAAGGGATATTCAATCGCCAGCGGGATGACCCTCGCGTGGGCCGCATGTTTCAGCAGCCGCTCGAGCCCGGGCGCAAACTGAAGCGGACGGTCGCGGACATCTTTAAATTCTCCCTGCGCGGTAATCCACAAACAGGTACGCGGCGAATTCACGATCGACCGCGCCGTGCGCAGGAACGCACTGCCGCCGCGATAGGAGTGCGGCTTAACTCCGAAGAAGCCGAGCTTTTTGAAAAAGCGGTATCGTGACAGCATCGCCGCGTCGATCGGCGCGAAATGTGCTCGATCGGGCCAGAACTGCCGCGACAGGATCAGCGCAATCATCGGATCCCACCACCCCGGATGATTCATCACGACGACGATAGGGACGGCCGGTTCGATGTTGCGGGGCGGTGCCCCGTCTTTTGCGATGCGCAGCGAATGAAAATGTTTCCTCACGAACCGACGGGCGTACCACTGAAACCAGCGTAGCCGGAGCGGCGAAATACGCGGAATGTCAATCGACGCATTGCGCTCCCGGACGAGAGCGCGAGCGGCGAGGTGAACAATCTGGGTCTCATTATCCATGGCAAAAAGAACAGCTGGATCGTGATCGTGGCTTGCAGAAGACTAATGATAGCAGTCCGACCAATCCCACCCATAAGGGGCAAGATATTTTTCAGCGTTAGACATCGCCTTATTTGACAGACACACCGACATTCGCAAAGTAGACTTTCGACCAGATGCAAGATCCGCAACCGGCTCGGAATGTTCCGTTTCTTACCCAGACGGTCGAAAAATACCTTGTCGTCGAGTTTAAGAATCCATCGCTCATGGATCAGATCGAGCTGGAAAATATCGGCCGCGAGTTGTATCGGCTGATTGACGAAGAGGATCGCCGGAAGATCGTGCTTGATTTCGAACGCGTGCAGTATCTGAGCAGCCAGGCGATCGGCATCGTTCTGACGATGAATAAAAAGCTCGGCGCGCTCAAAAACAGCAAGCTTGTTCTCTGTGGCATCGGACCGAGGCTGATGGAGTTGCTGAAGATCACCAGGCTCGACCGTCTCCTGACGATTAAGGCTTCGCAGAAAGAAGCGGTCAGGGTCGTCTGACAGAATCGTTTAGCCGTCGCGTCCTCGCGACGTTTTAGGAAACCACACTGATGCGCGCCGCATTCGGACTCGTCGGCATTCTTCTCACCCTTGGCGTGATTGTCTGGTTCCTCGGACCGGGCGGCGGACTCGCGCACGAGAAGGCCGCCATTGATGCGGGCAACAAGGCACACGACACCATGAGCCAGGTCGCCGGACGCGATGCCGAGACCGGCACGCCGGTCAAGGAGTCGGCCACGCTGCAAATCTCGACCAGCGGCGGGAAGACCGACAGCGTTCTCGTCACCTCGATCCAGGCCGACGGTGCCTATGCTAAATTCTGGGGCTTGCAGCGGAAGGATTCGATCATCGAGCTCGGATCGCTCAACGTGCGCGACCAGGTGACCAGCAAGGACGACGCCGACGCCTACTTAATGGATGCGTATCAGAAGCAGCAGCCGATCATCGTGGTGCGCGACGGCAAGAAAATCACCCTTCCCCAGAGCAATGGCACACCGCCAAAGTCGCCCCAATCATCACTGCAATCGCAACTCGATGCGATTCAAAAGGGCGGCAGCCGTTGAGCTTCCGCGTGGCGTTCATTTCGACAATATGAACGGCGCTTCGCGTTCAAGCACATCCGCCGGTGGTGAAGGAATCTTCCAGTATGTTCGCGACAGGCGGCGCAATTCACCGGGGGAAACGATGACGGCCGCGCTCGGATCAGCGCCGTCTGTCAGCCACGCTTGCAGCCAATGCTGCGGCGGCGATCCCGCATCGAACACCGTGCGATATCGCAGCGTCGACATCGGCCGCGAGTAATAGAACGCTTTCGAGTCGCCGACTAACTGAACGGCAGCGTCTTCGGGAATATTTGACGCATCGAAGTCCGCGAGGCCGTCGAGCTTTTCCACGCCGCACAAATGGTTGGTGGTGATGACGTCGAGCAGTTTTCCTTTCGCGAGATAATGTTCGTCCATGAGAACGATTCCGGCACCAATGGCGATAACCAGCACGCCGGCGATGAGACGTTGCGAGCGTTCACGATCGACGCGGGCGAGCGCCAGCGCACAAACCGGGATGGCTAGCACGAAGAACCGGCTTTGAAGATGCGTGAACCCGATCCAGAAGGCGCTCATGAGGATGAGAAGGATCGCGAGAAACCGCATTTCCGTTTTTCGGAAGTGAGTCGCGAGACAAAAAACAGACAGCGGCAGAAGCGCAAACCCGTAGCGCCAATCGGCGATAATTTGATGCCACGCTTCATGCAGATGGCCCGCGACCGATTGCAGCGCGACGGCCGGCTCGTGATTGGCTCGAATCCATCGTACGACCTGATCGGCGGTGAGCCGCGCGTGGCCATCGCCGAAAACGCTGGTCATTTCGGGAAAGACGGGATTGCCGGTCCAGACGAAATCTCGTATCAGCCATGGCGAAAGCGTCAGCATTCCGCCGACAGCAAACGCGGTGACCGGTAAAATATTTCTGCCGCGCCAAACACGCAGCGGCACGGCAACCGCGATCGGCACGGCGAGCAGCACCATCGGCACGGCCGTTAGCTTCGCGCCGCAAGCAAGGCCCGCGAAAGCACCCGCGAGCAGCCATTCGCCGATGCGTTGATCCTCGCGCCGCAACGATCGCCACACCAGGCCGATCGAGAGCGTCGCATTCAGTAACATCAGGCCCTCGATGTATGCCACCGGGGCGAGCAATATCAGCCACGGCGCCGCCAGCATCGCCAGCACGGCGATGCAAGCGGCCGATCCTGACTGCTCGCGTGCAAACGCAAACAAGCTCAGCACGGTCAGCAGCATCGTCGCCGCGTGCATCATTTGAGCGACATACATCCCCGCCCACGGCCCGCTGCACAGGTGCATCGCCAGCAGGAAATGAATCTCCATACCCTGCGGAAAGTAACTAAACACATTATGCGGCAGCGGAACAATCTGATGCGCTTCGAACCATTCGCGCGGAATCTGCAAATGGTATTCGACGACGTCGTACCCATTCGGTTCATCTCCCCACAGCAAGCCGGGCGGAGCGAATATCGCAACCGTGGTAATTGCAACTGGAATTGCCGCGATCAATAACGCGATGCTCCAGCCGCCGGCTTGCGAGGCCAACCATTGCGAGAGACGCGCTTTTCGAAACCGCTTGATGCGGGGAAGACTGATGAGCGTGAAGCAGACGATTCCAATAGCGATGACCAGCCACGCGGTCAGCGTGCTGAGTACACCGAGAAGTCCTAACGCCAGCGATGCGAAACCAATAACGCCGATCCCGAGCGCGATTGAAATACAACTTTTCACGCCTTTCGGTGCACTCATCCAGGGCGACCGCATTCTGGATGATTTCGTTTTTTCTCCTCTCTCCGTACTCGGGGAGAGGTCGGGAGAGGGGCGTTTTCGAGCGACAGAAGACCCCTCTCCCTGCCTCTCCCCGAGTACGGAGAGAGGAGTTAATGGAGTGCGGTTGCCCTGTGCACTCATCTGGAAAGGCGACAATAGAAGCAAACCGTACCCACCCGACGCGACCAGCCAGGCCACCATCACAACACCGTCGGTGAAGAGGCGCGCGAGAATCATCGCCCAGGACGCACCTGCCAACAAAATGAACGTGAGCAAAAAGATAAGCGCGGCGACCAAAAGCAGATTTCGTCGCGTCAGCAGTGAACGGGCGACCGGCGATTCAATCATTATTCACCGGCGGTGGCGTCGACTGCCCGGCGGGCCAGAGCGACGGCTCGTTTTGCAACGCCTGCCGCACGCCTGCCCCGTCGAGGTCGAATAACTTTTGCAGTGCGTGCACATACTGCGCAGACGACGCCGCATGTTGCGACTCGGCCACTCGGAGCGCTCTCACTGGATCGTGAAGCAGCTTATTCACGATCCGCCGGGCCATCTCCTCCATCTGCGAGCGCTGCGCTTCATCGAGCGACGGATCGCTGGCGATCGCCCGCTCGACCTCCGTCCGCGCCAGCTCGTGATATCGCCGGTACAGCGAATCGATGGCCGGCCCCATTTCGCGGCGAGATTGCCAGGTGATGAATTCTTCTACCTGTCGTCGCACAATTGCACGGGCCGCGTCGAGCGCATCCGTCCGCTGCGATTGAGTGGCCGACACGACCTGCTGCAGGTCGTCGATATTGTAGAGATACACCTGATCCAGCTCGGCGACCGCTTCGTCCACATCGCGCGGCACGGCGATATCGAGCAGAAACATCGGACGATACCGCCGCGATCGCAGCGCTTTCCGAACTTGTGCTGTCGTGATGATCGGCCGGGAAGCACCCGTGGAACTACAGACGATGTCGGCCAAAGCAAGTTGCTCGCCGAGCGCTTCAAAAGGAATGGCCTCGCCGTGAAAACCCTTTGCAAGCATCTCTGCTTTCCCGCGATCGCGGTTGCAGATCAGCAGCCGTCCCGACCGCAGCGCCGCGAATTGCGAGAGAAGTAGCCCGCCCATCTTCCCCGCGCCAATGCTCAGCACGGTTTTATCGTTGAAGGTTTCGAAGATGCGTTTCGCGTAATCGACCGCCACGCTCGCCACGCTTAGCCGGCCGTCGCCGAGCGCGGTATTTGTCTGAACTTCCTTTCCGGTGAAAAGCGCTCGTTGAAACAGCGGATTGAGCATCGCGCCGGTCGTGCCCGCGACGCGGGCGGCGTCGTACGCCTCCCGCACCTGGCCGAGGATTTGCGTCTCGCCCAGCACGAGCGAATCAAGCGATGCCGCCACCGCGAACGCATGTTCAATCATGTCGCGTCCGCGCTTTGCATAAATATGCGAGGCAAACAGATCGAGCGACACGTCATGAAATCGGGCCAGAAAATTCATCACATCGCGAGCGATCGCCTGCCCGCGATCATCCGCGTCAGAGTCGGCCGAGATGTAAAATTCAACGCGATTGCAGGTCGACAGCAGCACGCCTTCCAGGCCGGGAAAACGCTCGCGAAATGTCGCCAGCGCCTCGCGGGCGCGTTCGCTGGAAAACGCCAGACGCTCGCGCACGGCCAGCGGCGCGGTGGTGTGATTCAGACCGATCAGCAGCAGGCGGTTCATCGACAGCGTGACATCCTATTTCTTCGGAAACAATTGCACAGCCACGAGAACCACGGCCATCAGCACAAAGCCGGTGATGCTAAGAATCGCCATCTTTCGGCCGCGAAAGCTGGGGTTGATCGGCGCGTGCAGCACGATCGCATAAATCAAGAGCACGACCGTCGTCATGGCGATCTTCGCGATGGGGATCTCGTCGTGCCGCGATAGCATGGTGACAAAGCCGAGGATTGTCGCGAGCGTCAACAGCGCGAAGCCGATCGACGCGCTGGAATACGTGAGGTGATCCAGCCGCTCCAGACTGCCGACACTTTCTCGTTGCGGAACCGCTTTGACACGGAGCCGGTGTTGTGCGACGAGATAGGTCGCGCCCGCCCCCGCGGCGATAGCGAACGCGGCCGTGCCGACGCATGCAGAGGCGATGTGCGCCCAGTTCCAGGCGCCGGCCGCGTATGCGTGCGGCCGCGCACTGCCGAATGCGATGGCGGCAATCAGCAGCAGCACGACGATCGGCATGACAAACCAGTCAAGCCCGCCCACCGGTCGCCGCCGTTGGTCGTACGCCACAAATCCTGCCAGTAGGACTGCAATCCACGTGAATTCGCCGAGATTATCGTCAAGCGGAATCCAGTTTCCGCGCCTCGCCGCGTGCCACACCAATACGACGATGGAGCAGCCAATGCCCGCAAGCAGGCAACGCTTGGCGAATCTGTTGAGCGAGAGATTGTCGCGCTGTCGAATCCGCAGGATCGACATCACCCCACCGGCGGCGAACAGCGCGATCGCCAAAATTAGTAGCGCCACCTGCGGCATGCCGGGCGCACTCGATACATGACTGTGGAGGATCGGGGGCAGCGTTGAATCAGACATGGCTCAACTCGGGATGTTTCAACTCGAGCCATTGCGACAGTGCTTCGGAACCGCCGGAATCCAGCGCATCAAAGGCGGCTTCGCTGGCGAGCGTGCGGAAGATCGCGCGACGTTGCTCGATCGTCAGCCCTTTCATCGCGGTCAACATCGGGCGCTGCTGTTGCATGAAATTGGCCATCTGCGTCCAGCTGTCACGCCATGTGCTTTTGATGCCGTCCCGGATCGCCGCGGATAGCGCCGCGCTGCCAGCCGACACGCTCACGTGCACCGGCCCATCGCTGAACGCGGCAGGCGTGATGAAATCGCCGGGCGATTCTTCGTCATTGTCCGCGCGGCAAACGAAAAGCCCGCGTTCGTGTGCGTCACGCACAACTGCATCATTCACGCGCCGCTCGTCGGTGGCGGCAAACACGAGTGCCGCGTCATCGAGATTAGCGGGGTGATACATCTCGGCGACGTGCTCAACATGGTCGGAAATATCGTCGGGAAAGTCACCTCGCAGTTCGGGAGCGACAACGCGTACATGATTCGCGCCCGCCCGCACCAGCCCCGCGACCTTCCGCGCCGCAACCTGCCCCCCGCCGACAACGACGATCAGCCGGCCGACGACATTGAGCATGATGGGATA
>CAXSBN010000069.1:8678-8924 GCA_964236135.1 uncultured Phycisphaerae bacterium
CGGTCGATTCATCGAGCGGCGGATTTTAGGTCGATTGTCCACACCTCGCCAGTTCCGCGTCGCGGTTCGGCGCGCTAAGATTATCGCATGGAAAAACGACCTCTCGGCAAGACCAATCTCTCGGTGTCGGTGCTCGGCTTTGGCGCGGCACCCGTGGCGTATTTGAAACCTGATCAAGACAAGGCCGCCGCCATCGTCGAGCAATTGCTGGCGGCGGGCGTCAACCTGATCGACACCGCCGCGAGT
>CAXSBN010000070.1:0-8518 GCA_964236135.1 uncultured Phycisphaerae bacterium
GAGATTCCTCGGGTCGCTGCTGCTCCCCTCGGAATGACGTGTCTTGGGAATCTCATCGGCTGGCTCGTTGCATCATCCGTGAGCGCAGCATTTGAGATGCTTCGAGCGAATCCTCGGGAAGGTCGCTTCTATTCTTCCAGATGCCCAGCGCGGGGTGGCGGCCGATCATCGAAACGGCTACGGAACGCTCGCCCCGCGCCAATTCCTCAACCTTGGCGTGCACCTCGCTTAGCTCCGTCGGGGTTAATCGTGCCAATTCGGCGATGATTTCCGCGCTGCTCATGCCCGCGATTATAACATTCTTCAACTATGCCGACAGCGCACCCTTCGGATGACCGCTGAACGCAAATTCTTTTGAAAAACTCCAACCATTTAGAGCCGCGACGCCAAGCCGTCGGGCGTGACCAGCAACAGCTCATCCGTCACCTGATGCGGCATGCGCAGGTAGTCGTCCGCGATCTGCTGCTTCAATCGGCCGGCCGTCTCTTCGTCGTTGCGGAAGCAGAGCAGGATGTCGCGATTTGGAATGCCCGCCGCAAACGGGCTGCCCAGGTGCTTGCGAAGCTGATCGTGCAGGTTTGGGAGCAGAATTCGACTGGCGTCGAAACCGTCCATCGTCTGAAACAGAATCAGACTCACGCCGCCGTCGTCGTCGGGGGCGGCGTGCGCGGGGATGGCGTCGCTCTTGGTCACGAGATTCGCGATGGCGGTGTCGTGCAGATCTTCGAGCGAGATGCCCCAGCTCTCAAACTGCGATTGCGGGATGTATGCGATCGTTCGATCCGAATCGATGGCGTAGCCGATATGCAGCGAACCGACGAGCGGCTCGGTCACCATCGACCCGGACTTCGGATCAATCTGCCTCTGCGACACAATCATGGGCAAAATCCGCCCGCGCAGCTCGTCGAAATCGGCGGCTTGGTCGGGCGTCCCCTCACTGGCCCGAAGCAGCTCGACCGCCCACCGTTGCACGTGATAATTTAAATCGTCCGGCTTGAGCAGCGACGATCGGTACAAATTTTCGAGCGACGCGATTTGCCCGTTCAGCCGCAGCGAAAACGGTTGCTCCGCCCGGGCGATTTTGACCAACGGAAACCGCCCTCTCACAATTTCGATAATGCGACGTGCGAAAGCATCGCGCGTCGGCTCGGGGGCATCGTTCGGCTCATCAGACATCTGCAAAAATAGTAGTCGCGCGCCGGTCGATCCGCCACGATCCGATTGAACCGCATGTCCGAGCTGGCTATTCTCGGCAGAGGCGTTTGTTAAACTCGCGCGATCCACGCGCGGCAACAAGGTGTCAAGTTTACTTCCCGTGAATCAGAATTTCCGAATCGTTCCACGCAGATATCGCCAATCCGCAATCAGGTTGGTTGTGGTCGGTTGTTGTTTAGCCGCATCGGTTCATCTGCGGGCCGCTGACCTGGCGACGGACATCCAGGCCCTTCTCAAGGATAAGGCGCTCTCCCATGGCGAGGTGAGTGTTGAGATCCTCAAGCTCGGCGAGCCCGGGCGCGCGACGACCGCATCGCCGGAGATTCTGTTCCGGCACAATGCGGAAACGCCGCTTATCCCGGCAAGCAATCTGAAGCTTGTCACGACCAGCGCATTCCTCGATCGCTTCGGCCCGGATTTTCGATACCGCACGTTGTTGGTTCAACGTGATCACGACCTGGCGATCATCGGGGATGCCGATCCGAGCTTTGGCGATGCGGAGCTGTTGAAAAAAGTCGGCTGGCAGACAACGACCGTATTCGGCAACTGGTCCGACGCGTTAAAAAAACGCGGGCTCGTGACGGTTCACGACGTGTATGTCGACGACAGCATCTGCGATCAGAATTTCGTCAATCCTGATTGGCCCGTGAATCAGCAGCATCTTCGCTACGTCGCGGGTGTCGACGGGCTGAATTTCAACGCCAACGCGCTCGACTTTTTCCTCAAACGGTCGGCCGGTACTGGCAGTCGCGTCAATTACATCACCGACCCGCCGACCCACTACGCGACGATTTCGAATGACTGTCTGTCGGGAAATGAAAATGCAGTTTGGCTGTCGCGACAGCCGGGCGGCAACAAGATCGAGCTGCGCGGACAGACCAACGCGGATAATAATTCGCCGATCTCAGTGACGATCTTCGATCCGGGGCTGTATGCGGCGACGGTCTTCTCCGAAACACTCGCGCAGCATGGAGTGCACGTCGAGGGAAGCGCGAGCCGCAATTTGACGATTCATCGCGAACTGCCGCCTGAGTATCAAACATTTAGCATGCCCACGCCTCAGCCCACGACTCAGCCCACGACGCAGCCATCGACAGACCCTGCCGTCTCGGTGCTGGCGATTCATGAAACGCCGATCGCGACCGTGCTCGGGCGGGCGAATAAGGACAGCATGAACCTCTATGCCGAGGCCATGTGCAAGCGTCTCGGTTGGGCGTCGACGCACGGCACGGAGAGCGGCAGTTGGCCAAACGGGATCGCCGCCATGGGCGCGTTCCTTCAAAAAGTCGGCGTCAGCGCGGCCGAGTTCACCTTCGACGACGGCTGCGGGCTGTCGCGAAAAAACAGCGTCAGCAGCAACGCGCTGGCCCGCGTGCTGGCCTACGACTTTGCCAGCGCGAACCACGATACGTTCACCGCGAGCCTCAGTGTCGCGGGGGTGGACGGCACGCTCGACAACCGATTCCGCGATTCCGATCTCCGTGGCCGAGTGCTTGCAAAAAGCGGCTTCATCTCCGGCGTGAGTTGTTTGAGCGGCCTGCTCAAGGCAAAAGACAATCACTGGTACGCGTTCAGCATCATGATGAACGGCGTGGGCGACATCGCGACGTGCAAACAGCTCCAGGAAAAAATCGTGAAGGCGGTCGATGCGGATTCGGTATCGAGGTAGAGGAAAAGCAAGCTCCTCTCTCCGTACTCGGCGAGAGGCGCAGGGCGACCGCATTCTCGACGATCCAGCATTTTCTCCTCTCTCCGTACTCGGAGAGAGGTTGGGAGAGGGGCGTTTCCGAGCGTAGGAAAGACCCCTCTCCCCGCCTCTCCCCGAGTATGGAGAGAGGAGAAGGAGAGAATGCGGTTGTCCCGGGGAGAGGGGTCATCGCACCGCGCTCGACGCAAGAGAAAGACCCCTCTCCCGACCTCTCCCCGAGTACGGAGAGAGGGGCAGGACAGGGAACCTCTTCCTATTAGGGAAGCGGCGATAAGGCGCGGAAAGTCTTTCGAGGAAACGGTCAGATGATCAAGATGATTTGTCCGTTTTTGACGGCGGTGCTGCTGTCCTGCCTCGTCGGATGCTCCGGCGATCCCGCGAACGAACTTCATGCCATGCCTACCGGCACCGGTTTTTCCGTCCGCACGGTGAAGAGCACAGGCAACGATCATAAATACAGCATTTTTATCCCACGCGATTATTCGCCGAGCAAGGAATATCCGACGATCGTGTTCCTGCACGGCATTGGTGAAGCGGGCGGCGACGGCAAGGCTTGCCGCACGGTCGGCATCGGGCCGAACATCGGCAAGCGCGACGGAAATTTTCCCTTCATCGTCCTCTTCCCGCAGGCCGGCTGGGATTGGACCGGCAAGGATCAGGGCCAGCTCGTCGTCGACGTGGTGAACGATGCAAAGAAGGATTATGCGATCGATATGGATCGCCTCTGTCTCACCGGCATGTCCTCGGGCGGCAAAGGGACGTGGGTGCTGGGCGCACGCTATCGCGGCATGTGGGCGTGCCTCGTGCCGATGGGCGGATATGCGGATTACGACGATGTGCCGACACTCTCAAAAATGCACATCTGGGCGCTGCACAACAGCGGCGACTGGGTGGTGAACGTCGGCGGCACGCGCGAAATGTACAAACGTTTGAAAGCGACCGGCGCGGATATTCATTACACCGAATACGACGCGTTCGGCCACAACTGCTGGGACGCGGCGTACAACTCGGGCGAGCTATTCACCTGGATGCAACAGCAAAAGCGCGGGGCATGAAGTGAGCGGATCGGTTGCGTTTTTGTTTTCACAGTCCCTGCATGCGCGGATTCGCGAAGATGTTGTCGTGGCCGGGCACGATCAGGTCGGCGATCTCGTAGATTTCTCGCAGCGAATCCTCGGCCAATTGGAGGTCCTGCGAATCCGGCAGGAGCTGGCCGGCGAGGAAATGGTCGAGCGTGGCGATCGCGTCGCCGGCGATGAGCAACGTCGATGTCGGCGCGCTGATGAGCAGCCCGCACGTGCCGGGTGTGTAGCCGGGCAATGGAAACAGATCGACGCCGGGCGCGAGCTTGTCGTCAGCCACGCCCATCGTTTCCAGAAGATCCATATCTGATTCGAGCGCCTTTCGGTCTTCGTCCTCTTCAGGCGCATCACGCAGTAACCCTTCCAGCCGCTGCCGGGCGAATTGCTGCTCGGGCTCGTGCATGATCTTGCTTGCGTGATCGAAATAACCAATGCCATGTCGATGGGCGGCCTGGAAATTCGTAAGAAAGATGGTGTCAATCTGCTCGGGCCTCAGGCCGGTGCGTTCGAAGAGTTTCGCGGCGATGACAACGCCGGGAAGGCCAGGATCGACGAGAATATTCCGCTTGCCGACGCGAATCAGTGATGTCGTGGCATGTGCGGAGCGAACAGGCTGTTGCTCGCCCCAAATTCGGTTGCGGGAAAGCGTTCCGATGCTGATGATGTCGACGCGTGCTGCGGGCATGAAGCGTGAAAGGTATGTACGGATGATGCAAACGCAAACGGCATCTCTTTCTTCGTCGCCCAGGGCAACCGCATTCTGGATGATTTCGTTTTTTCTCCTCTCCCCGTACTCGGGGAGAGGTCGGGTGAGGGGCGTTTTCGAGCGACATGAGACCCCTCACCCAGCCTCTCCCCGAGTACGGGGAGAGGAGTTAATAGAATGCGGTTGCCCTGCTTCGTCGCCTCTCCCCGTACTCGGGGAGCGGTTGGGAGAGGGGTCTTCGACTTCATCCGCAGCAAATGCAGACCCCTCTCCCCGCCACTCCACGACGACGGAGAGAGGAGTTTGGTTTTTGGCACTTCTCATATTTTTCGCAACATCGGGTATCGGCTGCGCGAGCAGCGGTTCGACGCTTGCCGCCAAGCCTTCGGTTGTGAAGCAATTCGAAACCTGGCCGTATCGCGACAAGCTCGCGCTGACGGTTCGCAGCGCGCACTATTCAATTCATACGACAATCGACGATCGGCATTTCCTCACCGACCTGGCCACGCTGATGGAGAGCGCGCTATCGCGCTATGAGCAGTTCACGCCCGCCGTCATCGCGAGTGCCGATCCGATGGATTGCTATATGTTTGCCCGGCGCCCGGAATGGGCGGACTTCACGGCGGCCAAGACGGGGACCGACGCCGCCCTTTATCTACAGATTAATCGCGGCGGCTACACGGTTCGGGATTGGTACGTCGCTTATTACATCGGTGAGCTTGGTACCTACGCCGTGGCCGCTCACGAAGGGTGGCACCAATACGTCGCGCGTAATTTCAAATCGCGTCTGCCTCCGTTTTTGGAAGAAGGCATCGCGACGATGTTCGAGAATGTGCGCTACAACGCCCCGAATCCGCCGGAATGGGATCTGTCGCCGCGCTCGCCGCGGGCTCTGAAGCTGCAAGCCGCTATCGCGTCGGACAATCTATTTCCGTTGAGCAAGTTGATCACGATGCACGCCGGCGAAGTGGTCGGCATGTCGGGCGGGAAGATCGAAGCCTTCTACGCGCAGAGCTGGGCATTCGCGGAATTTCTCTGGAACGCCGAAAGCGGTAAATATCGGCCGGCGTTTCAGCGTTTGCTCAGCGACTGTGCGAATGGCATCGCGCGTCCGCAGGCCGTCGCGCGTCGAAGCATTTTCGACACCTGGAATCCGCAGTCGGTTCAGCCGATGTTGGAAAATTATCTCTGCCTGTCGATGCCCGATCTTGATCGCGCGTATCAGGCTTACATCCGAGAGATCGCTTTCAAGGCAACGGCAGCCGGGGAGTAACACAGCCGCTCAGCGAGTACGGAAAGAAGCGGAAGAGAAAGGTTGCCCGGATAAGTCGATCGTGGTTATATTTTCAACCGGTGATGCACAGCGGTTCAACAACGGATGCACAGCGACGCATGGTTCATTTCAGCGGCCATGTGCAGGGCGTCGGTTTCCGCTGCACCGTTCAGAATGTCGCGCTGAATTATGACGTGCGCGGCTACGTCAAGAATCTGATCGACGGCCAAGTGCTGCTTGTGGCTGAGGGTCCGGGAACGCAACTCGAAGAGTTCGTTCGGTCGATCCAGGAACGGATGGACCGCTTCATCAGGCAAACCCACGTCGAAACCACGCTCCCGACCGGCGAGTTCACCGGCTTCTCGATCCGTCACTAGACTGCACGTCTCTTGCATTCCTGGCCAGTCCCGACACAATTCCCCGCCACATGTATCGCACGCTCGTCATTGTCCGGCACACGTTTATCGAATCGATTCTGCAGCCCATCTATTCGCTGCTGCTGACGTTGGGTGCGGGTATATTGGTCATCTTCGCGCTGCTACCGTTCTTCACGCTCGGCGAAGACGCGACGATGTTCAAAGCGGTGACGCTCGATGTCGTCCTTCTACTGGTCCTGATCTCGACGCTCTTTGCCGCCAGCCGCTCGATCTTTGAAGAAATTGAAGATCGAACCATGCTGACGTTGATGAGCAAGCCGATTGCAAAGTGGGAAGTGCTGGTCGGCAAATATCTGGGAATTATTCTGTCGGCGCTATTGTCGCTGGCCGTGCTGGGATCAATCCTTTCGCTCTGTCTCTGGTTTCGCGCGCCGGCCGATTTTCAGATGAATACCTCGACGCTCAACGACCTCGAGCGCGAAGGAATTTATGACTTGCGTCTCGAGCAGTTGGCGGGCATCGGGCCGAGTCTGCTGCTCATGTGGCTGCAGATCAGCGTTCTGGCGGCGGTCAGTGTGGCGATTTCGACGCGCGTTTCTCTCGTGGTGAATCTCCCGGCCGTCATCCTTGTCTACATCGCCGGGAATTTGACGCGATTCCTGCCGGCCGGGTTTTGGGGAAATGTGGCCGGGACGGTGCTGCCGTATCTGGCGAACTTTGACCTGCGGCAGAAAACGATTTACGGCCACATCGCGCTGGCCGGAACGAGCTACGCGAACGACGTGGCGGCCATTCACTTCAGCGAAATCTGGAGCTACATCGGCTTCGCCACCGCATACGCGATCTGCTATGCCTCGCTCGCCCTGACGGCGGGAATGTTGTTGTTTCAAGGTCGCGAGCTGGGCGGAGGCGAGGGATAGGGTGGGATGGAGATTGTGGATTGTTGATTGTGGATTGTTGAAAACGCTTCGTTGTCAGTCATCCACATTCAACAATCGACATTCCACATTCAAATCAACTCTCCCTCTCACTTAAACTCAACACTCTTCCCACTCGCCGCGCTTTTGTAGAACGCGTCGATCATTTGCATCAATTGCACACCCTGCGCGGGGCCGACCATCGGCTTTTCCTCGCCCGCGATGCATGCCTTGAAGTGCCGCATCATCGCCGCATGGCCCGCGACCCTGGGCGGTTTGAGCATCGTTGTCTTGGCGATGCCCTTGGCGTCAAAAGCGCGATAAATCGTCGCGCCGTCGTTCGTGTAGGTGTCCACGAATCCGGTCGTTCCGTATAGCCGGCAGAGCGTCCCCTGCTGCGTTGCCGGCTGGTTAATTGCCCAGCTCGCCGCCAATTCCAGCGAACGATTTCCTTCGAATCGAAAGAGCGCGAACGCCGCATCTTCGACGCCGGCGGCAATCTTCGCGTGCGACACCGCCGCGACGCTGATCGGGCTGGGCTCGCCCATCAAGCTCCACGCCAAGTCGAGCATGTGCGCGCCGATGTCGATCATCGCACCGCCGCCCGCGCGGGCGGGGTCGGAATACCATCCCGTGCCGACGGGAATGCCGCGCGTTCGCATCCACGAAACGCGGGCATGGTAAATTTCGCCCGCGAAGCCTTTGGCGATCGCTTGCCGGCTCGCCTGCTCCGCGCCGCCGAAGCGTCGCTGCATCGAATACAGCAGCGTTCGGCCCGACTTTCCAGCGGCCGCCTCGAGCTTTGCCGCCTCTTTGGCATTCAACGCCGGCGGTGATTCGCAACAAACATGCTTCCCTGCCTTCAGCGCCGCCAGTGCGATCGGCGCGTGCAGAAATGTCGGCAGGCAAATGCTGACCGCGTCGACCTCGGCGTTCTTCAGCAGCTCGTCGGCATCCGCGAACTCAATCGTCGCGCCGCTCTCCTCAAGCACTTTTTTTCGGCGGCCCGGAATCAGGTCGGCGACGGCAACCACCTTGAACCCGCCCGCGTCTCGATACCCTCGCGCATGCGCCACTCCCGGCCATCCCGCGCCGATGATTCCCACTTTGATGATTTGAGCCATATTTCAGTTTATGTTTGACTAGAACTCACGGACCCGTAAAGCAAGACCGCGCCAATACCCAAGGGCGATTGCATGTGACCAAAGAATTCGTCATCCCGAAGGGAGCAGCAGCGACC
>CAXSBN010000071.1:0-6479 GCA_964236135.1 uncultured Phycisphaerae bacterium
CGGCGGCATGTTCATGCTGCTCGGCCACTGGATCGGCGGAAAGCTTTCATCGCCCGAGACGCAGCAGTTCATTCGTCGATTTGAACACTGGTTTCTCATCGGCGCGGTTCTGCTCGTCGGATTATTCGTCGCGTGGATCATTTGGAAGCGGCGTCACGAGCATGGCGTGATGAACACCGAGGAGAAGGTCGTCGAGAAAGTAAACGCGGCCGCGAAGACGGTTGTGCATCCGATCAAGACGATGCAGGAAAAAAAAGCCGCCAATGCAACGGGCGAGCAGCCTGAAAGGGAAACGCGTCATCCCGAAGGGAGCAGCAGCGACCTGAGGGATCTCGGCTGACCAGAACGTCTCGCAAGCCGAGATTCCTCGGGTCGCTGCTGCTCCCCTCGGAATGACGTCCTTTGTTAATTGAAACGTGGAGATGCAGATGTTTTGAAGATGATTGGAACACTGCGCAATTCCACATTGACGCTCGCGCGGGCGAACCTTACGCTTCGAGCGGTCCAATTTCAGGGAAAGAGGAACACTAATATGCCGCAAGCACTGAAGCCGCTGCCGTGGGCGAGCGACGCGCTCGAACCGTATTTCGACAAGCAGACGCAGGAGATCCATCACGACAAGCATCACCAGGCGTATGTGAATAATTACAACGCCGCCGTCGCCAAGCAGCCGGAGCTGGAGGGCAAGCCGCTACACGAAGTGCTGGCGGATAATTGCGCGATGGTGATGGATGAGATCAAGACGGCCGTGCGAAACAACGGCGGCGGGATTCACAACCACAATTTATGGTGGGAAACCCTCGGCGAGCACGACGGCGCCAAAGCCGGCGGCGCACCGGTCGGCAAGCTGGCGGACGCGATCAAATCGACGTTCGGTTCGTTTGACACCTTCAAGGAAAAGTTCACCGCCGCCGCGACAACGCGGTTCGGCTCCGGCTGGGCCTGGCTTGTAAAGCGCGGCGACAAGATCGAAGTCGTCAGCACGCCCAATCAGGACAGCCCGCTGATGGAAGGTGCCTTTCCGATCATTGGCCTGGACGTGTGGGAACACTCGTATTATTTGAAGTATCAGAACAAACGCCCGGACTACATCGCGGCGTTCTGGAATGTGATCAACTGGAAGGTCGCGGACGACCGCTTCGGCCGGGCGAAGTAGACGGTAAGTTGTTAGACATCGCTCTTTCGAACGATTGGTGTCGTGTTCTCGATCGGCGGAAAGAAGTCTTTCACGGGTGAAGAAAACCCGGGGAGGACTTCCCCGCCGTCGATGTCTTGATGCTGTCCCACGGCCGCGATGACGCCGTTGCCATGGTGAATAACGACAGTTCGAGTCACGGGATGCACGATCCAAACTAATCGCACGCCAGCATCGAGATACTCCTGAACTTTTGTCGCAAGCTCTTCGACGAGATCGACTGGTGAGACGACTTCAATCGCCAAGTCGGGTGCAAGCGACATAATTCCCCGAGGAATTCGCCCGCCAGGCAATCGGTCGAGCGCGACAAACGAAACATCCGGTCGGCGTAGGTTGTTTTTCCGGCTTGGTGTCATTCGATAAAGATTTTCCACGAAAACGAAGCCAAGGTTTCGGGACGCGAGATAGTTTCCGATGATTCTGGCAATCATCGTGGCGATCAGAATAGATTCGGCCCCCAATTGGCTCTCCTTTACCAATCCGTCCAGCAGTTCCCGATGCCGACAATCTGGGAGCCGTTCGAACTCCTCAGCCGAGATCCGCGGACTGAATTCCTGTTCGTGCTGAAGTTGAGCGATAAATTTGTCTTCTTCAGCTAGCGTCATGTGATTCCCGTTTCATCGTAGCATTTTTTCGAAGAATTCTAGCGAAATAACTTCCTCGCTCGTATAAACAAAGTCATGGGCCGAATCTATTTAAGCGACTGCCAACCCGGCGATTTCATCGAAGATATCTTCATCGTCACCGGCAAGCAGCTCTCCACCACCAACACCGGAAAGTTCTTCATCAAGGGGTTCATTTCCGACCGCACCCAGCAGGTAACGGCCCGCATGTGGAACGCGTCGCGCGACATCTTTAATGCGATGCCTGAAAGTGGATTCCTCAAGGTCCGCGGCCGGCTGGAAAATTATCAGAGCAATCTGCAATTCATCATCGAGCAGCTCTGGCCCGCGCAGGATGGGTCGTTCGATATCGACGACCTTCTTCCCACGACGACCAAAGACATTGGCAAGATGTGCGAACGGCTGACCGAGCTGTTGCAGAGTATTCAGAACCGCCACCTGGCCGCGCTGGTGCAGGCGTATCTGGATGACGAACCACTGATGAAGCAATTCTGCAAAGCGCCGGCGGCGATGAGCTTCCATCACGCATTTATCGGCGGCCTGCTCGAACACACCCTGAATGCGATCGAAGTTTCGGATGCGATCGTGAAGTTTTATCCCGGCCTGAATCGCGACATCATCATCGCCGGCATCTTTCTCCACGACATCGCTAAAACCTGGGAGCTTTGCTACGACTGCGCGTTCGGGTACAGCGATGGCGGGCAACTGGTCGGCCATATCGTGAAAAGCGCGATCTGGATCGAACAGAAAGCACAAGTTGCCTCAAAAGCTCTAGGTGAGAAAATTCCGCAGAATTTGATCGACGTGATGCAACACATTGTGCTCAGTCATCACGGCGAACTGCAATTTGGCAGTCCAAAAACGCCCGCCACACCCGAGGCGCAAATCGTTCACACCATTGAAAACATGGATGCGAAGCTGATGATCATGCTCGATGCCTGTCGCGGAAAATCAGCGGCCATGGGCGATGGAAACTGGACGGAGTATCAGAAGGCTTTCAGCGCGCGGCTCTACAGGCCGGATGTCGCCCCTTCCGATGCACCGGACGGCGAGCCGGTGGAGGAGTTCGCTGAGGCTCCGACGGCCATGCCAAGCGCGGACAAACCCGCGCCCACGCTGAAACTGAGCATCAACAATCCGCTGTTCGAATCATCGCCGCCCAAGCGGTGAACGGTTGGCGCGGACGAACTATTTTCTTCAAAACCACGTGGCGATTTCAGTATAAGTTCGGCTGACGCACAGACGTCAGTATCACTTGATAGTCTATTCATTTAGGGAGAAGCAGATGCGATTGAATACACGTTGGACGATGCCGCTCATGTCGATGGTTTTAGCCCTGACCGCAGTGGCGGCCAAAGGCGATGGCCCGTCCACGAAGCCCTCCGAGGGAAAGGCCGCCAAGAATAGCGCGAGGTGGGGCTTCGCGCCTTACAACAAGCTTTCGGGCCTGACCGGCGAGCAGAAGTCGAAGATTGCCGAGATTCATAAGAAGGCCAACATGGAAATTACGGCGATCGAAGACAAGGAGCAGGCCGACATCCTTGCGCTGCTCACCGATGAGCAGAAGGAAGAGCTGGAAAAGATGACGGCCGACAAGAAGGAGAAGGCCATGGAAAAGCGCACGGCAAAGAAAGAGGCCGACGGCGAGAAGGACAAAGACAGCGACAAAAAATAGTCGCCGGAGCGCAGACATAGTGGACGCGAAGCGGCAAGCTACGGCTTGCTGCTTCGCGGAGCAGGGCGTCCGACGAGCAATTAATTCAATAAAAAGCGGCCCGCTGTGCGAAGCCGGGCCGCCGGTGTGGGGCAAATTGTGATGTCGAGCCAGAACACGCTCAATAGCTCGATTCGAATATCTGTGCGATAGTTTCAGCAGCGGTTTAGTCCGATTTCAGAATTCGCCCGGCCCTCGATCTCGGCTTAAGCTCCGCCTCCGCGCGTCATGCAGAACCTCGTCATCGATCAACCCTACGTTGCCGTGCCCCCATATCACGGCCGGCTTTGGCCCCGCGTGTTGGCGCTTTATTCCCGCCGCGTGCTCCGCAGGTCATACGGAATCGAAAGCGTTACCTGCCGTCATTCCGACCGGCTCGCCGCTTCCATTTCGGCCGGGCACGGGGTCATCCTTGCGCCGAATCACTGTCGCGACGAAGACCCCATGGTGCTCGCCACGCTCGCGCGCGATGTCGGCACGCCGATGTTCATCATGGCCAGCTGGCATCTCTTCAAGCAGCAGAAGCTCAAAACGTTTCTGCTCCGACGTGCGGGCGCCTTCAGCATTTATCGTGAAGGGATCGACCGCGCCGCCGTCAATACCGCGATCGACATCCTCACCTCCGCCGAACGACCGCTGATCATGTTTCCCGAGGGGTTTATCGCGCGGACGAACGACCGGTTGAATGACATGATGGACGGCATCGGCCTGATTGCCCGGACGGCCGCGAAACGCCGCGCGAAGGAATCGCCGAACAATAAAGTCGTCGTTCATCCGATCGCGCTGCGATACAACTTTCACGGCAACATCGACGCGACCGCCGACAAGGTGCTTGGCGAAATTGAATCACGACTCAGTTGGCGGCCGCAAAAGCAGCTCTCGCTCATCGACCGCATCGTAAAAGTTGGCGGCGGCCTGCTGTCGCTGAAAGAAATTGAATATCTTGGCGAGGCGCAGAGCGGTTCGATCGAATCGCGGCTGGAACGATTAACGAATGCGATTCTCAATCCGCTCGAAGATGAATACGCCGCGTTGAAACACGACGGTTCGATCAATTCACGCGTAAAGCGGCTTCGCACCGAGATCGTTGCCGACATGACTGGTTCGGAGCTGGCCGCCGATGAGCGCGAGCGGCGATGGAAGCAGTTGGCGGATGTCTACTTGGCCAACGAGCTGTCGCATTACCCGCCGAATTACGTGCGATCGAATCCAACGGCGTACCGCATTTTGGAAACGCTGGAGCGATTTGAAGAAGATCTGACGGACAAAGTCAGTGCTCACGGTCACATCTCGGCCGAGATCACCGTCGGCGAGGCGATCGAAGTCGCGCCCGGACGCGAGCCGCGCGGTGCAATGACAGACGGCGATGCGCTACTGCAGGCGGTCGCAGCGCAATTGAAAGCGATGCTCGGGATCGGGCAGGCTGAAACCGCGGTGGACGCATGACCGTTCAGATGCTCGCGTTTCAGTTTCCGCCGGCGGGTCTGATCGCCGTTCGAATCCTGGTCATCGTCGCGAGCCTTGCACTTTGGTTCATCACGCAGAAATTGTTAGCTCGGCGAAACCCGGCAATTGATGCCGCTGTCGAAGCGGAAATTCCGGCGGCGGGGCTGCCGGATGGAATTCATTTCCTCACTCGTCACCTTCACCGCCGCCTTCTTAACGCACCGAAAGCCGCGGACGTGTTGCTCGTCTCAAGTTCGGCCGTGATTGATGTGCTGGGCATCGGCCTGATCGTCGCCTCGATCTGCGGCACGACGTTCAGCGCCTTCGTCGGCCTGATCATTCTGTTCGCGTTGCGACAAGTTTTTCAAATGCTTTGCCCGCTCCCGGCGCCCGACGGCATGATCTGGCGCTCGCCCGGCGTGCCGACCATTCTCGTCACGTATAAAACGGCGAACGACCTGTTCTTCTCCGGCCATACCGCGATCGCCGTCTTCGGCGGCCTCTGGCTTGGCGATGCGTTCGGGCCGATCGGTTTGGCGGTGGGCATCACGGTGATGATCTTCGAAATTGGCGTCGTTCTTCTGCTCCGCGCGCATTACACGATGGACGTCTATGCCGGCCTGATAACGGCGCTGCTCATTCACGCCTTCACCTCGACCGTCGGCGCACGGATCGATCAATTGTTTGCGAGTCTCCTCCACTCGTTTTGATTCACGTCGCCGCCGCGCATCGTCCGATAATTAAGCGGTGACGGTTTCGACTTTGAGCTTGTCGGAGATGATGCGCTCACCGGCGAGAAAACCGGAGCCGGCGGTCTCGACCGCGAAAATTGAAGAACTGAACGCCGAGCCGGAAGCGACGATCGAAGAGCGCTCCTCCGCCTGGACGCTGCCGATTCTGTGCGCGGGCATCGCGGTTCTCGCCAGTTGCCTGATCATCCCGGCGGCGGACGACAATCGCCGCATCGTTTATGAACGCGAGCACCTCGCGGCTGATCTGGTTCAACTAAAAACGCAGATCGATGTAAACAGTCAGTTCCTGAAAAGCGTCGGCGACGACCCGGCCTTGCTTGAACGACTCGCGCAGCGGCAGATGAAAATGGTGCGCGACGGCACAAGCGTGCTCGATCTGGACGATTCCAAAGGGCGATCAGACCTCTCGCCATACTTGCTGCTCAGCGTGCCGCCGCCCGCGGCGCTGGCGGAATACAAGTCGCTGGGCGGACGGTTTGCAACCCTCTGTCGCCAACCCCGCGCGCGGCTGTTTCTTATCGGCGGGGCATTGCTTGCGGTCGCATTCGGGTTGATCTCCGGCGAGTCGAGAACCGCCAAGCCGGATACACTCGCCGGCGAGTGACCAATGCCTTAGCCATCGAAATGTCGGGCCGCACCGGATCGATCGCCGCTGTTGTCGACGGCCGCGCGATCGACCAAGCTGATTTCGCGCACGGGCTTCAGAATGCAGCGCAAGTGCTGCCGATCATCGATCGCCTTTGTCGCGT
>CAXSBN010000071.1:6489-7668 GCA_964236135.1 uncultured Phycisphaerae bacterium
AAACTGGTCGTCTCGCGACATTCGTCAACTTTATATCTCAATCGGTCCCGGCTCGTTTACTGGATTGCGCATCGCCGTCACGCTCGCGAAAGTCATGTCGTTCACCACCGGCGCGAGTGTCGTCTCCGTGCCGTCGACTCATGTATTGGCCTACAACGCGCCGCCCGAAGCGGGCCATGTCGCGATTCTCCTCGACGCCAAACGCGGCCATGTTTTTACCGCCAGTTATGAACGTCGTCTGGGCGAATGGATGGAGCGTGCCGAACCGCGGCTGAGCGACGTTCGAAATGTTCTGCAATCGTGTCCAAGGGCGCTCCACCTGATTGGTGAAGGCATTCCGTTTCATCAGACCGAAATCAATGCCGCGGAATCGAGCAATGTCATCATCACCGATCCGTTAGCCTGGCAAGCGCGCGCTGAGATACTCGCCAGGCTCGGATTTGAGAAAGCCGGGCGCAACGAGTTCGCGAACGTGGAGACACTCACGCCGCTCTATCTGCGGCTGCCTGAAGCTGAGGAGAAGCGCCTCGCCGCTCAGACTGCGGGAGCGGTGAGGCGCTGACGTAATGGTCGACGGGGCGAGACTTCTTCGAACCGCAGCGGTGTGGATGAACGGACAGGGAGCGAACAGGTGATGCGTCGCTTTAATTTACCGGTCGTCGCGGTGGTGCATCGTGTGCTGGGGGATTATCCGGCGTGGTGGTGATGGCCTTGGATGACCCTGAATGCGAACGATCAACGCAGCCGCTGATCGACAGGCCGAGCGTGCCTGCGGCGCACGTGAGACTGATGACGATGCGGACGGCTTTGCTTGATCGGGCGCGGTGGTTCATGATGATCGAACGGCTTGAGAGTCAATGAAGTCAGAGAATACGTCCGCCAAGCCGAAATCGGCAAGGACACATTCTTATCAATGAGCGACGAAAAACCGGTCAATCGACGAAGCTTTTTTCGCGCTGGATTGCGCGAGCTGCTCAAGCCGTTGGCCGGCGCGATCGAGCCGTTGGAGACAGCCGCCCGGCAGCTCGAACGATTCGACCAGATCGGCACGCCTGCGCAGCGGGCAACGCAGGCGCTGCAGCTCGCGGCGCGATTTCCGCTTCGCCCGCCCGGCGCGCGTGACACCGAGCAGGCGTTCCTCGACGCCTGCAGCCGCTGCGGGAAATGTGTCGAAGTCTG
>CAXSBN010000072.1:0-7581 GCA_964236135.1 uncultured Phycisphaerae bacterium
AACCCTATGCCACTCCTCATGGATCGTGCGCGCGAATCAAGCCTGAGGCGTATTAGAAGGTTGAAGACGTCGGGTGCTGGCGAGCCGGGCTGCAAATGCAAACACTGCAAGCAAATCATCGCGTTCCAAATCAGGGTAATCGGCCAGTATTTCCTCGAACGTCATTCCTGAGCTGAGCCAGGCAAGAACGGTTTCTACTGGATATCGGAGTCCGCGCACGCATGGCTTGCCGTGGCAGATTGCATGATCGATCGTGATTCGGGACAGCAGCGTTCCCATGCTGGAAGTATAGCGATTGCAAACGACCAGCGTCCAACTATTAACTACAGCTTCCCGAACGCATCCAGCGCCTTCTCAATATGATGCGGCTCCAGCGCTGCCGATATTTGTACGCGTAACCTGGCCTTACCTTGCGGCACGACTGGGAAGCCGAAGGCGACCACCCAGACGCCTAGCTCTAGCAATCGTTTCGATTTTCGGATCGCCTCGGCGGTGTCGCCGATCATGATGGGGATGATCGCGCTGGGCGAATCGCCGGCGTCGAAGCCGCGCTGCTTCAGGCCTTCACGAACCGCTGTGACATTCGCGTGCAATTTCGCGACACGCTGCGGCTCGCGCTCGATGACGTGAATTGCCTCGTTCGAGCTGTACGCAACCGTGGCCGGCAGTGCGTTGCTAAAGAGACTGGTGCGCGAGCGCTGCACCAGCAGGTCGATGACGTTTTGCGAGGCCGCCACATAGCCACCCGCCGCACCGCCCAGCGCTTTGCCGAGCGTGCCGGTGATGATGTCGACTTGTCCGAGCAGGCCGAAATGCTCGACGGTGCCGCGACCGGTTTTTCCCAACACGCCGACGCCGTGCGAATCGTCGACGATCAGCATTGCATCATACTGTTTGCACAGCTCGTGAATTTTCGGCAGATTCCCGACCGCCCCTTCCATGCTGAACACGCCATCAGTGATAACCCATCGCACGGACTTGTCCTTGTGCGCTTTGAGCTGTTCCTCGAGATGCGCGAGATCCGCGTGTCGATAGACCGCACGCGTCGCTTTCGACAACCGGCAGCCATCAATGATGCTCGCGTGATTCAGTTCATCGGAAATGATGACATCTTCCGGCCCGGTCGCGGTGGGGATAATCGCTTCGTTGGCTGTCCAGGCGCTGACATAAGTCAGCGCGGCTTCGGTGCCGGAGAAGTTCGCAAGCGTTTTCTCGATCGTCGCGTGGGCCTCGAGCGTGCCGCAGATAAAACGGACCGAGGCCGTGCCCGCGCCCTGCTCTTTCAGGCCGCGATGGCCAGCCTCGATGACCGCCGGATGGTCCGCCAGGCCGAGGTAATTGTTCGAGCAGAGAACGATGACTTCACCCACGCCGCGCAGATTCGCAGTCGCGCCGAGCGGGCCGGTGACGTAGCGCAGCTCTTTGTATTGGCCGGTTTCGCGGAGGTTGGTGAGAAGAGCGTTTGTGCGCGTGTTGAAGTTTGAGTTAGGCATTGAAGCTCGAGAGTTGGGAATTGGGCGTTGGGCTTTGGGAAAGAATGGAAACGATGTTTCCCAACGCCCAACGCCCAGATCCCAACGCCTAATTCTGCGGAATCTCCATCACGACTTTGATCGCTTCGCCACTCTGCATCATCTTAAAGCCGCGATCAAAATCGCGCATCGGGATCACGTGCGTGATGATCGACGACAGATCGATCTTTTTGCTCATCAGCATCGCTTCAACCTGGTACCACGTTTCAAACATCAGCCGGCCATTGATGCCGAGCACTTTTGCGCCTTTGAAGACAATGTCATTTGGCAGATCGATCTCGACCGGCTTGCTCGGAATGCCCAACAGCGCGGCCGTCCCACCATTGGCGAGCGCCGAAAAGCCCTGACGAATCGCTTTCGCGTTGCCGCTCATTTCGAGCAACACTTCGGGGCCGGCATCGTGTGTTAGCGATTTCACTTTCGTCGGCCAATCAGCATCCATCGCGTTGTAGGCAACATCGGCACCGAGTTCTTTGGCGATCTGCAATCGATGCTCATCGCGATCGGTGACGAAAATCTGCTGCGCCCCCGCCGCCCGCGCGACGGTGACGGCCATCAAGCCGATGATCCCCACGCCGGTGATCAGCACGCTCTTCCCGCTCACGCCCGCGGCCATCACCGTGTGCATCGCGTTACCCAGCGGATCGAAGATCGCGGCGATGTGATCAGGAATGCTCGCATGAACGGGCCAGACATTCTCTTCCGGCACGGCCACGAACTGCGCGAACGCGCCGTCTCGGTCGATGCCAATGATGTCGACCTTATCGCAGATGTGCATTCGCCCCGTGCGACAGGGATGGCAAAACCCGCAGCCGATATGTCCTTCGGCGCTAACGCGATCGCCGATCTTCGTCCGCTTCACGCCCGCGCCGATTTTCGCGACCTTGCCCACAAATTCATGGCCAATGACCGTGCCAACCGGAACTCGGCCGGCGCTCCAGGCATCCCATTCATAAATATGCCGGTCCGTGCCGCAGATGCCGGCATGCGTCACGGCAATCAATACATCGCGCGGACCGATCTCGGGGATTAGGGCGTTGCTGACCATGGTCAGCCCCTCGCCGGCTGTCGCTTTGCGCAGCGCCAGCATCGAACCACTGTCCGCGGGGCTGGACGACTGATCGGAAAATGTTCGCGGAGCGACCGGCGAGATTAAATTTGCACTCATAACGTTGATCATCCTAGGCGGTCATTTGCGGCGTTGCGTACATGGATGCAAGACGCGCCCCGATGGCCGACGATAAGGTAAACCGCTCACGAAATTAGATCAATCGGTTCGATCGCCGACCATCGTTACGACCCAGGGCAACCGCATTCTGGATGATTTCGTTTTTTCTCCTCTCCCTGTACTCGGGGAGAGGTCGGGTGAGGGGCTTTTTCCGAGCGACAGAAGACCCCTCACCCTGCCTCTCCCCGCATACGGAGAGAGGAGTTAATAGAATGCGGTTGCCCTGCGTTACGACCGGACATTGATCGAATTCGGGATCCTCTTAGCGGCCTACCATTCAGAAAGCGACGGCCGATGCTTGCCGACACCAAATCAGTCTACGACGATTCGCGATCTGTGAATCGCACCAATTCTTCTCTCGCCGCACAAATCTGGAGGGTGATCGCGGCTTATGTTTTAGTTTTTGTCCTTCCGCTGCTCGCGCTGTCGCCATTGTTTTCTGCCCGGTTTGTTTCGATGGACGACTGGGGCACGATTTCGCGGAATCGCAGTTTTCTCTTACCCGATGCGCACTCACTCGGCCGCTACTGGGTCGCACCGGCCGGCTCGCTTTACACGCCGATCACGTACACCGTTTGGTGGTATCTGGCGACGATCTCGCGCGACCTGCACCCCGCGCCGGCGGCGCTTTATCCTGTACTCTTTCACGGCACGAATGTTTTCATTCATGCCCTTAGCGCATTGCTCATCGCTGCAATCATTCGCCGGATTCTAAAGAGTAACCTCGCCGCCATTATCGGCGGCTTGCTCTTCGCGTTACACCCGCTGCAAGTCGAAGCAATTGCCTGGGCCTCGGGAACGAAGGACCTGCTCGCCGCCTTCTTCAGCGCACTTACAATCCTGCTCTACGCGCTGCGAAGCACAACCCAGACTCCTCTCTCCGGTACGCCGGGGAGAGGCAGGGAGAGGGGCGTCTTTGTACTTGCTATATCGCTACTCGCTTACGCGCTCGCCCTCCTTAGCAAGCCGTCCGCCATGACCGTCCCGGCCATCCTCATCATGATCGACCGCGTTGCCTTTCATCGAAGTTGGCGAAGTACGCTGCGTTCGACGTGGCCTTTCTTCATGCTGTCGATCGCGACGATGATTATCGCCTGGCTGGCGCAACCCGCGATTCGTGCCACGCCCGCCCCGCTCTGGATGCGGCCGCTGATGTTTGGCGATGCGCTCACATTTTATCTGTGGAAGTTCATCGCGCCGATTCACCTGGCCGCGATTTATGGCCAAACGATCGACGTGCTGTCACATAGCCGCTGGCTCTTCATCGCGTGGAGCATCCCGGCTGCAATTGCGATCGCGCTGTTCCGCAAGCGCCGCGCGCTCTGGCCGATCACGCTTGGCGGCGCGATCTTTATTCTCGCCCTCTCCCCCATGCTCGGCCTGTTCCGATTCGACTTTCAGTATTACTCCACTGTCGCCGATCACTATGCGTACTTCGCCATGCTCGGTCCCGCGATCGCGATCGGCTGGATCGTGCAGCAGCTTGCCACAAATCACCAACGCTTGACGCTCGCCGTCACGGGCGCGGCTCTGTTAGTGCTCTCAGTCCTTTCATTCCGACAATCTCGCGTCTGGCACGATGATGAATCGCTTTTTACGCATTCGCTCGACATCGCGCCGAACGGATTGCTGGCCCTTCACAATCTCGGCAACTTACGTCAGGCGCAGCATCGCGACGTTGAAGCAATGGCTCTATTTCAACGCGCGATCGAAGTGCAGCCAAATCATTTCGAATCAATCGGCACGCTGGCGACGCTCGTCACGCGTCATGGCAATCCGGAAGGAGGCGCTCAGTTGTTCGAAGAATTTGTGCGGCAGCAAACTCTGATGCCCCCATCACGCCGGCCGACGCGATACAAGAACGATCTGTTCACGCTGGCTGAGACAATGCTGAAGCTCGGGCACCGCGAGAAGGCGGTTCAATATTTCCAGATGAAGCTCGCGATTGATCCGGAGGACTCGATTTCAATTCACGATCTGGCTCGTGCACGGGAACTGCCCGCTACCGCGCCGACGCCGCTGTAGGTCGGCTGGCCGCAGGCTTCGTTTTCTGCGTTCCGAATTCGAAGCTATGACGCGCCGCATCGACATCGATCTGCACAGTATCGCCTTCCGTATATTCGCCCGACAAGATTTTCCGCGCCAGGGGGTTTTCGATCCGTTGCTGAATGACACGCTTCAAGGGCCGAGCGCCGAAGGCTGGATCGTAGCCCTCCTCGCCCAGCAATTGCTGAGCGGCCGGCGTCACTTCGAGTTTCATCGATCGCATCGATAGTCGCTTTCGCAGTGAGCCGAGCTGCACATCGACGATCTTCGTCAGCTGCTCCTTGCCGAGCGGATGAAAGAGAATTGTCTCGTCGATTCGGTTGAGAAACTCCGGCCGGAATGACTGCTTCAGCACATCCTTCACCGCGCCTTCGATCTCCCATTCTTCACTACCCTTTGCCGTCAGGTCTTGAATCAGCTGTGAGCCGAGATTGCTCGTCATGACGATGACCGCGTTCTTGAAATTCACCGTGCGCCCTTGGCCGTCGGTGAGGCGCCCATCATCAAGCACCTGCAACAACACGTTGAATACATCATGGTGCGCCTTCTCAATTTCATCGAATAGGATTACGCAATACGGACGACGACGCACCGCTTCGGTGAGCCGGCCGCCCTCTTCGTAGCCGACATATCCAGGCGGCGCGCCGATGAGGCGCGCGACGCTGTGCTGCTCCATGAATTCACTCATGTCGAGTCGCACCATCGCGTTGTCATCATCGAACAGGAATTCCGCGAGCGCCTTGCTCAACTCGGTTTTGCCCACGCCGGTCGGGCCAAGAAAAAGGAACGATCCGATCGGCCGATTTGGATCACCCAGGCCCGCGCGGTTACGGCGGACCGCGTTGCTGACGGCGATGACCGCGTCCTTCTGCCCGATCACACGCAGGCCGAGCCGGTCTTCCATCTTCATCAGCTTGTCGCGCTCGCCCTCGAGCATGCGTGTCACCGGCACGCCGGTCCAGCGGCTGACGACCTCGGCAATCTCGTCGCTGGTCACTTCTTCCTTCACCAGCGCATCGCCCGATGCGGTCAGCTCGCGCAACGATTTCTCTGCCGCGTCAAGCTTGGCTTTCAACTCACGTTGCTCGCCATATTGAATTCGTGCCGCCGCTTCCCAGTTGCCGGCGCGCTGGGCGCCGTCCAGCTCCACCTGCTTGGCATCGATTTGCTCCTGCAACGTCTTCAACGCTGCCATCGCATTTTTTTCGTTTTCCCATCGCGCCTTCAGCGGCGTCTGCTGCTCGTTTAATTCGGCCAGCTCGCGCTCGGCCTTCTGCAACTGCGTTTTGCTGGCAGCGTCTTTTTCCTTACGCAACGCTTCGATCTCAATCTGCAACTGCATGGTCCGACGCTGCAACTCATCCAGCTCAGCCGGCATTGAATCGTTTTCGATTCGCAGCCGCGACGCGGCCTCGTCGATCAGATCGATCGCCTTATCGGGCAGAAAGCGATCGGCGATGTAGCGATCGCTCAGCACGGCCGCGCTGACCAGCGCGCTATCGGTGATGCGAACGCCGTGATGCGTTTCGTATCGCGACTTCAGCCCGCGCAGAATTGCGATCGTGTCTTCCACACTCGGCTGGCCGACGATGATCGGCTGGAAACGGCGCTCGAGGGCCGCATCTTTTTCGATGTGTTTTTTGTATTCGTCGAGCGTGGTCGCGCCGATGGTGCGCAGCTCGCCTCGGGCCAGCGCCGGCTTCAGCAGGTTGCCTGCATCCATTGACCCCTCGGCCTTGCCAGCGCCGACGACGGTGTGCAGCTCGTCGATGAACAAAATGATCTGCCCGTCGCTCGCGGTTACTTCCTTGATGACGGCCTTGAGGCGATCTTCAAACTCGCCGCGATATTTCGCACCGGCGATGAGCGCGCCCATGTCGAGCGCGATGATGCGCTTACCAGCGAGCACAGCCGGCACGTCGCCGTTGAGCATGCGCGTGGCGAGCCCCTCGATGATCGCGGTTTTGCCCACGCCCGGCTCGCCAATAAGAACTGGATTATTTTTCGTGCGTCGCGAAAGCACCTGCATCGTGCGACGGATTTCTTCATCGCGGCCAATCACTGGATCGATCTTCCCCTGCCGAGCCTGCTCAACCAGGTCGCGGCCATAACGTTGGAGCGCCTGGTATTTATCTTCCGGATTCTGATCGGTGACGCGCTGCCCTCCACGCAAGTCTTTGAGCGCGGCGAGGATGGCCGCGTGCCTCACGCTCGCGCCGGCGAGCATGTCACGCGCTTCGCTTTTCGTCTCTGTTAGCGCGAGCAGGATATGCTCGGTCGAGACGTATTCGTCTTTCAACCGATCCGCTTCCTTGTGTGCCTGAGTGAAGACGTCCTGAGCGCTCCGGCTCATCCCGAGCTGCGTGCCGGTCGCCTTCGGCAAACGCTCCAACACATCGGCCACGCGTGCCGTCAATTGTCCCGCGTTCGCGCCGATCTTCTGCACGATCGGCCGAACAACGCCTTCATCTTCCGCGAGCAATGCACTCAAAATGTGAACCGGCAACAGCTCCGCGTTGTCGCGTTGCTGCGCGAATTCCTGTGACCGCTGAACGGCTTCCTGAGCCTTGATTGTGAATTTGTCGAACCGCATGATGACCTCTCAGTTGAAAGCAATCGAGAGGCCAAGTGAATCGCGGATTTTGCTCGGATATCGCCGGCTCAGAGTTTTATGACCTGCCAAAAGTGCAGGCCTCAAAGCATTTGCGGAGCCACTTGCCCAGGGCAACCGCATTCTATTAACTCCTCTCTCCGTACTCGGGGAGAGGCAGGGTG
>CAXSBN010000073.1:0-1054 GCA_964236135.1 uncultured Phycisphaerae bacterium
GAAGTCATGAGACCCAAAGCTAACGAAACCGCGTACCGCCGAGCCAGCAGAGCGCGAGCGTGCTTGTCGACCCTCGCGGCGCGGCACATCGCGAGCCGGGGCCCGATCCGCTGATCGGCACGTCCATCGACGCCTATCGCATCATCGAAAAGCTCGGCGATGGCGGGATGGGGTCGGTTTACAAGGCCGAGCAGCGCTCGCCGATCAACCGCATCGTGGCGGTGAAGGTCGTAAAGATCGGCATGGATTCAGCCGCCGTGCTGGCGCGGTTCGATGCCGAGCGGCAAGCGCTGGCGATGATGGAACATCCCAACATCGCGCGGGTCTTCGACGCCGGCAGCACGCAACTCGGCCGGCCGTACTTCGTGATGGAACTCGTTCCGGGCGAGCCGATCACTGAATACTGCGACCGCCACCGGCTGACTACCGAAGACCGCATGCGCCTGTTCGTCGATGTCTGCAACGCGGTGCAACATGCCCACCAGAAAGGGATCATTCATCGCGATCTGAAGCCGAGCAATATTCTGGTCTCCGTTATTGTCGGCAAGCCCGTTCCCAAAGTGATCGACTTCGGCGTGGCCAAGGCGACGAATCATCGACTGACCGAGCAGACGCTCTTCACGGAAATCGGCCAGATGATCGGCACGCCGGAGTACATGAGCCCGGAGCAGGCGGAAGTGACTGAGCTCGACATCGACACGCGCTCCGATATTTATTCGCTTGGCGTCGTGCTCTATCAGTTGCTGAGCGGCTCATTGCCGTTTGATCCAAAAACGCTTCGAGCGGCCGGCTATGCGGCGATCCAAGCGATGATCCGCAACGTCGATCCGCCGCGCCCGAGCACAAGGCTCAGTTCGCTTGATGCAGCAGTCGCCTCTGCAATCGCCGAGCGCCGGCAGATGGATGTGGATGACCTGGCACGAAGTCTCAAGAGTGAGCTTGAATGGATTCCGTTGAAGGCAATGCAGAAGGATCGCGCTCGTCGCTATCGTACGGCCACGGAAATGACCGACGACATCGAGAACTATCTCGCGCAGCGACCACTGATCGCCGC
>CAXSBN010000073.1:1064-6825 GCA_964236135.1 uncultured Phycisphaerae bacterium
AGGGCGGGCTCATGCGCATGCGCGCCGGCAATCTCATATCCGTCGGCATCGCGGGCGATTTGTCGCGACGGCGCTGCTGGTTGTCACACTCATCGGCGGCATCGCCGGGACGACAGTCGGGCTGCTTCGAGAGGCAAAGCAGCGACGTATCGCGGAAAGCCGACGCGCCGAAGCGCAGGCCTCGGCAAATGAGGCCGAGCAGCAGGCGGCGTCGGCGAAGGCAGTGAGCCAGTTTCTGTCCGACATGCTCGCCAGCGCCGATCCGGAGCAGAAGATGGGCGACAAGGTAACGGTGATGGCGACGATCGAGCCGGCCATCAAATATCTCGACGATGGGGCGTTGAAGGCGCATCCGTTGGCCGACTCGGTCGTGCGCGAAACGATCGGCCTGACGTATGAGGGACTTGGGCGGCTCAATGAGGCGCAGACGCAGCTTGAAGCGGCGCTTGCATTGCGGCGAGCGTCGCCCTCGCCCGAGTTGGCCGCCGTCGCCGAAGCGTTGGGAAACCTCGGCGAGGTCGTCCGCAAGCGCGGCAACTACGCCGCCGCCGAACCGATGTATCGCGAGGCGCTTAAGCTCGACCAAGACATTCGACAGCCGAACGATCCGGCGATCGCGGCGGATTACAACAATCTCGCTTTGAACCTGATCGAGCTGCACAAGCTCGCCGAGGCCGACGACTATTATCAAAAAGCGCTCACGATCGAGAAGGCGGCCTTCCCGAACGGCAGCCGCGATGTCGCGATGATGATGAACAATTATGCATTGCTGCTGCGTGAGCAAGGGAAGCGAGTCGAGGCGATCAAGCAATATCAGGAAGTGATCGCAATGCAGCGATTGCTTCAACCGCCCGGATCGGCCGATGTCGGCATTGCCCTGGTGAACCTCGCGGCGGCGCAGATCGAACTCGGCTCCGTCGATCCGAAACAGCTCGATGCCGGCATCACGACTGCCCGCGAGGCGCTGGAACTTTTCGAACGCGCGTTGCCGCCGGAGCATCCGCTGATCGCCAACGCACACAGCAACCTCGGGGCAGCGCTACTTCTGCAAAACAAGCCGGCCGACGCCGAAGCGAATTTTCGTCAATCGCTGGCTATCAGCGGCAAGCTTTACCCCGCCGGCCACAAGGATATCGCCGATGCCGAGTCGGGGCTGGGTCGGTCGCTCGTCGCGTTAAAGCGGTACGATGAAGCCGAACCGCTGCTGCGCGACGCATTGGCGATTCGCACGCGATTGAACGGCGCGACGCACCCCCGCACGCAAGTGACGGCGCATGGATTGGCGCAACTGCTTGAAGAGACCGGCCGGAACGAAGAAGCGCGGCGCATTCGCGATCAAGCTGGTCTGAAGGACGCGGGAGCGGCCGTCGCCCCATCCGCTTCGTTTCCGACCGCGTCAACCGTTGCATCAACGACGCGCGCATCATGACGCCGTCACTCATTTCCATAATCTGATTATCTTTGAGTGTGTTGCCGCTAAACTTAGGACGCGATGATCGAGTTCACACAATACACCGGGCGGCTCAACGGCTTTCGCGGTTCGCTGACGCGCTTGCCGGAGTGGGCGAGAATTATTGTCGGAATCTTCGCTCTTCCAGGCATCATTTTGGGAATCGCGTCGGTCGTGGGGATTTTACTGGCGATGCTTGTGCTGTTAGTCCTTACCGTCCCCGTCTATTCCTTATTGAAGCGATTGACCGATTCTATGAGTTCCTCAGTGAACGTCGATGCCGGAAACGTCGTTGTCGAAAGTTCCGCCTCCAGCCCGCGCAGCGGTGTTAAACACGTGGACTCGACCATCATCGAATAATGAAACTAGCGCACGCTTGTCAATGTTCAACCGCGAGGAGCTCCCGTCCAATTTAAGCGCGCCGGGTTACCATACGGCGAATTACTCCGCCTGACCCTAGAATCCGCTTAGCGACTCATTGTTGGCAAAACGATGTCAACCCAACCGATCAACCCGCTGCCCTCCGACGCATCGCCGGCGTATGTGAAGTTTCATGAGAGCCTGGCGATGAATTACGAGCGCTGGCACGACGGAACCGGAATCGATCTGGACGGCGTCGATGAGATGACCAGGGCCGAGCAGGAGGAGGCGTTGGCGATTCTGCTGAAGCGTTCGCAGACACCGCGCGAGATCGAGGCGATCGCACGTCTTGTGCGAAGAGGTGTCACAGTGCCGACCGATCCGATCGGCGATCTCGAACGCACCGCCGCTGACGCATACGCACCTGCGGAAAGTCGTCTCGCGGCGCTGGAGGAATTGAACGGCCTCGGTCGAATTCCGAATTATGACGAGCGTCTGGCGGCCGAGATTCGCAAGCTGACCAGAGACGGCCCCGGCCTGACCCGCGCTCTGCTGATGGCCGAGGCGCACCCAACGGAAACCATCAAACAAGCGTTGCTCTGGGCCAGCTGGAACCAGACCGCCTGCTCCCCTTTTTGCGCGGGCCTGGTCTGCTACCTCGCGGGCGTGTCAAAAGAACCATTCGACTTCGAGCAGCGCGATTTCTTCCTGGAGTTCAATCCGCACACAAACTACTTCGAACGCAAGGCGGCGTTTGATGAACTATTGAAGCGAGTAAGGATGGAGTTTCGGGCGGATCAGGGGTGAGCGAATCTTTCGTTCGACGAAGCGATCACTTTGATAGGCCAAGGCTTGATCGGGCGATCTTCCGAAATTTTTCACAGACTGTGAACGCCTCCGCGGCGTCGAACCGGGTTGTTGTCATTCCCGGATATCGTGGCAGGATTGCCAGTCCCGTGATCGATTTGAACGATGTGAGCCAGACTATCCACAGCGGTTCGAGTTTTATACAGAGTTGAAGAAGCACCGGTAGATCGTGCGTTTTCGGAAATGGAAGACCCGCTTCAGTAAGCCGCGACTTTAGATATTTCTCGATGCACTGTTGCGCGTGAAAGCAGAGTGGATCGTAGCGGCTGGGCTTACGCGATCGGCGAAGCAGCAAGACGACGTCGTAGTCGCTTTCGGCCTTGCTCACCCACTCGCGCGTCGTCGGCAACATACAGAACGATCCCCTTTTCGATCACTTCGGCGAGAAAGAAATCATTCTGCGCGATACGCGTTGCGATGTCATTCGACCGCCGCACGAGGAGGTCGAGCGGGAAGGAAATATCGATCGCTTGCCGAATCTTCGTGGCAACCTGATGTGATGGGCCGCGATGGTTCATGACGATCAAAAGATCGACGTCTGAATCTTCGGTCGGCTCGCCGGATGCATAAGAGCCGAATAGAACGATTCGTTCCGGCGAGAATTGTCGCACGATTGAATCTGCAGATTCGGAGATGTCACGTTCGTCTACCACTGCATGCGAGTATAACGCGCTGCTTCAAACGATTGCGATTCAAAAACAGAACCGGCGGGCGATCTTTCGATCGCCCGCCGGCTGCGTTTTGTGAAAAACAGATTGAACCGAATCGAACTTACTTGAGTTCGACGGTCGCGCCCTGCTCTTCGAGTTCCTTCTTCAGCTTCTCGGCGTCTTCCTTGCTGAGGGCTTCCTTGACGGTCTTCGGAGCGCCTTCGACGAGGTCTTTGGCTTCCTTCAGACCAAGCTGAGTGGCCGCGCGAACGACCTTGATGACCTGGATCTTCTTATCGCCGCCAGCCTTGAGGACGACGTCAAAGGTGGTCTTGGCTTCTTCGACTTCGGCCGGCGCTGCACCGCCACCGCCGCCGCCACCACCACCGCCGCCACCGCCGCCTGCTGCCGGCTCGATGCCGTGAGCTTCCTTCAGATGCGTCGCAAGCTCAACGGCTTCCTTCAGCGTGAGGCCGATGATCTTGTGAGCCAGATCTTTGATTTCCTGTGATGCTTCTGCAACTTCTGCCATGATCCGATCCAACTTTCTTTCGAGCCGTGTCGTGGCCCTTGCCGTGTCGAAAATAAACTCCCGCCGAAGAGCATGCTTCACAACGAAGCAATTTAACCCGTAAGGGACAGTCCGGCCGCCGGATTACTACTTGTGATTGTTGATTGTGGACCGTTGATTGTCGAAACACTTCCACAATCCACATTCCACAATCGACGTTCATTCCTTGCTTAACTTCGCCTCGAGTGCCTTCAGAATGCCGGCGATATTCATGCCTGGTGCTTTGATCGCGCCGGCGATGTTCATGCCCGGGCTGAGGATGAGCGTAACGACCTGGCCGATTGCTTCTTCACGCGTCGGCAGCTTGCTGACGGTCTCGACGCCCTTGTCGCCGACGTACACTTCGCCGTCGAAAAAGATGCCGCGCAGCTCGAACTTTTCGTTCTCCTTCTTCTCATCGAGAAGAAGACGCGCAAGGCCCGACATGCTTCCCTGGCCGTAGATCACCGCGCTGGGGCCGTCGAGCAGCTTGTCGAAACCCGACAGCTTGCCCGAACCCGCCGCCCGCTTGGCCAGCGTGTTCTTGACGACCGTCATCCGCATGCCGCGTTCGCGCAGCTTGCGACGGAAATTGTTCGTCTTGATCGCATCAATCCCGCGCGGGCTGATGACCGCAACGCTGTCGATGTCTTTCAACTTCGAGCTCAACTCACGCTCGATCATGCTTTTAATTGGTTTGCTCATTGTTTCACTCGGAAAAGTGGGCAGTGGGCAGTGGGCGGTAGGCAGTGGCGAGCATTGACTGCCCACTGCCTACTGCCCACCGCCCACTCTCTTCATTGAACGTTCACCATCACCGCCGGCGACATGGAAGACTTCAACACTACCTTCTTGAAGTAAGCGCCTTTGCTCGTCTGCGGCTTTAGCTTGCGGATCGTCGCGATCATCGCGTTGATGTTGTCGGATAATTTCGCTTTGTCGAAGCTCACCTTGCCGACGACGCTGTGCACGTTGCCGCCGGTGTCGTTCTTGAAGCTTACCTTACCCGCGGCGTATTCCTTCACCGCGCCGGCGACATCGACCGCAACCGTGCCGGCCTTGGGCGAAGGCATCAGGCCCTTGGGGCCGAGCACTTTACCGAGGCGGCTGACGAAGCGCATCATGTCCGGGCTGGCGACCGCGATGTCGAAATCGGTGAAGTTGGTCTTCTCGATCTCGGCCACGAGGTCCTGCCCGCCGGCGCGAATCGCACCGGCCGCGAGGGCCGCTTCCTTCAGGTTTTCGTTGCAGAACGCGACGACGCGCTTGCTCTTGCCGATGCCGTGCGGCAGCGACACCGACGACCGAATCGCCTGGTCGGCCTGCTTGGCATCAATGCCGAGGCTGAAAATCAGCTCGACAGACTGGTCAAATTTCGTGGCTTTGAATGCCCTCACCGCTTCAATCGCATCATCGATCGAAACCGGTGTCAGTACCGCTTTATCGGCGGCGGCCCTATATCGTTTGGAACGACGTACGACGACTGGCATGAACTTTCGCTCCGACGACCGGCTAATCATTAGCTGCCGGCCAAAAGCTCCCACTGTTGCAGCCCGTGGTGCGGCTCGATCTGTCCCCGCAATTTGCGGGGTCGGGGAACATAAGTGAAAGCAGTTGGTTAATCAACTCACATGCGTGACTTTTCGGCGCTCTGCAGGGCAATCGCATGTGAACATGTTTTGAGGAATGCTAGCCACGTAATTCCGAGGCGAGCAGCAGCGACCCGAGGAATCTCGATTTGCAGAGCATGTTTCGTCAGCCGAGATCCCTCAGGTCGCTGCTGCTCCCTTCGGGATGACGAACTTTTTTGGTCACATGCAATCGCCCTGGGCGCTCTGGCAGGGCAATCGCATGTGAACATGTTTTGAGGAATGCTAGCCACGT
>CAXSBN010000074.1:0-6572 GCA_964236135.1 uncultured Phycisphaerae bacterium
CGAGTACGGGGAGAGGAGAAAAAACGAAATCATCCAGAATGCGGTCGCCCTGGCCACTTGCCCAGGGCAACCGCATTCTATTAACTCCTCTCCCTGTACTCGGGGAGAGGCTGGGTGAGGGGTCTTCTGCCGCTTGAAAACGCCCCTCACCCGACCTCTCCCCGAGTACAGGGAGAGGAGAAAAAACGAAATCATCCAGAATGCGGTTGCCCTGGCCACTTGCCATCGCCGAGCAGTAATTGATTGACGCAACAGTGCGCGAGGAATACGTTGAACGATGTGGATTATCACAAGCTCATCACAATCGAGCCGGACAAGCGAAGCGGGCAGGCATGCATACGGGGCCTTCGCATCACTGTTCGAGACGTCCTGGGATACCTCGCCTCTGGCATGACACCCGCCCAAGTCGTCGATGATTTTCCCGACCTGACGTTGCAGGACATCCAAGCCTGCCTCGCATTTGCAGCAGACCGGGAGCATCGACTCTGGACGATCCCAGCCGCGTGAAGCTGTTATTCGACCAAAACCTTTCGTACAAGCTTCCGGGGCTCTTGACAGCCATTTTCCCAGGTTCGCTACACGTCCGCGATTTGCGGATGGAACGTGCGACTGACACCGCGGTTTGGGAACACGCAGCCGCTTATGGCTTGGTCATCGTTTCGAAAGATGTGGACTTCAGCAGCGATCGCTTTTGCTTGGGCACCCGCCGAAGGTGATCTGGTTGCGTTCAGGCAATTGCAATACTGAAGCGGTTTCACAACTGCGAAGCAAGTCTGCTGTCGTTTTAGAATCTTTTCACAGCGACGCCGAGGCGGCGTTCATCGCGCTCGCGTAAGAGCGATCACTTCTTCTTCGAGCTAGCGGCTGCATCGGTCATTGATTGATGATGTTGATACAGCAACCCTAGCATCGTCGGGATGAAGACCGAGAGCGGCATGAGGTAGCTCTTCGTGACAAAGTGTGCGGAAAGCTGCGGGCCGATGGATTGGTATTTGAGGAGCAAGGACAGCACGCCGAACGTCAGCATCACCGCGCCTTGAAGGCTCATGTACATCATGACGCTGGCGCGGAAGACGACGAACGACGCCATGCCGAACCCGACGAGGCCGACCAGCGCGCCGGCCCAGGCGAACTGTGGATCGATCGGGAAGCTTCGCCACAATGCCGCGCCGACCAGCGCGCCGAATGCGCCGCCCATCAGCGCCACCGCGTATTTCATCGTCGGCCAGGTCGTCGCCGCCAGCAGCACCGCGCCCACAATCGCGCCGATCGGCGCTGCGTCGGCCAGTCGATCTGCGATCATCCCGCCTAAGCATCCGCCGACCATCGCCGCGTTGAGCGTCATCAAACCTTTAAATGCGTACCAACCAAACAGCAGATAGATCAGCCCCATGATGACGAGGATCGCGGCCGCGCCACCGCTGAGGTTGTGACACCATTGAATCAGATCGCCTTGCGCGGGCCAATGCGCGGGGAGGTGCCAGAGCGTCAAATGCTGCGACACTTCCGAGACGGCCGATGATGAGCTGACTGACGAGTCCACGATGTAAGCACTCTGAAGCGTCTCACCGCGCCGAGGGCGCGAGCTTCCCCTTCTTTATCGACTTCCCGTCCGAATTTCCTCGCGGCCTTTTGGAACTTTGTGACCCGCTTGCAGGCGCTTCTTCAAACAAGCCGACCGGCGCCAGCTTCCATTGCACGGCCGCGCCAATGAGAATCAACATCGCAAGAAGTGACGATTGTGCCCAGACGTGCGTCGGTACATGGTGCAGCAGTGCCGGCTTTGCAAATGCCGCTGCTGCGATGCCCATGCCCACGAGCATCGAGACGCCGACGCTGCTCCAATTCAATACCGTCGTCAGCTTCGGCCAGAGAATTGCCCCGGCGACACCAATCGTCATCGCCAGCGCCACCGCGTAAGGCAATGCCCTGCCGATGTTGCCCGGCAGTTGTTGATAGACAACTTTGCAATAATCAAATGGCGTCGTCGCGCCGTGAAACGCCGGCCACTGCCAGCCGCTGTTGTCGTGCATCAGCATCCAGACGATGAACGCCGCCCAGCAACTGAGGATCAAGCCCAGCCCGATTCCCACCCACATTCGATGCAGCGCAAACCCCGAGACACCCAGCACAACCGCACCAATCACCGCCGGCCCCGCGCCGCTGATCGTCCAGTGAAACCAATTCGGAAAATGCATGCCGACTGTCGCGCCGATCAACACGGTGAGCAACGTGATCAACGGCCGCGAAAACGTCGCCCCGCCGATCCAGACGACCGCCCCGAGGATCGTCCCCACGAGCGCGACGAACAACGCGATCGAGCCAGGCTCGGAGGGGAGAAGTTGCAAAAAATCATCCAGCATCGTTCTTCATGCTCATCATCGGCCAGACGAAGAAAATTTCATGAGAGTGTGACACCCACCGCCAGGGTAATCGCATGTGACCATGTTTTGAGGAATCCTAGCCACGTCATTCCGAGGGGAGCAGGAGCGACCCGAGGAATCTCGATTTGCGAAGCGTTTTCGTCAGCTGAGATCTCTCGAGTCGCTGCTGCTCCTCTCGGAATGACGCACTTACAGTCGCGAAGGTGCCATTAGAATGACGTGCTGTAACGACATTTTCGGAGCGGGACTTGTGAACCGTGCGCGTCCCTGATAATGTTCTTGGCCCTTTTCGGGCGGGTGAGACCGGCGCGAAAAGTGGCCGAGTGGCTTTCGTTTTGTGAGAGTGAGCGTTTCCGATGGCGAAGAAAGAAATTACCGTTCAGTTCAAGCTTCAGGCCCCCGGTGGCACCGCCACGCCCGCGCCGCCCATCGGCCCCGCGCTCGGCCAGCACGGAATTAATCCCGGCCAGTTCATCCAACGATTCAATGCAATGTCGGCCCACCTCAAGGGCAAGGTGATCGGCGTGCTCGTGACGGCCTACAAAGACCGAACGTTCGACATCGAACTCAAAAGCCCCCCCGCCAGCGTCATGCTGAAAGACCTCGTCAAGGCCGAGAAAGGTTCGGGCGAACCGAACAAAAACAAGATCGGCAAAGTGACGATGGCGCAGTGCATCGCGATCGCCAAGGAGAAAGGCAAAGACCTCAACGCCTTCGACGAAGCGGCCGCGGGCAAAGTGATCGCGGGCACGGCGCGCTCGATGGGGATCACGGTCGAAGGGTGAGCCGATGACAGCCGAATTAGTCCAAGCGAAATTGCAGAAACGTCCGTTTGAACCGTTCGACATTCACACGTCGGATGGAAAATCGGTCTCGGTTAAAGCGGCGGACTTTGCGTGGATACATCCGCACGGGCTGACGATGTATGTTTGCCCCGATCCGAACACTGAGTCGCACGAGATTATCGATCTTCGCCACATCACGAAGCTCACACAGGGCGAAACGTCGGCGCGCGGCTAGAGCTCGCCAGTCTTCGAACCGGATCTTCGTCGACTCATCATCAGTGCGATCAAGCCGTGCATTGATCCGATCAGCCAACCAGCCAGCAGACCGAAGCCGACCGTGCCAGGGTAGAGTTCTGTAAAACGAAACCGCCAATATTTGTTATCCAGAAGAAGCACGCCCATCGCCGCGCCGAGCACACTGCCGGCCACACACCAGCTAAATATGTAACGGCCGTGCACTCTGCGAATGGTCGATTTGCCGCCAATTTTTCGTTGAAGCGCGTATCCCACGCCGGCAATACATAAGCACACAACGAGCAACATGACCGCGTCTTCCATTTGATCTAGGGTTGTCGGAATGTGATTCATCGGCTGACCTGGGCCAGCTTAGGTTATCGCCCGGGCGGCGGGCCACCACCAGGAGGGCCGCCTCGACGACCACCGCCCATCCCGCCGCCTGGCGGGCCGTTGCGGTTTCCGCCCGGGCCACCTTGTCCGCCGCCCGGGCCACCTCTTGGGCGTTGTGTGTCGCGCGGGTCGATCGCGCCCCAGTAGCCGCCGATCAGAAACGGAAACTTCCCGGGCGTGACGTGATAGTGCCAGCCACGCGCTTCGTCGTAGTGCATGTTAAAGCCGCTCAGCGCTTGCGCGCCCGTCACATCCTTGGCCATGACATCTTTCGATTCGTACGGGCCATACAACGGATAGCCATCAAACGCCCAGCCGATCAACGGCGAATGGTCATCGCCCTCATCCGCGAAGGGCGTGTTCACGCAGACTGGATACTTGTGATAGTGATACTGCCCGTCCTGATTCGGATGGCCGCAACAGCGGTCCATCATGTCGACAGCCACCGTGTTCCCCATATCGAACGGATTGAAAAACACCACGCCGTTAATTGCGATGCCGATCGGGCCCATGTTCAGCGCGTGATTGGAGTTGTTCGGCGTCGTGATCTTGTGTGATGGATTTTCGCGCGGATCGATCGGGATGTAGAACGTCTCGTTCTGCTCTTCGATGTAACTCGGGTTGCCGAACCCTTGTTCCGGGAAGCGGCCGGTCGGATGAGTCGGAATGTTGTGCGAGTGAACGATCATCGATGTCGAATCGAATTCGATCGTCACGTTGTCGTCAACAAGCTTTGCAACCGTCAACACATTGCCGCTGCGATCCATGTTCCCCGGCCGCAGCCAGGCGGAGGTGTTGCCGGCAAACGGCGCGGAATAAATGTCGTCGTGATACACGAGACGATCGGCGTTCGTATGATCGAACTTCTTCGGCACGAGGGTCTCGCCCTTCGCGCCTGCGTAAAACCAGCGGCCGCCGATCGGGATCAGATTCTCCGTGGAAGCGATGGCCACCGGCCGGGTCGCAGGCGATGCATCGCCGGCCGACGGTGACGGATCGGGAATGCGTTCCAGCCTAAAATCGTCGACAAAAAATTCCGAGTTTGTCGCGGCCTTGGCGTTGCCATGATTGAATTCGACGCTGAGGTTGAGCGTGTCGATTTGCGGAAAGGGGAGCATGAAGTCGAGCGTGTAGGTTCGCCAAACCTCCGCCCCGCCTCTGCCATGCACGCCATTGATTGACAGATCCCGCCGCGCTTCGCGGATCTGATCGAAGATCTTGCGGCGCTTCTCGTCGAAGCTGGTCTTTCCACCGTCGCCGAAAAACGCGACTTTTATTGCCAAGTCATCACTTTCCACCGAAAAATTCGCCTGCGGCAGCCCGCGAAACGAAAAGCGAAACCATCGGCCCGACCTTGCGTCGATGCGAGTCGCGATGCAGTTGACCGAGCCGGCATTCTTAGATGAATCGAACGCGACACCATAACTAGACATATCGCGATTGGAATCGCCCAGGTAACGGTATTCCGCGGCGCCGGTGAGTCGAAATTCAGCCGGCTGATTGTTTGCGTCACGCTGCTCCATCCCGGCGTTGGCGATGAGATTTCCCTCTTCGCGTTGCGCCACCGATTCCGGCTTCGCCGTCGCCCAAAATCCTATTGACAGAACCATGCAGGCCGTGCAGATGACTGCAACTTTGCGTCTAAGCATGACGTTTTCTCCGCACCAATTTTCAGACCTCGAATGTTTAATGATTGGTGACTCAGCGAGCGCGGCGGTTTACTCTTTGGACATTTTGTAGGCCATCATCGCCTGGCGATGTCGCGTCAAAAATTTCGCGCCGAGCGTCATCAGGTAATTCAGTCGGCCGGCAATCACGCTCGATTTCCCCGCGAACATCGCATCAAGCCCGATCGCGGCAACCTTGCCGGCGGGAAGAATCGTGCGCCGCATCGATGCCGGCGGCGTGTAGCCGGACACCTTAAAGAAGTCCGTTTCCATGAGGCCAGGCGACAGCACGGTGACGCCCACTTTCGGCGCGAGTTCAATATTGAGCGAAATCCCAAGCGACAGCACGTACGCCTTGGCCGCGCCGTAGGCGGCGAGAATTGGCGTGGGTTGATAGGCGGCCATGCTTGCGACGAGCAGGACGTGCCCGCCCGCCCGATCGCGCATTGGCCGGCCGAAAAGCTGCGTCAGCTCGGTGAGGGCGACCACGTCGACCTGGAGCATCGCTCGCAATTCATCGAAGCCCTGGCCGACAAATTCTCCGTTCATGCCGAAGCCGGCGTTGTTGATCACCACGATCGGCTCGATCTGCCGTTCATCAAGGCGGCGCAGCAACGCCGACGGTGCGGCAGGGTCAGCCAAGTCGGCCGCCTCGACCACCACCTCAATTTGGTGATCTCGTCGCAACCGCTCGGCAAGCTGATTCATCGGTGCCTCGCGCCGGGCGGTTAAAACCAGGTCATAACCGCGCACCGCAAGCTCGGCCGCGAATGCCAAACCCAGGCCACTCGACGCGCCGGTGACCAACGCCCAACCCTTATCAGTTCGATTCATTAAAACTCCGTTGAAGACTCGAAGGTTCTACAGAACCTGATGAGATTGATCCAATTGATGGGATTGTGATGGCCAAGACAATTCCCAGAGCCCAGGGCAATTGCGTGTGACCCGTAAGTGCGTCATCCCGAGAGGAGCAGCAGCGACTCGAGGAATCTCAGCTGACAAAAACGCTTCGCAAATCGAGATTCCTCGGGTCGCTGCTGCTCGCCTCGGAATGACGTGGCTAGCATTCCTCAAAACATGTTCACATGCGATTGCCCTGCCAGAGCGCC
>CAXSBN010000075.1:0-5637 GCA_964236135.1 uncultured Phycisphaerae bacterium
ATCTCGGCCGACGAAACATGCTCTGCAAATCGAGATTCCTCGGGTCGCTGCTGCTTCCCTCGAAATGACGTGTCTTGGGAATCTCACAAATGCATTCACATGCGTTTGCCCTGGAGAGGAGAAAGAGCAGCATCGAGGAAATGCGATTGCCCAGGCGCGACGGCTAAACTTCCAGTTTCGACCTAAGCAATCTTGCGGCCTCGCGCGGATTGTCGTGTTCCGTCACCGCGCTGGCCACCGCGATCTTTCTCATTCCCGTCAACAAAACTTCATCGATTTTCCGACCCGTAATTCCCGCGATCGCGACGGCGGGAAAATCCGGCAGACCGGCCGCAACCTGCCGCGCGTAGTCCAGGCCGGGCAGGAGATCGCGCGGCTTGGTCGAGCTGGGGAACACCGGACCGACGCCGATGTAGTCGGCCCCGTCGAGCCGCGCTCGCTTCGCCTGCTCGATCGCGTGCGTGCTCACGCCGATCAGCTTTTCGCGGCCGATGAATTTGCGGACCTCCGCGCAGGGCAGATCGGTTTGACCGACGTGCACGCCATCCGCATCGCTCAAACATGCAATATCGATGCGATCGTTGATGATGCTGATGACCTTTCCTTCGCGGCAGATCGCGACGAATTCCCTGGCGCGGTTCAAAAAGTCGCCGGCATCGATCTCTTTCTCTCGAAGTTGCAGGCAATCCGCGCCGCCCGCAATCGCTTCGCGCGCGACGTGCTGCCATGGATGCCGGCAAACGCTTTCGGTGATGAGCACATAAAGCTTCACCTCGCGTGCGAAACGTTCCGCGAGGGAGGATGGAAACGTCTGGCTGATTTGCTGCTCGATCGCGTAGAAGCGATAGCGGAGCGTCTCAATTCGCGACGCCGCGAGCGGCTGCATCGTCTTGGTCACTTCTTCCAACACCCGCAACGCTTCACCCAATCTTTTTCCCGCGGCGATCACGACGTGCGAAAGGTCGGAACGCGACAGCTCGGCGCCCGTTTTGATCGTCGTTCCAACATCATGCAATGAGTCGCGATAAAGAATTGCATCCGCGAGAAACGGCTTCAATGTGTCGACAAGCTCATGTCGCAGCGACTTCAACTCTCCGCAAATGGCGGCGTCATTCAGCACGAATCGCGCGTAATCCTCGATCACCCGCAACGCTTCGCGCGCCCGGTTTGCGTTCGCGTCGAGGATTCGGCCCACGGATGGATTCATGCTCGGACTTTGAGGGGGCCGATTATAGGACGAAGGCCTCTTTCGGGTGATAATTGCATGAATCAACGTAAACGCGCGTTCCAACGAGGGTTAGGATTGATCCGCGACTCATCTCGAGGAAAGCGCCTGGCGAAAACGGCGCGTCCAATATTCACGATCCGTCCGAGCCTATACACTCGCGATGGAATGCTTCAAACGAATCAAATTCTTCACGGCGACTGCATCGAGCAACTAAACGCCGGCGAGCCGGAGCAGGTCGACTTGGTTTTTGCCGACCCGCCGTTCAACATCGGCTACCTGTATCACGGCTACGACGATCAGAAAGACGTGAACGAATACGTCGATTGGTCGGAGAAATGGATGCGTGCCGTGCACCGCGCGCTCAAGCCCAGCGGCAGCTTCTTCCTCGCGATCGGCGATGAATTTGCGGCCGACTTGTGTCACGTGGCCCGTCGCAAGATCGGGTTCAACATGCGGAACTGGATCATCTGGCACTACACGTTCGGCCAGCAGACGAAGCGCATGTTCGCCAAATCCCACACGCACATTCTGTATTTCACGAAGAGCAAGGAAGGCTTCACGTTCAATGCCGACGATGTGCGCGTCGCCTCGGCGCGGCAGACGACTTACGGCGACAAACGCGCCAACAGTAAAGGCAAGCTGCCGGACGACACGTGGTTTCTCCGCCCGCAGGAAGCACAGGCGGCCGACGTTGGATTGTTCAATCAGAACAGCGACGTGTGGAACGAATCACGCGTCTGCGGAACGTTCAAGGAGCGCCAAGGCTGGCACGGCTGCCAAATGCCGATGGGCGTGCTCAACCGCATCATCAAGGCCACCAGCAACCCGGGCGATATCGTGCTCGATCCGTTCTCCGGCAGCGGCACCACCGCGGTCGCGGCATCGGCGCTTGGCCGGCGATACGTCGGAATTGATCAATCAGCCGAGTACGTTGAACACGCGCGAAAGCGGCTGAATCTCACGGACGAAGCGATGAAGCAGAACGACGGCCCGATTTCGATGGACGTGATCACCGCCGCGAACCTTGCCAGCAAGGTCAAAACCGCAACCGACGCCTTCGGCCGGCCGCGCGTGGAGCGTCGACGCAAAACAGTAAAGAGCGCGTGAATTGTGTAGCGGCATCGCTCGCGGTGCGTTCTCTCCGTTAGGGGATCGAAACAAACGCACCGCAAGCGGTGCCGCTAAACGAAGATTTCAATTCGACGCGGGTTGTGTCGTCGGTGCGTCGGTGAATCCTAAAATCCGCGCTCGTTCTCGTTGATAATCCTGTTCGATTTTCTCGATCGCTGCTCGATCCGCTCCGACCGCTGCCCGATTCGAATCTCGATCGGCGCTCAATCGTTCCAATGCCATCCGATCATTCTGCGCCTGCTGGGCGAGAGCGCCGCTGGGGTCGCTGCCGGCGTTGATGAACAGCTCGTATTCCTTCAACTTCATCGCCGCCTCCCGCTGCCTGGACTGCGATTGCCGGGCGAGGCGCGCTTGATCGAGCTGCCGCTGGTCGATCCGCAGCCAGCGGTCGCGATCCATCTGAAAGACGCGCATGTAGCCAATGGGATCGAACGGGGCGGCGTCGAGCGATCGAAGCAGCGCGGCTCGATCGAGTTGATAGGTCGGCTCGTCGACGATGCGCCCCGTGCTGCGGTCGATGTCGGGCTGAATGCGATTCCAGGCGCTGAGCGAATCGGGTCCACGACTTGGAAGCGGTTGCTGCGGGTCGGTTCGACCGATCGGACGACCAGGGTTGTCGAGCAACAGCGTGAAGGTGATGAGGGTGTGGATAAACAGCATGTTGAAGTCCAAGTGAATGATAGGGCGCGGGTTAAGCTTGTGTCATCCACGCTGATTGATCCGCGAAGCCGCAAGCGGCCGCTTGCGGCTTCGCGGAACAGGTCGCGTTCGATTCGACTCCAATTCTCAACGAATCACCGCGTTCGACCTTGAACTTCCCCACGTCTAGAATACCGTGTCCCCGAAGCGCCTGGCGCTTTGGTTATCGTGAACACACCGTCGGCCACTCCCCCCGCGAAGCAACGAGCGTCGTCGGCCGCCACGCCTGAAGGATCGGGCGCCGGCCCGTCAGCGACGGGCAAGTCGCGCGCCGAGGCGGTCCCGGCTTCAGAGTCGGCGACGCCGGTGGTGATGCTTCCCCGGCTCGGCCGAGAGACGTCCGATCTATCGAACGTCGAATTGCTGCGGTGGATGGTTCGCTTTCTCCGCCCGGTCCGCACGCTCGCGGTGATCGCTTGTTTCTGGCTTGCACTCTGGGTGACCACCGAGGTCATGACCACCCGGCAAGCCGGCGAGGCGCTGAATTTCGTCTCGCACCGACTCGTCAACCTGCCATCGACTCCGTCGCACGTCGGATTCTGGTACTGGATCGTCACGCCCGGCTCCGACGGCGCGGTCTTATTCTCGATGGTGTCGATCCTCATCCTGTTGGTCCTGTCGTATGCCGTGCTTCGCTACATGCGCGAAGTATCAAATAGCAAGATGAGCATGACGATGGTCTATTACATCCGGGCCGGCATTTACGACAAGTTGCAGCGCGTCGGCTTCGGATTTCACGACGCACTTTCATCCGGGCAACTCATCAACCGCGCGCTGACCGATTTGCAAAACGTCCGGCAGTTTTTGCAGACGGCGATTTTGACGACGCTCGAAATCGTTCTCGTCGTGATCTTCTACATCATCCTGATCTTCACGCGCAATCACTGGCTGGCGGCGCTATCGCTGGCGCCGCTGCCGTTCTGGACGTTCTACGTGCTGCGCTTCAGCAAGAAGATTCAGCCCGCCGCCAAGGCGGTCATGGAGGCCGAGGACAAGAACGTTTCGATCATCACGGAAAACATCGCCGGCGTGCACGTGGTGAAGGCGTTTGCGACCGAGGAACAGGAAAATGCCAAGTACGGGAAAAATTGCGATGCGTTCAAAACACGCGTCCTGAAACGCATTCGCATGTTCGCCGACTTTCAGCCCATCATTCGGCTGATCGCGTCCACATCGCATCTCTCCCTGTTTCTGGCGGCCGGCATTTTGATCATCCATCACCGGCTGCAACCGGGCGATCTGCTGATTCTCGGGGGCGCGATGGGCGCGATCCTTGGCCGGCTTCAGGGTGTGTCGACGATCAACGAGCAATATCAGAATGCGATCGTCAGCGCGCGGCGTTTGTACGAGGTGCTGATGGCCGACGCGACCGTGCCGGAACGGCCGAACGCCGTCGTGCTTCCGTTCGGCCCCGGCGAAGTGGTCTTCGATCACGTTACCTTCGGCTACATTTCAGCCAAGCCGATTCTGCACGACATCACCTTTCGCGCCGCGGGCGGGAGCATCGTCGCGATCGTCGGGCCCACCGGCGCGGGCAAGAGCAGCCTGATCAACCTCATCGCGCGGTTCTACGATCCGCAGCAGGGGCGAATTTGTCTCGACGGATTTGACCTGCGTGACGTCACGCTCGAAAGCCTGCGCAAAAACGCCGCCTGCGTGTTCCAGGAGACTTATCTCTTCAGCGACACCATCGCCGCCAATATCGCCTACGGTCGGCCGGGTATTAGCCCGGGTGAAATCGAGGCGGCAGCGCGATTAGCGCAGGCGCACGAATTTATCGAAAAGCAGGCCAAGGGTTATGAGACATTGCTGGCTGAACGCGGCAGTAGTTTGAGCGGCGGGCAAAAGCAGCGGCTGGCGATTGCGCGGGCCATTTTAAGCAACCCGCGCGTGTTGATTCTCGACGACGCGACGGCATCCATCGATCCGGAAACCGAAGACCTTATTCGCCGGGCGATGCGCTTCGTGATGAAAGGACGCACGACGTTCGTCATCGCCCATCGCATCAGCACGGTGAAGCAAGCCGACCTTGTCATTGTCCTCGAACAGGGTCGAATTACCGAGATGGGCACGCACAATGACTTGATGGAGCGCGATGGCCATTATCGCGAGATCGCGACGGCGCAGTTGTACAGCGATGACGAAGCGCCGCACGTCAAGAGCGAGCATCCGAGCCATATGAAGCGCGTTGAGAATCCGCAGGTCGTCGAGGCCGCCGCCGAAAAGCCGGTCGAGCCCTCGCCGACGGCAACCGTGTCAAGTGGCGAGCCGATGGGGAAATGAGAAGCCAAAACTCGCTCGGCATCGAGCGGGTGAGGCGTGCGAAAGCCAACTCCTCTCCCCAGTACTCTGGGGAGAGGCAGGGAGAGGGGTCTTCGGGTTCCAGTTGATCAAAGAGAAGACCCCTCTCCCAACCTCTCCCCGGCGTACCGGAGAGAGGGGTAAGAGCGACGGCGCCCCGGTAACGAGTGGAGAACGAAAACTGAACTCCTCTCTCCAGTACTCTGGGGAGAGGCAGGGAGAGGGGGTCTTCGGGTTCCAGGTGATCAAAGAGAAGACCCCTCTCCCAACCTCTCCCC
>CAXSBN010000076.1:0-3066 GCA_964236135.1 uncultured Phycisphaerae bacterium
CGAGCACCTCAACGCCGACCGCATCCGCACGTTCGGCGGCAGTAACTGGACGACCGCGCGCATCGACGAGGCGAACGAATATGCGCGGAAGCACGGGCGTCAGGGTTTTGAAGCGTTGAGCAATAACCTCAGCCTCGCGCGGATGGTGGATGTGCCGTGGGGCGGCTGCGTTTCCTCTTCCGATGCCGCGTCCCGCGCATGGCTGACGAAAAATCAGATGCCGCTTTTTGCCTGGAGCAGTCAGGCGCGCGGGTTCTTCCTGCCGGGCAAGGCCGCGCCGGACAAGATGGACGATGTCGAGCTGTCGCGCTGTTGGTATTCGGCGGACAATTTCCAGCGACTCGAACGCGCTAACGCGCTTGCGAACGAAAAAAACGTCGACCCAATCAATATCGCGGCGGCGTATGTGTTGAATCAGCCGTTTCCAACGTTCGCACTGATCGGGCCGCGTACCGTGAGTGAGACGCGATCGAGCGTGCGCGCACTCGATGTGAAGCTGACGAGCGATGAAGTGAAATGGTTGAACTTGGAAAGCTAAAACTCGAGGAAAGCTTGAAACACCGCATTTTTAGTTGCACCGCTGAAGTTGCACAATCACTGTCGGCGGCTGGCCGTATAATGGCGGTGATGGGTTTGTCGCGCTGCCTGGTTGTCGTTGTCGCGATGCTGGTTCCGTCGTCTCGCGCGCTGGCGTGGGGCCCGGAGGGGCACGCGATCGTGGCGCTGATCGCGACTTCGCGATTAACGCCCGCCGCCAAGGCGGGCGTTGCGGGGCTGCTGGGAAAAAAAGAGTTGGCCGACATCGCCAGTTGGGCCGACCAGGTGCGCCGGCAGCGCGATGAGACAGGGCCATGGCATTACGTCGATATCCCGGTTGAATTTGCGACCTACGACGCGGAACGTGATAGCAAGAACGGCAACAACGTCATCGACAAGATTCAGTCGTTCGCCGGCATCGTGAATGATCATTCGCAACCAGCCGCCACGCGCGAGGAGGCGTTGAAGTTTCTCGTGCATTTTGTCGGCGACATTCATCAGCCGATGCACTGTGCCGATCGCAACGACGACAAAGGCGGTAACTTTCGACTGGTCTGGTTTCCGGGAGAAAAGAAGGCCAACAACCTTCATCGGATTTGGGATTCAACGATCCTCGACGAATCGCTCGGCAAGATGAAGCCGGACGACTACGCGAAGCAGTTGGAAGCCAGGATCACGGAAAAAGAGGCGACCGCCTGGTCGAGCGGCACGCCCACCGACTGGGCAAACGAGAGCCACGCGCTGGCAGTGAAGGTTTGCTATAACGGTATCCCCGTGGACGGCGATCCGCCACCGATTACAGAGTCCTATCTGAATGCAGCAGAGAAAATCGTCGATACGCAACTCGAGCGCGGCGGAGTGCGGTTGGCAAGTTTACTGAATCGAATCTTCCGCTGATCGTTTTTCTTCTCTCTCTGCAGATGGAGAAAGTGGGCGTGGTGTTTTTCGCGACATCAGAGATTGCACACCTTCATGCTTGTGACCGCGTCGATGCGATGGCACATTATGACGCATGGGCAAAGCTCCCGTTCTGCTGATTTTCTTCCTCGCATTTCTTGGTGCGGGTCCAACCACCGTGCCCTCATCAAGCTCGCGCTTCGCGCCGATTAACTTGCCCGCACTGCCGAACGCGCATCGCGTTACCGACAAAGTCACCAGCGGCGGCCAACCCGATGGCGAAGCCGGCTTCGCCGCACTGCAAAAGCTTGGGATTAAAACGATCGTAAGCGTCGACGGGGCTGCGCCCGAGGTGGCGATGGCGCACAAATACGGGATGACCTACGTGCACCTGCCGATCGGGTACGAGGGTGTGACGACTGAACAAGGTCATGACATCGCTAAAGCGCTGGCCGACGAACCGGGACCGATTTACATCCACTGCCATCACGGCAAGCACCGCTCGGCCGCCGCGGTGGCGGTGGCGTGTGTCGAGAACGGCACGCTGCCGGCGGATGAAGCAGAGGATGTGCTCAACACGTTCGGCACGGGGCCGAATTTTAAGGGCCTCTGGGCTGCGGCGCGTGAAGCGAGACCACTCACGCCCGCCGAACTACAGGACATCAAGGTCAAATACGTCGAATCCGCCCAGCTCGAAGAGCTGCCCGGACACATGGTGTCGATCGATCAGCACTGGGACAAAGTGAAGGCCGCCCAGAAAGCCGGGTGGGTGGGTTTATCCATCGACACGCCGCACGAGGTGCTGCAGGTGCAGGAACATCTTCACGAGGTCGGAAGATTGCGAAGCATCGCCGCTCGACCGGAGGATTTTCGGAAATGGCTGGAAGCGTCTGATGCAACGGCATTGAAACTACAGGAGGTTTTAAACGCGTCGACCATCGACAAAGCCAAGGCCGATGATCTGTTCCAGCAGGTGACGGCTTCCTGCAATTCCTGCCACGCGGCGTATCGCGATGGCCTATGAAACGCGAAGTGTTGAATTGAAATTTCTTCGCGTTCCTCGCGACTCGTGATTCATTCTTCAAAATCGAAAATTCGCACGTTCGACCAACTCTCTTTGAATCGCGAAACGAAAGCTTCATGCGCGGGATGCGGCTGGTACGCGTCGTGCCCCGCGCGATCCGCGAATTGGATGCAAAGACCGGCCTCGTAGTCATGATCGACGACCGGCCGCTCCGACAACACGGGTCTGCCGGCCCGAGCTTCTTCACCGACGGAATCACCGCCAGATCATTCAGGCAGGCGGCGATGACATCATCAGGCGAGAATTCGGAATTGAGTTTGAACGTGAAGTAGACGGCGTGGATGAACATGGTGCGATGATATTACCGCATCCCACCGACTGCCTAAAAATGCACTCCTCTCCCTCGTACTCGGGGGAGAGGCGGGTGAGGGGCTCTTAATTCCGTGAGTGTCGCGGCGAGCGCGGAAGACAAGACCCCTCACCCTGCCTCTCCCCAGAGTACTGGAGAGAGGAGTATGAAAGAGTCATCCCGCGGCCGGTCTTCGCATCGGCTCCAGGGCAACCGCATTCTATTAACTCCTCTCTCCGTACTCGGGGAGAGGCAGGGA
>CAXSBN010000077.1:0-2676 GCA_964236135.1 uncultured Phycisphaerae bacterium
TCGAGCTGGCGGCCGTGCCGGACGCGAAGCTCAGCTGCGTCGTGCCGTCGGCACCGGCGATCTCCAACGTCACGGCGCTGGTCGCTCCACCGATATGACCGAGGTTGCCGGTCTGGGCCGACGCCGTCACTTGCACGACCACGTTGACCGCCGCCCCGTCGGGAATGTTGGCGGCATTGATCCGCACGTTGTCGAGCGCGGTGCTCGTCACGCCGCTGGTCGTGTAGTCGTAATTGCCGTTCAGCAGCTTTGCGCCGTTGAAGCTCGTGCTCTGCGCGATGCGATTGATCGTCGACAGAATCGAGTCGACCTGAAGCTGGTTGGCCTGCGTTTCTTCCTTCGACAGCCCGCCGCTGTTGGCGGCCTGGCTGACCAGGCTCTGAAGCTCGGTCAGCAGGTTGCTGACCTCGCTCAAGCCACCCTCGGCGGTTCCGATAATGTTGTTGGCGCGGCCGGCGTTATCAATCGCCTGCGTGATGCCCGCCTGTTCCGATTTCAAACCTTCCGATGCGATCAGGCCCGCCGGGTTGTCCTTGCCGGAGTTGATCTTCAAACCCGTGCTTAGACGTTGCAGGCTGGTATTGAGCGAGTCATTGTTCTTGTTCAGAACCCGCTGCGCAACGAGCGAGCTGACGTTTGTGTTGATACGGCTCATGTCTTTGTCTCTCCGTGACGTTGTGTCTGGATCGCGCAGGCCGTCGAATCCGTTTGACGGCTGCATGCGCGACGCTTCAATCCGTTGAACGACGCATTCATTCCTGAAAAAGGAAGCCGCTCATTGGCGACTTCAGTCATAGCGAACAACCGCACCTGCCCTTCGACCGCCTCCGCAAGCTGCACCGGCAAATCCTGCGTGCCGGCCTGCAACATTTTTCTTCCGAAACGCTATCGACGGCACCCTAAAGAATGCTTGAGCGATGAACGCGCAATAATCGTTATGAGACGCAAGCAGATTTTGCGCAACGTCGTCCGCCCCCAACCCCCATTTAGCCGGCGAGCTTGCTCGCCGTCGCCCCCCGCCCGGTAACCCCCGGCGAGCAAGCTCGCCGGCTAAATGATGTGAACTTTTTGAATCATGTTGCTCGCCGGAATGTTAGCAAAACAACAATCTTCTTCTCTCTGATTGACAAGATCGTCACCTGATTGGCAAACTCCGCGCCTCACGTCGGCTGGGTGTTTCGATTTGGTTTTAGACAAAAGGGGCTTCACGGATGATCAGGAACTCTCATCGCAACCGCCGCGCGGCGACATCGCGGCCGCGGGGTCGGCAGGTCATCGAGCAACTGGAACCGCGCACGCTGCTGACCTCGATCGTGTCGGCGTCGCTGGATTGCGCTCACGCGCCTAACGCGTTTCACGTCGTGTTCGACACGCCGGTCGCGAATCTATTCCCCGGCGACTTAAGCACGCGGGTGAGCCCGTTCGACCTGGATAACGTCACCACCGATCAGCAGATCCTGAACACCAAGTTGTCGGCCGATCCGGCCAATCCCAACGCGCTGTTCATCACCGCGCCGTCGGCCCACAGCTCGATCGCGAACATCCCCGGCGTGCTGCCGGATGGGTACTACCGGCTGTCGGCGGCGGCGGGAGTGATTCCTGCGATGTATTCCGACTGGCATTATGACGACTTCGTGTTGGCCGGCGATGCCAACCACGACGGCATCGTGGGTGACGGCGACCGAGGCGTGGTTCAGATGTACTTTGGCGTTCGCGGCGTTCGCGGCGGCGCGACCTGGGCGCATGGAGACTTCAACTTCGACTTCAACATTAATCCTACTGATTACGGCATCCTCAATTCAGCCTATGGACACTTCCTCTCGCCCCCGCCCACCGGGCCGAATATTTTTTCGATGTCGCAAACATCCAACTCGCAGTGCACCATCAACTGGGATGCCAATTCGGTCACCGGTGAAACCGGCTGGCGGATCGAGCGCTCGCTCGACGGCCACACGTTCGATACCTACTTCAACGATTCAACCGACACCACCGGCGTCGGCAGCTTCGTCGACGACTGGTCCAGCCTGCCCGAGGGGCAGCAAGTCTTTTATCGCATCCGCGCTTACGGCAACGGCCATGACACCGCCTACACCCCAAAGCGATATATCTTCACACCGATCAACGCGCCGACCGATCTGGTCGCGACGCCGATCTCCGACACGCAGGTACGCCTAAACTGGACGGATCATTCGGCCGTCGAGTTTCAATACATGATCTTCGACGGCGACGAGAGTCCGATCGTCGTGCCGGCCGATTCGACGTCGGCGGTCATCTCTGGCTTGTCGCCGAACTCTACTTGCTCGTTTTACCTGATGGCCGTCGGCCAGGGCGTTTATTCCGGATTTATAAATACGTCTGCCACCACCCTGCCCACCGCTCCATCAAGTCTGACCGCGACCGCCACCGATCCCACGCACGTGACGCTGCACTGGCCGTACGGGTCGACCAACGCGTCGAGCTTCACTGTCCAACGGACGAACACCGCTACCGGCAATGTCGCGAGCTTTTCCACCGCCGCGGTGCCGCGCATCGACGATGGCGACGACACGCAGACGTTCACCGATTCCACCGCCGCCGAGGGGAGCAACTATCGTTACGTCGTCAAGACCGTGATCGACGGTAACGTTTCGCTCGCCTCGCCAGCGGCCTCGGTGACGACGCCGCTGCTGGCGCCAA
>CAXSBN010000078.1:0-2618 GCA_964236135.1 uncultured Phycisphaerae bacterium
ACAGCCGCGACTTCCTTGCCGCCCGCAGGCGCGCCGAGACCGAGGTGATGCTGCCGGCAGGTCCGAAGATCGCGTTCACCGGCGGGGCCGACGTCACCGATCACCGGCTGATCTGGGACACGCTCGATAAGGTCGCGGCCAAGCACCCCGGCATGGTGCTGATGCACGGTGGATCGCCCAAAGGCGCCGAGCTGATCGCGTCGCGCTGGGCGGACAATCGCAAGGTTGCGCAGATAGCGTTCAAGCCCGACTGGACCCGCCACGCCAAGGCCGCACCGTTCAAGCGCAACGACGCGATGCTCGACGTGCTGCCGATCGGGGTGATTGTGTTCGCCGGCACCGGCATCCAGGACAACCTCGCCGACAAGGCCCGCAAGCTCGGCATCCCGCTGTTTGATTTCCGTCCTAGCCGGAGCGGCGCGTAAGCGCTGCTCCGGTCCAAACCCCCGACTCTAGCCGCTCTTCATTTACGCGTGAAAGTATCCGCGCCCGCATTGATGGAAGCCCATTCATCGCCCGCCGCACCTGCTTCGTCATCTGCCACAACGTGTTTATCGTGTCCTTCGGCGATTTGGGGTCGAGTTGTCCTACCCACGCCGTGATCGCCTGAAAATCACGCCAATGCACCGAAAACGAAATCAGGTCGCCGTCGACATAGCCGACGAGATCCCCGGTCGTCTTCGTACCACCAGTGCTCACAGCGCTTTCATAAGTGCCTGACAGAGCGTCGCGCGTCTGCACAAGCACCACTTCCGAGCCAAGTTCATTGATCCAAGTGCCGGCAAGATTGGTGGCAGCGCCGGTCCCTGCCAGCGCTCTACCGAGCGCGTTTTCCTGAAACATCTTCATCTCCCTAAAGAACGCGCGGCAGCTGATGCCCTGTCGATATGTCATCGAGAGCAATCCGCATTCCAACGGCAATCTCGCGGACGTCTATGTACGCGTTGTGTCCGGCGCGCTGGAATGACGGGCGCCAGCATCGTCATCCAAGCTGAGTTTCGTACAAAATGCGGCCGAACGCACGGATACAATCGCTTCGATCTTAGCGAGGAGTATCGCTGAAGCATCATCCGTGAGAGGTTCGATGTTAACGGTGATCCTCTGGCCGTCGGCAAGACGTTTGACCTCGATCGTTAGCGGCGTGAGTCCGCGCAGGACGATCAGGTTTAACACGCGCAGCGCCGTATGCGGGCAGTCGTCGATCTCGACTTCAAGTATCGCGAGTTGATCGGTTAAATGTTTGAGAGTGCGAGCAACTTCGGCAGTTCGCGTCTCGTCAGCAGACGATGTATATTGGTTCATTTGGAAAACTCTTCGTTCGAAATACGATGCGCCGGCGCCTGGTCGACGCGGCTTCGACGCCGGATCAGCGGATCCGGCAGCTCGTAATTCGATGCGGGCGAGTTCGGTTCATGTCAGGCCAGCACGCTGCGCGACGCTATGCTGATGGGCAGACGGTCAAAGGCGAGAAATGCGGGATCGACTTCGGTGTCGCTGGGCAAGCGCAAACCGGTGATGGCGCTGGCCACGAGCGAACCGATGGCCGGCGCCATCTTGAACCCATGACCGCTGAAGCCATTAGCGACATAAAGGCCCTTGATCGGCGTTTCGCCAACGACAGGATGAACGTCGACCTGGTTGGTTGTATAAAGCCCGCTGTAACCGCGCACGTTGCGGATGACATCGAGACCGTGAAGCCGGTGTTGAAGCAGGTGAATCTTCTCCCGTACGAACTGATCGTCGACGCCGCGATCGAAGTTGTCGGGGTCCGCCACACTTTCCTGCTCATCCTCTTCGCGCACTGACCCAACGAGCAGTTGCTGGCCGCGATTCTGGGGACGAAAATAGATACCGCCGACGGCATCCGAACACACCGGTATTTCGCCGACGACAGTGGCCGGACGGTCCAGATACACGATCTGAATGCGGATAGGGATGAGCGGCCATTTGTTCTTCAACTCCGCAGCCGCATACAGGACATTGCACCATGGCCCCGAAGCCGTCACGAGCGCGCCGCAGGACAGGGTCGCGCCCGACCGCAGGCCGACGCCACTGACGGCGCCCGAGGTTTTTTCGACGACGGTGATTTCGCTGTTGAAGCGCACATCGACGCCATTCAGGCGTACAGCGCGAAGAAGGTCGGAAAGCGCATCTGCTGGATCGACGTAGCCCCCCAGGGTTTCGATGAGGTGCGGGCCGCCGCTGCGACAATCATGATCCTCACCGCTTTCCAGGTCCGGCGCGTAAACGCACGCGTTGAGGGCCGGGTATCGTTCGCTCAGCGTGGCATCATCGACCACTTCAGCGGCAACGCCCAGCCCTTGGAGGCGCGCGGCTTCGTCAACCGGCCAGTCGCTGCGGCCGTTGCCGAGCCACACGACGCCGGGTGCGTGAAGCTTGGTAAGCGGATCGCTCAAGCCGGTGAAATCGGACCAGTTGCGATAAGCCGCGATGCCGTCGCGCGCGAGTATGACGGTTTCGTCCCGCGTGTACTTCGCGCGGCATACCGACGACGACGCGCCGGTACTCCCTTCGCCCAATCCTGCTCCCTTTTCCAAGACGACAAGGCGCGTGGACCGGGGTTCGACCTGACATTCGTCGCCCGCCCTGCCCGCGAA
>CAXSBN010000079.1:0-2584 GCA_964236135.1 uncultured Phycisphaerae bacterium
CTGCCAATGCGATATCTGCCGTCGCGGCGACATCGTCCCGGGCGCGGGTGATCTGATCGTTCCAGAGGAGGTGACGACGGTCGTGCGGCAGCTTCTTTCGGCCGTCGCGCGGCTGCGGGGTAGTTTCGGCGTTGGAACGGTGGCCGATGTGCTTGTCGGTGCACGCAATGAGCGCACGGAACGGTGGGGCTTCGAACAATTGAGCGTGTTTGGCTTGATGCGGGCAACTTCGGTGACGCGCGTAATAGCAATGTTGCACCGGATAATTGAGGCGGGCCTTGCCCGGCAACGCGATCCGGCCGGGGTGAAGTTTAGGCCGGTAATGGAACTGACGGCCGCGGGCGTCAGTGTGATGAAGGGTGAGCAGGCGGCACCGGCAATGCTGATCGATTTAGTGCCGCAGAAATTGGCCGGGCGATCGCGCGATCCCTATTCGCAGAAAATTTCGGATGATGATTCCGATTTCGCGCAGGCCGACCCCGACGCGGCGTCGCGCTTTGAGCGGCTGCGGGCCGCGCGGTCGGAGCTGGCGAAGGAAGCATCCGTCCCGGCGTACGTGATCTGTCACGATCGCACGTTGAAACAAATCGCGCTACAGACGCCGAATGGACTAGATGCCCTCGCGCAGATTAAAGGCATGGGGCCGGCGCGAGTGAAGCAGTATGGAGAAGCATTCCTGGCGGTGTTACGTGATGGAAGTCGTGAGTGACTTTCATAAGTGAGCCTCCGATTGCATTGCAGCGTTTTGCATATTCAACGAAAATGTTAGTGCCCCGGCGATCTGCCAACTTCGAAGGTTGTCGCATTTTTTCGATCGTCGTACGGTCGTTTTCATGGCACGCGGACCGATCGTCGTTATTGGATCGATCAACATGGACCTGGTGTCGCGCGTGGCGCGAATGCCTCGACCGGGCGAGACTGTCGCCGGCGATCGACTGATGACCGTGCCGGGTGGAAAGGGGGCGAATCAGGCTGTCGCGGCGGCGAAACTCAGCAACGGGAATGTGGCGGTGCACATGGTCGGTCGCGTCGGCGAAGATGATTTCGGCGACCGGCTCATCAATAACATGTCGCGGCATGGCGTGAATATTGAGAACGTTGTCGTCACGGAGGGGGCCGCGACCGGCACGGCAATGATCTTTGTCGATGAATTCGGCGAAAATTCGATCATTGTCAACGCCGGCGCGAACGCGGCGATGCAGCCGCACGACGTCGATGCTGCCGCCGAATTGATTCGTGGCGCTTCGGTCGTGCTCTTGCAGCTTGAGATTCCGCTCGACACGGTGCATCGCGCCATTCGCCTTTGCGTCGAACATGACGTCTTCACGATTCTCGATCCAACACCCGTGCCGGCTGATGGTCTGCCGCGCGAATTTTATGGCGTTCATCTTCTCTCGCCAAACCAGCATGAGGCCGAAATGTTGCTTGGCCTCGACGATCGACCATCGGTGAAGCGGAAAGTCGTACCGGATGCGAAGCAGATCGCGGCAGATTTGCTCGCGCGTGGGCCCAGGTCGGTTGTGCTGAAGCTGGGAGCGAACGGCTGCCTCTCAGCAATGGTCGAGGATGGTCTCGAAGTCGGCGAGCCGTACAAAGTCGTCGTGCAGGATACGACGGCCGCGGGCGATGCCTTCACCGCAGCGCTGGCAGTCGCTCAGGCCGAGCAGATGCCGCGCGTCGCCGCATTACATTTCGCAAACGCCGCCGGCGCTATCGCGTGTTCGACATTCGGCGCGCAACCGTCGCTCCCGGCGCGCGAGGCGGTTGATCAGCTTTTGAAGCGATCGATGCATGCGTGAATCAGCGAGTTGCGTAGGCGGGACGCTCATGACTCGGGCGGCGGATGGTGTCACGGCATCCGACCCCGCGCTCCGCTCGCTACGGTTTATATTGCTTGAGGTTCAGGCCGCGTCTTTGAAAGTCGACAACCCATAACGGCGTGTCTTGCAAATATCGCTCGACGATTTTGCGGCGCGAATCATAGTAGACGGCGATGCAGCCCTGGCCGACGCATGTCGCGAAGATCGCTGTGACATAAAGCCAGAGATAAACGGTTCGTTCCATGTTCGCGAGGTCGCTGCCAAGCATTTCGGCGACTTGCGGATCGGCGTCGGCCAGTTCCTTTGAAATAGACGACGGTGCGTTGCGCGTCACGTAAATTCGCCAGATGCAGTAAAGCGTGATGGTACCAGCAAGCAACATTTGGTTGATCGCGAGACGCCGTGGAGCGGCGAGGTTAAACTGCGAAAGCTCGGTTGCCCCGCGAAATTCGCTCCAGCAGATCACAGCCAGTAGGGCGCCGAGAAGAATTGCACTCAGATCATTGTAGCCCGTGATGAGTGTGAGGCCGGCGGCAACGGCGAGCGTCCAAGCATCGCCGCGCGCGAATCGCGTCGCGCGGCGAATCTTGGTCGCGGCTCGCTCGCCAGCACGCAGTGCCTCGAGCTGTTCGGGGCGAGGCTGCGCATAATCCAGCGGCGGCGGGTTTGTCGACTCGTTCATCATCTCCTCCCGCGATTTTCCAAGGCGACCGCATTCTATTAACTCCTCTCCCTGTACTCGGGGAGAGGCAGGGTGAGGGGTC
>CAXSBN010000080.1:0-2012 GCA_964236135.1 uncultured Phycisphaerae bacterium
TGATCGAAGACGAGATCATTAGTCATGCACTGATAAGCGTCGATGACAATAGTCGCGTGGGTGCCGTCCGGAAAGTGGTTGGAATTTAGAGTGGCGCATTCTCCGGTCACATGAAGGTATCGTTTCAGGCGGCAAGGTCAATTGGCTGATCGATGGGTTTTGTGGCGAGCGTCTGCCAACCATCGACCTTGCGCATGTTGATCTGCCCAGATGCAAGTAGCGCCCAGAACAACATCGCGGCGGTGTCGGCCGATGGCAGAACGGTTTGGGTCTTGATCCGTCGCTTGAACTCTTCGTGCAATCGCTCGATCGCATTGGTGGTGCGTACGCTGCGCCATTGGCTCGGCGGCAGGCGGGTGAAGGTGAAGAGGCGATCGCCGGCTTCCTCCAGGCTGTCGGCAACAGCGCGATGCTTCAGCCTCCATTTGCGGATGAAGGCTTTGCGGCGCGTTTCGATCTCCTCAGGCGTCGTCGCGTAGATCATGTCGTTGTAATCCGCGGTGATCTCGTCATGCAGCCGCTCGGGGGCATGGGCGAACAGGTTCCTGTGCTTGTGGACCGTGCAGCGCTGGACCGGCACGCCGTCCCAGACCGAGGCAATGGCCTTGTCGAGCCCCGGCGCGCCATCGACAATGAGGAACTCTGGCCGCCGCAGTCCGCGCGTGATGAGATCGTCCAGGACAGTGCGCCATGCTTCGGCGCTCTCGCCGCCCATGCTCTTGATCGCGAGCAAAACCTTCTGGCCGTCCACGCGCACGCCGAGAACGACGAGCAGCGAGATCGAGGTCGCCTTGCGGTCGAGCCGCACGCGAACAACGGTGCCGTCGAGGATCAGGCGCACGACCGGCTCCCCGGCCAGCGGGCGGGTGTTCCAGGCGTCCCAGTCGCTCTTCACCTTCCGCCATGTCCGGCTCACCGTGTCCTTGCCGACCGTTCCGTCGAACAAGCCCGCCAGCGCACGACGCACCCGGCGGGTGTTGGTGCCGGCGAGATACGTGCTCGCGATCAGCGCATCGGCGGCCAGCGTCCGGCGCTGGTAGGCCCGCAGCGCCTGGCTCTTCCATTCCGTCGTCTTGCCCTCGGGCGTGGTCAGCCGAGCACGCGGCACCGCGATCTCGATCGGCCCGAATGTGCCTGTCAGCGACCGCGTGCGGCTACCGTGGCGGTGGCCCGCAACGCCGGCTTTTCCTTCATTGCCGGCCATCTGGCTTCGCTCGTAACGCGGTCGCGCCAACACGGCGTCAAGCTCGCTGCGGATCAGTTCTTCGATGAACTGACGCGATCGAGCCCGTACCTCGGCCTCGATCGGATCGAACCAGTTGTCGAAAAGTCGGGAAGCTGACTCTGCTGCTGGCTGCGAGGAATCAGACTTCGTGGTAAGGCTCGTCATGGCGTGGTCTCCAGTCCGACGCTTCAACGCCGGATGATTCGAGGTTGATCACCCCGGAGACTACGCCACCCTCAATTCCTACCAACTCCGCGACGGCACCATTGGAAATGGGCAAGAGACACAAAGGTCTGGATAATTGCTGCCTGGTCTTTCTTATCTGGGTCGCTTTGCAGTGGAAATTTCACTGAACCGCCGGCTGGTCGAGATCCGGGTGACTTCAAAGGGCCAAACCGGAACGACAAAGGGTCAACGATATGAGAGGCGACAAGATCAAAGAGCTGATGTGCCCCGCTTGCTATGGAACGGGATATCTTATTTGTGGCGCAGCCAGCACCAGGCCGCAGAATTTATCCCGTTAAGTGCACGTCCTGCGAAGGTAAGGGAAAGATCACAGACCGGAACTGATTCTTACCCATGGCCATCCGCCGGCTCGTCGAACTCGGTTTGAAAGTGAAGAAATGACGCCGCCGCGGCTGTTCAAATGGACAGCGGAACAAGATAGCCAACTGCTTTCGATGATTGAGGCGGGGAAGTCTAATCCGGAGATGAGCCGTAAACTAAGACGTAGCATCGCTTCAATAAAGCAACGCAAGCATCGATTGACCAGGAACGCTAGCGTTGG